>NZ_JAHBOH010000001.1:612776-1225553 GCF_018531375.1 Cellulomonas fulva | reverse complement strand
CCGGCACCACGTCGAACCGGAGGGTGAGCCGCAGCGAGGCCTCCAGCGCCGTGAGGGCGACCTCCCCGTTGCCCTGGGCGAAGTGCGGGTCCCCGACGTACGCGAGCGCCCCGGCGACCTGCACCGGGAGCAGGACCGTGGACCCGGCGGTCAGCAGGTTGACGTCGATGTTGCCGCCGTGGGCACCGGGCGGGACCGAGTGCACGCGACGGTCGCCGTCCGTCGCGACCCCCACGATCCCCGGGAAGGGGGCGAGCGGGAACTCGACGACCCGCGGACCGCCGTCGACCAGCGGGAGGCATCCGACCGCGCCGTCGGGACGGGATCGCACCGGCGTGAAGACGCTCACGGTCCCGGGGGTGCGCGGGAGCTCGCCGGGCAGCGCACCCCGTCCGTGCCGGTTCGAGACCACCCCGTACGGCACCCGCGGCAGCGCCTCGACCACGGTGACCGCGAGCAGGTCTCCCGGCTGCGCTCCCGTCACCCGCACCGGCCCCGTCACGACGTGCGGGCCGTCGGACGGCCCGCGGGACACCCGCGCCGCGATCTCGACCGCGTCCCGAAGCACGGCCTCCGGCGGGACGCCGTGCGACCCGAAGAACGCGACCGGGTCGCCCTGGTCCGGTAGCAGACCCTCGTGGCTCACGGTGTCGATCGTGACCTCGGTGCCGGGCGCGACCTCGAGGACGGCCTCGTCGGACCCGCACGGCAACCGGCCCCAGCGGACGGTCTCCGGGGTCGCGGGCAGGTACGTGGTGGCGCGGATCGGACCCAGGCCCGGCTGCAGGACGACGAACGGGTCCGCCGCCACCGTCGCGGCAGGGCCTCCGCGCGCGAGCACGCTCACGACGACCGCCCTCGGCGGTGCCCGACGAGGACGCAGACCGCCGAGCCGAGCCCGGCGACGAGCGCACCCAGCCCCACGCCGCGGTCGCCCCCGGCGGTCAGCAGCAGCGCGCCGACCGCCGCGCCCGCGGTCAGCAGCACGACGACGAGCACGCGGCGGCCGCCGCCCACGCCGGGGCCGCCCGCGAGGCGGGAGTCGGCGGCGAGACCCGTCAACGTCGAGGTCACCACGACCGTCGTGACGTCACGGACCGCGAGACGTCTCGCGGCGGCTGCCTGGATCCCGAGGGCGGCCGCGAGCGCGCCGGTCACGACCGCGGCGTACGCACTCGGTGCCACGGGCGGACGGACCAGGGTCGCGGCGGCGACCACGAGACACCCGGTGGCCGCCGCGGTGAACGCCGTCGTCGTCCGGACGGACCAGCCTGCCGGCGCCCGGCGGAGCAGCCGACCTGCCGCGAGCGCTCCGGCGAGGAAGCCGCCGAGCGCCACGGAGGGGCCCAGCACCGGGAGACCGTCGGCACCCGCCAACGCCATGCCGAGGATGACGACGTTGCCCGTCATGTTCGCGGTGAACACGCGGTCGAGGCCCAGGTAGCCCACCGCGTCGGCGATGCCGGTGGTGAAGGTGAGGGCGAGCATGAGGGCCACCTGGACGCGTCCGGTCGCAGGCGTCGCCGTCTCGAGCGCCGGGGCGGTGCCGGCTGCCGCCGTCACGAGGTCACCGCCGGCACGCCGGCCTTGCGGGTCGTGCCCGCGGGGACGGCCGCGGCCGTGCCGGCCACGACGGCGCCTCCCACGACGGTGCCGGCCTTGAGCACGAGGTGCCGAGCGGGCTGGTCGAGCAGGATCGCGTCCGCGTCCGTCGTGTCGAGGACGACGAGGTCGGCACGGGCGCCGGGCACCAGGCCGACCGGCTCCCCGACGTCGAGGAGCGCAGCGGGCACCGTGGACACGGCGTCCACCAGCAGGTCGAGCTCGTGCTGCTCCGACACGTGGCCGACGCGGGCGGCCAGGAGCGCGATGTCGAGCAGGTCGGCGCGGCCCGTCGGCGTGAACGCGTTGCGCACGTTGTTCGACGACAGCGCGGTGCGGACGCCCGCGGCCCACAGGTCGCGCACCGGAGCGACGCCGCGCCGGACGTCCCGCTCGTCGTGGCGACCGGACAGGTGCAGGTCGGTGGCGGGCAGCAGGGTCACCGCCACCTGCGCGGCGGCGAGCCGGTCCAGAACCCGCGCCCGCTGGTCGCGACCCAGCGCCGCCAGCGTCGTGACGTGGCCGATCGCGACCCGGCCCTGCAGACCGCGCTCCGCGGTGGCGCGAGCGACGTGCTCGGCGAGCAGGAACCGGGGGTCGTCCACGCCGTCCGCGAGGTCCAGGTGGAGGTCGGCCGGCACGCCGTGCTCGACGGCGAGGTCCAGGACGGTCTCGACGTGGGCCCGCGCGTCGTCGGGCGTCGCCTCCACGTAGGGGCAACCGCCGACGACGGTCCCGGGAAGGCGGAGCGCCTCGCGCACGAGGGCCGACGTGCCCGGACGGCACGCGAGGCCCTCCTGGGGAAACACGGCGATCTGCACCCGGAGCCGGCCCGCGAGCCGCTCCGCCACCTCGAGCACGCCCAGGACTCCGGTGAGGCCGACACCCGGGTCGACCTCGGTGTGCGCACGCACGCTCGTCGTCCCGTGCGCGACGGCGAGCTCGGCCACCCGCCCCGCGCGCTCGGCCACGTCCGCGACGGTGAACTGCGCCTTCCGGCGCGCGGTCCAGGCGATCGCCTCCGCGAGCCCTGCGCCGCCGGGTGGTCCGCCGAGCCAGGCCTTGTCGAGATGGAGGTGGGACTCGACGAAGCCGGGCAGGAGCACCCGGCCCGCGAGGTCCAGCTCACCCTGCGGGTCGTCGGTCGGGACCGACCCAGCGGGCGCGACCGCGACGATCCGACCGTCGTCGACCCGGACGTCCACGAGCCCGGGCTCGCGCAGCCGCCGGGCGCTCCGCAGGATCATGCGGCGACCGGTGCGTACGCGCGCAGCGCGGCCGCGCTGCGGAGCACGAAGTCGAGGGCGGCCTCGTCGTCCAGGTGCGCGCGCAACCCGACGAGCCCCGGCACCTCGCCCGCGGCCGCCCGCAGCTCGTAGTCGGCGGTGAGCCGGCGCACCTGCGCGAGCTCGGCCTCGTCGACGCCGCCGTCGTACCAGCGTTCGTCGTGCACCCAGAGCGGCATCTCGGCGCGCATACCGATCACACCCTCGATCGAGACGGGCAGGTCCGGGTTCGCGCTCAGCAGCGTGCGCAGGATCGTCGGCCAGTCCAGGACGCCCTCTCCCACGGGTGCGAGGAAGCGACCGATGCCGTCCGCGGTGGTGTGCAGCGCCACGTCTCGCGCATGCGTCGCGCGGACGTACGGCGCCACCCGACGCGCGGCCGCCACGGGGTCCTCGCCGCGGACCAGCACGTTGGCGGTGTCGAACGTGATGCCGAACGCGTCCGGCCCCGCTCCCTCGACCAGCGCGACCACCTCGCGCGACGTGATCTCCTCGTGGGTCTCGAGGTTCAGGTGCGCGCCGTGGTCCCGCAGCACGGGGCCCAGACGGTCGAGCACGTGCGCGGTGGCCGCGAGCTGGTCGGACCACGTGACGTCCTCGCGGAAGCGGTCGCACGCGAGGATCGACCGGTACCGGAACTGGTAGTTGCACGTGGCGGCCCACAGGTCGTGCACCCCGAGCGCGGTGACCTGCTCGACGAGACGGACGAGGCCGCGCAGGTAGTCGCCGTCGCCGTGCGCCCGGATCTGCGGGAGCTCGGGCGCCGTGAACGGGTTCACCTTCCCGATGCCGACCTGCACGTAGAGCCCCGCGTCGCGCGCCACCTGCACCGCATCGCGCATCTCGCCCGCGTCGAGCGTCGCCGAGAGCTCCCACGGGCTGCGCAGGAAGACGCCGTCGAGGCCGAGCTCGGACGCGCGGCGGAAGGTCCACGCCGCGCCACGCTCGGCCGCGCCGGGGAACTTCGAGGAGTCGGTCCCGACGAGCATCAGCGGTCACCCGCGCCCGACGAGCCCGCGGGAACCGTCGCGGCGACCTCGTTCGTGGTGAGGTCGACGAGGCCGCGTGCGAACACGTTGGTCGGGTCGTACTCGCCCTTCACCGCGACGAGCCGGTCGTACTTGGGGCCGTAGACCGCGCGCGCGACCGCGCCGTCGCCGCCCTCCGACGCGAAGTTCACGTACGTCCCGCCCTGGTACGGGCGCAGCTCCTCGTCGAACTCCTTGGCCCACGCGACCAGCGGCGCCTTCTCCCCCGGGTACTCCCAGTCGGCGCCGATGTTCGCGCTGTAGAGGCTGCCCACCCCGGCCGTGGAGTCGTTCGAGCCGTCGCGCGGCGTGCGGCTGCCGGCGATCATCTCGAACGGGCACATGAGCTGGTGCGCGATGAACGCGCTCGAGTTCAGCGCACGGCCCGGGTAGGCGTCCGAGCGCGCGATCATCGCGTCGATCGCCTCCGGCGTGATCTCGCGCAGGAAGAGGTGCTTCCAGTAGTGGCCCACGCCGTAGCGGAACTCGTCGTCCGTGGCGTGCTGCAGGGTGACGTGCGGGATCGAGCGCACGGAGGTGTAGATGGGCTCGACCCCTTCGAACATGCCGGCCGTCAGCGCCGGCTCGTCGGCCGGATCGCCGTAGGTGACCGTGGCGACCGACAGGACCGGCTGACCCCGGTGCGCCGCGGGGATCTGCGACCAGTACTCGGGTGCGCGCAGCAGACGCACGTAGGTGCCGACGTTCGTCGGCGCGTCGGGTCCCCACGTCGCGAACCGCTCGATGAGGGCGCGGCGGTCGTCGGCCGCGTACAGGCACTGCCGGACCGTCGCGAGACCGGGCAGGTCGACGTAGCGGAAGACGAACTCGGTGGCCACACCGAAGTTGTGGCCGGCGCCCTTGAGCGCCCAGAACAGGTCCGGGTGCTCGTCGGCGCTCGCGCGCAGGATGCGGCCGTCCGCCACCACCACCTCGATCTCCTGCACCCAGTCGACCGTCGCGCCGAACTGCCGCGCGAGGTACCCGAACCCGCCACCCAGCGTCAGCCCCGCGACCCCCGTGTGGGAGACGACGCCTGCGGGGACGGCGACGTCGAGCTCGGAGGCGGGCCGGTCGACGTCGCCCCAACGGCATCCCGCACCCACGGTGACCGTGCGCGTCTCGGTGTCGATCCGCACGTGGTTGATGAGCGCGGTGTCCAGCAGGACCGCGCCGTCGGCGACGGACGTCCCCGCGAGGTTGTGACCACCCGAGCGCACCGTCACCGGGAGGCCACGCGCGACGCACCAGGTCAGCGCCTCCGAGACGTCCTGCGCGCTCGCGCACTGCACGATCGCGGCGGGCAGGCGGTCGATGTCGGCGTTCCAGACGCGACGGGCCTGGTCGTACTCGACGTCCTGCGGCCCGAGCACGCCGCACTCCAGGTGGGCGCGGAGCTCGTCGGCGACGCTCGTCAGGCTGGTGGTGGTCATCGGGGGCTCCTCGGGTCGAAGCTGGCGGTTGGCGTCGGGCCGGCGGTCACACGGACGACGCGACGGGGACGAGGTCGGCGACCGTGGCGCGCAGGTGCGCGACGCTGCGCGCGAGGAAGTCGTGGTGCGCCGCGGTCGCGGGGCGCGGTGCTCGGAGCTGCGCGAGGTCCTCGACCTCACCCGCCGCAGCGCGTGCGCCGTAGGCGTCCGCCGCCGCCCGGAGGCGGTCGAGCTCGGCCGCGCTCAGGTCGACGTGCGAGGCGAGCCACTCGGGGTCGAGGTCGAGCACCGGCATCTCGGCGCGCACGGGACCGATGGGCTCGACCGTGAGGTTCAGGTCCGGGTTCGCGGACAGGACGAGCCGCAGCGCCGCGCCCCAGTCGACGACACCCTCGCCGCAGGGTGCGAGGAACCGCGCGATGCTGTCGCCCGTGCGGAGCAGGGCGGCGTCGCGCAGCTGGGTGCTGCGCACGTACGGCGCGACGCGCGCGATCCCGTCGTCGGGGTGCTCGCCCCGCACCGGCATGTTGCCCGGGTCGAGGCAGATCCCGAGCACGTCGGGGCCGACCTCCTCGACGAGCCGCACGAGCTCGAACGTCGTCACCTCCTCGTGCGTCTCGAGGTTGAGGCTCACACCGTGCTCCCTCAGCGCGGGTGCGAGGCGGTGCAGGAACTTCGCGGTCGCCGCCAGCTGGTCCGGCCAGGGCGCTTCACCGCGGAACCGGTCCGTGATGTGGAGGCCGGAGTACTGCCCCTTGTACCCGCCCAGCGCGGTCCACGTGTTGGTCCAGCCGTGCTCGGCGCAGACCGCGATCATCCGCTGCATCCCGACGAGGTAGCTGCCCTCGCCGATGTCACGCACGCGCGGCAGCTCGGCCGTCATGTAGGGGTTGACCTTGCCCAGACCCATCTCGACGTAGAGGCCGAGCTCGCGCGCGTGCGCCGCCCACTCGGCGAGGAAGCCCGCGTCGAGCGTCGGACTGAGCTCGTCGAGCGTGCGCAGGTTGATCCCGTCGAGGCCGAAGTCCTTGACCGCGTCGAGCAGCTGCATCGGTCCGCCCCACGCGGGCGACGAGCCGTCGAACAGCTTGACGTCCGTCCCGTAGCGGGTCACGGCTGGACCACCTGGACCGTCTTGGCGAGCTGGTTCAGCTCCTCGATGCCGTCCTCGGTCAGCAGGACGGTGCCGCCGACGCAGATCCGGCGGTACTGGTGGATCGCATTGGGCTCGAAGGCGAAAGCCATCCCCGGCGCCAGCTCGATGTCCCCGTCCTGGGGCTTGACCGGCGGGAGCACCAGCCCGTCGAACATCGGGTCGGAGGCCGTGTTCAGGTGCGTCGCGCTGTTGGGCCAGCACGGGCCGACCCCGTGGATCTGCGGCCCCGTGTTCCAGAAGCCGTTCGTCAGCATCGGCTGCATCATGGCGTCGGCGAGCTCGTCGAACGTCGCACCCGGCCGGGCGAGCACGTCGAGGCCGTCCTGGTACGCCTGGATGCAGACCTCCTCGAGCCGGCGCGTCAGCGCGTCCGGCTCGCCGATGTGGGCCTCGATCTGCTGCTGCGTCTCGAAGCCGCCGTAGAAGTTGAACAGCTCGGCAGCGACCGAGTCGCCCGCCTGCAGCACCCGGCCGCCGCCGCCCATCCCGATCCACTCGGGCCGACCCCAGGAGAAGCGGTCCCGGCCGGCGCGGAAGCAGATGATCGGCTCGTACCACCAGCCGCCCCCCGCGACGGTCGCGGCGAGCGTGGCCGCGGCGACCTCGGTCTCGCGCGCGCCGACCCTCGCGGCCGCGACGAACGCCTCGCACGCGGCCTCGCCGATCGCGGCCGCCTTGCGGACCATGACCCGCTCCTCGGGACTCTTGACGAGCGTCATGCGCTCGAACCAGCCGCCGGCGTCCAGGAACGTCACGGCGGGCAGCAGGGACAGCACCTCGTGCCACGTCGTGTACGGGATCCAGCCGTGGTCGGCCGCGAAGCCGATCCCGGTGAGCCCGACCACGCCCACCGTCGACCCGGTCGCGAGGCCGTGCTCGTCGAGCAGGTCGCGCAGGACCTGCGGGACGGGGCCGGGCCGCACGTCGTCGACCCACCGCTCGTACGGGGCACCCGACGGGTCGAGCCGCGCGAGCGGATACCGTCCGAGGACGGTGACCGTCGTGGCGGTCAGCACGGCCACCGTGCCGAGCGGCTCGTTGGAGAGGTACCGGTCGTACGTGTCGCGGCTGCTGCCGAAGACGACGAGCGCGTCGAGGCCGTCACGCGACATCCGCGTGCGCAGCGCCGCGTAGCGGCGGTCGCGCTCGGCGAGCGACAGGGCGGGGAACTCGTCCGCGGCGGGGAGCGTCACGTCCACGATCGGGTAGGCCATCAGATCCTCCGGTTCACTGTGTTGGTATGCAGAATGCCAAAGCCCGAGTTTCCGAACAGGACCGACGCTGTTACTTTCACGTTAAGAGTCACCCCGAGGGCCGTTCCGACGGGAGTCTCCGTGGCACAGTTGGTATACCAACGAGCCACCAGGGCTCCCCGAGGAGGGACGCAACCGCATGACCGTCGTCACCGAGAAGCCGACCCCGTCCGCAGCCACACAGGTCGGGACCGAGGCCGCCGCGCAGCTCGCCGAGCAGATCGAGGCCAAGATGGCGGAGGTCATCGACCTCCTGGGCCAGTGGCGCGACGCGACCGACCGCACGTGGGCAGAGGTCGGCTTCGGCACCCGCCCCGCGATCGTCGTCATCGACCTCGCCCGGTTCTGGACCGAGCCCGGCTACGCCGCCTACTGCCCCGAGTCGGAGCGTGCGCTCGCCGCGACCAACGAGCTCCTGGTGCACGCCCGCGAGGCCGGCGTCCCGGTGGTCTTCACGACGCAGGCGTACCAGTCCTCCGCCGGGGGCCTGGTCTCGGCCACCGGCATGGCCCGCAAGTTCCCGGGCTCCGACAACCTCGCGGTCGGCACCCTCGCGACCGAGCTGCACCCGTCGCTCGAGGTCCTCGAGGGCGAGCACGTCATCACCAAGACGCAGTCGAGCGCCTTCCAGCACACGTACCTGTCGACGGTGCTGCACAACGCGGGCGTGGACACGGTGATCCTCACCGGCGTCGTCACCTCCGGCTGCGTGCGCGCGACCGCCGCCGACTCGCTCGCGAACGGCTTCCGCACGATCGTCGTCCCCGAGGCGGTGGCGGACCACCTGCCTGGCGCCCACCAGTGGACGCTGTTCGACATCTCGACCAAGATCGGCGACGTCGTCCCGCTGGCGCAGGCCACGGACTACCTGGACACCATCGCCGCTCACTGAAGCCGCCCGACAACGCCATCTCTCCGGCTCGGGAGCTCCAGAGCCGGAGAGATGGCGTTGTCGCGGGGAGCGTTTGGTCGCGGGGGGCGGGCGGCCGGTGGGTCAGGCCGGGGTGGGGGTGAGCCGGCGCGCCGCGCGGCGGGCGCGCTCGGCGGCAGGGTCCAGTCGCGGGACCGCGGCCAGGAGCGCACGCGTGTAGTCGTGCTGCGGGTCCCCGTAGACCTCGTCACGCGTGCCGGCCTCGACCACGCGCCCGTCCTTGAGCACGACGACGCGGTCGCACAGGTAGCGCACCACCGACAGGTCGTGCGCGATGAAGAGCACGGACAGCCCGAGCGCCCGCCGCATGTCCTTGACCAGGTTGAGCACCTGCGCCTGCACGGAGACGTCCAGCGCCGAGACGGGCTCGTCGCACACCAGCACGCGCGGCCGCACGACGAGCGCGCGCGATCGCGATGCGCTGCCGCTGGCCGCCCGAGAACGCCTTCGGGTACCGGTCGAGGTGAGTCGCGTCCAGCCCGACGAGCTCGAGCGTCTCCACCACCCGGTCGAGACGCTCCCGGGGCGCGCAGGCCCGCGTGACCGCGAGCGGCTCGGCGACGAGCTGCCGCACGGTCATGCGCGGGTCGAGGCTCGAGTACGGGTCCTGGAAGACCATCTGCACCTCGCGCAGGAACCTCCGCCGGCCCGCACGCGTCGGGGCGCGCAGGTCGATGCGGTCGTAGTCGAGGTCGCCACCGTCGGGTGCCTCGAGCCCCATCAGGCAGCGCACCGTCGTCGACTTGCCCGACCCGGACTCGCCCACGAGGCCCAGCACCTCGCCCTCGGCGAGGTCGAACGACACGCGGTCCACGGCGGTGTGCGCGTGCCGCCCGGAGCCGAACGTCTTGACGAGCTCGTGCACCTGCAGCAGCGGGCGGGAGATCGGGTCAGCCACGGGAGGCCTCCAGCGCGAGGTGGTCGGCGACGGTCAGGAGCCGCCGCTCGGGGTCGGCGTCGATGCGCGGGACCGAGGCGAGCAGACCGCGCGTGTAGGGGTGCCGCGGATCGGCGTACAGGTCGTCCACGGCGCGCTCCTCGACCACGTGGCCGCCCTGCATCACGGCGACCCGGTCCGCGAGCCCGGCGACCGAGCCGAGGTCGTGCGTGATGAACAGGACCGCGAGGTCCAGCTCGCGCGACTGCTCCTCGATCAGGTCGAGCACCTGCTCCTGGACCCGTACGTCGAGCGCCGTGGTCGGCTCGTCGGCGACGAGGAGGCGCGGCCCGCCGATGAGGGCCGCGGCCATGACGACGCGCTGCCGCATGCCGCCCGAGAACTCCGACGGGTACGCACGCGCCCGCTCGGCCGCGCGCGGCACCCCGAGCCGGTCGAGCATCTCGACCGCTCGCGCCCGCGCCTCACGACGCGGCACGCCGCGGATCACGAGCGGCTCGGCCACCTGGTCGGCGATCCGTTGCACGGGGTTCAGCGCGGTCATCGGGTCCTGGAAGATCATCGCGACCTGCGCCCCGCGCACGCGCCGCAGCGCTCGCGCGGAGGCGCCGACGAGCTCGTCGTCGTCGAACCGCACCGAGCCGGTCACCTCGAGCGTCGGGTCGAGCTGCACCAGGGCCTTCGCGACCGTGGACTTGCCCGAACCGGACTCGCCGACGAGGGCGAGCCGCTCGCCCGCAGCGATGTCGAAGGACACGCCGTGCACCAGCTCCGGGCCACCGGAGCGACGCACCCGGACGACGAGGTCGCGGACCTCCAGCAGCGCGCTCATGCCCGGACCACCGTCGGGTCGAGCCGCGCCCGCAGCGCGTCGCCGAGCAGGCCGAAGGCGACGGCCGCGAGGGTGATCGCCAGGCCGGGGAACAGCGAGACCCACCACGCCGTGGTCACGTACTCGCGGCCCTGCGCGACCATCGACCCCCAGTCGGCGCTGGGCGGTGGTGCGCCCACGCCGAGGAACGCGAGCCCGGCGATGAGCACGATCGCGCCGGACACGTCGAGACCGAGCTGGACGTACACCGAGTCGAGGGAGTTGGGCAGGACGTGCCGACGCATCACGCGGGGCGTCGACATGCCGGTGAGCCGCGCGGCCTCCACGTACTGGCCGGACATCGTCTCCCGCATCACGTTCCGCACCAGCCGGGTCGTCGCGGGCCACATCGCGACGACCATCGCGATCACGACGGAGGAGAGCGAGGGTCCGAGCGCCGCCGCGATGCCGAGGGCGAGGACGATCGACGGGAACGCGAGGAAGATGTCGACCCCGCGCATGAGCGTCTCGTCCAGCCAGCGCGGCCCCGCCGCGGCGACGGCCGCCACGAGCACGCCGACCACCGTGCTGAGCGCGACCACCCCGACAGCCGCGAGCAGCGTGGTCCGCGCCCCGACCAGGAGGCGGGACAGGATGTCCCGGCCCGCGTCGTCGGTGCCGAGCAGGTGCCCCGCTCCCGGCGGGAGCAGCGCACTCGTCGGATCGGCCCGGTACGGGTCCGCGGGTGCGAGCCACGGGCCCGCCACCACCGCGACGAGGAGCAGCGCGACGAGGACGAGCGCGAGACCGTCCAGCAGCGCGGGCCGCGGGCCGACGACCGCGCGCACGCCGCGCACGACGCCGCGGCCGATCGCGGCGGGTGCGACCGCCGCCGCCGCGCGGGCGGGTGCGCCCGCGGAGGAGCCCGGCTCCGGTGCCGCACGACGCGCGACGCCCTGCTGGTCGGAGGCGGCCGGCACGGCGGGCGCGATGTCGGGTGACGTGGTCATGCGGGGTCCCTTCAGGCGGCCTGGAGGTGGGAGGCGCGGACGCGTGGGTCGATGCCGATCTGCAGGAGGTCGACCACCAGGCCGGCGACGACGAAGACCGTGCCGGTGACGAGGACGCCGCCGAGCACCGCGAAGGTGTCCTGGTTGACGACCGCCTGGTGCAGGTACGTCCCGAGGCCAGGCATCGCGAACACGGACTCGACGAGCAGCGCGGCACCGAGCATCCAGCCGAACTGCATGCCGAGGATCGTCAGGGTCGAGCCGGCGGCAGCCGGGAGCGCGTGCCGCAGCAGGAGCCGCCGCTGCGGTACGCCCTTGGCCACCGCGAAGGCGACGTAGTCCGTGCCCAGCACGCCGAGCATCGTCGAGCGCACATTGCGCACGACGACCGCCATGAACGGCGCCGACAGCGCGAGCGCGGGGAGCAGGAGGTGCCAGGCCGAGTCGGCCAGCATGTCCGGCCGGCCGGCGAGCACCGAGTCGACGAGCGTGGCGCCGGTGACGACCGGGGGCGCCATGCCGAAGCCGTTGGTCCCGGAGATCGGCACCCATCCGAGGCGTGCCGCGAGGCCCCACTGCAGCATGAGCGCGAGCCAGAACACCGGGACCCCGCCGCCGAGGATCGCGACGATGCGGGTGGCCCCGTCCGCCGCCTTGCCGTGCCGGACGGCCGCGAGGACACCGAGCGGGACCGCCACGAGCACGGTGACGACCATGGTCGCGACGACGAGCTGCAGCGTGACCGGGAGCACCACCTGCAGGTCGGTCGCGACCGGCTGCTTGGTGGAGGCCGACCAGCCGAGGTCGCCGCGCAGCAGCGCGCCGAGGTAGGTGAGGTACTGGGAGAGGAGGGGCTCGTCGAGCCCGAGCCGCTCACGCGCCTGCGCGATCTGCTCGGCCGTCGCGGTGCGACCCGCCGCCACCCGTGCCGCGTCACCCGGGATGAGCTTGGTCATGAAGAACACGAGCGTGGCGACGCCCCACACGCTCAGCAACGCCAGACCGATGCGCTTGAGCAGGAACCGGGACACATGCACCTCCTTCCGTCCGTCGTCCGGCGAGCCCGACGACCGACCGGCGGGCGGTCGATGCGACCGCCCGCCGGGCCGTGGGTCACTGGGTGACGAGCGTCGAGACGTCGAACAGCTGGCTCGTCGGGTCGTAGGTCATGGCGAGGCCGTCCCGCAGCACCAGGGAGTTCTCGGGGTTCGAGATGGTCATCGCGACGTGGTCGTCGACGATGAGCTCCTGGGCGTCCACGAACTGCTGGCACGCGGCCTCGGGGTCAGGGTTCGCGAGACCGCTCTCGAGGAGCTCGTCGACCTCAGGGTTGGCGTACCGCGCGTAGTTCGTCTGGTCGATGAACTGCGAGTCGTAGACCCGGTAGAGCATCGGCCCGATCTCCGGGTAGTAGGGGAAGTCCCAGAGGAGGCCCATGTCGGGCGTCGTCTCGGCCGACTCGAGCATCGCGGTGTACTCGGGGTACGTGACGGGCTGCAGGTCCAGCGTCAGGCCGATGTCGGCCAGGTTGGACTGCAGGAGCGTGGCGGCCTTCGCGTGCTCGGGGATCTGCTGCTGGTAGACCATCGTGACGCTCTTGCCCGCGGCACCGGCCTCGTCGAGGAGCTGCTTGGCCCGGGCGACGTCCTGCTCGGTGGGTCCGGCGTCGTAGCGGCAGCCGACCGTGGGGGCGGCGAGCCCCGAGGCGACCTGGCCCTTGCCCTGCAGGATCGAGGCGATGTGCCCGTCGTAGTCGTAGGCCAGCTGGATCGCCTCGCGCACCTTGGGGTCGGCCGTGATGCCGCTGCCCTGCGTGTTGAACATGACGAACAGCTGGAGCATGCTCGGCAGGCTCTCCACCCGGAGCCCGTCCGCGCTCTCGAGCGCGGTCACGTCGGTGGCCGCCAGGCCGGTCGCGACGTCGATGCCGCCCGAGGTCAGCTCGTCGCGCAAGGTGCCGCTCTCGGTGATGTACCGGTAGACCACCTGGGCCGGCCGGGCCTCGTCGTAGTCCCAGTAGTCCGCGTACCGCGCCACCTCGGTGGTCTGGTTGGCGGTGTAGGTCGACAGCTCGTACGCGCCCGAGCCGGCGTCGTTCGTCGCGAGCCACTGCTGCGCGTCGTCGGAGCCCGCGTTCTCGGCGACGAGCGCCGAGTCGAGGACGTACAGCTTGCTCAGGGCGCCGACGAAGGCGGCGTTCGGACCGCTGAGCGTGATCGTGACGTGCGTGTCGTCGACCGCCTCGGCGGACTCGTAGTCCGAGAGGAAGGAGGCGACGCCCAGGCCGAGCCGCTTGACGCGGTCGAGCGTGTAGACGACGTCCGCAGCCGTGAACGGGTTGCCGCTGTGGAACGTCACGTCGTCGCGCAGGGTGAGGTCCACGCTCGCCGCGCCCTCGCCGAAGGACCACTCGGTCGCGAGCTGCGGGACGAGGTTCCCCTCGCCGTCGAACGTCACGAGCTTGTCGTACATCGACGAGACCGTGAAGTCGGTCTGCACCTCGTCCGCGATCGCCGGTTCGAGGCTCTGCGGCGTGGCGCCCGTGCCGATGATCACGGTCTCGTCGCGGGTGGCCGCGGTCGTGCCGGACCCGCCGCCGGACGTCTGCTGGGCCGCACCCGCACAGGCGGAGAGCAGGAGGCCGGCCGCGAGCACGGTGGCTGCGGTTCGGGTGTGACGGAGTCGCGCTGGTGCCATGGTCAGCTCCTCGAGGGGGTCAGGCGGGGGTCTGGTCGAAGGCCCTGGCCGACAGCGCTGTCGTCCGGGTGGTGCGTCGGTGCCGCGGGGGACGGCTCCGGCGCGTCCGTCCCGTCCGGGACGGAGACTGGGGTGGTGGCGACCGACGAGCGCGGCACGCCGGAACGGACCACCGTGCGGCGGGCGGGGGCTGCGACCGCCTCGGCTGCGCAGGTGGCCTCGACGACGACGAGGTCCGCGGGCGCACCGGGGAGGAGCCCATACCCCGCTGCGCCGAGCGCGCGTGCGGCGGACCCGGTCACGAGGTCGAGCGCCACCCCGAGCTCGTCGTCCGACCGGAAGCCCTGCTGGTAGGCGACGGTCCGCGCGATCGTCAGCATGTCGCCGTCGCCGTACGGCCACCACGCGTCCCGGACGTTGTCCGTGCCGGAGAAGACCGTGACCCCGCGCTCCCGCAGGAGCAGCACGGGCGGCATCGGGCCCGCCGGGCCGTTGGTCATCACAGCGACGCCCGCGGACGCCAGGACGTCGGCGCACCGCCGGGTCTCCTCAGCCCCGAGCGTGCCCAACCCGTACGCGTGGCTGACCGCGACCCGCCCGTGCAGCCCGAGCGCGGCCGTGCGCTCGGCGATCAGGCGGAGCTGCTCCCCACCCGCGGCCCCGAGCTCGTGCAGGTGGATGTCGACCCGCGCACCGTGCCGCTCCGCGAGGGCGAAGACGACGTCGAGATGCTGCTGCGCGTCGCCGTCGAACCCCGCGGGATCGAGCCCGCCGACCACGTCGGCGCCGAGCCGCAGACCCTGGTCGAGCAGGTCCGCGACTCCCGGTGCCGTGACGATGCCGCTCTGGGGGAAGGCCACCACCTGCAGGTCGAGGACGTCGACCAGCTGCTCGCGCAGCGTGAGCACCTGCTCGAGGTGGGCCAGACGGGCATCCGGGTCGACGTCCACGTGCGTGCGCGCCAGGCCGGTGCCCGAGGCGACCAGCAGCTCGGCGAGCGCTGCGGCCCGGTGGGCGACGGGCACGTCGACCTCGGCCCGCAGGTCGCGCTCGTGCGCCACGCGCTCCGCCACCGTCGCACCGGACCGGTGCGGCTGCCACGGCGCGCCCACGAACGTCTTGTCCAGGTGGACGTGGCCGTTGACCAGCGGTGGCAGGACCAGGCGACCCGCGAGGTCGACCGGCCCCCGGTACGCGCCGCCGTCGGCGACCCAGGCGTCGAAGTCCACCGCACCGAGGGCCGCGCCAGCCCCCCGGGCGGATGGGTCCGCTCCGGGACCGACGGCAGTGACCTCCGTGAGCGCGCCGTCGACGACCCGCAGGTCGACCAGCCGGCCGTCCGCGAGCCGGCCGCGGTGCAGCGTGAACGTGTGCGACAAGATCCGTTCCCAACGTCGTAGCGAGGCGCTCTGGTATACAGAATGCCGTCGCGAGGTTACGTGGGGAGCGGGTCGCCCGTTAACTTCCTGTAACGGCGGGAGCCGTGGCGAGGCGGGTCCTCATGAGGGCCAACGACTCCACCTTGGAGTGCTCGACGTGGGCGAAGGCGAGCGAGCCGGCGAGCTCGACGTGCCCGTCGAGGATCGCCCGGCACAGGTCCCGGTGCTCGGCGCAGAGCACCTGCTGGTCGCGCTCCGCCTCGAGGAAGAACAGGCGCCGGACCCGGCCGTTGACGGGGACCATCAACAGCTGCAGGAGCGAGTTGCCGGACAGTCGCAGGATCTTCTCGTGCAGCGTCGAGTTCACGCTCGCGATCTCCGCGTCGTCGCCGCTGGCCAGCGCCGCTTCCGCAGCATGGAGGGCCTCGGTGAGCTCGCTGCCGTCGGCTCCCGAGGCGCACGCCTCGGTCGCGAGCCGGGTGGCCAGGACCTCCAGGCTGGTCCGGACCTCGAAGAGCTCCTCGACGTCGCGCAGGCTCAGCTCCGTCACCACAGCACCGCGGCGCGGGAGCGTGCGGATGAACCCTTCCGCCTCGAGCCGCGGCAGGGCCTCGCGCAGCGGGATCCGGGAGACGTCCAGCTCCTCGGCGAGCTCCCGCTCGCGGATCCGCTCCCCCGGCTTGATCGCGCCCTGGATGATCCGCTCGCGCAGCTCGAGGTAGATCTTGGTGGCCAGGGACCGGTCCGCCAGCCCCAGCGAGGTCGTCTCCACTGCGTCCCCCTCATCTCCGCCTCCGGTGCGCGGGCTACTGTATGCCAGCCATGTTTCGCGGAGGGGCGCCCGCGCGTTGCGTCTGGCCGCACCGTCGGCCCCGAGGCGGGCGCGGAGAACGCCGGTCAGGCGGCCGGGGCGTAGACCGCGAGCGCGACGCCGGACCGGAACCGGCGCAGGTCCCGCAGCTCCAGGCGCGTCGTCGGCGTGCTCTCCGGGAACAGGGGTCGCCCGGCGCCCTGCACCACCGGGTAGACGAACAGCCGGTACTCGTCCACGAGCCCGGCGGCGACGAGCGCGTGCGTCAGCGTGATGCTCCCGGTCACGACGATGTCACCGCCCGGCGTCTCCTTGAGCTCGCGGGCCAGGTCCGCGCCGTCGCCGCTCAGGATCGTCGTGTTCTGCCAACCGGCCTCGGTGAGCGTGCTCGACACCACGTGCTTCTGCACCGTGTCGAGCTGCGCGGCGATGCCCGTGCGGTCGTCGGTCGCGTGCGGCCAGTAGGAGCGGAAGTCCTCGAAGGTCTGGCGGCCGAGCAGCAGCGCGTCGGTGGACTCGTCCTGGCGGCGCACCTCCGCGAGCAGCTCGTCGTCCTGGGCCTGCGGGTCGAACCAGTCGCCGCGCATCTCGATGATGCCGTCGACGGTGATGTTCTGGGTGACCGCCAGCGTGCGCACGTCAGGCGCCCGGGGCCGTGGGCGCGCGCTCCTCGCGGGGCAGGCGCCAGTACGTGAACAGGAAGGCGACGACGGCCGTCACGACGAGCAGGACGAGCCCGATCGTGTACGAGTGCGTGACCTCGTTGTAGGTCGCGCCCATCACGAGCGGCGGGAAGTACCCGCCGAGCCCGCCCGCGGCGCCCACCACGCCGGTCACGCTGCCGACGCGCTCGGGGGGCACGCGGCGCGCCACCCAGGCGAACACGCCGCCGGAGCCGAGCCCCAGGAAGAACGCCATGAGCACGAAGACGGTGCCGGCCGGGATCTCGGGCTCGGGCTTGAGCGCCATCAGCACCGCGGACACCGCGGCGCCGGCCAGGGACACCAGCACGACGACGCGCGGGTGCACGCGGTCGGAGAGCACGCCGCCCAGGGGCCGCGCGATGACGGCCGCGATCGCGAAGCCGGCGGTGCGCGTGCCCGCGCCGGCCAGGTCGAAGTCGTACACGTCCTTGAGGTACGTCGGCAGGTAGGTGGAGAACGCGACGAACCCGCCGAAGGTCACCGCGTACAGGAACGCCATCTGCCAGGTCACGGGCAGCTTCGAGGCGGCCTTGAGCTTCGGCATCACCGGCTGGTCGTTGCGCTGCCAGGTCGGGGAGTTGCGCATGAGCAGCATCAGGACGACGCCGGTCACGGCGAGCGCCGCCGCGATGATCAGGTGCGCCTGCGTGTAGCCGAACCACTGGACGAACCGCGGCGTGAAGAACGACGAGAGCGCGGTGCCCCCCATGCCCGCGCCGAACAGCCCGGTCGCGAACCCGCGCCGCGACGGCCCGTACCAGGCGTTGACGAACGGGATGCCGGCGGCGAACGACGTGCCCGCGATGCCGAGCAGGAAGCCGAACACCAGCAGCAGCGGGTAGGACTCGAGGTTCCCGGCCCACGCGACCAGCAGCACGGGCACGATCGAGATGAAGCTCAGCGCGGACAGCATGGTCCGCCCGCCGTAGCGGTCCGTCAGCGCACCCACGGGCACGCGTCCGACGGCCCCGACGAGCACGGGGGTCGCGATGAGCAGCGCCTTCTGGTTCGAGGACAGGTCGAGGTCCTCGGAGTACAGCGCCGCGAGCGGGCCGACCAGGTTCCACGCCCAGAAGGTGATGGCGAACGCCCAGGTCGCCAGCGCCAGGTTCAGCGCCTGGCCGGATCCGGCGCGGGCCGTGCTCGTCGTCTCGGTCACGTGCTCTCCCCTGGGGCTCAGCGGTCGCGGTCGCGCGTCCCCACGGGGTCCCAGCCGCGCTTCGGCGCGCTGGCTCCCGGGGTCGGCCGGCGGTCGCGGCTGCGGTAGACGATGTACGGGCGGAACAGGTAGTGCACCGGTGCCGTGAACGCGTGCACCAGCCGGCTGAACGGGAACAGCAGGATCAGGCCGAGCCCGACGAGGACGTGCAGGTGGAACTGCCACGGCGCGGAGGCCATGGCGTCGACGTCGGGCTGGAAGACGAACAGCGAGCGGAACCACGGCGAGACGGACTGGCGGTAGTCGTGCGTCTCGGAGCCCTGGCTGAACGCGATGACGGTGGTCGCGAGCCCGGTGACGATCGCGGTGGTCAGCACCGCGTACATCGCCTTGTCGTTCTTCGTCGTCGCCATGAACACCGGCCCGGTGCGACGACGCCGGACGATGAGGATCACGATGCCCGCGAGCGTGGCGACCCCCGCGACCGTCCCGATGCCCAGCGCACCCGCGTGGTACATCTCCTCGGTCACGCCCACCGCGTCGGTCCACGACTCGGGGATCACGAGGCCGACCACGTGCCCCACGATCACGAACAGCAGCCCGAAGTGGAACAGCGGCGAGCCGATGCGCAGGAGCCGCGACTCGTAGAGCTGCGACGAGCGCGTGGTCCAGCCGAACTGGTCGTACCGGTAGCGCCACACCAGGCCGCCGACGAACACGGCGACGACGAGGTACGGCAGCACCCCCCAGAGCACGACGTCCATCAGGCGCTCCCGTCCGTGGTCCCGTAGCCCGCGAGCGGCAGCAGCCGCGGGTCGGCCGAGTCCAGCCCCACGCTCTCCGAGGGCGGACCCGCGGCGGCCATGGCGTGCACCGCCGCCTTGTCCGCGGGCGACTCCCCCGGCAGCGTGGCGCAGACCGCCTCGAGCACGCCCGCGTAGGGCGTGCCCGCCTCGATCAGCGCGAACCGCGTGAGCTCGAGGCTCGCGCGGTACTCCTGGAGCAGCGCGGTCCCGTCCTGCGGGTCCGCGAGCGCCGCGTACTCGAGCACCAGCGGCAGGTGGTCCGGCAGCTCGCCGCGGGTGTCCACCAGGAAGCCGCTCGCCCGGTAGCGCTCCTTGAACCCGGCCAGGACCTCCCCCCGCCGACGCGTGTCGCCGTCGGTCCAGTAGGACAGGTACAGCGCCTGCTTGCGGGACAGGTCGAACAGCCGCACGTAGTCCGGCTGCAGCACGTCCAGCGGGGTCGCGACGGCGTGGTCCAGGAAGGTGCGCAGGCCGTCCCGCGCGCGACCGCGCGCGAGCTCGTCGGTCGCGGCCGCGAGCAGCGGCAGGCGCTCGACCAGCGCCTCGTCCGGGTAGGCGAGGCACCAGGACGCCGCCTGGTGCACGACGCGCGTCGAGCCGTCGCGCGCGCTCGTCGTGCGTCCCGACGAGCGCGCCCGTCCCGTGCCGAGCCTCATCGCGCCTCCCCCTCGTCGGGGCGCGCCTCGGCGCGGACCGCCTCGTCGGGGACCGGTCCGCCGACCGCGCCCGGGGGCGGGCCGTCCTTCTGCGGGAACAGGCCCGGCGGCGTGCCGACGCCGTCCCAGTTCAGGAGGTTGACGCGGCCCCGCATCTCCTCCGACGGGGCGATCGCCTCCGACGTCTGCCGCTGCCGCAGCGCGTGGAAGGTCTCGACCGCGACGGGGACGGGCCGGCCCGACGCCTCGCCGAACGCCGCGGACTCGTACATGCCCGGACCCTCGTCGTAGTCGAGCGAGCAGCCCAGCTCCTCGAGCTCGTGGCCGCGCTCCTCGTGCGCCTTGGGGATGACGTAGCGCTCGTCGTACTTGGCGATCGCGAGCAGCCGGTACATGGCGTACATCGCCTGGCCGGTCATGCCGACCGCGTTCGGGATCGACTCGTCGGCGCCCTCCTCGAGGGTGATGCCGCGCAGGTAGGAGCGCATGGCCGCGAGCCGCTTGAGGACGTCCGTGACGATCGCGGTGTCACCCGCGGTGAACAGCTCGGCGAGGTACTCCACGGGGATGCGCAGCGCCTCGATCGCGCCGAACAGGTTGCCGGGGTCCTCCGCGTCGTGGCCCTGCTCGCGCAGCAGGTCCACCACCGGGGACAGCGGCGGGACGTACCAGACCATCGGCATGGTGCGGTACTCGGGGTGCAGCGGCAGCGCCACGCGGTAGGTCTTCGCGAGCGCGTAGACCGGGCTCCGACGAGCCGCGTCGAGCCAGTCCGCCGGGATGCCCTGCTCGCGTGCCGCCGCGACGACCGCCGGGTCCTCGGGGTCGAGCATCAGGTCGAGCTGTGCCTCGTAGAGGTCCTTCTCGTCGGGCACCGATGCCGCCTCGGTGACGCGGTCCGCGTCGTAGAGGAACACCCCGATGTAGCGCAGCCGGCCCACGCACGTCTCGGCGCACACCGTCGGCAGGCCCACCTCGAGGCGCGGGTAGCAGAACGTGCACTTCTCGGCCTTGCCGGTCTTGTGGTTGAAGTAGATCTTCTTGTACGGGCACCCGGTGACGCACTGGCGCCAGCCGCGGCAGCGGTCCTGGTCGACCAGCACGATGCCGTCCTCGGCGCGCTTGTAGATCGCGCCCGACGGGCAGGAGGCCATGCACGACGGGTTGAGGCAGTGCTCGCAGATGCGCGGCAGGTAGAACATGAACGTCTTCTCGAGCTCGAACCGGATCTTGTCCTCCGACTCGCGGCGGACCTTCTCCACGATCGGGTCCAGGTGGCCGAGCTCGCTGGTCCCGCCCAGGTTGTCGTCCCAGTTGGCCGACCAGGTGACCTTGGTGTCCTCGCCGGTGATGAGCGACTTGGGCCGGGCGACCGGGAAGTCGTCGCCGAGCGGTGCCTCGACGAGCGTCTCGTAGTCGTACGTCCACGGCTCGTAGTAGTCCTCGAGCTCGGGCTGCACCGGGCTCGCGAAGATCGACAGCAGCCGCTTGGCCCGGCTGCCCGTCCGCAGCTCGAGCCGGCCGCGGCGGTTCAGGTGCCAGCCGCCGTGCCACCGCTCCTGGTCCTCGTAGCGCCGCGGGTAGCCCTGGCCGGGCCGCGTCTCGACGTTGTTGAACCAGACGTACTCGACGCCGGCGCGGTTGGTCCACGCCTGCTTGCACGTCACCGAGCAGGTGTGGCACCCGATGCACTTGTCGAGGTTCATCACCATGGCGACCTGGGCCATCACGCGCATGCTCGTCGTCCCCTCCCTCGCCCGCTCAGTACTCGACGTCCTGGGACCGGCGGCGGATCGTCGCGACGATGTCCCGCTGGTTGCCGGTGGGGCCCAGGTAGTTGAAGGCGTAGGACAGCTGCGCGTACCCGCCGATGAGGTGCGTGGGCTTGACCAGCAGCCGCGTCACCGAGTTGTGGATGCCTCCTCGTCGTCGGGTCCGCTCCGTCTTAGGCACGTCGATGGTCCGTTCCTGGGCGTGGTGCACGTAGACCACGCCCTCCGGCATGCGGTGGGACACGATCGCCCGGGCGACGAAGATGCCGTTCGCGTTGGAGCACTCGATCCACTCGTTGTCCCTGGCGCCGATCGCGTCGGCGTCCGCCGGGGACATCCAGCACGTCGGGCCGCCGCGGGACAGCGAGAGCATCAGGAGGTTGTCCTGGTACTCGGAGTGGATCGACCACTTGTTGTGCGGGGTCAGGTAGCGCACCGTGACCTGCTTGGCGCCGTCCGGGCCCAGCTCCGGCTCGCCCAGCAGGCGGTGCAGGTCCAGCGGCGGGCGGTAGACCGGCAGCCCCTCGCCCAGGTCCTTCATCCAGCCGTGGTCGAGGAACAGGTGCATGCGGCCCGTGAGCGTGTGCCACGGCTTGAGCCGCTCGACGTTGACCGTGAACGGCGCGTACCGCCGCCCGCCGGTCTCCGAGCCGGACCACTCCGGGGACGTGATCACCGGGACCGGCCGCGCCTGCGTGTCCGGGAAGGTGATGCGCTTCTCCTCGGAGCCCTCCGCCAGGTCGTGCAGCTCCTTGCCCACCCGCTGCTCGAGCGAGCGGAAGCCCTGCGTGGCGAGCTCGCCGTTCGTCGTGCCGGACAGCGCCAGGATCGCCTCGGCCAGCTTGACGTCGGTGTCCAGCGCCGGCCTTCCGTCGCCCGCGCCGCCCAGCATCACGCCGTTGAGCCGCCCCAGGCGCTCGACCTCGTGCTCCAGCCGGTACGTGACGTTCTTGACCGTGAACCCCTGCGAGCTCGCGAGCGGGCCCAGCGAGCCGAGCTTGTCCGCGATCGCCGTGTAGTCGCGCTCCACCACCTGGAGCAGCGGCATCGTCACGCCCGGGACGGCCGGCGCGTCGCCGCGCCGCCAGTCGCCGCTCGCGCCGCCGTCGCGCGGCATCTCGCCCGGGGTGTCGTGCTGCATCGGCACGCTCACCAGGTCGTGCCGCACGCCCAGGTGCGTGCGGGCGAGGTCGGAGAACCGCCGCGCCACCAGGTGGAACGCGTCGAAATCGCTGCGCGCCTCCCACGGCGGGTCGATCGCCGGGGAGAACGCGTGCACGAAGGGGTGCATGTCCGTGGAGGACAGGTCGTGCTTCTCGTACCAGGTCGCCGCGGGCAGCACGACGTCGGAGAGCATCGTCGTCGAGGTCATCCGGAAGTCCGCGCTGACCAGGAGGTCGAGCTTCCCCTCCGGGATGTCGTCACGCCACTCGACGTCGCTGGGGCGCGCGGTCGGCTCGGGCGCCTGCACGTTGGAGTGCGTGCCGAGCAGGTACTTGAGGAAGTACTCGTCGCCCTTGGCGCTCGAGCCCAGCAGGTTCGAGCGCCACAGCACCAGCGTGCGCGGCCAGTTCTCCGGCGCGTCGACGTCCTCGACCGCGAACCGCAGGCTGCCCTCCTTCAGGCGCCCCGCGACGTGCGCGGCGGCGTCCGGCGCCGAGCCGTCCTCGGTGGCCGCGCGCGCCTCGTCCGCGAGGTCCAGGGGGTTGCGGTCGAACTGCGGGTAGAACGGCATCCAGCCGCGCCGGGCCGACGCCGCGATCGTGTCCGCCGTGTGCATGCCCGCCAGGTGCCCGTCGGCCATCGGCCACGCGAGCTCGTCGGCCTGGTAGCCGTCGAACCGCCACTGGTCGGTGTGCATGTACCAGTACGACGTGCCGGTCATCGTGCGCGGCGGACGCGACCAGTCCAGGGCGTTGGCCAGCGAGATCCAGCCGGTCAGCGGGCGGCACTTCTCCTGCCCGACGTAGTGCGCCCAGCCCCCGCCGTTGCGCCCGAAGCAGCCGGTGAACGCCAGCAGCGCCAGGATCGCGCGGTACGTCGCGTCGCCGTGGAACCACTGGCAGATGCCCGCACCCATGATGATCATCGAGCGGCCGTTGGACTTCTCCGCGTTGGTCGCGAACTCGCGCGCGATGCGCGTGCACGCGTCCGCCGGGACCGAGGTGTGCTGCTCCTGCCACGCGGGCGTGCAGCCCTGCGTCGCGTCGTCGTAGCCCGTCGGCCACTCGCCCGGCAGCCCGTCGCGGGCCACGCCGTAGTGCGCGAGCGTCAGGTCGAACACCGTGGTCACCAGGTGCCCGTCGACGCGCCGCACGGGCACGCCGCGGCGCTGCACGCCGCCCGCGCCACCCGGCTCGTCGAACCGCGGCAGCAGGACCTCGACCGTCTCGGCGTCCGTGCCGTCGTCGGCGCCCGGTCCCGGGTCCGACGAGCGCGCGTCGCGGATGCTCAGCGCGGGGACGACGCCCTGCAGGTCGAGGTTCCACCGGCCCTCGCCGGAGTCCGTGTAGCGGAAGCCGAGGGAGCCGTTGGGCACGACCGGCCGTCCGGTCGCCGCGTCGAGGAGCACCGTCTTCCACTGCGCGCCCTCGGAGTCAGGAGCGGTCACGGGGTCGGCCGCTCGCTCGTCGTCGGGAACACCCGTCCCTGCGAGGTCCTCCGCCCGCAGGAACCGACCCGGGACGTACGCGCCGTCGCGCTCCTCGAGCGTGACCAGGAACGGCAGGTCCGTGTACTGCGCGACGTAGTCGCGGAAGAACGGGACCTGGCGGTCGACCAGGTACTCCTTGAGCACCACGTGGCCCATGCCCATCGCGAGCGCGCCGTCCGTGCCGGCCGCGGCGGGCAGCCACTCGTCGGCGAACTTGGTGTTGTCCGCGTAGTCCGGCGAGACCGAGACCACCTTGGTGCCGCGGTAGCGGACCTCCGCCATCCAGTGCGCGTCGGGCGTGCGCGTGACCGGGACGTTGGAGCCCCACATCATCAGGTAGGTGGCGTCCCACCAGTCACCGGACTCCGGGACGTCGGTCTGGTCGCCGAACATCTGCGGGCTCGCCACCGGCAGGTCGGCGTACCAGTCGTAGAAGCTGGTCATGACGCCGCCGATGAGCTGCACGAACCGGGTGCCCACCGCGTGCGACACCATCGACATCGCCGGGATCGGCGAGAACCCCGCGCACCGGTCCGGGCCGTAGGTCTTGATCGTGTGCACGTGCGCGGCGGCGACGATCTCGACCGCCTCGTCCCACGTCACCCGGACCAGCCCGCCCTTGCCGCGGGCCTGCTGGTACCGGCGGCGCTTGGCGGGGTCGCCCGTGATGTCCGCCCAGGCGAGCACCGGGTCCCCGAGCCGCGCCTTCGCCTCGCGGAACATCTCGACCAGCACGCCGCGCGCGTACGGGTACCGCACCCGCGTGGGCGAGTACGTGTACCAGGAGAACGCCGCGCCGCGCGGGCACCCGCGGGGCTCGTAGTCGGGGCGGTCCGGGCCGGCCGACGGGTAGTCGGTCTGCTGCGCCTCCCACGTGATGATCCCGTCCTTGACGTAGACCTTCCACGAGCAGGAGCCCGTGCAGTTCACGCCGTGGGTCGAGCGGACCACCTTGTCGTGGCGCCATCGGTCCCGGTAGAAGACGTCGCCGCGCCGGCCGCCCTCGCGGAACACGGCCCGGCCGTCGTCGGTCTCCTCCCACCGCGTGAAGTACCGACCCGCGCGCAGCAGCAGGTCGGAGGCGGGTCCGTCGAGTCCGGGCGGCTGGGTGGCTGCCATGGTGTCGACCCTAGCGAGCAGTGTGACGTGCGCCACCCGGTACCCGCCGTGAAAAACCTCGGGCTTCCCTCCGCGTTATGTGAGTGACTAACATTTCTTGTCGTGACCACCAAGTCCCGGCGGACCCGCCAGCGGATCGTCGAGTGCGCGCTCGAGCTGTTCGCCGCGCAGGGGTACGACGCGACGACCGTCGCGCAGGTCGCGGCGGCCGCCGGCGTCACCGAGATGACCTTCTACCGGCACATCGGCACCAAGGAGCAGCTCGTCGTCGGCGACCCGTACGACCCGCTGATCACCGCGGCCGTCGCCCGCCAGCCGCTCGGGCTCCCCCCGTTGCGCCGCGTCACGGCAGGGGTGCGTCAGGCGTGGCACGCGCTCCCGGTGGACGACGAGGCCGCCGTCCGGTCGCGCCTCGCGCTCGCCTCCGTGACGCCCAGCCTGCTGCCCGCCGTCCGCGCGAGCACCGCGGCCACCGAGCGTGCGGTGGCGGACCAGCTCGTGGCGGACGGGGTCGCCGCGCGGGACGCGGTGGTCGCGGCCGCAGCGACGCTCGCGGCGCTCATGGCGGCGCTGCTCGACTGGGCCGGTCCCGCCGGTGCGGGGGTCCCGCTGGGCGACGCCGTCGACGGCGCGCTCGACGTCCTCGAGGCGGGGGTCGACCGGTGACCGCGGCGGCCTCCGCGCTCCGGCTCCGGCGCGCGACGCGCACGTACCGCGGCGGGGCGGGGCTGCACGGCGTCGACCTCGACGTCCTGCCGGGCGAGGTGCACGCGATCGTCGGTCTCAACGGCGCCGGCAAGTCGACCCTCATGAAGCTCGCCACCGGCATGCTGCGTGCGCACAAGGGCACCGTGGAGGTGCTGGGGTGCGCGGTGGCGTCGGCGAGGCCGTCCGTCTGGGCGCGGGTGGGCGCGCTCGTCGAGCACCCGCTGGTGTACGGCGAGCTCACGGGGCGCGCCAACCTGGAGCTGGCGGCCGTGCTGCGCGGTGCCGCGGACGTCGCCGGCACCGTCGACGCGGTGCTCGAGGAGCTGGACCTCGACCGCTACGCCGACGTGCGGGCGCGCCGACTCTCGCTCGGCAACCGCCAGCGGCTCGGGCTCGCGTCCGCGCTGCAGCACCACCCCGCGCTCGTCGTGCTCGACGAGCCGACGAACGCGCTGGACCCCGGCGGCGTGATCGCGCTGCGGGAGGCGCTGCGCCGGCGCGCGGCCGCGGGTGCCGCCGTGCTGGTCTCGAGCCACCACCTCGACGAGGTGGCGCGGCTCGCGTCGCGGATCACGGTCCTCGCCGAGGGGCGCGCGGTCGGTGCGCTCGATCCCGCGGGCGTCGACCTCGAGCGCGCGTTCTTCGCGATGGTCCACGCGGCGACGCGGGACGCGGCGTGAGCCGCGGCGTCGCACCCTCGTCGTCCCCGGCCCGGGGCGTCTGGTGGCGCGCCGCGCTCGCCGCGGAGGGCCGCAAGGCGCGCGCGTCCCGCACGCTGCAGGGCACCGGCCTGCTCCTCGCGGTCGGCGTCGCCGTGCTGTCCGCGACCACCCTCGCGGCGGTGCGCAGCGGGCGCGCCGACCTGACCGCGAAGCTCGGGCTGACCGACGCCGTGGCGGACTGGTCGACCATGCTCTCCGGCGCCACGCAGGTCACCGCCGCCGCGTCCGTGCTCGCCGCGGGCGTCGCGCTGAGCTGGACCGTGGGCCGCGAGCTCGCCGAGGGCACGGTGGCGGGGCTGTTCGCGCTGCCGGTCGGGCGGGGGACCACGGTCGCCGCCAAGCTCGTCGTGCACCTGGTGTGGGCGACGCTCACGGCCCTCGCCGTCGCCGGCCTCGTCCTGCTCGCCGGTCTGGTGCTCGGGCTGGGGCTGCCCGACGCGGCGGCGACCGGCGCGCTGCTGCGCATCGCCGCGCTCGTCGTGCTGTCGGCGCTCGTCGTGCAGCCCGTCGCGTGGGCCGCCACCCTGGGCCGCGGCCTGCTCCCCGGGATCGCGGTCACCGTGGGCGTCCTGGTGGTGGCGCAGGTGTGCGCGCTCGCGGGCGTGGGCACCTGGGTCCCGTTCGTCGCGCCGGCCGCGTGGGCGCTCGAGGCGGGGCCGGCCGGTCCCCTGGCCACCGTGCCCGTCGCCGCGCTGGTCTTCGCGGCCGCGACCGTCCGGTCCTGGCAGCGGCTCGAGCTCGTCGCCTGACCCGGACCGCACCCGCAGCCCGGCGGGCGTGTGTACGGTCGGCGCATGACGCTCGAGCCCCTCACGCTGCCCTCCGACGACGCCGGCTGGTCGTCGTTCCTCACCGACGTCGTGGACACCGCCCTGCAGGAGGCGCGCGACCACCTCGCGACGCTCAAGGACGGCACGACGAGGAGCGCGGAGCAGGTCCTGGAGCTGTGGAACGCGTGCGACGCCGCGCTGGGCCAGGCGTCCGCGGCCGCGCACCTGCTGTCCGAGGTGCACCCTTCCGGGGAGCTGCGCGCGGCCGCCGAGGAGCGCGCCCAGGCCGCCGAGGACCTCGCGACCGAGCGCGGGCTGGACCGCGAGGCCTGGGAGGCGTTCGTCGCGACGGACCCCGCGGGCCTCGGCGCCGACGCCCAGCGCCTGCACGACCACGTGCTGCGCGACTTCCGCCGCGCCGGCGTCGACCGGTCCGGCGAGGAGCGCGCGGTGCTGCGCGGCCTGGCGCAGCGCTGCACCGAGCTGGGGCTCGAGTTCTCCCGCAACATCCGCGAGGGCGTGCGCTCCATCCGCGTGCGTCCCGAGCAGCTCGACGGCCTGCCGGGCGACTTCCGCGACGCGCACGCACCCGGGGACGACGGCCTCGTCGTGCTCACCACCGAGTACCCGGACCTGATCCCCGTGCGCACGTACGCGCACGACGCGTCGGTCCGCCGCGCGCTCACCACCGAGTACCTGCGCATCGCGTCGCCGGCCAACGGCCCGGTGCTCGCCGAGCTGCTGCGGCTGCGCGACGAGCGGGCGCGCCTGCTGGGCTACCCGGACTGGCCGACGTACGACGCCGAGGTCAAGATGATCGGCTCCGGCGCGGCGATCGCGGACTTCGTCGAGCGGCTCGACGGCCTGACCGCCGCGCCGGCCGAGCGGGACGTCACCGTGCTGCTGACCCGGTTCCAGGCCGACGACCCCGCCGCGACCGCGGTCACGCCCGCCGACTCGCTGTACTACGACCAGGTCGTCCGCCGCGAGCAGTACGACGTCGACGCCCAGGAGGTGCGCCGGTACTTCCGCTACGACAAGGTGCGCGACGGCGTCATGTCGACGATCGGTCAGCTGCTCGGCCTGAGCTTCACGCGCGTGGCCGCGCCGTCCTGGCACGAGTCGGTCGAGGCCTACGACGTGGTCGCCGACGGCGCGCGGATCGGCCGGTTCTACCTCGACATGCACCCGCGCGCAGGCAAGTTCAACCACGCCGCGCAGTTCTCGCTGGTGCCCGGGATCGCCGGCGTGCGCCTGCCCGAGGGCGTCCTGGTGTGCAACTTCCCCACCGGGAACATGGAGCACGACGACGTCTGCACCTTCTTCCACGAGTTCGGGCACCTGGTCCACGAGATCGTCGGCGGGCACCAGCGCTGGGCCGAGTTCAGCGGCGTCGCGACCGAGTGGGACTTCGTCGAGGCGCCGTCGCAGCTGCTCGAGGAGTGGGCCTGGGACGCGGGCGTCCTGGCCACGTTCGCGACCGACGACTCCGGCGCGCCCATCCCGGCCGCGCTCGTCGAGCGGATGAACCGCGCGGACCAGTTCGGCCGCGGCTCATGGACCCGCCGGCAGCTCAACTTCACCGCGCTGTCCTACGGCCTGCACGCGACGCCGCCCGCGGACCTCGACGAGTTCACCGCGCAGGTCGACGCGCGGTTCGGCCCGTTCGCGCCGCTGCCCGGGACGCACCAGGTCACCGGGTTCGGGCACCTCGACGGGTACGGCTCGGCCTACTACACCTACCTCTGGAGCCTGGTGATCGCCAAGGACCTCCTGACCGCCTTCGGCGAGGACCTGATGAACCCCGAGGTGGGCCGCCGCTACCGCGACCACATCCTGGCGCCCGGCGGCAGCCGGGACGCGGCGGACCTGGTCGAGGCGTTCCTGGGCCGCGAGCGCAGCTTCGCCCCCTTCGAGACCTGGCTCACCACCACCCCCTGACCCGCCCCCAGGTCGTGCGTCTGCCGTGAGGTCGTGCACTGCTCTGCACGACTTCACGGCAGACACACGACCTCGTCGGCGAGGTCGACCCGACCCCAGCCCCTCGCGCGGGCGGGCCGCCCACAGGCGCCAGGAACCCGCCCCCACGCGAGCGCCCGATCGAGGCACTCTCGGCCGCATGCCTCGACGTCCTGGTTCACCCGACGGCACGCGTGCCGTGCCGCGACCGATGGTCTTCCGTGCGCGCGACCATCCGGATGACGTCGTTGCCGCTCAGGTGGCGGCCGGCAAGTGGCGGCGGGTCGGCACCGGCACCTACGTCCCGGCCGCGATCGTGGATCCCCGGGCGCTGGCAGTCGCCCGAGCGAGGGGAGTACATGGCCGGACCGTCGCGCCGCACGCCTTCAGCCACGAGACCGCAGCCGTGCTGCACGGCCTCGCCCTGTGGTCGGTCGGGACGCTGACCCACCTGAAGCACGCGCATCGTCGCAGCGCCCACGCCGACCCGGCCATCCGCCACCACCGGCCACTGCCGGCCGACGAGCAGATCGTCACGATCCTCGGCATGCCCGTCACGGACCTGAGGGCGACCGCCTGGGACTGCGCCGTCTCCATGCCACCGTTGCCCGCGCTCGTCGTCGTCGACAGCGCGCTCCGGGCGGGCGTGCCGCGCGACGACCTGACCGCGATCGCGCTGGCTGGGCGAGGCCGGGGGAGCGCCCGCGGTCGCCTCATCATCGAGCTCGCGGACGACGGGGCGGAGTCCGTGCGCGAGACCATGGCGCGGTTCGCCTTCCTCCGCGCCGGCTGGCCTCCACCGCAGACCCAGGTCGAGGTGCACACCGCGCGCGGCGTCGTCTGGGCGGACCTCGGCTGGCCGGAATGGAAGGTCGTCGTGGAGTACGACGGGCTCGACAAGTACCGCGGCCGGGAGCGGGAGGCTCTGCTCGCCGAGAAGCTGCGGCGCGAGGCGTTCCTCGAGGCCGGATGGAGGGCGGTGCACCTGACGGTCGCCGACTCGATCGCCGCGATCATCGGGCGCACGCGTCGCGCACTGCCTCCGGGATGCCTCCCGCCCGTCCGACCCGTGCCCCTGCTCAGCCAGGCCAGGCGAGCGTCATGAAGTCGCGTGTCGACCGTGAGGTCGCGCCGATCGATGGACGACTTGGCGGCAGATGCACGACCTCGCCGGCTCCGGAGCGCCGGGGTGGGCGGAGCAGGGGGCGGGGGTGGGCGGAGCAGGGGGCGGGGTCAGCGGACCAGGGCGCCCAGGGCGGCAGCGATGGCCACGCCCGCCAGGGTCCAGGCCAGCATGCTGCCCGCCAGGTATGCCACGAACAGCCAGCGCCGGGTGGGGGTGCCCTCGAAGCGCGGGGCGGGGGCCCAGCGGACCGTCTCGACGAGCGAGCGCAGGCGGGCGGGGAGCGGGAGGGAGGGACGGGCAGGGGGCAGGGTGAGCGCGGACACGACGGGGCTCCTTGTGGGGACCGGGACACGGGGTGCCGGGGTTGCCGACCCCGGCATCATCTCACGATGTGGACGGGTCGAGGAGGGCCGAAGGTCCGCGCCGCCGTATCGTCGGCCGGTGCCTGGCCGGATCGTCGAGACGCTGGTGCCCCGCCGCCTCGGCACGGGGTTCCGCTGGGTGCTGTCCTCGTCGTGGACGACGAACCTGGCGGACGGCATCGTGCTCGCGGCCGGTCCGCTGCTCGTGGCGTCCCGCACGGACGACGCGTTCGTCGTCGCCCTCGCCGCGCTGCTGCAGTGGCTGCCGCCGCTGCTGTTCGGGCTCTGGGCCGGTGCGCTGACGGACCGGCTCGACCGACGCCGGCTCGTCATCACGGTCGACGTGGTGCGCGCGCTCGTCGTCGCGGTGCTCGCGGTGGCGGCCGCCGCGGAGGCGACGCCGGTCGCGCTCGTCCTGGTCGCGATGTTCCTGCTGGGCACCGCGGAGACGTTCGCCGACAACGCGTCGAGCACGCTGGTCCCCATGCTGGTCCGGCGTGACGACCTGGCGGCCGCGAACCAGCGCATCCAGGCCGGCCTCCTGACCGTCAACCAGATGGCCGGCCCACCCGTCGGCGCGGCCCTGTTCGCGGCCGGGCAGGCCATCCCGTTCGCGGCCTACGGCGTCCTGGTCCTCGCCGGCGCGGTGATGATCTCGCGGCTCCGGCTGCCGCCGCACGGCGCCGCGCGCCACGAGCGCAGCCACATCCGGGCCGACATCGCCGAGGGCGTGCGGTGGGTGGTCCACCACGCCGCGGTGCGCACGCTCGTGCTCACGATCCTGATCTTCAACGTCACCTTCGGCGCCGCGTGGTCGGTCCTGGTGCTCTACGCGCAGGAGCGCCTGGGCTTGGGCGAGGTGGGCTTCGGCGCCATCACCACGGTGCAGGCGCTGGGCGGACTCGTCGGGACGGCCGCGTACGGCTGGCTCACGCGGCGGGTGACGCTCGCGAACCTGCTGCGCATCGGGCTGGTCATCGAGACGCTGACGCACCTGGCGCTCGCCCTCACCACCACCGCGTGGGTGGCGATGACGGTCTTCTTCGTGTTCGGCGCGCACGCGTTCGTGTGGGGCACGACGAGCGTCACCGTGCGCCAGCGCGCGGTGCCGACCGCGCTGCAGGGGCGGGTCGGGTCCGTGAACCTGGTCGGTGTCTACGGCGGGCTCGTCGTGGGCGCGGGCGTGGGCGGCGTGCTGGCGCAGCACCACGGCGTGACCGCGCCGTTCTGGTTCGCGTTCGCGGGGTCCGCGGTGTTCGTCGTGCTGATCTGGCGGCAGCTGCGGCACGTGGCGCACGCCGACGAGCAGGACGCGCCGCTGGCCGACGAGCAGCCGGAGCAGCGCGCGACGTAACCCTTGCCCCGCTCAGGACACTTCAAGGTGTGAGCAACGTGAGCAACGAGCAGACCGACGCGCAGCGGTTCGCCGAGCTGTGGGAGCGCTACGCGCCCCGCGTGCAGGCGTACGCCCTGCGGCACGTGGACCGGGACGACGCGGCCGAGGTGGTCGCCGAGACCTTCCTGGTCGCGTGGCGCCGCCTGGTCGACGTCCCCGGCGACCCGCTGCCGTGGCTGCTGGTCGTCGCGCGCAACACCGTCGCGAACCACCACCGGTCGCGGCACCGGGCGCGGCTGCTGTCCGACGAGCTCGCCCGCCTCCAGCTCGTCGCGGAGCACCGGCCGACGGCCGCGGACGTCGTCGTCGCCGAGCGTGACGCCCTGCTGCGCGCACTCGCCGCGCTCACCACGCACGAGCGCGAGGCTCTCCTGCTCGTCGCGTGGGACGGCCTGGCCCCCACCCCGGCGGCGCAGGTCGCCGGGTGCTCCGTCACCGCGTTCAAGGTGCGCCTGCACCGCGCCCGCCGCCGCCTCGCCGGCGTCCTCCAGGAGGTCGCCGACGACGAGCCCGCCGGTCCCGCCAGCAGCGCACCCCGCCCCGCGGCCCTTTCACTCCTCTCCCAGGAAGGCTGACCCATGGCCCCGCTCGACCTCTCCGACCTGCGGCCCGACCGCACCGTCGACCCCCACGGCCTCGAGTCCGCGCGCGCGCTGCTCGACGCCCACCTGCTCGAGACCCACCCGTCCACGGCCGACCAGCCCGAGCCCCACCGGACCGGCGCGCGGCTGCCGGACGGCGGCAGGGTTGACGAGCTCGCCTCGCGCCGCCGCAGGGGGGCGGTGCGGATCGGCCTCGTCGGGGCGGCGGCTGCGGCCGCGGCTGTGGTCGCCGTGGCGCTGCCGAACCCGACGGACAGCGCGGCGTTCGCCGGCTGGACCGCGGTCCCGGCGCAGCTCAGCGCCGCCGACCTGGCGGCCGCGGGCGAGGCGTGCCAGGAGCTGCGAGCCGTCGACCAGGGCGAGGACCCCGCCGACGCCGCGCGCAACCTGGCGGGCGCCCGTCCGGTGCTGACCGACCGGCGCGGCGCGACCTCGTTCACGGTCCTCGCGTCGGACGCGGGGCTGCAGTCGTGCCTCATCGGGCCCCACGTCAGCGTCTCCTCGATCGTGACGTCGTCGGGCAGCGGCGACTCGGTCATCCGCTCCGGCACCGCCGACCAGGAGCCTGCCGAGGGGTTCAGCATCGGCATCGGCACCGCCTCCGACGACGTGCCACCGGGCGCCCGGGCCGCGACGTTCGTCGGCGGCGGGACGCAGGGGTACGGCTCGTCTGACCCGTGGTCGTCCGCCGTGGGGCGCGTGGGCCAGGAGGTGCGGTCGGTCGACGTGCGGCTCACGGACGGCACGACGGTGGTGGCGAGCGTCGCGGCGGGGGTGTGGGCGGCGTGGTGGCCGACCGACGCCCAGGTCGAGGCGGTGCAGCCGACGCTCGATGACGGCACCGCGGGCGACGCGCCGACCGTCGACCACGTCGACATCGACCTCGACGAGCTCCGGGGCGACGTCGAGCGGCGGATCGAGCAGGAGGAGTCCTCGGGGTCGACGCAGGACTGACGGGAGCGGGGCGCCGCCGGCACCTGGCGGCGCCCCGCTCGTCGTCGCGTGTCGATCCGGACCGTCCTCGCGCGTCACCCTCCCGACGGGCACAGTGGTGCTGCCCACGGCGAGAGGACCGACATGAGCGACGCCCGCACGTACCTGCTGCTGCTGCACGGCGACGAGGCCGTGCGGGCGAGCACGCCGGACGACGAGAGGGCCGCGGAGCACGCGGCCCACGGCCGGTTCGTCGCCGCGTGCGCCGGACGCGGGCACGAGGCCCGGTGACACCCCCCGACGAGGTCCGCGCGGCGCTCGACGAGGCCTGGCGCACCAGCTGGTCACGCGTCGTCGCGCTGCTCGTCGCCCAGTACCGCCGGCCCGACCTGGCCGAGGACGCCGCGGCCGACGCGTTCGAGGCCGCCGCCCGCACCTGGGCCTCGTCGGGCGTCCCCCACAACCCGGGCGCGTGGCTGCTCACCGCCGCGCGCCGACGCGTGCTGGACCGGCTCCGCAGCGAGGTGGTCCACCGCAGGAAGGAACCGCTCATGGCCGTCGACGACGAGATGCGCGCGCTGGCCGCCGCGGCCGTCGACCCCGGCGCGCACGTCGCGGACGAGCAGCTGCGCATGGTCTTCGCGTGCTGCCACCCCGCCATCGCGGCGGACGACCGCGTCGCGCTGACCCTGCGCTTCGTGCTCGGGCTGCCCACCGCGGAGATCGCGCGGCTGCAGCTGGTGCAGGAGACGGCGATGGCCGCGCGCATCACGCGCGCCAAGAAGCGCCTCGCCGCGTCGGGGATCCCGTTCTCGACGCCCGACCCGCAGGAGCTCGCGGAGCGGCTCGACGTCGTCGCGACCGTCGTCTACCTGGCCTTCACCTCCGCGTACCAGCCGGGCGTGACCGGCCTGCGCGTGGACCTGGGCGACGAGGCGATCCGCCTGGCCCGCACGCTCGACGGCCTGCTGCCCGGCCAGGACGTGGTGCGCTGCCTCCTGGCGCTCATGATGCTGCAGCACTCGCGCCGGGACACGCGCCTCGACGACGACGGGGCGATCGTCCTGCTGCCGGACCAGGACCGGTCCCGGTGGCACCACGACGAGATCCGGCAGGCCGTGGCGCTGCTCGGCACGGCTCCCCCGCAGGCGGCCACCCGGCTCGCCGCGGAGTACCGGCTGCAGGCCCTGGTCGCCGCCGAGCACGCGACGGCGCCGACCGCCGAAGCGACCCGCTGGCCGGTGATCTGCGACCTCTACCTGGAGCTGGAGCTGCTCACCGGCTCGCCGGTGGTGCGGCTGGCCCGGGCGGTCGCGGTCGCGGAGGCGGACGGCCCGCGCGCCGGGCTCGCGCTGCTCGACGGCCTGGACGACGCACTCCCCCGCCACCACCGCGTCCCGGCGGTGCGCGCGGAGCTCCTGGCCCGCGCCGGCGACCCGGCCGCCGCGGCCACGGCCTACGACCGGGCGATCGACCTGGCGACCGCTCCGGCCGAGCTGGCCCACCTCCGCGCCCGCCGCGCCACCCTCCGCCGCTGACCTCATCGCTCCGCCGACACCGGGAGCACTGCGGGTTCGAGGGCGCAGACGCGGAAGTATGACCGGGTCAGGTGGTGGTGAGGAGCAGGAGGAGGGTGGCGTTGAGAAGCACGACGAGCCCGACGACGCCGACCAGAACCGCGTGCAGGCCCGTGCGCGTCCGGGCCTCGCCCATCACCGCGCGGGAGCGCGTCAGCCGGACCAGCGGGATCACCGCGAACGGGATGCCGAAGCTCAGCACCACCTGGCTCACGACGAGCGTCCACGTGGGGTCCGCGCCGACCGCGAGCAGCAGCACCGCGGGGATGATGGTCACCACGCGCCGCGTCAGGATCGGGATCCGCCGGTGCAGCAGCCCCGCCATGATCGTCGCGCCGGCGTAGGCGCCCACCGACGTCGACGCGAGCCCGGACGCCAGCAGCCCGATCGCGAACGCGACGCCCACCACGGGCCCCAGCGCGTCGGCGATGGCGGCGTGCGCCCCCTCGATCGAGTCGGTGCCCGGCACCCCGCGCAGCCCCGACGCGGCGAGCAGCAGCAGGCCGATGTTGACGACGCCCGCCACGACGAGCGCGATCCCGACGTCCCAGCGCGTGGCCCGCAGCAGGCGCTCGCGCCACGGCCCGGCCTCGGCCCGGCCGTGCCGGTCCCGGGCCAGCGCGGAGTGCACGTAGATCGCGTGCGGCATGACCGTGGCGCCCAGCATCGAGGCGGCGAGCAGCACCGAGTCGGTGCCCTCGAACCTCGGGACCAGCCCGGACAGCATGCCGCCGGGTTCCGGCGGGCTCACGACGAGCCCCGCGAGGAACCCGACGGTGATGACCGCGAGCAACGCGATGATGACGTGCTCGAACCGTCGCTGGCCGTACCGGTCCTGCGTCGCCAGCAGCACCAGGGACACGCCCCCGACGACGAGCCCGCCCAGCCACAGCGGCAGGCCGAACAGCAGGTGCAGCGCGATCGCCCCGCCGACCACCTCGGCGATGTCGGTCGCGGCGGCGACCAGCTCCGCCTGCGCCCAGAACGCGAGGCGCGGCCCGCGCCGCAGCCGCTCGCCCAGGAGGTCCGGCAGCGACTGGCCGGTGACCAGCCCGAGCTTGGCCGACTGGTACTGCACCAGCACCGCCATCGCGTTCGCCGCGACCAGCACCCACAGCAGCAGGTAGCCGTACCGTGCGCCGGCCGTGAGGTTCGCGGCGACGTTGCCGGGGTCCACGTACGCGATCGCCGCGACGAAGGCCGGCCCCAGCAGGAGGCTCCCCCGCCGCCCGGCACGCACCCGCGCGTCGACGACGACCCGCTCGCTCATTCGCCCGCTCCAGACCACAAGTTCGGATGCCCGAACTCTAGCCCAGCACATCCCTCACAACCCGCCGACCACGTCATCTCTCCGGCTCTGAGACCCCAGACCCGGAGACATCGCGTGGTCGCGGGGAAGGGGGTGCGTCAGGTGGGGGCGTCAGGTGGGGTCAGGTGGTGGGGAGGGGGTGGGTCCAGGGGGTCGTGGCGGCGTCGGGGCCCGTGGGCGGGAGGAAGCCGACGCGGCGGAAGTACTCGCGGTTGGCGGGGACGGGGTCGACGACGAGGCGCGTGTAGCCCCGCGCGCGGAACACGCCGCTGCGCCGGTAGACGAACTCGCCCGGAGTGAAGTCGCGGAACCGCGGCGTCACGTAGTCGAGCTGCACCCGGCCGACGCCCGCACCCTCGTCGTGCACCTGCACCACCCCGACGGTCTCGTCCCCCCGCACGACGAGGAACGCGTCCGACGCCGGCCCCGCCCCGGCGGGCGCGAACCGCGCGATGTCCGCCGCGTGCACCTCGAGGACGCGCGCCAGGTACGCGTCGTCGGGGCGGACCTCGACGACCTCGTACGCCGCCTCGTCGTGCCGCTCGCGCAGCAGCCGCAGCAGCCAGTAGACGTCGATGACCGCGATCGCGCCGTTCATCGCCGCGAACGGCCACACGTCGATGGCGACGTTGTACGCCGTGGCGATCGCCGCACCCGCCAGGTTGAGCACGCGGAACCGCAGCACGCGCGCCTGCATGAGGGAGACGACGACCAGCACGGACCCGGTCCAGCCGATGACCTCGAGCCAGTTCATGGGCCGAGGCTACTGACCGGTAGCCCCCGCCGGGCGGCGGCGGGTAAATCGCTGGCGGGACGGCCCCGCGCGGCGGAAGGTGGGCCGCATGGTCAGCATCCGCAAGGTGCCCAGGACGGCCACGGCGACGGAGCCGGCGGCCGCGCTGCTGCGCGGTTACGTCGACGTGCAGAACGAGCTCGCACGCCTCACCTGGAGCGGCGACGACTACGTGCGCACGCCCGAGGAGGTGCTCGCGGCACATGACGACGACGGCCTCGTCGTCCGGCTCGTGGCGGTCGACGACGACGCCCCCGACGAGCCCGCTCCCGACGCGGTCCTCGGCACCGGCCTGGTGTACATGCCGCTGCGGGACAACACGTCCTGGGCGTACCTCGGCGTGGGCGTCCGGCCGCCGCACCGCGGGCGCGGGCTCGGCACGCTGCTGCACGACGCCGCGACGAGCATCGCGCGCGAGCACGAGCGCACCACGTTCATGGCCGAGACGGACCACGGCGCCGAGCCGCCCGAGGGCCCCGGCGCGATCACCGCCCCGACCGGGGCGGGCCGGATCCCCGCGGACGACCCGGGCGTGCGCTTCCTGGGCTCGCGGGGCTGGCAGCTGGAGCAGACGTCGCGCCGCTCGCTGCTCCGGCTGCCCGTCGACCCCGACCTGCTCGAGCGTCTCCACCGCGAGTCGCTCGCCGCCGCCGGCACCGACTACCGGACGGTGGGCTGGGACGGGCCGGTGCCGGACGCGTGGCACGACGCGATGGCACGGCTGTTCGCCGTCATGAGCGACGGCACGCCGATGGCGGGCATCGAGTACGAGCAGGAGCTGTGGGACACCGCGCGGGTCCGCCGGCGCGACGAGGAGCACGAGCGCCGCGGCATCACGTCGTGGACCACCGCGGTCCAGCACGTGCCGACCGGCGACCTCGTCGGGTACTCCGTGATCATGGCGATCCCGCCGTCGACGACGTTCCTGCACCAGGAGGACACGCTCGTCCTGCCGGAGCACCGCGGCCACCGCCTCGGCATGCTCCTGAAGACGGAGAACCTGCGCCGGACGGTCGCCGCGCGCCCCGACGCCGAGCGCATCGGCACGTGGAACGCCGAGGAGAACGACCACATGCTCGCGATCAACATCGCGCTCGGCTTCCGGCCGTCCGGCTGCGGCGGCGTGTTCCAGCGCAAGCTCGGCTAGCACCCGGCGGCCGGGCGTCACGACGAGCGCGTCACGACGAGCCGGCGCAGCGCACCCGGGACGACGAGAGGCGCCGGCCCGCGGGGTGCGGACCGGCGCCCTCGGCGTCGTGGCTGCTCGACGTCGGGGCCGCTCAGGCCTCGTTGGTCGGCTCCGCGAGGAGCGCGTAGAGGTGGCGGCGGGCCGTGTCGAGGATCTCGGCGGCCTGCTTCACCTGCTCCGGAGTCCCGGTCCGCGCGACCTGCTCGGCCGCACCCGCCAGGGCACCGACCGCGGCACGCATCACGTGCCCGGGGTGCTCGGGCCGCTCGGCCGCCGCGGCCCACGGGTCGCCGAGCTCGTCGGCGTGCTCCGTGACGTAGGTGCCGCCCGCCTCGGTGAGCGTCGCCATCTTGCGGCCGGACGTCACCTCGATGGTCACCAGGCCCTCGTCCTCGAGCAGCGCGAGGGCGGGGTAGATCGCTCCGGGGCTGGGCCGCCAGCGGCCCTCGGTGCGCTCGGCGATCTCCTGGATGAGCTGGTAGCCGTGCATCGGCTGGTCGGCGAGCAGCAGCAGCACCGCGGCGCGGATGTCACCGCGACCGGCGCGGCGCCCCCGGCTGCCGGGGCCACCGAAGCCGGGACCGAAGCCCGGCCCGAAGCCGCGTCCGCCGTGGCCGTGCGGGCCGCCGTGGCCGAAGCCCCGGCCGCCGCGCGGTCCCCAGCCCTCGTCGGGACCGGGGCCGGGACCGCCGGGACCGCGGCGGCCGCGCCACGCGCCGCCGCCGGCGGGGCCGGACCAGCCGGCGTCGTCGGGGTAGCGGCCGTCCGGGCGGCGTCGCCGCTCGTTCCAGCCGCGCTGGGTGATCGGGTCGGTGGGCTCGGGGCGCGGGTCGCGCCGCCCGAACCCGTCATGAGGGTGTCGCATCAGGGTTCTCCTCGGTCTGTGGGTGCCGTCGGGATCTCGACGACACCCTGAACGATATATCGCCGATACATCGTTGACAACCCTCAGCCGTGACTCCCGCCGAGCGCGGTGGACGCGCACCCGGCGGACTGGCGCGACCGCACGGGTGCTCGCGGCACGGTCGGTAGGGTCGGGAGCGTGCTGACGGTGCTGGCGGGAGTGGGCGGCGTCGTCGTCGGCCGGGTCGTGGCCCACCTGCGCCGGACGGGCCAGACCGCGCGGCTCGTGCTGGTCACGGCCGCGCTCGTCGTCGGGCTCGCGGCCTGGGCAGTCGCGGCGTGGGCCTCGCCGGGCCGGCTCCCGTTCATCGCCTTCGTGCTCGCCTACGCGATCACCTACGCCCTGTCCCCCCTCCGCCCGCGCGACCGCGCCACCTCCCCCTGACGCAACGACCTCGTCACACCCCACCGAGGTCGTCAGACCTCGCCCTGTCTCGTCAGAGATTCGCGACGAGGCACTGACCTTCTGACGACCTCGCGGGGATCTGACGCGCGAGGACCCGGCGGGGGTCAGGCGCCGAGGCGGGCCGGGGCCGGTGCCGCGCCCGCAGCCCGCCACCAGCCGTCCCACCGCCGGACCACCTGCGCGAACGTCTCGTCGTCGAGGCCGTACACCGACAGGACGGGGCTCACGGTGCCGTGCGGCGGACGGCTGCCCGCGGGGGTCTCGCGGATGATCAGCAGCGACTCGGTGATGCCGTGGAGCTGCAGCCCCACCTGGTGCTCGGTCTTGTACAGGAGCGTGCCGCCCAGCAGCGTGCCGTCGGGCCGACGCGCCTGCACGTGGCCGCCCACGGGCACGCCCCGGACGCCGTGCAGGCCGGCGCGGTCGAGCAGCCGCTCGTGCCGCGGGCCCGCGTCGAGGTCGTGCGCCACGAGCGTGCGGCGCTCCTGGCCGGGGTGCACGCGCAGCGCGAACAGCAGCTGGTGCGCGTCGGCGAGCCAGCGCTCGTCGCGCTCGTCGAGCACGCCGTCGTAGCCGCGCCCGTACGCGTCGTGGCTGGGCCGCGTGACGGTCAGGTGCGTGTGCCCCGGCTCGTGCGCGGCGGCCGAGACGGCGAGCACGTCGTGGTTGGGCCAGGTCAGCGTGTGGGTCGTCGCGTCGTGCTCGATGAGCCGGCCCTCGTCGGCGCCGTCGAGCAGCTCACGGCGGACGTCGGCGTCGGAACCCGGTCCGCCGGTGCCGTACCACCGGCTCGCCAGCGCGGGGTCCCGCAGGTGCTGCCACACCGTGGCCAGGTCGGCCGGGAGGTCGAGCGACAGGATCTCGCGGCGCTCCATGGACATCGCGCATCACCTCGGCAGGGACGACGCCCGACGGCGTCGGCGGAAGTCGTTGCCCTTGCGACGCTAGACCTGGACCTGCGGCCGTGCACCCCGGCCGCGCCCGGCCTCACGCCCGCAGCACCGCGACCTGGTCGCCGTCGGGACGCAGGTGCACCGGGTCGCCCGGCGCCGGCAGGTCCGTGCCGGACGCCAGGGCGGTGAGCGCCCCGAGGCCGGGGACGGCGACGTGCACGGAGGGCCGGCCGCGCCGGGTGCGGACCGCGAGGACGTCCCCGACGAGCGCACCGGCAGCCGGGTCGACGACGAGCGCGCCGGGCGCCAGCGCGATCGTCGCGTCCGCCGGCACCGACGCGGGCAGGGCGTCACGCAGGGCGGGCGGGGCAGCGGACGCGACGACGAACCCCTCGTAGCCGAGGAAGCGCGCGACCTGCTCGTCGGCGGGCGCGCGCCACAGCTCCGCCGGCCGGTCGACCTGCAGCAGCCGGCCCGCCGACATCACCGCCACCCGGTCCGCCACGGTGAACGCCTCGTCCTGGTCGTGGGTGACGAACAGCGCCGTGGTGCCGGTCGCGAGCAGCGCTGCGCGCAGGTCGAGCGCGAGCCGCTCGCGCAGGGACCGGTCGAGCGCGGACAGCGGCTCGTCGAGCAGCAGGAGGCGCGGCGCGGGGGCCAGGGCGCGCGCGAGCGCCACGCGCTGGCGCTCGCCACCGGACAGGGTCGCCACCGCGCGGGGTCCGGCACCCGGCAGCCCGACGAGCTCGAGCAGCCGCTCGACGCGCGCGGCCACCTCGCCGCGCCGCCGGCCCGCCAGCCCGTAGGCGATGTTCGCCGCGACGTCGCGGTGCGGGAACAGCTGCCCGTCCTGGAACATGAGCCCGAAGTCGCGGCGGTGCACCGGGACGTCGACCACCGGCTCGTCGTCCCACGTCACCGTCCCGCCGGCGAGCGGCTCGAGGCCGGCGACCGCGCGCAGCAGCGACGACTTGCCGCAGCCGGACGGTCCCAGCAGCGCGAGCACCTCCCCCCGCGGCACGTCGAGGCTCACGCCGTCGACGGCCGTCGTCCCCGGCCGGCCGCGCCGCGCCGCCGGGTAGCGGACCACCGCGTCGACCACGCCCAGCCCGCGCGCGCTCGTCGGACCCGTCACCACTCGCCTCCCTCGCCCGGACGACGCAGCCGCTCGCACGCCGCCACCACGCACGCGGTCAGGACCGCGAGCACCACCGACGCCGCGAGCGCCATGCCGTAGCTGTCCGGACCGGGCCGGCCGATGAGCCGGAAGATCACGACGGGCAGGGTCGGGTTGTCCGGCCGCGCCAGGAACGACGTCGCCCCGAACTCGCCCAGCGACGCGGCGAACGCGAACCCGACGGCCAGCCCCAGCGACCGCGCCGCGAGCGACACGTCCACGGTGCGCAGCACGCGCCCGGGCGCGGCGCCCAGGGTGGCGGCGGCCTCCCGCAGCCGCGGGTCGATCGCGCGCAGCACCGGGAGCACCGTCCGCACGACGAGCGGCACCGCCACGACCGCCTGCGCGATCGGCACCAGCACCGGCGAGCGGCGCAGGTCCGTGTCGAGGCCGAGCAGGTGGTCCATGGTGAGCAGGAACCCGAACCCGACGGTGACCGCCGAGACCCCGAGCGGCAGCATGAACACCGCGTCGAGCCCCGCGACGGCTCGTCGGGCCGCCGGGCGCCGGGGCCGCCGGGACACGACGAGCGCCACCAGGCCGCCGACGACCAGCGCGAGCAGCGTCGCGTCGACCGCGGTGCGCAGCGACGTCAGCGCCGCCTGCCACACCGTCACGGTGACGCCGCCGCCCGCCGTCCCCAGCGCGCGGTAGTGGTCCAGCCCCCAGGCTTCGCCGACGCGCAGCGAGCGCACCACCAGGTTGACCAACGGCACGGCGAGCAGCACGACGACGAGCGCGGTGACGCCGGCCGCGACGAGGGTCAGCGCGTGCCCGTCGCGCCGCGGCGTCCCGGGCTCGCGCCGCAGACGCAGCGGCCGCACGACGAGCTCGGGGTCGGCCAGGGCGAGCGCGCGCTCCCGGCCGCGGCGTGCGCGCGCCGCGACGGTGAGCGCGCCCGCCACGACGACGAGCTGCACCACCGAGAGCACGGCGGCGGCCCGCAGGTCGAGGAACTGCGTGGTCTGGATCCAGATCTCGGTCTCGATCGTCCCGAACCGCAGGCCGCCGAGCACCAGCACGGTGCCGAACGCGGTGGCGCAGAACAGGAACGCGAGCGAGGCCGCGGACACGATCGCGGGGGTCAGCGCGGGCAGCGTGACGGTCCGGAACGCGCGCCACGGCGTGGCACCGAGCGCGCGGGCCGCCTGCTCGGCGCGCGGGTCGAGCCGCTCCCACAGCCCGCCGACGCCGCGCACCACGACCGCGTAGTTGAAGAACACGAGCGCCGCGACGATCGCCGCGAAGGTCCCGTCGAGGTGCAGGAAGCCGAGCGGACCACCCTCGACCAGCAGCGACCGGAACGCGACGCCGACCACGACCGTCGGCAGCACGAACGGGACCGTGACCAGCGCGCGCACCACCGCCCGGCCGCGGAAGCGGTGCCGGTAGAGCACGTACGCGCCGGGCACGCCCAGCAGCACGCTCGCGCTCGTCGCGACCCCGGCCTGCGCGAGCGTCTGGCCGACGATCCGCCACGTCCGCGGCCGCGAGAACACGTCGGCGAACCCGGACAGGTCCAGGTGCCCGTCGACGACGAACCCGCGCCCCACCATCACGGCGACGGGGTACGCGAAGAAGAGCAGCAGGAACCCGAGCGGGAGGGCCACGGCGGCCGTCCAGAACGCGCCCGCGCCGACCCGCTCGAGCCGGCGGCCGTGCGAGCGACCACGACCCGCGGGCAGGGGCGCGGAGCCGGCGTGCGCCGGGTCGCCCTGCCGTCGGGTCGTGGTCGCGAGCGTCATGTCGGGCTCGTCAGCCGATCACCGTCGCCGACCACTCCTGGAGCCACGTGTCGCGGTTCGCGGAGATCTGGTCGGGGGCGACGTCGAACGGCTGCTCGGCGAGCGGGGCCCACTGCGCCCAGTCGGCCGGCAGGTCGACGGTCGCGCTCACCGGGTACATGTACATCGAGCCCGGGATGTCGGCCTGCACCTCGTCGGACAGCAGGAAGTCGAGCAGGGCCTGCGCGCCGGCGGGGTTCTGCGCGCCCGTCAGGACGCCCGCGTACTCGACCTGGCGGAAGCACGTGTCGAGCAGCGCGCCCGTCGTCGGCTCGGTGCCGCCCTCCGGCACCGTCGACGGCGGGGAGCTCGCGTAGGAGAGCACGATCGGCCGCGGGCCGTCGCCGCCGCCCCCGGAGAAGTCCGTGAAGTACGCGTCGGACCAGCCGTCGGCGACCTTCAGGCCGTTGTCGACCAGCGCCTGCCAGTAGTCATGCCAGCCGTCGGGCTTCGCGCCGATCGTCGCGAGCAGGAACGCGAAGCCCGGCGAGGACGTCACGGGGTTCGGCACGACGAGCAGGTCCGCGTACTCCGGCTCGGTGAGGTCGTCGAGCGTCGTCGGCTCCGCGAGCTTCTTCTTCGCGAACCACGCGTGGTCCACGTTGAGGCAGACGTCGCCGAAGTCGACGGCCGTGAGGGCACCCTCGTCGTCCCCCGCCACCGCGAACCCGGCCGCGTCGCCCGCGGCGTCGCCCTGCGCCGCGTACGGCGCGACGACGCCCTCCTCGAGCGCGCGCGACGCGAACGAGTTGTCGATGCCGAACACCACGTCGCCCAGCGGCGCGTCCTTGGTGAGCACGAGCTGGTTGACCAGCGCACCCGCGTCGCCCGGCTGCACCACCTCGACGTCGATGCCCGTGTCCGCCGTGAACTGCTCGAGCAGGCCGTCGGAGAGCGCGAACGAGTCGTGCGTGACGAGCGTGACGGTGGTCCCGGCCGCGCCCGTCGCCGCACCGCCGGCGGTGGCACCGGACGGCGTCGGGTCCGACGAGGCGGCGGTCGAGCCGGTCAGCGAGCACGCGCCGAGCGCGAGGACGGGGACGGCCGCCAGGGTCAGCGCCCGGACGGCGCGTCGGCGGGGACGCGCGGGGCGCGGTGAGGTCGTGGTCATGCGGGTGGTGCTCCTCCTCGGTCAGCAGGAGGGGTGCTCCGCGTCCGTCGTCGGCCGCGGTCCCGCGGTCGACGACGACCACGGAGAGAGAAAGCCCGACTCCCTACGCCGGTATCAACCGGATCAGGTTCGAGGGTCTGCGGTGGTCCGCACTCTCAGCGCCCGGGCTCACGCCCGACGCTCCCCTGTCGTTCACCACCGATCCTACCCGCGGCCCGGCCACGACCGGTCCCGCACCCGCGGGGTGGTCCCCCGCGGGTGCAGGACAGGATCAGACCCGCCGACGCCGCCGCGCCGTCAGGACGACCGCGAAGCCGCCGAGCACCAGGAGCAGCGCGAGCAGCGCGAGGGCGGCGGCGTTCGCCCCGGTGACCGCGAGCGGCTCGTCGTCCACCGGCGAGGTGACGGTGTCCGCGTCGTTGTCCGGGTCGGTGTCCGTGGACGGGCTCGTGACGGTGGCCCGGTTCGTCACCGCGCCCTCGTCCGCCGCGCGCGCGTCGACCAGCACCGTGAGCCGGATCGTCGCGGACGCGCCGACGCGGAGTCCGTCGACCGTGCAGCTGACGGTCTGGCCGTCCGCCGCGCAGTCGGCACCGCGCACCGAGTGGAACGTGAGGCCGTCCGGCAGCTCGTCGACCACGGTGACGGGACCCGGGTCGTCGGTCGGCCCGTGGTTGGTCACCGTGAGCACGTAGGTCGCCGCGCTGCCGACCTGGAGCGCGTCACCGTCCAGCTCCTTGGTGATCGCCAGGTCCACGAGCGCGGGCACCTCGACCTCGTCGTCGTCGGTCGCCGTCGCCCCACCCGGCTCGCCCGGTCCGGGCGTCGCGGTGGCGGCGTCGACGACGTTCGTCACGCTCGGGAACGCGTCGGCGCCCACGAGCACGTCGACGTGCACGGCCGGGGCGGTCCGGCCCGCGGCCAGGGTGTCGCGCACGCACAGCACGCGGGTCCCGTCGCTCGTCGGCTCGCCGACCGCGCACGTCCACCCGTCGCCGTCCGGTCGCACGTCGGTGACCGGCAGCGACGCCGGGACGACGTCGGAGAGCGTGACGTCGCGCGCGAACGACGGGCCGCCGTTCGTCACGACGAGGTCGAACGTGAGCGCCTCGCCCACCCGGGCCTCGCCGCGGTGCGACTTGTCCACCGTGAGGTCCGCGAGCGCGTCGGAGCCGCTGGTCACCGTGTCGGTGTTGTTCTCCTCCACCGGGTCGGGCGTCGAGGAGCGGACCGTGGCGGTGTTCGCCACGTCGTCGGTGACACCCGGCGCCACGTCGACGACGACGTCCAGCCAGACGGTCGCGGCGGCGGGCAGCGGCCCGACGAGCGCGCACTCGACGTCCCCGGTGCAGTCCCACGCGCTGCCCGGCGACGTGTCACCGAGCGCGCGGAACGTGAGGCCGTCGGGCAGGCCGTCCGTGACCACCACGTCGAGCGCGTCGGACGGGCCGAGGTTGGTCACCCGCAGCCGGTAGGTCGCGGTGCCGCCCGCGAGCGGCTCGTCGACCACGGTCTTGGCGATCGCGAGGTCGGCCAGGGTGCCGGGCGTGACCGCCGCGTCGTCCTGGTCCGGCTGGTCGCCGGCGCCCGCACCGCCGAGCCCGTCGGGCTGCGGCGTCAGGCCGGGGACCACCTCGACGACGTTGCGCAGCTCGGTCGTCGTCCCCGAGTCGACCGTGGCGGTCACGGTGATCGCCGGCGCGGGCCCGACGAGCAGGTCCTCGTCGCGCTCGCAGGTGATCCGCGGGCCGTCGGTGGTGCACGCCCAGCCGTCGCCCGACGCGGTCGCGTCGTGCACGCCGGCGGGCAGCGAGTCCACGACGACGATCGGGGTCTCGGCGTCGGCGCGGGACGTCGACGGGCCGACGTTCGTCACCTGCACGTCCCACGTCAGCGCGCCGCCGGCGACGACCTCGTCGGCGGGCGTGGTCACGGTCTTGACGATGCCGAGGTCCGCGAGGCCCGTCACCGTGACGTCGTCGGTGCCCGTGTCCGGGAGCGTCGCGTCGTCCGGCTGCGGGGTGAGCCCCGGCGTGACCGTCGCGGTGTTGGTCACCGTGCCGAGCAGGTCGGCGTCCAGGGCCACGGGCAGGTCGACCGAGACGGCGGCGCCGTCGACCAGCGTCGTCGGGCGCTCGCAGCGCACGGTCTCGAGCTCGCCGTCGTCGACGGGGTCACCCGCGACGCACGTGAACCCGCCGCCGGTCACCACGCCCGCGTCCCCGGGCGCGAAGGTCACGCCCGCGGGCAGGGTGTCGACCACGACGATCGGCTCGTCGGCGGTCGCCCGCGAGTCGGACGGGCCGCCGTTGGTCACCGTGAGCGTCCAGGTGAACGGCTCACCGGCCACCGCGTCGCCGCTGTGCGACTTGGTCACGCCGAGGTCGGCGGACGTCACCACGTCCACGTCGGCGGTGTCCGGGTCGGAGTCGCCGGACAGGGGCGAGGACGCGTACGCCGTGTTGGTGTACGTGCCCGCGTCGGCGGCGGGGTCGACGAGCGTGGTGATCGTCAGCGTCGGCGCGTCCGTGCCCGCGACCAGGGTGGCCGTGCCGTCGCCGAGCACGCAGGTGACCTCCTGCTCGTCGGCCTCGCACGTCCACAGCGGCGAGCCGGCCGTCGACGACGAGTCGTAGCTCAGCCCGGCGGGCAGCGTGTCGGTCACCGTCACGGGTCCGAGCACGTCGGACGGGCCCTCGTTGGTCACGACCAGGTCGAACGCGGCCGGGTCGCCCGCCCGCACCGACTGCACGTCGGGCGTCTTCGCGATGGTCAGCGTCGCTGCGGTGTCGACCGTGGTCGTCGCGTCGTCCTCGTCGCTCGTCGGGCCCTCGCCGTCGACGTCGGGCGTCGTCGAGGCCGCACGTGCGGTGTTCGTCACCACCGTGCCGTCCGCCACGCCCGAGCGGACGCGTGCGACGACCGTGATCTCGATCGGGTCGGCCGACGGGAGCAGGTCACCGATCGTGCACGTCACCGTCTGCCCGACGAGCGTGCACGCGTCGTCGTGCCCGGCCCAGGTGGCCGAGACCGGCGCGAGCGCGGTTGGCAGCGTGTCGGTCACGACGGTCGCGGCGGCCACCGACGGGCCGGCGTTGTCGACGACGAGCGTGTACGTCACGCCGTCCGGGTCGCCCGCGACCACCGTGGTCGGGTCGGCGTCCTTGGTGATCGACAGGTCCGCGGCGCGCACCACCTCGACCACGTCGTCCGCCGCGTTCGGCCAGTCGTCGTCGCCCTCGTCGAGCGACGCCGGGCCCTGGACCCGGGCGGTGTTGGTGGACGTGGCGGGGAGCGCGTCGGCCGTGACGGCGACCGGGATCTCGATGGTCCAGTCGTCGCCGACGTCCAGGCCGTCGGGCAGGGTGCAGGTCACGGCCTGGCCGGAGACCGCGCACGTGCCGGCGTCGGCGGTGGGCGCGCCGGAGAGCGGGAGGCCGGCAGGCACCGTGTCGGTCATCGTGAGCGGGCCGGGCGCGTCGGCCGGGCCGTGGTTCGTCACGACGACCGTGAACGTCGTCCCGGTGCCCGCGACCAGCTCGTCGCCGTCGTGCTCCTTGGTGATGCCGAGGTCGGCGACCACCGTCGGACCCGTCGTGACGGTGTCCTCGTCCTGGTCCGCGCGCCAGTCGGAGCCGACGACCGCGGTGTTGACGATGTCCTCGGTCACCCCCGGGTCGATCTCGACGGCGAACGTGAACGTGGTCGCGGCGGACGCGCCGACCGCGAGGTCGCTGCCGAGCTCGCAGGTCACGTCCGTGGTCCCGGTGCAGGTCCAGTCGTCGTCGGACACGACGTCGCCGGCGTACGTGAGCCCGTCCGGCAGCTCGTCCGTCACGACGACGCCGCGGGACACCGACGGGCCGCCGTTGGTGACGGTGATCGAGTACGTGCCCGTCTCGCCCGCGCGCAGCTCGCCGACGATCGCCTTGTCGACGGTCAGGTCCTCGGTGTGCGTGACGGACGTGCTCGTCGTGTCCTCGTCCGCGTGCGTGTCCGCGCCCTGCGGCGTCACCGGGGTCACCAGCGCGCCGTTGACGAGCGGTCCGTCGGTGGCGACGAGGGTCGCGTCGACGGTGCCGACGACCCGGATCGAGAACGAGCCGTCGACCGCGAGGTCGCTGGTCCGCGCGCAGGTCAGCGTCGTGCCGACGACCGGGTCGCAGGTGGCGCCCGTCGGGACGACGGACGTGACCGTCACGCCGTCGGGGAGCTCGTCGGTCACGACGACCGGGTCGGCGGCGGAGGCGCGCGAGACCGACGGGCCGTGGTTGGTCACCGTCACGTCCCACGTGATCGCCGCACCGGCCGCGACGCTCGTCGGACCCGTCTTGACCAGGCCGAGGTCGGCGACGGTCGTGACGGTCGCGGTGCTCGTCGCGGCGTCGTTCGTCGCGTCGTCGTCGTAGGTGCGCGCGCCGACCTCGACGTCGTTCGTCGCGGTCGTGCCCGAGGGGACGTCCGCGGCGATCGCGACCGTCACCGTGATCGACGCGGTGGCGCCGTTCGCGAGCGAGCCCGCGTAGGTGCAGCGGGAGTCGACGGACAGGTCGCCGCTCGGCGACGAGCACGCCCAGCCGCTGCCCGCGACGGACACGACCTCGACGCCGTCGGGCAGCGTCTCGAGCACGTCGTCGACCACGACGCCGACCGCCGGGTCGGGCCCGTGGTTGGTGACCGACACGGTCCAGGTGTTCGTCGACGTGCCGGCGACCCAGGTGCCGTGCACCTTGGTGACGCCCAGGTCCGCGGTGTGGATGCGGGCGGTGGCGGTGCCCTGGGTCCCGACGTAGGAGCCGTCGCCGCCGTCGTAGGAGTCGCCGCCGGCCAGGTCGGTGACGCGGGCGGCACGCGCGGTGTTGGTGTGCGCCACCGCCGAGCCGGCGGACGAGGCCGCTGCGACGGTCGGCGTCGCGCGGTACCGCACGACGACCGTCTGCCCGGGTGCCAGGTCGAGACCGGCGCCGCCGACCTCGGTCCACGTCAGCGTCTGACCGGCGACGGCCGGGTCGGCGAGGGCGACCGCGGCGGCCGTGCGCACCTGGACGGTCGCGCTGCCGGCCACGTAGTCCCACCCGGCGGGCAGGACGTCGCGGAGGTCGACCGTCGCGGCCGTCCCCGTGCCGGCGCTGCGCAGGGTGACCGCGTACGCGACCTCGTCGCCCACGTAGACCGGGTTCGCCGTCGTCTGCGACTTCGTGGTGTTCACGAGCGGCAGCAGCGGGGTGATCGTCGCGGTCGCCGCGGCGCTCGGGCCGTACGCGCGGCCGTCCTGCGGCAGGGACTGCCAGCTGGTCGCGCGGACCGAGTTCGTCAGGCCGGTACCGGTGAGCTCGTCGGCGTCCGCGAGCCGCGCGGGGTAGGTGCGCGTCGCGCTCGCGCCGCTCGCGAGGGAGGCGACCTCCCACGTGATCGTGCGCGCGGTGGCGTCCCACGTGCCGCCGCCGGCGGTCCCGCCGTCGGCGACGGGGTCGCCTCCCGCGGTGAGCGGGACGACGCCCGCCGGGACGGTGTCGACCACGACGACGTCGTAGGCGGTGACGTCGCGCGGAGCGACGCCGGACGCGGTCGCGGTGACCGTGTAGGTCACGATCTGGTCCGGCTCGACGGTGGCGTCGCTCACCGACTTGCCGACGGTGACCGCGGGCTCGCGGAGCTGGACCGCGGCGGTGCCGATCGCCTGCGTGGACGGGAACACCGTGCTGGCGTCGACCGCGCGGTCGGCGTCCGTGGGGAACCAGCCCACCGTGGCCGTGTTCGTCATCGTGGTGGGGACGACGAGCGCGCCCGCGGGGTCGACCGTCGAGACCAGCGTCACCGTGATCGTCCGCGCCTGCGGGATCGCCGGCAGGTCGCCGAACGACCACACGACGCGCGTCGTGCCGTCGCCCTGCGGGAGCTCGTGCAGCACCGCGGCGTCGCACGCCGCGGCCCAGCCTGCGTCGCCGCCGGTGCACACGAGGGTCGCGTCCGCGGCGCCAGTCACCAGACCGGCCGGGACCGCGTCGACCACGCCGAGGTCGTAGTAGTTCGCGTTGCCGGGCAGCGTCGTGGTGAGGGTCCAGGTGATCTGCTCACCCGGCACCGCCGTGGCCCGGTCCGCGACCTTGGTGCCCGCGGGCCGGTAGACCGTCACGGTCCCCGTGTCGCTGCCGGTGAGGGTGCGCTCGTCGTCGGTCCCGTTCGCGCCGTTGGCCAGCGTCGAGCCGGTGCGCCGTGCGGTGTTGACGTAGCTCGTGCCACCGCCCGCTGCCGGGTCGACCGTCACCTGGTACGTGGTGCTCGTCGAACCACCGCCGGCGATGCTGCCCGGCGACCACGTGATCGTGGTGCGTCCCGTCGCGCAGCTGCCGCCCGTGCTGGTGCCCTGCGTCAGGCCGGCAGGCAGCGGGGTCACCGGCGTCATCCCCGCGGGGAGGCAGTCGACGACCACGGTGTCGTGCACCGGCGGGCGGCCCGACGCGTTGGTCGCCGTGAGGCGGAACGTCGCGACCTCGCCCGCGCCGACCGTCAGCGGGTCGACCGCGTTGCCGGACCCGTTGACCGGCGACTTCGTCAGCCCGGGGCTCGGCAGCACGACCTGCACGCTCGCGGTGCGGGCCTGGTCACGCAGCAGGCCCGTCTGCCCGGTCACCGGGTCGTCGCTGACGAACCGCGCGGTGTCGGTCGGCGTCGCGCCGTGCGAGTTGGCCGTGATGTCCGCAACGCGCACGCTCAGCGTCACCGCGACCGTGACCGGCGACGACGTGGCGTTGGTCCACATCGGCGGCAGCGTCACGCGACCCGTCGTCGTGTCGATGCAGGCGACGTTCCCCGCCGGGACGCAGCCCGCGCCGGCCGCGAGCGCGGGACCGCCCGCGCTCGTCGTCACCGCGAGCACCTCGACGTCGGCGAACGCGCCGTTGGACGGCTGCGTATCGGTGAGGACGCCGTTGAAGACGCTCGTCCGCGCCGGGATCGAGACCGAGTACTCGAAGGTGGCGCGCTCGCCGACCGTGGCCTGGCTCGCGGTGTTGCCGGCCTCGGTGACCGAGGTGGACACGAGCCGCTTCGCGACCGTGACGTCCGGCGTCCGCACCACCGCGCTCGCGTTGGCGGCGAGCGCGTTCGGCTCGTCGGGCGCGGCGAGCGACGCCGCCGGCAGGAACCGCGCGGACGTGGCACCCGCGCGGCCGTCGGTCGACGGCGCGGTGTACTCGACGACGGAGGCGTCGTTGCGGAACGCCGAGCCCACCGACAGGGGCGACGGCGCGACGAGGGCGAGGTCGACGTGGACCTGCTCCCCCGCGACGAGCAGGCCGTCGGCCCCGAGGTCCGCGCCGTCGAGCACGACGCGCACGACGTCGCGACCGGTCGTCGGCGCGGTGGTCCCCGGCGCGCACGTCAGGCTCGGGTCGACGAGGTCGTCGCACCCGAAGCCGAGCGGCAGCGCGTCCCACAGCTCGACCCGGTCGACCGGGTAGTCGTCGTCACCGGCCGCGTCGCCCGCGTGCGTGACGGTCAGCCGGTAGGTCGCGGTCTGGCCCTCGCGCACCTGCTCGTCGGTGGACGTGCCGCTCGGCGTCGTCACCGTCAGCGTCAGCGTCAGCGGGGCGGCGGGCGCGACCGCGAACTCGACCTGGCCGCGCTGCGCGCTCACGCGGCCCTGGGCGTCGCGCGTGCGCAGCTTCACCAGGTTGCCCAGCACGTCCTTGTCGGAGGGGCTCACGTCGATGACCTGCACGACGACCTGCGCGGTGACGCTCGCACCCGCGGGCATGAACCACGCGTCGCCCTCCGGGTCCCCGAGCCGCCAGGCGGGCTCGCCGGTGACCTGGGTGATCGCGAACGACGGCGACTGCTCGACGACCGCGCCCTCGACGAACCGCGTGCCCACGGGCACGAAGTCGCGCAGGACCGCCTCGCGCAGCGCGACGCCCGGCGCCGCCGCCAGCTCCACCTGGAAGCACACCAGGTCACCCAGGCGGACGACCGGCTGGCCGGTCGTGGTCCACCGGGCCGACCCGGGGTCGGGGCACGACGCGAGGCCGGTGATCGGCGTGCGGGCGGCGTTCGGCCAGACGCGCTTGACGAGCGTCGGTCCCGCGGTCCCCACGGCGGCGCTCGAGTCGTCCTCGACCGCGACGGAGCCCTGCTCGGGCGAGGACGGGACGGGCGTCGTCGTCGCGGCGACCTCCGCCGTGTTCACGAAGTCGTCGCCGGTCGCGGTCGGCGTGCCGTCGTGGTGCTCGACGCGCATGAAGGTGTCGTAGGTGACCGTCGCCGTGCCGTTCGCCGCGACGTCGTCGAGCTCGAGGCGGACGGTGAACGTCCCGTCGGCGTGCGCGACCGCGTCCGTCATCGTGGCGCCCGTGACCGCCCGCTGCGGCAGCGAGGAGCACTCCGTGGGCCAGGTGCCGGACAGCTGCGTCCCTGGCGCGACGAAGGGGCACACGCCGTCGGGCAGCGTGTCCGTCACCACGAGGTCCGCGGCGTCGACGTACTGGCTCACGCGCACCTCGAGGGTGAACGTCGCCGTGCCGCCGACGACGAACGAGGACGCGGACGTGGACTTGTGCAACGCCACGTCCATGACCCGGACGGTGTGCTCGGTGCTGTCCACGGCGTCCGCCGAGGCCCCCGGCGCGACGGCGCCCGTGTAGGTCCCGGTCAGGCGCGCGCGGTTGGTGGCCGGGACGCCGGCCGGGTCCTGCCGGGTCGAGGCGCCGGTGAAGGTGCCGTCCGCCGCGAGCTCCTCGGTGCCCGCCGCGGCGCGGTAGCGGATCTCGACGGTCGTGCCCGCCGGCACGTTGCCCAGCTGCCACACGACCGCGGTGACCGGGTGCCCCTCGTCGTCCACTGCCGTCGTCGCCGAGGCGAGCGCCGCGCAGCCGCCGGGCACGTCGACGGACTCGCAGCCGAGGAAGTGCAGCGGGGCGGGCACCAGGTCCGTCACGACGACGTCGTCCGTGCCCGCCGTCCGCGCCGTCCGCACGGTCAGCGTGTACGTCGTGACGTGGTCCTCGAGCCCGCGCAGCAGCTCGGACTCGGTGCTCGGCTCGGACTTCGTCAGCTCGACCGGCGTCACGGTCACGTCCGGCGCGTCGGTCGCGCTCGCGTCGTAGTCCGTCGCGCTCGCGCCGGTGTCGTCGACCTCGACGTCCGGGACGACGCGCTCGTCGGACGAGCCGTACACCCCCGTGCGCAGGTGGGCGACGCTGCCGACGGGGTAGACGTCGGGGTCGAGCGCGACGCCGAACCCGACGCGGACCTCGCCGGCGGCGGGCAGGTCCGAGACGTTGGACCACACCAGGACCCAGTACCAGCCGGCCGGGTCGAGCGGATCGGGCCGGACCTGCGTCGCGGTCGGCTCGCCGGGTGCGCCGGGCGCGTCGGCCGCCGGGGTCGTGGACCCGGCCACGTACGTCGCACCCGCGGGGAGCGTCGCGACGAAGGTGACGTTGTACGCGATGTCGCCGTCCGCGCCCGCGCTGCCGGCGACGAGCTGCACGGTCCCGTCCTCGCCCGCGAGGACGCTCGTCGTGGTGCCGTCGTGGCCCAGCGTGAGGCTGCCGGCGGCGGCGGCGGCCGGCGGCGCGGCGACGACGGCGGTGGCGACCGTCGCCGCGACCGTGGTGACCGTGCCGAGCACGACGACGAGCGCCGACGCGGCGACCGCGGCGACGAGCCGACGGGTCGCCGACAGGTGTGACGGGCGTACGGCGGGCGATCGCACAGAGTCCTCCCAGACTGGCCTGGCGGCCGACGCTAGGAGCCGTGTGCGCGGCTCGAACTGGACGGTTGACCCAAACAAGCCGCTACCCGACGGTTCACCCAGGAAACTGGGGTGCCAGCACCCAGTCCGTTCACCCGTCTGCCAGCGAGGGCGCCGTGCGGCGTCGCACGGTAGGTTCCGTGGCATGGCAGACAAGCCCTCCACGCCCCTGCTCGCGAAGGTCGTCGGGCTCGCGGCGGCCGCGGCGGCCGCCTGGGTCGCGTCGCAGGTCGTCGACCGCTCGTGGCAGGCCGCGCGTGGTCACAAGCCCCCGAAGGCCGAGGACCCGGGCGACGCCGGTCTCTCCGAGATCCTCGCCGCAGCGGCGCTCACGGGCGCCGTCGTCGCGGTCGCGCGAGTGTTCGCCACGCGCGGCGCGGCGCGGTTCGCCGAGCACGCCAAGAGCGACCCGGACATCCCCGACCTCACGGACTGAGTCCGGGGCGGGTCACCGCTCGTCCGGCTCGGCCTGCGCTGTGCCCGTGCCCGCGCCTGTTCAGGGGCGCAGCGACGGCGCCTCGGTGATGCCGAAGACCTCGCGCATCGCGCGGGTCGCCGCGAACCACCCGCCCATGCCGTGCACGCCCGGGCCGGGCGGCGTCGAGGCCGAGCAGAGGTAGACGCCGTCGCGGCCCACGGCGTACGGGTCCCGGCGCAGCGTCGGGCGCGCGATCATCTGCACCATCGTCGCCGCGCCCGCCGAGATGTCGCCGCCCACGTAGTTCTGGTTGTGCTGCGCCATCTGCGCGGCGGGCACGCACCGGCTCGCGACGACGACGTCGCGGAACCCGGGCGCGTACTGCTCGATGTGCGCGGTGACCGCCTCGGTCACGTCGACGTCCGAGCCGTGGGGCACGTGCGCGTACGTCCACAGCGGCCGCAGCCCGCCCGCCCGGCGGGTCTCGTCCACCACCGACGGGTCGCTCACCAGCGCCATCGGCCGCTCCGCGTGCCGGCCGCGCGCGACGGTCGCCTCGGCGGCCGCCATCTGCGCGCGCGTGCCGCCGACGTGCACCGTGCCCGCGAGCGCCATCTCCGGGGCGGCCCACGGCACGGGTCCGGACAGGACGTAGTCGACCTTCGCCGCGGCGTCGCCGTACCGGAACCGCTCCAGCGCCGCGCGGGAGCGCGCGGGCAGCTCGTCGCCCAGCACCTCCACGAGGGTCCGCGGCGAGGTGTCGAACAGGTAGGCGTGGCCGTGCGGCAGGTCGTCGAGCGAACGCACCGGGTGGTCGGTGTGGACGACGCCGCCGTGCGCCTCGAGGTCGGCCCGCAGGGCGTCGGTGATCGCGCGCGAGCCGCCCCGCGGGATGGGCCAGCCGTCGCCGACGTGCGCCAGCGACCCGAGCAGCAGGGCCGTGCCCGCCGCGGCGAGGGCGGGCATGGGCGAGATCGCGTGCGCCGCGACGCCCGTGAGCAGCGCGGGTGCGACGTCACCGCGGAACCGCTGGTCCCATGCGCGCGTGCCCTGCTCGAGCACCGCGAGGCCGAACGCCACCGCCGCGGGGACGCCCCCGGGGAGGAGGCCGGGCGGGATGCTGCGCTTGTCGCTCAGCGCGAGCGCGACGACGTCCTCCCAGCGCTCCGCCAGGCGTCCGACGAGCGAGCGCCACGCCGGTCCGTCGGGGCCGAGACCCTCCACGGTGCGCTGCAGGTCCCGGTAGGCGATCCCGGCGCGCCCGCCGGCGAGCGGCTGCGCGTACGAGACCTCGGGCGTCAGCAGCTCCACCCCGCGCGCCCCGAGGTCGAGCTCGCGGAAGAACGGCGACGCCCACGCCATCGGGTGCACCGCGGAGCAGACGTCGTGCACCAGGCCGTCCGCGAGGCCCAGGTCGAGCGTGCGCGCTCCGCCGCCGGTGGTGGACTGCGCCTCCAGCACCGTCACCCCGAGGCCCGCCCGGGCGCACGTGACCGCGGCGGCCAGGCCGTTGGGGCCGGAGCCGACGACGACGACGTCGGTGTGCCCCTCGCCGCGCCCGCGCACGCTGCCTCCTGGTCGCTCGCCGTCCGGTCCTCTCCCATCCAACCACCGCCCGCTCCCGCACGGCCCGGACGGCGCGTGGCTCCCGGGCCGGGCCGGCGATCTGGCAGAGTTCCGCCAGCGGCGCCGCGGGACGGCGCCGGCGGGGGCTCGAGGGGGCGGTCATGGGGGACGCGAGAGACCGGCGCGTCGCGCGGTGGGTCACGTTCGGCACGCTGGCCGTGATCCTGCTGGGCGCCGCGGCCGAGGCGGAGGTCTGGCCGGTCACCGCCTTCCGGCTGTTCAGCACCGTGCGGACCGCCGACGGGGTCGCGACCACGCTCGTCGCCGTGGCGTCGGACGGCACCCAGGTGCCCGTCCCGATGCCGACGTCGGAGGTCCTGGCGCCGACCTCGCACCAGCTGGCGCGGCTCGCCCACGACCCCGAGCCCGAGCGACGCGCGAAGGTCGAGGCCTGGCTCGAGCTCGCCGGCCTGGACCCCGCCGACTACACCGCCGTGGCCGTGCACCGCAGGCCGTGGACCATGGACGCGAGCACGCGCGAGCGCGTCCCGGGGGCCGACGAGGTCGTCGTCGAGGTGACGTTGTGATCGCGCGCCTGGACCGCCTGCTCACCGCGCCCGGGGCCGGTTTCCGCCTGCTCGAGGTGCACACCCTCGTCGCCCTCGTCATCGCGCTGCGCCTGGTCGCGCGCGACTGGGCGGCGATCGCGGACCGCCCGGCGGTGCTGACCGACGGGCTCACGGTCGTGGCCTGGCTGCCCCCGCACGTCCCGGCGTGGCTCGTGGTCGGCCTCGCGGTGGTCGGCGTCGGCGGCGTCGGGCTCGTCGTCGCCCGCACGCACGCGCACGCCGGGTTCGTCGTCGCGTGGGTCGCCTACACCGTGCTGTGCGCGCTGTGGGGCTCGTCGGGCAAGGTCATGCACAACGACGTGCTCACGGTGTGGGTGGGGTTCGTGCTGCTCTTCGCCCGGGTGCCGCGGCGCGACGAGGACGAGCGCCGGACGGTCGCGTCCGGCTGGCCGCCGCGCGCCGCGCTCGTCGTGCTGGGCACCGTCTACCTGCTCACCGGCGTGCAGAAGCTCCGTCACGCGGGGATCGGCTGGGCCCTGGGCGAGAACATGTCGTGGATCCTGCGGCAGGGCTTCTCGCCGTACGCCGCGGGGCTCGCGCAGTGGGTCGCCGACCACGACGTGGTGGCCCGCGGGCTCGCGACCGGCGCCATCCTGCTCGAGCTCACCGCGCCGCTGTGGCTCGCGTGGCGCCGCACGCGCGCGCTGTTCGCGCTGGCCGTCGCCGTGATGCACACGAGCATCTGGCTCTTCCTGGGGCTCGACTACTCGGCCTGGGTGCTCACGGCCGCGGCCGTCGCGGTGCCCATGAGCCTGCCGCCCGACCGGCGGCTGACCAGCCTGCGGTTCGCCGACCTCCGGCTCCTCGTCCGACGACCCGCGCTCCGGCCGTCCTCCGCGCGTCCCGAGGCGCCGGCACCGGGCGTCGTCGAACCCGCCCGCCGCTGATCCGCGGGTCCGTCCTGGCAGGCCGCGTCTCCGAGCACGTCACAGGCGCCTAACCGTTTAGCAGCACTCGTCCCGTCCGGAATGTCCGCCAAGATCCATGCCGGAAGTCGAACGGCCGTCCTGGACGCACCGACGAGAACCCTTGCGAGCCACCATGACACTGCTGTCCGCACGCGACGTGGTCGCGCGCCCCGGAACCAGCACCGCGCTGCGCGGTGCGTGGCTCGAGGTGCGCGCGGGCGAGTCCGTCACGCTGCTCGGCGCGCCGTCGTCCGGCACCACCACGCTCCTGCTCTGCCTCGCCGGCCTGGTGCGCCCCGTCGCCGGACGCGTCGTGCTCGACGGCACGGACCTCGCCGCGCTGCGCCCCCAGGCCCTCGCCGCGGTCCGGCTGCGCGAGCTCGGCCTCGTCTTCCCCGACGGCGACCTGCTGCCCGAGCTGTCGCTGCTCGAGAACGTCGAGCTCCCCCTGGTCCGGGCGGGCGCCACGGGCGCGGAGGCGCGGTCGCGCGCGGGCGACCTGCTGGACCGCATGCTCGTCGGCGCGGGCGCCGGCCGGCTCCCCCACGAGGTCTCGGCCGGTCAGCGGCAGCGTGCCGCGGTCGCCCGGGCCCTCGTCCACCGGCCCCGCGTCGTCCTGGCCGACGAGCCGACCGGCAACCTCGACGCGCCGCAGGCCCACGCCTTCATGGACCTGCTGGTCGCGGCGACCCGGGACCTGGGCACCGCACTCGTCGTCGCGACCCGCGACGCAGCCGTCGCCGCGCACACCGACCGCGCGGTGGAGCTGCGCGGCGGCCGGGTCCGCACGCCGGAGCCCGCGCTGCTCCCCTGAGCCGCGGCCGACGTCACTGCGGCTGTGCAGTGCTGCGGAGGCAGTGCCGCACCGCGGTCAGCGCGGCTCGTGCCCGTCGCGCTCGCGGGCCTGGTCCAGGTCGTGCGTGAGCTCGTCGGTGACCAGCAGGTCGCTGCGCACCTTGCCGGTCCGGTAGCCGGCCCGGCCCACCATGTGCGCGGCGACCGGGGCGGTGAGCAGCCCGAAGACCGCGACGAGCACGAGCGCCCACACGGCGCCGCCCGAGCGCAGCCGCAGCGCCAGACCGGCGAGCACCAGGATCAGCCCGAACGTCTGCGGCTTGGTGCCCGCGTGCATGCGCGAGAGCAGGTCCGGGAAGCGCAGCACGCCCGCCCCGGCCGCGAGCACCATGAGCGCTCCACCCAGGAGGCAGATCGCCGAGGCCACGTCGGCCACCACGTCCCAGTCGTCGGCCGTCATCGGACCTCCCCCTCCGCTCCGCCGCCGTGGTGCTCGTCGGGCACGTGGCCCTCCCGCATCTCGTCGAGCTCGTCCTGGCGGCGCTGCGCCTCCTCCGCGGCGATCTCCTCGCGCGTGCGCACCCGCCCCTCGCCCTCGGGCTCCACCGACGCGAACCGCGCGATCGTCACCGACCCCACGAACCCGACGAGCGAGAGCACGACGAGCACGGGCACCACGTCCGTGCGCCGGTCGCTGGCGGCGTAGAGCGCGACCGCCGCGATCATGGCAGTCACGGTGATGTCCAGCGCGACCGTCCGGTCCAGCATCGACGGCCCCTTCTCCGCGCGGACCACCGCGAGCGCGGCGCCCACCGTGATCATCGCGGCGGCCGCCCAGATCACCCAGCTCATGCGCGCGCCTCCGTCCGCTCCGGCCCCAGCAGTCCCGCGGAGCGCAGCTCGGCCGGCGAGGCGAAGGCCCGCAGCACCCGCTCCTCCTGGTCCAGCACCGACTGCCGCGCGGCCTCGATCCCGCCGGACTGCCGCACGTCCAGCACGTGCAGGTACAGCACCCCCGTGAGGCGGTGCGCCTCGACCACCAGCGAGCCGGGGACCAGCGAGCACAGCTCCGCGGTCATCGTCAGGTAGAGGTCCGAGTGGCTGCGCAGCTGCACGCCGATCACCGCGCCGCGCGGCGTGTAGCCCGGACGCAGCGCGATCACCGCGACCTCGAACGAGGCCCGGACCAGGTCCACCGCGAACCGCCCGACCAGCCGCGCGAGCCCCCACGGGTGCACGCGGCCGTGGAAGTCGACCGGCGCCATCCGCAGCCCCGTCGTCACGACGAGCGCGAGGACCGCGCCGGCGAGGACGTTGCCGATCGTGAGGTCGCCCCACAGGAACACCCAGACGACCGTGAGCCACGCGATCGTGCCCCACGCGACCTTGGGGCGCGCGCGCCGCGGGTGCAGGCTCATGAGTCCTCCCCCGTCGCGTCCGCGGACTCGCCCTCGCCGCGCAGGCCGTCCGGCAGGACGGCCTCGATGTAGGGCGTGCGCTCGCGCAGCGTGATCGCCGCGCGCTCGGTGTAGGCGTAGAGCGGGCCGCCCGCGAACGTCAGCACCAGGCCGACGACGATGAGCGCGCCCGTCGGCGCCACCATGCCGAACGGCAGGCGGCCGGGGCGCGGCGCGGTCTCCGGGGTCTGCCAGAAGGCCTTGTTCCAGGCCTTGATGAGCGCGTACAGCGTGAGCAGCGACGTGACCACCGACCCGACGACGAGCACGTACGCCAACCCGGTGCCCTGGTCGACGCCCGCCTGCAGCAGCCCGAGCTTGCCCAGGAACCCGGACAGCGGCGGGATGCCCGCGAGGTTCATCGCGGGCACGAAGAAGAGGATGGCGAGGAGCGGCGTCATCTTGGCCAGCCCGCCCAGGCGGGTCAGGGACGTGGAGCCGCCGACGCGCTCCACCAGCCCCACGACCAGGAACAGCGCGGTCTGCACGGTGATGTGGTGCGCGACGTAGTAGATCGCCGCGGTCCAGCCCGCGTCCGAGGACAGGGCGATGCCGAACACCATGTAGCCGATGTGGCTGACGAGCGTGAAGGAGAGCAGCCGCTTGATGTCGTCCTGCGCCACGGCGCCGAGGATCCCGATCACCATGGTCGCGAGCGCGAGCCACATCAGGACGTCGTCGAGCCGGCCCTCGGGGAACAGCAGCGTCTGGGTGCGGATGATCGCGTACACGCCGACCTTGGTGAGCAGGCCGGCGAACACCGCCGTAACCGGTGCGGGCGCGGTCGGGTAGGAGTCCGGCAACCACGCGGACAGCGGGAAGACGGCGGCCTTGACGGCGAACGCGAGCAGCAGCAGGACCTGCAGCAGCAGCCGCACCCCCGGGTCGATCTCGGGCAGCCGGATCGCGAGCTGGGCCAGGTTCACCGTGCCGGTCGCGGCGTACACCGCCGCGATCGCGACCAGGAACAGGACCGAGGACAGCAGCGCGACGACGACGTAGATGGTCCCCGCCCGGATCCGGTCGGGCGTGCCGCCGAGCGTGATGAGCACGAACGACGCCGCGAGCAGGATCTCGAAGCCCACGTAGATGTTGAACAGGTCGCCGGAGAGGAACGCGTTGCCGACCCCCGCCGCCAGCACCAGGAACGTGGGGTGGAAGATCGAGATCGGGGCGGACTCCTCGTCGTCGTCCCGGCCCTGCGCGAGCGAGTAGAGCAGGACGCAGAGCGTCACCGCCGAGGAGATCGTCAGCATGAGCGCGGACAGCCGGTCCGCGACCAGGTCGATGCCGACCGGCGCGGCCCAGTCGCCCACGTCCACGACGAGCGGGCCGTCGTCGACCACGACGAGCAGCGTGAGCGACGCGACCAGGACGAGCGACAGCGCCGTGACCGAGACGATCGGCTGCAGGCGCGGGCGCCGGTAGAGCGCGAGCGTGAGCCCCGCCGCGGACAGCGGGATGACGACGGGCAGCGGGACGAGCCAGGTCAGGTCCGTCATCGTGCACCCCCCTCGGGGCGCTCGCTGCGCGTCGGCCGGGCGGCCGAGGCGCTCCCGGGCAGGACGCCCTCGTCGGTCTCGTCGCGGGCCTCCTCGGCCTCCTCGTCGAGCGAAGGGCCCGAGTCCTCCGTGTCGTCGTCGGTCGTCGCGCGCTCGTCGCGCGCGGCCAGCCGGGCGATGCGCCGGTCCTCGACGTCGTCCTGCACCTCGTCGTGCTTGTGCAGCTGCCAGGACCGGTACGCCATCGCGAGCAGGAACGCCGTCATGCCGAGCGTGATGACGATCGCCGTCAGCACCATGGCCTGCGGCAGGGGGTCGCTCATCCGCCCCTCGGGCTCGAGCCCGACGATCGGTGGCCGGCCCGCCGCGCCGCCGGCGACCAGGAACAGCAGGTTCGCGCCGTTGCCGAGCAGGACCACGCCGATCAGGACGCGCGAGAGCGACCGCTCGAGCAGCAGGTAGACGCCGACGGTGAACAGCACGCCGATCGTCACGACGAGCACCAGGTTGGGGGTCATGTCGGTCACGGGGCACCCGCCTGGTGCGCCCGCGCAGGGGGCACGGTGTCGGGACCGAGCTCGGCCAGCCCGATGTCGGCGCGCTCCGCGTCCCGGAACCGCTCGTCCTCGCCCGTCTCCGCCCGGCGGTCGATCTCCGCGCCCAGCGAGCGCAGGATGTCCAGCACCAGGCCGACGACGACGAGGTAGACGCCCACGTCGAAGAACAGGCTCGTCACCAGGTGCACGTCGCCGATCACGGGCACGTGCAGGTCGACGATCCACGACTCCAGCACCGTGCCGCCCGCGATCATGGCGACGAGGCCCACGCCGGCGGACAGGAACAGCCCCGACCCGAGGAGCACGCCGGGCTGCACGGGCGCCGCCTCCCCCAGCTCGTACCGGCCACCGGCCAGGTAGCGCACGATCAGCGCGATGCCCGTCACGAGTCCGGCGGCGAACCCGCCCCCGGGCGCGTTGTGGCCGCTGAACAGCAGGAACGCGGAGTACACGATCATCGTGTGGAACAGCAGCCGCACGACGACCTCGAACACCACGGACCGCCGCTGCGGCGCCAGGGTGCGGCCGGCGCTCAGCCAGACGCGGTTCGTGTTGGCCGCCTCGACGCGCTGCTTGTCGACGCCGCGCCGCAGGGGCGCCATGGGGTCCGGGCCGCCCCACACGGTGCGGTCCGTCTCGGCCTCGCTCGCGCGGTAGATGCGCCCGCTGCGCCGCGAGAGGAAGACGAGCGACGCGACCCCGGTGGCCGCGACCAGGAGCACCGAGATCTCGCCCATGGTGTCCCACGCGCGGATGTCCACGAGCGTGACGTTGACGATGTTCCGGCCGCCGCCCCACTCGACGGCCTCCTCGGCGAAGTGCTCGGTCACGGGCGCGTGCACCCGGGCCAGCGGGGCGACGAGCGCGACGACCGAGACCATCACGCCGACCGCGAGCCCGATGCCGAGCCGCACCCACCGGGACCCGGCGAGCGGACGGTCGGAGAAGTAGGGGGGGAGCCGGCGCAGCACCAGCACGAAGACGACGAGGGTGACGGTCTCCACGAGCACCTGCGTGAGCGCCAGGTCCGGCGCACCCCCGAGGAGGAACAGCCCCGCGACCGCGTAGCCGCCGATGCCGAGCAGGATCACGGCCTTGAGGCGGCGGCGGGCGCGGGCGGCGAGTACCGCGGAGACGACCGCCGCGGCGGCGAAGAGCGCCTGCGCGGGCTTGTCCCACGCGACGACCTGCCGGGGCCAGGTCTCGTCGGACACCACCGCCCAGCCGACGCCGACGACGAAGACGACGAGCACGATGCCGAGGTACAGCGGCAGCGAGCCGCGCTGCGTCGCGGCCGTGACGTCCGCCGCGGCGTCGTCGAGCCGGCGCATGAACCGCCGGTACACCCGGTCCGCGTCGGGCCCCCGGTAGAGCCCCTGCTGCCAGTGCTCGACGCGCTCGCGCACCAGGAAGAGCGCGGCGCCGCCGGCCAGGATCGCGAGGGTGAGCACGAACGTCGGGGTGAACCCGGCCCAGAGCGCCAGGTGACCGGGCTCGCCCGCGGGGTAGGTCTCGGCGTAGGGCTGCAGCAGGTCCTCCCCCAGCTGCGGCAGCAGCGCCACGGCCAGCCCGAGCACGCCCAGGATCATCGCGGGCCACACCAGCAGCAGGCTCGGGTGAGAGATGGCGGCCGGCTCGGCGTCCGGCTCGGCCGCCGCGTGGATGGTGGTGCCGGGGCTGCGTGCGCCGTCCTCCTGGGTCGTCACCGCCTCGGGCACCAGCGCGGACTCGGGGACCACCGCACGCTTCGTCGCGAACGCGCCCCACCACAGCCGCAGGCCGTAGGCGACCGTCAGCGCCGAGCCCACCGCGACGCTGACCAGCACCACCAGCCCCGTCACGCCGTCGTCCAGGTGCTCGATGCCCTCGAGCCCGGCCTCCTTGGCGACGTAGCCCGCGAACGGCGGCAGCCCGATCATGCTCGCGGTCCCCAGCGCCCCCGCGAGCGCGGTGAGCTTGAGCTCCCTGCCCACGCCGGACAGCCGGCGCAGGTCGCGGGTGCCCGTGGCGGCGTCCACCACGCCGACGACCAGGAACAGCGTCGCCTTGAACATCGCGTGCGCCCCGAGCATCGCCAGGCCGGCGAGCGCGGTCGCGCGGGTCCCCAGCCCGACGAGCAGCGTGATGAGCCCGAGCTGGCTCACGGTGCCGAACGCGAGGACCAGCTTGAGGTCGTGCTGGCGCAGGGCGCGGTACCCGCCCAGCAGCAGCGTGCCGCAGCCGAGCACGACGACGCCCCACCGCCACAGCTCGTGCTGCGAGTACGCGGGCGCGAACCGCGCGACCAGGTAGACGCCGGCCTTCACCATCGCGGCGGCGTGCAGGTACGCGCTGACGGGCGTGGGCGCCGCCATCGCGGCCGGGAGCCAGAAGTGGAACGGGATCAGCGCGGACTTGGTCGCGGCGCCGGCCAGCAGGCACGCGATCGCGGCCGTCGCCGCGGTGCCGCCCGGCGGGTCGGCGATCACCGCGCTGAGCCGGTAGGTGCCCGCGGCCTCGCCCAGCAGCACCACGCCGACCAGCATCGCGAGCCCGCCGGCGGTGGTGATGACGATCGCCTGCATCGCGGCGCGCCGGCTCGCCTTGCGGTCCGTGTAGTGCCCGATGAGCAGGTACGACGTGACCGTCGTCAGCTCCCAGAAGACGAACAGCAGGACCATGTCGTCGGACGTGACGAGCCCCAGCATCGCCCCCGCGAACGCGACGAAGACGGCGCCGAACCGCCCGAGCCCCTGCGCGGACGTCGAGAAGTACGCCGCGCAGTAGACCAGCACCAGCGCGCCGACCCCGCCCACGACGAGCGTCATCAGCCACGACAGCGTGTCCAGCCGGAACGTGAGCTCGAGCCCCAGCTGCGGGATCCAGGACACGGTCTCGACCGGTCCGCGGCCCTCCTGCACGGCCGATGTCCAGGACAGGGCCCACACCGCGGCGCTCGCGGGTGCGGCGGCCAGGAGCCAGAACGCCTTGCGGCCCCAGAGCCCGACGAGCGCGGGCGCGACGACGGCTGCTACGAGGTGGACGACGAGCAGCAGAAGCACGCGAGCGGACTCCGTCCTGTCGGGGCGCACCGTCGACGGTCGGAGCCGCGCGGGATCCGCCGGCGGGGGCCGGACGGATCGGCGAGCGAGCCCGGCCGGCGACGTGCCAGGGCAGGGGATCGGTCAAGACTCTACCAACCGTCACCCACGCACCGCCCGCCCACCGGCCGGCCGGGACCGCGTGCGTGGCGGCGTCCGTCGCTGCCGCACGACTGCCCCTCCCGCAGGGCGCTCCGCGGCGGGGGTGGGTCGGTAGGTTGTGCGCGTGAACGCGCTGCAGTGGGTGTGCCTCGTCGTCGTCGCGGTGGCGACCGTCGTCGGCGTGGGTCTGTTCGTGCGCGGGGCGACGACCATCGCGCGGACCACGGCGGTGGGTCGGCCGGCGCCCGGCCGGCTGCGGCCCGTCGGGCAGCGGCTGGGCACGCTCGCGCGCGAGGTCCTGGGCCACGGCCGGTTCCAGCACCGGCCCGTCGTGCGCGCGGCGCACTGGGTCGTCATGGTCTCGTTCCCCGTGCTCGCGGTGACGCTCGCGACCGGGTACCTCCAGGTCGTCGCGCCCGACGCCGCGCTGCCGCTGATCGGTCACCTCGTCCCCCTCGAGTGGGCCGTCGAGGCGCTGGCGTGGACGTCGCTCGTCGGGATCGTCGCGCTGATCGTGCTCCGCCTGCGGATCCGGCCGCGCGCGTCGCAGCCCGAGGCCGTGCAGCGTCGCTCCCGGTTCTTCGCCTCCACGCAGTGGCAGGCGTTCTACGTCGAGGCGACCGTGCTCGTCGTGGTGCTCGCGGTGATCGCGCTGCGCGCGCTCGAGCACGCGCTCGCCGCCGCGCAGGGCGACCCGGTCGCGTCGGCCGTGCACTTCCCGACGACCGCCTGGCTGGGCGCGTCCCTCGAGGGTGCGACGACGAGCGCGCTGGAGACCGCGATCGTCGTGGTGGCGACCGTCAAGATCGTCGTGTCGATGACGTGGCTCATGGTGATCGGGCTGCAGCCGACGATGGGCGTGGCCTGGCACCGCTTCCTGGCCCTGGTCAACGTGTACGCGCGGCGCGAGCCGGACGGCGCCCCCGCGCTGGGTCCGCTGCAGCCGCTCACGCTCGCGGACGGCACCCCCGTCGACCTGGCCGCGCTCGAGGACCTGCCCGACGACGCGCGCCTGGGCGTCGGCGCGATCGAGGACTTCACCTGGAAGGGCCTGCTCGACTTCGCGACCTGCACCGAGTGCGGGCGGTGCCAGGACCAGTGCCCGGCGTGGGCCACGGGCAAGCCGCTGTCGCCCAAGGTCGTGACCCTGTCGCTGCGCGACCACGCCGCCGCGACCGCCCCGTACCTGATGACGCCCACCGGTGAGCAGACGCCGGACCAGTCCCACGCGGGCCTCGACCTCATCGGCACCGGCGTCATCGACCCCGACGCGCTGTGGGCGTGCACCACGTGCGGGGCGTGCGTGCAGCAGTGCCCCGTGGACATCGAGCACGTCGACGCGATCGTCGACATGCGGCGCTACCAGGTGCTCATGGAGTCCGCGTTCCCCAAGGAGCTGGGCGGGACGTTCACCAAGCTCGAGCGCCAGGGCAACCCGTGGGGGCTGCCCGCGCGCGCCCGCATGGACTGGGCCAAGGGGCTCGACTTCGAGGTCCCGGTGGTCGGTGCCGACGTCGAGTCCGCGGCGGACGTCGACTACCTGTTCTGGGTCGGGTGCGCGGGCGCCTACGAGGACCGTGCCAAGCGCACGACGAGGGCGGTCGCCGAGCTGCTGCACGCGGCGGGCGTCTCCTTCGCGGTGCTGGGCGACGGCGAGACCTGCACGGGCGACCCCGCCCGCCGCGCGGGCAACGAGATGCTCTACCAGATGCTCGCGGCCCAGAACGTCGAGGTCCTCGGCGAGGTGGGCGCCCAGCGCATCGTGGTGACCTGCGCGCACTGCTTCAACACCATCAGCCGGGAGTACCCGCAGCTCGGCGGCCGGTACGAGGTGGTGCACCACACGGTCCTGCTGGAGAACCTGGTCGCGGACGGCCGCCTCACGCTGCTGCCCGCGGACGACCCCCGGGTCGACGGGCGGACCGTGACCTACCACGACCCCTGCTACCTGGGCCGGCACAACCAGGTCTACTCGCCGCCGCGGGAGCTGCTCGGCGCGATCCCCGGCGTCCAGCTCGCGGAGATGCCGCGCCACGGCAAGGACGCGTTCTGCTGCGGCGCGGGCGGCGCCCGCGTGTGGATGGAGGAGTCCGTCGGCACGCGCATCTCCACCGCGCGGGCCACCGAGGCCATCGCCACCGGCGCCGACGTGATCGCGACCGCGTGCCCCTACTGCACGGTCATGCTCTCCGACGGCGTCGCGGCCGCGGCCTCGAACGCCGCTTCGGGCACAGCACCAGGCACCGGACCGGGCACAGCGCCGGGCACAGCGCCGGACGCAGGCGCGCACGCGGCACCGGCCGACGCCTCGACACCGAGCACGCCCTCGTCGGCCCGTCCGGTGCAGGTCGGGGTCCCGGAGGTGACGGACATCGCCGTCCTCCTCCGCGACCGCCTGAGCCCCACCCCCTGACCCACCTCGCGACCCCCGACTCGTCAGAGAACCACCACGTCGTCAGAGATTCAGCACCTCGTCAGAGATGGCTGACGACCCACTGAACCTTTGACGACTCGGTGAGGAGTCGCCACGGCGTCGGCGAGGGCGGGGTGCTCAGAGGTCGGCCGGGTCGATCAGGAAGTCGGCCTCGTCGGCGATCTCGCCGCCCACCGCGGCGTGGAGCGCACGCGTCACGGCCATGACCACGGGGGCCGCCCGCGTGCGGGCCACGCGGTGCTCGAGCGACGGCTTCTCGACCTCGAGCTGCTCGATCAGCATCGGCTCCCAGCGCACGCGGTAGGCGACGACCCCGCGCTCGGTCCACGGCAGCCCGCGCAGCAGCGGCGGCAGCTCCGTCTCCTCGGCGACCTCGACCGCGACCGTGCCGTCCACGCCGAGGTCCACCAGCACGCCGAACGACTCGGCCGCGGGCGGCGCGGCCAGCATGAGCTCGTCGAACGCGGCGGCCTCCATCATGAGCCGCCGCCGCTCGAGCGGGTCCAGCACGCCGTGCTCCCGCAGCGTGTCCCGCAGCCCCGAGCCGCCCGGCTCGGGCATGCCCGGGACCGGGTGCCCCTCCTCGCGGCCGGCGCCGACCATCGGGCCGTTCCACTCGCTCGTCGGGACCGACAGCCGGGCCCGCGGCGCGGCCCGCTGCACCACCGCGAGCGCCTCCTCGGGCTCGACCCACCGGTCGGTGAGGACGGTCAGGTCGATCGCGCTCTCCATGTCCGGCACCAGGACCACGCCGAACTCGCCCGTGCGCACGGCGCCACCCAGCCGACGAGCCGCCGCGACGAGCCAGAGCAGCACGCGCTCCTCCTCGCGCACGGGCATCCCGTCGGGGAACGCGCGCTTGAGCCCGTTCCGGTCGCCGCCCGGGTAGGGCCGCTCGCCGCGCTCGCGCGTCGCCACGACGTCGAAGACGAGCTCGGTGGACGCGGGCAGGCCGAGCGCCACCACGTCGTCGGGCAGCACGGTGTACGGCCCGGTCAGCGTCGAGTGCCGGGTGAGCCGCAGCACTCGGGCGCCCGGCTCGCGCGCGGCCGCGGTCCCTCCGAGCCGCAGGCCGAACGCCGCGGTCAGCGGTCGGGACCGCTGCGTCGGGGTGTCGCCGGCCGGGTCCTCCCAGCGGGCGTTGAGGAACCTGCTCGCGGCCAGGACCTCGACCTCGTCGGGCTCGACCCCGCCCGGCAGCGCGAGCAGGTGCCGGCGCCGCAGGTCCGGGTCCGCCGTGAGCGGGAGGCGCGGCACCGGGCTCACACCTCCGTGCGGTGGAAGCTCTGCCAGGACCGCGAGGCCGTCGGGCCGCGCTGGCCCTGGTACCGCGAGCCGTAGCGCTCGGACCCGTACGGGTGCTCGGCGGCGGAGGACAGGCGGAAGAAGCACAGCTGCCCGATCTTCATGCCGGGCCACAGGATGATCGGCAGCGTCGCCACGTTGGACAGCTCGAGCGTCACGTGGCCGGAGAAGCCGGGGTCGACGAAGCCGGCGGTCGAGTGCGTGAGCAGCCCCAGCCGGCCCAGGGAGGACTTGCCCTCCAGCCGTGCCGCGACGTCGTCGGGCAGCGTGACCTGCTCGTACGTGGAGCCGAGGACGAACTCGCCGGGGTGCAGCACGAACGACTCGCCCGTAGGCACGTCGACCAGCCGGGTGAGGTCCGGCTGCTCGGCCGCGGGGTCGATGACCGGGTACTTGTGGTTGTCGAACAGCCGGAAGAACCGGTCGAGGCGCACGTCGATGCTCGACGGCTGGATCATCGCCGGCTCGTAGGGCTCGAGGCCCACGCGGCCGGACTCGAGCTCGGCCCTGATGTCACGGTCGGAGAGCAGCACGGGGCCACGGTAGTGCCCCGCGGCGGCGCGTCCTACGCCGTCCGGGGACCGGTATCGCCGGGGTGGGTGCCGCGGCCCTGGCGCCCCGCTATAGTCCTGTCTCGTGAGGCGCATGGGAGCGCTCTCGCACCCACCCTGAGTGGTCACCGCCGACGAGGGACGCACGGCAGCGTCGCGGCAGCGAGCGACCCGGCGACGATCACCGCGAGAGGCACCACCGATGCGCTACGGGCACTTCGACGACGAGGCACGCGAGTACGTCATCACGACGCCGCACACCCCGTACCCGTGGATCAACTACCTGGGATCGGAGCAGTTCTTCTCGCTGCTGTCCCACCAGGCCGGTGGCTACTCGTTCTACCGCGACGCCAAGATGCGCCGCCTGACGCGCTACCGCTACAACAACATCCCCGCGGACGCGGGCGGCCGCTACCTGTACGTGAACGACGGCGGCGACGTGTGGACGCCGTCGTGGCTCCCGGTCAAGGCGGACCTGGACCACTTCGAGGCGCGGCACGGCCTGGGCTACTCGCGCATCACGGGCGAGCGGAACGGCGTGCGCGTCGAGACCTCGTTCTTCGTGCCGCTCGGCGAGACCGCCGAGGTGCAGAAGGTCACGGTCACCAACACCTCGGACGCCGCCAAGAGCCTCACGCTCTTCTCGTTCGTCGAGTTCTGCCTCTGGAACGCGCAGGACGACCAGACCAACTACCAGCGCAACCTCTCGATCGGCGAGGTCGAGGTCGAGCAGGACTCGCCGCACGGCTCCGCGATCTACCACCGCACGGAGTACCGCGAGCGCCGCGACCACTACGCCGTGTTCGCCGTGAACACCCCCGCCGCGGGCTTCGACACGGACCGGGACACGTTCGTCGGCGCCTACAACGGGCTGGGCGAGGCGGCGGTGCCGCGCGCGGGCCGCTCGGCCGACTCGGTCGCGTCCGGCTGGTACCCGATCGGCTCGCACTCGGTCGTCGTCGAGCTCGCGCCCGGCGAGTCCCGCGACCTGGTCTACGTGCTGGGCTACGTGGAGAACCCCGACGAGGAGAAGTGGGCGGACGACGCCCACCAGGTGGTCAACAAGGAGCGCGCGCACGCGCTGCTGGGCCGGTTCGCCACCGCGGAGCAGGCGGACGCCGCGCTCGTCGAGCTGCAGGACCACTGGACCCGGCTGCTGTCGACGTACTCGGTCCGCTCGGACGACGAGAAGCTCGACCGCATGGTCAACGTGTGGAACCAGTACCAGTGCATGGTCACGTTCAACATGTCCCGCTCGGCCTCGTTCTTCGAGACCGGGATCGGGCGCGGGATGGGCTTCCGCGACTCCAACCAGGACCTGCTCGGCTTCGTCCACCTGATCCCCGAGCGCGCGCGCGAGCGGATCATCGACATCGCCTCGACGCAGTTCCCCGACGGCTCGGCGTACCACCAGTACCAGCCGCTCACGAAGCGCGGGAACAACGACATCGGCTCCGGCTTCAACGACGACCCGCTGTGGCTCATCGCGGGCACCGCGGCGTACGTCAAGGAGACGGGCGACTTCTCGATCCTCGACGAGCCCGTGCCGTTCGACAACGAGGACGGCACCGAGGTCCCGCTGTTCGAGCACCTCACGCGCTCGTTCGAGTTCACGGTCGCGAACCGCGGCCCGCACGGCCTGCCCCTGATCGGCCGGGCCGACTGGAACGACTGCCTCAACCTCAACTGCTTCTCGACCACCCCCGGCGAGTCCTTCCAGACCACCGAGAACCAGGCGGGCGGGGTCGCCGAGTCGGTGTTCATCGCCGCGCAGTTCGTGCTCTACGGCGAGCAGTACGCCGAGCTCGCGGAGCGCCGCGGCCTCGCCGACGTCGCCGCCCGGGCGCGCGACCTCGTCGCCGAGATGCGCCAGGCGATCCTCACGGACGGCTGGGACGGGCGCTGGTTCCTGCGGGCGTACGACTACTACGGCAACCCGATCGGCACCGACGCGCACGACGAGGGCAAGATCTGGATCGAGCCGCAGGGCTTCGCCGTGATGGCGGGCGTCGGCGTGGGCGAGGGACCGCACGACGAGTCCGCGCCGGCGGTCCAGGCGCTCGACGCGGTCAACGAGATGCTGGCGACCGACCACGGCATGGTGCTGCAGTACCCGGCGTACACCACCTACCAGGTACACATGGGCGAGGTCTCGACGTACCCGCCCGGGTACAAGGAGAACGGTGGCATCTTCTGCCACAACAACCCCTGGGTGATCATCGCCGAGACGGTGCTGGGCCGCGGCGCGCGCGCGTTCGACTACTACAAGCGCATCACGCCGGCGTACCGCGAGGACATCTCCGACGTGCACCGCCTCGAGCCGTACGTGTACGCGCAGATGATCGCGGGCAAGGAGGCGGTCCGCCACGGCGAGGCCAAGAACTCCTGGCTCACCGGCACCGCGGCGTGGAACTTCGTCACCGTCTCGCAGCACCTGCTCGGCGTGCGGACCGACTACGACGGGCTCGTCGTCGACCCGCAGATCGGCCCCGAGGTGCCGCAGTTCACGGTGACGCGCGTCGCGCGCGGCGCGACGTACGAGATCGTCGTGACGAACTCGGGCGCCGACGGCGCCCGCGGCTCGCTCGTCGTCGACGGCACGCCCGTCGAGGGCAACCTGGTCCCCTACGCGCCCGCCGGCTCGACCGTGCGCGTCGAGGTCACGCTCTGACAGCCGAGGGGGAACCACGATGACCGCTGCGCCCGGTGTCGACGAGGAGTCGGGCGTCGAGCTCGACCCGCGCGTGCTCCGGCTCCGCAGCGGGGTGTGGGAGCTCGACGTGCTGCCGGACACCGGCGCGGCGCTCGCGGCCGGGCGGATCCGCACGCGTGAGGGCTGGCGCGACCTCCTGCGGCCGACGCCCGCCGGCGGCCGGGGCGTGCCGGAGCGGTGCGCGAGCTTTGTCATGGTCCCGTGGTCCAACCGCGTCCGCGGCGGCGTGCTGCGCTACCGGGGACAGACCTGGCGGCTGCAGCACGACGGCGCGGACGGCACCGCGATCCACGGCGCCACCCGGTACGCGTCGTGGGGCATCGAGGCACGCTCGCCGGGGTCGGTGACGCTCTCGCTCGACACGAGCGACCTGATCGGGATCAACTTCCCGTGGCGGTTCGTCGCCCGCGTGACGTACGCGCTCGACGGCGGCCGGCTGACGGTCTCGACCAGCGTGCAGAACGTGGACGTCGAGCCGTTCCCGGCCGGGTTCGGGCACCACCCGTACCTGCGCCGGTCGCTGGTGGCACCGGGCGCCACCCCCTCGTCGTCGGCGCAGCCCGTGCTGCACGTGCCGGCCGAGCGCGGCTACCCGCTCGAGGCGGGCATGGCGGTCGGCCCGGCCGGCCCGGTCCCGCCGCGTGCGGACTTCCGCCGTCCCCGGCGGCTGGGCGCAGGCTTCGTCGACGACGTCCTGACCGGCTGGGACGGGACGGTCGGGATCCAGTACGACGAGGGCGTGCGCGTGGACCTCACCGCGGACCCGACGTACTCGCACGTCGTGCTCTACGCGCCCCAGCGGCGTGCGTACTTCGCCGTCGAGCCCGTGACCAACGTCAACGACGCGTTCACGCTGCACGCCGCGGGCGTCCCCGGCACCGGCGTCCTCGAGCTGCAGCCCGAGGAGGTCCGCACGGCGCGGTTCACGCTGGACGTGACGCCCTCGGAGGCGTGACCGGACCCGTGCGGCGGCCCGGCCGGGTGACCGGGATCACCCGGGTGAGGCCTGTGGACGGACCCGGCCGACCCGGCGCGGCCGTGCCAGGATTGTGGCGAATCCACGACCAGGGGAGCTCTCTCATGCGTGCCATCACCCGGATCGTCGGCGCAGGTGCCGCCGCGACCCTCGCCCTCACCCTCGCCGCGTGCAGCGACTCGTCGGACGGCACGGCGGCGCCCGCGCAGACGGCGGTCTCGCAGGGCACCGACCAGGACGCGGGGCAGGACGCCGGCCAGGACGCCGGCTCTGACGCCACGACGAGCACGCCCGCGGCCGGCGACGGCGCGGGCACGGACGCCGGCGCCGAGCTCACGGCGGAGAACTTCGCCGACGCCCTCTCGAGCGCGATGAGCCAGGACACGCGCTACCGGATGACCACGACCACCACCGGGTCGGGCGTCGAGTCCACCACGGTCGCCGAGGTCGTGGTGCAGGGCGGCAAGGTCTCCACCAGGTCGGTCACCAAGGCCGCGGGGCAGGAGTCGACCGTGATCCTCGTCGGGTCCGACTACTACATGAACATGGGTGCCCTGACGGACGGCAAGTTCTTCAAGCTCGACGGCGACTCGAGCCCGATGGCCGAGCAGCTGCAGCAGATGGCGGACAGCAGCTCGCTGAAGGAGCAGCTCGCGCCGCTCGACGACGCGATCCAGTCCGTCGAGAAGGTGGGCGAGGAGGACGTCGCGGGCATCCCGACCACCCACTACACGGTGGTGCTCGACATGTCGGCCGTCACCGACGCCCTCGGAGGCCTGGCGGGCGAGACGGCCGCGCCCGACGCGGGCGACGGCACGACGCTCTCCACCGACTACTGGCTCGACGCGGACAACCGCCTGGTGAAGAGCACCACGGAGATCATGGGCTTCACGTCCGAGTCGGTCTTCTCCGACTGGGACGACTCGAGCATCCGCGTCGAGGCGCCGAGCGCGGACCAGCTCACCGACGTGGACCCGTTCGCCTCGCTGGGCAGCTGACCTCCCGGTGCGTGCCGCCGGGTCGCGGCGGCGCGCATCCGGGTGAAGATTGCCCCGGGGGACCTTTCGACCCTGTGTGTCCGTCGGTCGGCTGGCACCATGACTGCCGACCAGCACCAGACCCCAGGGGGACACACGCATGCGCGCCACCACCCGTGCCTTCGCCGTCGGCTCGGCTGCGGCACTCGCCCTCGTCCTGACCGCGTGCGGCACGGACTCCGCGGGCGGGCCGGCCGAGACCGTCTCGGCGACCTCGGCACCGAGCGACGTCGCGAGCGACCCGGGCCAGCCGTCCACGCCGGACGGGCCGGCGGAGCTGACGCGCGAGCAGTTCGTCGACGTGAACCAGCAGGCGATGCAGGAGGTGTCGCGGTACCGCTACACGATGTCGGCCACCGGCGGACCGAACGAGCTCAGCTTCGCCTACGACGTGGTGCTCGACGACGAGGACACCCGGGTCGGCATGACCATGACGTCGCAGGGCATGGAGGCCACGACGGTGATCGCCGACGGGATGTACTACATGAACCTGGGCGAGCTGTCCGGGAACAAGTACGTCATCATCGACCCGGCTGACACGCAGAACCCCCTGGCGAGCCAGCTCCCGGACCCGCAGCAGCTGGCGCAGGCGGGGCAGAACGCGCAGTTCGACGACGCCCTGGTCGAGCTCGAGGCCGTCGGGGTCGAGGAGATCGCGGGCGTCCCCGCCATGCACTACACGATGACGCTCGACACCGCGGCCTACGTCGAGGCGATGTCGGGCAACCTGGGTGGCATGCTCGAGGACGCCATGGCCCAGCTGCCGGAGACGATGACCTCCGACGCGTGGCTGGACGCCGAGGGCCGGACGGTGCAGACCGTCTCGGAGTTCCAGGGCGTCACGACCACCATGACCTTCGGCGACTGGGACGACGAGAGCGTCACCGTCGAGGTGCCGCCGGCGGACGAGCTGATCGACTGGCAGGACGTCGACACCACCGCGTAGCGCTCACAGGCGCAGGCTCAGCGTGCGGCCCCAGTCGTGGACCGCGAACGTCTCGAAGCCGAGGCGAGCGTAGAAGGCCTGCGCCCCGGTGTTGCGGTCGTCGACGCCCAGGTGGACGCCCGTCACGCCGCGGGCGCGCAGCGCCTCGGCCAGCGTGCCGATGAGCCGCCGGCCCCAGCCCTGGCCCTGCAGCCGCGGGTGCAGGTCGATGTGCAGGTGCGCGGGGAACTCGTCGTACTGCGGCTCGGGTGCGGTGGGCCAGGTGTGGATGCGCTCGACCAGGACGTGGTCCTGCGTGCCGTCGCCCGGGTCGCCGACCCGGGGGTGCTGCGCGCGCAGCACCGGCCACCAGTGCTCGTCGAGCCACCGGGCGAAGCCGAGGGAGTCCGCGGTCGCCACCACGTAGCCCACGACGCCGTCGTCGTCGGCCACGACGAACGTCAGCGACGGGTCCGCGACCGGGTACGGCCCGGCGTACAGGTGCCCAAGCAGGTCCGGGTCGCGGTAGAGGCCGCTCGCGTCGCCGCCCGCCTCCCCGGTGAGCAGGCACAGCCGGTAGACGCCCGGCAGGTCGGACGGGTGGAACGGACGGATGATCGGCGCCATCCCCCGATCCCACCACCTCCGGTCCGGCCGCGGGCCCATCTCTCTCCTGGCGCGCGCCGTCGTGGTTACGGAGTAGTAACTTACGGTTCCGTAGGTTACGGTGGTCGCATGACCTCGCCCGTGACGGGCACCACACCCGAGAGCTTCCGGGTGGCCTCCCCCGTCGACCTCCCCACGCTCCCCGACGAGCCGCTCACGGCCGCGCTCGAGCGTGCCGCGACGGACCACCCGCAGCGCGTCGCGGTCGACTTCCTGGGCGCGACGACCACGTATGCCGAGCTGGCCGACGAGGTCGCGCGCGCCGCGGGCGCCCTGCTCGCACTCGGCGTCCGGCCCGGTGACCGCGTGGCGATCGCGCTGCCGAACTCGACCCAGCACCTCGTGGCGTTCCAGGCCGTGCTGCGGGTCGGCGGCGTGGTCGTCGGGCACAACCCGACGTACTCGGCCGGCGAGCTCGCGCACCAGCTCGCCGACTCCGGTGCGTCGGTCGCGCTCGTGTGGACCAAGGCCGTGCCCGCGGTGCTCGAGGCCCGCGACCGCACGGACCTGCGCGCGGTCGTCGCCGTCGACCTGGCGCACGACCTGCCCCGCGCGTCGCGGTGGGCGCTGCGGCTGCCCGTGGCCAGGGCGCGGCGGACCGCCGCGGCGATGCGCGGCCCGGTCCCGGCCGACGTCCCGCTGTGGCACCGGCTCGTGCACGCCGCGACCCCCCTGCCGGCCGACCACCCCCGCCCGTCCTCGTCGGACGTGGCCCTGCTGCAGTACACCGGCGGGACCACGGGCACGCCCAAGGCCGCCGTGCTGACGCACCGCAACCTGGTCGCGAACGCCGTGCAGGGGCACGCGTGGACGCGGCACGAGCGCGGACGCGAGGTGGTCTACGGCGTGCTGCCGTTCTTCCACGCGTTCGGGCTGACCCTCTGCCTGTCCTACGCGGTGCGGATCGCCGCGACGCTCGTCGTGCTGCCCTCGTTCGACCCCGCGCTGGTCCTCGCGGCGCAGCGCCGCCGGCCCGGCACCTTCCTGCCGGCGGTCCCGCCGATGCTCGACCGCCTGGTCACGTCCGCCGAGGAGGCCGGCGTCTCCCTGCGCTCGTTCACGCACGCGATCAGCGGCGCCATGGCGCTGCCGGCGGCGACCGCCCGGCGCTGGGAGGAGGCGACGGACGGGCTCGTCGTCGAGGGCTACGGCATGACGGAGACGTCCCCGGTCGCGCTCGGCAACCCGTTCGACGCGTCCCGGCGGCCCGGCGCGCTCGGGCTGCCGTTCCCGGGGACCGACGTGCGGGTCGTCTCCCAGCAGGACGTCACCGCGGACGTGGCGCGCGGCGAGCCGGGCGAGCTGCTGGTGCGCGGGCCGCAGGTGTTCGCCGGGTACTGGGGGCGGCCCGACGAGACCGCGGAGCAGCTCCTGCCCGACGGCTGGCTGCGCACCGGCGACGTGGTCCGCGTCGACGACGACGGGTTCGTCGTCCTCGTCGACCGGATCAAGGAGATGATCGTGACCGGCGGCTTCAAGGTGTACCCCTCGCAGGTCGAGGACCACCTGCGCACCATGCCCGGCATCCGCGACGTCGCGGTGGTCGGCGTGCCGGGCGGGGACCTGGGCGAGTCCGTCGTCGCCGCCGTCGTGCTCGACGAGGGGCAGGACGTCGACCTCGCGGCCGTGCGCGACTGGTGCGCGCGGCACCTCGCTCGCTACGCCGTGCCGCGCCGGCTCGTCGTGCTGCCGGACCTCCCGCGCTCGCAGGTGGGCAAGGTCCTGCGCCGCGTGGTCCGCGACCAGGTCCTGGCGCTCCCGGCCTGACGCCTCCGCACCGGCCACCGCCCGGCTTTTCGCGGCGGCGCGGTGCGTGGGTATGCTGTCGGGGCCGAGCTCGACCGGCGCCGGGATCCCCGGGACGGTCAAGTGAAGGTCACGCGGGTGTAGTTCAATGGTAGAACTTCAGCTTCCCAAGCTGATGGCGCGGGTTCGATTCCCGTCACCCGCTCCCTGACGCGGTCGCCGTCGAGGTGGTCGCCCCTGATCTGGTCGCCCCGCCTCAGAGGCGGAACGCGGCGATCGTGCCGGACATGTCGCCGGCCAGCGCCACGACGCCGTCCATGTGCTCGTCCACCTCGGCCAGCGCCTGCGAGCTCGCGTCCGCCGCGGTGGCCACGCCGGTGATGCTGGCGGCGATCTCGCCCGCTCCCTGCGCCGCCTCGGCGACACCCCGCGACATCTCGTTCGTCGTCGCCGTCTGCTCCTCGACCGCCGAGGCGATCGTGAGCTGGTAGTCGTTGATCGACGCGATGATCGCGGAGATCTCGTCGATCGCCGCGGCAGCGCCGCTCGAGTCGTGCTGGATGGCCTCGACGCGGCGCGCGATGTCCTCGGTGGCGCGCGCGGTCTCGTTCGCGAGCTCCTTGACCTCACCGGCCACGACCGCGAACCCCTTGCCCGCCTCGCCCGCGCGCGCCGCTTCGATGGTGGCGTTCAGGGCGAGCAGGTTGGTCTGCTCCGCGATCGAGGTGATGACCTTGACGACGTTGCCGATCTCCTGGGAGGAGACGCCCAGCCGCGTCACGGTGTCGTTGGTGGAGGCCGCGACCGTCGTCGCCTGGCCGGCCACCTTCGCGGCCTGCGTCGCGTTCTGCGCGATCTCGCGGATCGAGGCGCCCATCTGCTCGGCACCCGCCGCGACCGCCTGCACGTTGCGCGACACCTGGTCCGCCGCCGCCGCGACGACGCCGATCTGCGCCGACGTCTCACGGGCCGCCCGGGCGCCGGTCGACGAGACCTCCCGCAGCTCGCCCGCGGTGCCCGTGGTCCGGTCCGCGGTCCGCGCGACCTTCCCGACGAGCGCGGCGACCGACTCCATCGCCCCGTCGATCGCGGCGCCCGCGAGCGAGATCTCCCCGCCGCCCGTGAGGCCGGTCCGCTGGGTGAGGTCGCCCTGGGCGAGCGCGAGCGCGACCTCGCGGATGCGCGCGGCCGGGCGGGCGACGTCGCGCGTGACCTTGCGGGCCGCGTACGTCGCGAACGCGGCCGTGAGCAGCCCGACGACGACGAGCACGAGCGTGCCGCGCTCCTGCGCCGCGCGCTGCTCGTCGCGCAGCACCTCGACGCGCTCGCGCGCGGAGGACTGCGCGGTCTCGGCGAGGTCGAGGACCTCGTCGTACGACGCCCCCGCGGCACCCTCGTTGATCGAGGTCAGGGCGGCGCGGTAGTCGGCGGGGTCACCGGTGGCGAGCAGGGCGACCACCTCGTCGTCCCCGGCGAAGAACGACTCCCACGCGCCGTCGAGGCCCGCGAACGCGGTCTGCTCGGCGGGCGTGGCGCCCGTGGTGTCGAGGTCGGCGAGCCACGTCCGCACGGCGTCCTCGGTCTCCAGCAGCGAGCCGCGGTTGTACGAGTCGTCCGCGAGCGCGTCCTGCGGACCGAGCGCCGCCACGTCGGCGACGACGAGCCCCTGCCAGCCGGTCGCGTCGGCGATCTGGAAGCGCGCCTCCTCGGCGAGCCGGACGATGCGGTCGGCCTGGGCGATGCTCTGGGCGTACGCGCGCTGCGTCTGAGCGGTCACGACCCCCAGCGCGATCGCGGCCACGATGGCCGCGGTCATCAGCCCGAACACCAGGGACATGCGCAGCCCGATCGACTGCCCGCTCCAGCCACGCATCGTGCGTTCCCGTCTCGACCCGCCGGACCGGACGTCCGGACAGCCGTCCTATCGACCGGCCGGCGCGCGGCCGGAGAGGTCGTGGCCGACGTCACACGCGCCGCGACCGCCGGGCGCCGCGCGCCACGTGCGCAGCGCGATCCCGCCCCGAGGCGCGCACGGGGCCCACAGCAGCACCGCTCTCGGGCACGGAACGGGTCGTCGCCGTGGCACCTCCCGGCAGCCCGCGCCGGATGCCCCCGAACCCGGACGACACCGGCGTCCCCGCGTCCTCGTCGCATCTCGTCCCCTGCGCCGCAAGCCCCGCCGGCCGGCGCATGCGCCAGACTCTGCGTGTGATCGACGCGCTGTCCACGCCCGCGCCGGGCGACGTGCGCGCGGAGGACGTCTGGAGCGGCCTGCCGGGAGCACCTCCCCCGCCGACCGAGGACGAGCTGCGGCGGGCCCGCGCGGACGCCGAGTCGCTGCTCGCGGACCACGGCGTCACGTACGGCGCGGACGGCGACCAGGGCCCGTGGCGCCTGGATCCGCAGCCCGTCGTGGTCGACGAGGAGGAGTGGGCGCGCCTCGACGCCGGCCTGGTCCAGCGCGCCGAGCTGCTCGACGCGGTCCTGGCCGACCTGTACGGGACGCGCCGGCTCCTGACCGACACGCTGCTGCCGCCCACCGCGGTCGTCGGGCACCCCGGCTTCCTGCGGGCCGTCGACGGACTGCGGCTGCCGGGCGGCCGCGAGCTCGTCCTGACCGCCACGGACCTGGCGCGCGGCGACGACGGCGGCTGGTACGCCATCGCGGACCGCGCGCAGGCGCCCTCGGGCGCGGGGTACGCGATGGAGGGCCGCCGCGTCGTCGCGCAGGTGCTCGCGGGCCTGTACCGGCAGACCCCGATCCAGCGCCTGGGTCCCTTCTTCCGCGCGCTGCGCCAGACGCTGCGGGACGTGGCCCCGCCGTCGGCCGACGAGCCGCGCATCGCGATGCTCACCCCCGGCCCGGGCAGCGAGACCGCGTTCGACCAGGCCTACCTCGCGTCGATGCTGGGCCTGCCGCTCGTGGAGGGCTCGGACCTCGTGGTCCGCGAGGGTCGCGTGTGGATGCGCGCGATCGGCGGCGCGGAGCCCGTCGACGTGCTGCTGCGCCGCGTCGACGCGCCGTGGTGCGACCCGCTCGACCTGCGCGCGGGCTCGCGGCTCGGCGTGCCCGGTCTGGTCCGTGCGCTGCGCGCCGGCAACGTGTCGGTGGTCAACCCGCTCGGCTCGGGCGTGCTCGAGAACCCCGCGGTGCTCGCGTCCCTGCCCCGCCTCGCCCGGACCGTGCTCGGCCAGGACCTGCTCCTGCCGTCCGCGCCCACGTGGTGGTGCGGCGAGGCCGCGTCGCTCGCGCACGTGCTCGCGCGGCTCGACGAGCTGGTGCTCGTGCCGTCGTCCCGGGAGGACAGCGCGGTCCTGGGCTGGACGCTCGACGCGGCCGGCCGCGACGCGATCGCCGCGCGCATCGCCGCCGAGCCGTGGCGCTGGTCGGGGCAGGAGCGCGTCGGCGGCGGCGCGGTCGTCGAGGCGGCGGAGCCGACCGGGCAGTCGAGCGGGCCGACGGCGCCGACGGCCTCCGACGAGCGCGGTGCCGGCGTGGGCGTGCTGCGCACGTTCGCCGTCGCGCACCGCGGCAGCTACACCGTCATGGCCGGCGGGCTCGGCCGGGTGGCGGCCGGTCCGGTCGTCTCGTCGAGCACCGGCGCGGTCGCCAAGGACGTGTGGGTGCTGACCGCGCAGACCGACCCGAGCACCGAGCCCGCGGACCTACCGGTCGCGTCGACCGCCGTGCGGCGCCGCGGGCCGGTCGGCATCTCGCCGCGCACCGCGGAGAACCTGTTCTGGCTCGGCCGATACGCCGAGCGCGCCGAGGACCAGGTGCGCGACCTGCGCGTCGTCGTCGACCGCTGGGACGACTTCCACGGCCGTCCCCGCTCCGCCGGCGGGCGGGCGCTCGCCGCCCTGGTCGCCGCGGTGCGGGACCCGGACGTCGCCGACCAGCCGACGCTGCGCGCGCTCGCGCTCGACCGCGCGCGGCCGGACTCCGTCGCCGCCTCCGTCCGCGGGATCCACGCGGCCGCCGCCGCGGCGCGCGACCAGCTCTCCACCGACACGTTCGGGCCGCTGGCCCGCATCGACCGCGCGCTGCGCACCGAGCGTGCGCGGCAGCGGGGGACGGACGACGCCGACGAGCCCCGAGCCGCGACCGCCGGCCTGCGCCCCGTCCTGGACCGGACCCTCGAGGGTCTGCTCGCGGTCGCGGGCATCGTCGCCGAGGGCCTGGTGCGGGACGTCGGCTGGCACCTGCTCGACGCGGGCCGCCGCGTGGAGCGGGCGCAGCACCTCGTCGTGTCGCTGCAGCGCACGCTCGTCGACCTGCTCCCGCGGCCCGTCGAGGCGCACGTGGTCGACTCGCTGCTGCTCGCGCACGACTCCTCGATCACGTTCCGCCGGCTCTACCCCGACGACGCGGGCGTGGCCGGCCTGCTCGACCTCCTGGTGCGCGACGAGGACAACCCGCGCTCGCTGGCGTTCAGCCTCGCGCGGCTCACCGAGGACCTGGCGGGCGCGGCCATGCGCTCGCGCTCGACCGAGCAGCTCGACCGCCTGCTCGCCGACGTGGTGGACCTGGTCGCCGAGCTCGACCCGGTCGCGGCCGCGGAGCCCGACGCCGAGGGCCGGCGCACCCGCCTCGCGGAGCTCCTGGAGTCGATGCACTGGCGCCTGCTCGCGGTCGCCGACGAGATCCAGGCCGCCCACTTCGCCCGCCCCGCGACCGCGCGCGCCCTCGACGACCCGTGGGACGCGGCCGACGAGGAGGAGGCGCCGTGAGCCGCACGTACGACCTGGTGCACCGCACCACGTACACCTACCCGCAGCAGGTGACCGACTCCTACGGCCGCACCGTGATGACGCCGCGCGACGTGCCCGGCCAGGCCTGCGTGGCCACGCGCGTGGACGTCGAGCCCCGGCCGGCCGACACCGCGTCGCACGTCGACTACTTCGGCAACCGCACCACGTTCTACTCGGTCACCCAGCCGCACGACCGGCTCGTCGTGACCGCGCGGTCGACGATCGAGGTCAGCCGCACCCGGCCCGACCGCGCCGAGCTGCCGCGGGTGGCCTGGGACGACGCGGCGCGCTCGGTCGTCACGGGCGACCAGGCGGCAGCGGCGTCGCCCGAGGTGCTGGTCGCGCTGCGCGAGATGGTGCTGCCGTCCCCGCACGTGACGTTCGTCGACGAGGTGCGCGCCTGGGCGGCGCCCTCGTTCCCGCCCGGGCGTCCGCTGGGCGACGTGATCGTCGACCTGTGCCACCGCATCCGGCACGAGCTCACGTACCGCACGGGCTCGACGACCGTGCACACGACGCAGGCGCAGCTCCTCGCGCAGGGCACGGGCGTGTGCCAGGACTTCGCGCACCTGATGGTCGCGGCGCTGCGGCTGCACGGCGTGCCCGCCCGGTACGTGAGCGGCTACATCGAGACCCAGCCGCCACCCGGGCGCGAGAAGCTGCGGGGCGCCGACGCGTCCCACGCGTGGGTCTCGGTCTGGCTGCCCGGCGCGGGCTGGGTGGACGCCGACCCGACCAACGACCAGCTCGTCGACGACCGGTACGTCGTGCTCGGCTGGGGCCGGGACTACCACGACGTGCCGCCCCTGCGCGGCGTGATCTTCACCGAGGGGGCCGGCTCGCGGCTCACGGTGCAGGTCGACCTGGTGCCCGCGGGGTCGCCCGTCTTCGAGTGACGGGTCAGCGGCGCGCGGCGGACCGGCGGTCGAGCTCGTCGGGCGCCACGACGAACCCGCCCGCGTCCACCACGGTGCCGCCCGCGGACCGCAGGAGGGCGGCGACGACGCGCGCGAGCGTCGGCGCCACGCGCTGCCGCGCGATCGCGGCGAGGGGCGAGTCCGCGGCCTCGTCGGGGGACCGCCACGTGACGCGGTACGCCCACGGACCGTACTCGCGCCAGCCGAGCGTCGAGAGCACCAGCGGCGCGTCCAACGGCCGCCCGGAGCTCAGCGTCACCTCGCCGTCGTAGTCGAACGTCGCCGTGACCCCGCACGGCTGCGGGCCCCCGCCGGCCGGCGTGGGCAGCTCCGTGGGCTGCACGCGCGCGCCGACCATCGCGGGCCGGACCACCGCGAGCACCTCGGCCGGCGCGAGCGGCACGGGCGACCACAGCGTCAGGTCGACCGCGGCCGCCGGGTCGGGGACGACCGCCTGCGCGCGCTGCGCCGGGACCACCGCCCCGGCTGCGTGCCGCGCGGCGGCGACGCACCAGCCGCGGACCTGCGCGGTCTCCTCGCCCGCGAGCGCGTACAGCGCGAGCGGACCGGCCACACGCAGCCCGCTCGCCCGGGTGGCGTCGGCGTCGAGCGGGTGCGGTCCGACGAGCGTGCTCGCGCCGGTCAGGCGCAGCTCGCCCGGCTGCGCGGCCACCGCGTCCTCGACGACCATGCCGCGGAACCGTGCGCCCGTCATCGGTCGCTCGGTCGAGGTCCGCGCCGCGACGGGCTCGCGGAGCCACGCGGCGTCGGCGAACCACGCCGACGCCAGGGCGAGGACGTCCGGGCCGCCCGTGGGCAGTGCGAGCACGCTGCGGCCGTCGAGCACCGGCGGGAGAGCCACGTCCATGCGCCGCACGCTAGGGCCGGTGACCGCACCGGGTGCTACGGGCGTGTGACGGCCGTGTTGACAACCCGGGCTCGGGCTGCCGACGTGGACCGTCGTCCACCGGTCCCGGGACGTTGTCCACCGTCGTCCACAGGCATGCTCGTGACGATTTCCACGATGTGCGTAACCCTGTGGACAACTGCGCGTCCGAGGTGACGCAACGCACCCCACGCGGGGTGCCCCGGGCGGGGTGCCCCGGGCGGGGCGAGCGGGTCAGGCGCGGACGTCGTGCACGTGGTGCACCACGTCGTGCAGGAAGTACTGGCCCAGCGTCCGCACGGTGAAGAACGAGCCGTTGGAACGCCGGCCCGTGCGCTCCCACGCGTCGTGCGGGACGGCGTCGAACGCGGCCGCCACGGCCTCGCCCGCGTCGGCCAGCTCCTCGGCGACGACCACCGGGTCCTGCTCGTCGTACCGGTCCTCGACCGCGGTCGCGTCCTGGTCCCAGTTCGCGAACAGCGGGTCCTCGTGCGCGAGCATCAGCGCCAGGCGCTCGTCGAACACCCGGAACACGTCCCGCACGTGCGCGCCGTACTCGAGCGTGGACCACACGCCCGGCTCCGGCCGCTGCCGCGCGTCGTCGCGGTGCAGCGCCGCGAGGTAGCGCGGGACCAGGTCCCGCACGGTCGCGCCGATCTGCTCCGGCTCGACGTCGGCGGCCGTGAAGCCGCACTCGCCGCACCGCTCGTGCAGCACCCAGGTCCAGTCCTTCTCGTCGGGCACGATCTGACCATCCGCCATGCCCCGACGCTAGCGCGCCCGGCCGGCTCTCGGGGGCACCGGTCAGAGGACGCCCGCGGCCGTGAGGTCCGCGTGCTCCGCATCCGTGAGGAGACGGGAGCGGATCAGGAAGCGGACGCCCTCCGGGGCCTCGAGGCTGAACCCCGCGCCGCGGCCCGGCACCACGTCGATGGTCAGGTGGGTGTGCTTCCAGTACTCGTACTGCGCCTTGGTCATCCACACCGGCACCGTCACGGGGCCGGTGTCCTCGTCGCCCACCTGCAGGTCGCCCAGGTGCTCGTCGACGTCCCCCGTGAGGAAGTCGCCCGCGGGGTAGCACATGGGCGACGAGCCGTCGCAGCACCCCCCGGACTGGTGGAACATCAGCTCCCCGTGCTGCGCCCGCAACGCGCGCAGCAGCTCCGCCGCCGCCGCGGTCACCGCCACCCGCTCGACCACGCCACGCCTCCTCGCTCCTCAGGCCCCGGGTGGTCCGCCGCCTCGTGCCGGCGGCGGACCACCCGGGCTCCCCGTGCCGGTCCGGTCAGAAGAAGCCGAGCTTGGTGCCCGAGTAGCTCACCAGCAGGTTCTTGGTCTGCTGGTAGTGGTCGAGCATCATCTTGTGGTTCTCGCGGCCGACGCCCGAGCCCTTGTAGCCGCCGAACGCCGCGGCCGCCGGGTACGCGTGGTAGCAGTTGGTCCACACCCGCCCGGCCTCGATGTCGCGGCCGGCGCGGTAGGCGATCGCCTGCTCGCGCGACCAGACGCCTGCCCCCAGCCCGTACAGGGTGTCGTTGGCCGTGTGGATCGCGTCGGAGTAGTCGGCGAAGGACGTCACCGCGACCACCGGGCCGAAGATCTCCTCCTGGAAGATCCGCATCGAGTTCTTGCCCTCGAACACGGTCGGCTGCATGTAGTAGCCGTCCGCCAGGTCGCCGTCCAGGTGCGCGCGCTCGCCGCCCGTGAGCACCTTGGCGCCCTCGGCCTTGCCGATGTCGATGTAGCTGAGGATCTTCTCGAGCTGGTCGTTGGACGCCTGCGCGCCGATCATCGTCTCGGTGTCCAGCGGGTTGCCCTGCTTGATCGCCTCCACGCGCCGGATGCCGTCGGCCAGGAAGTCGTCGTAGATCGACTCCTGGATGAGCGCGCGGGACGGGCACGTGCACACCTCGCCCTGGTTGAGGGCGAACATCGCGAAGCCCTCGAGCGCCTTGTCGTAGTAGTCGTCCTTCGCCCGCGCGACGTCCTCGAAGAACAGGTTGGGGCTCTTGCCGCCCAGCTCGAGCGTCACGGGGATGATGTTCTGGCTGGCGTACTGCATGATCAGCCGGCCCGTCGTCGTCTCGCCCGTGAACGCGATCTTGCGGATCCGCGACGACGACGCGAGCGGCTTGCCCGCCTCCGCGCCGAACCCGTTGACCACGTTGACGACGCCCGGCGGCAGCAGGTCCGCCAGGAGCTCCATGAGCACCAGGATCGACACCGGCGTCTGCTCGGCCGGCTTGATCACCACCGCGTTCCCGGCCGCGAGGGCGGGCGCCAGCTTCCACGTCGCCATCAGGAGCGGGAAGTTCCACGGGATGATCTGCCCGACCACGCCCAGCGGCTCGTGGAAGTGGTACGCGACGGTGTCCTCGTCGATCTGGGAGATCGACCCCTCCTGCGCCCGGATCGCGCCCGCGAAGTAGCGGAAGTGGTCGATCGCCAGCGGCAGGTCGCACGCCAGGATCTCGCGGATCGGCTTGCCGTTCTCCCACGTCTCCGCGACGGAGAGCATCTCGAGGTTCTCCTCCATCCGGTCGGCGATCTTGTTGAGGACGATCGCGCGCTCGGTCGCGGACGTCTTGCCCCACGCGCGCGCCGCCCCGTGCGCGGCGTCCAGCGCGAGCTCGATGTCGTCGGCGTCGCCGCGGGCGACCTCCGCGAACGTGCGGCCCGTGACGGGCGACGGGTTGTCGAAGTAGCGGCCGTTGGTGGGCGCGACGAGCTCGCCGCCGATCCAGTGGTCGTAGCGGTCGCGGAACGTGACCAGGCTGTCGGGGGTGCCGGGTGCTGCGTAGACGGTCATCGTCGGGCTCCCTTCGGGTGCGCCGGGCGCCCGGGGGCGGGGCGGCCGGAGCGCGGCACCGTTGCCGCGCGCTGCACGCGACGCTAGGCACGCGAGGGTTGCAGCACCGTTGCAGGGTCCGGCAGCCCGTTCCGACGAGCCGTCCGACCTGCGGCGCCGCCGCCAGGGTGCGAGCCTGGAGCCGGGCGGCCGGGGTCGAGCCAGGGTCACGGCGCCCGCCCCCACGCCGGGAGGAGGTCGGGATGGAGGGCACCGGGACCACGTCGCGCACCGGCCGGGACGGCGACGGCGGACGCACCGGCTCCCCGCCGAGCGACCCGCTCGACGCCGAGGCGCCGGGCACCATCGCCGTCGACGAGCGGGAGCCGCACGTGCTGCGGATCACGGGAGCGGCGGACGCGCTCACGGTCGAGCAGACGTGCGCGCGCGAGGGGCTGGACCCGATCGCGCTGGGCCGCGCCCTCGCCGCCGCCGGGGTCACCGAGATCGACCTCAGCGAGGCGACGTTCATCGACTCGTCGGTGCTCGCGCTGGTCGTGAGCCTGATGCCGGCGCTGCGGCCCGCCCACCTGCGCGTGCGCGGGGCCACCGGCTCGGTGCTGACCGTGCTCACCGTGACCGGCCTGGACGCGCTCGTCGAGCTCTGCTGACGCGGCGGCGTCGCTCCGCCTCCCGGACCTGGCCGCATCTGCCGTATCCGGCCGTACGTAGCCGTGCCCGGTCGTGCCTGGCCGAACCCGGTCAGCCCGCGAGCGCCGCCCGCAGGAAGGCGATGTCCTCGTGCTGGCGCTCGGCCGGCGTCTCGACCAGCGCGTCGCAGCCCGCCTCGCGGACCACGTGCGCGATGAGCTCGGGCGGGATCGTCCCCTTGGCGAAGCTCGCGTGCCGGTCGCGGCTCGACCCGGCCTCGTCCCGCGAGCTGTTGGCGTGCACCAGGTCGATGCGCCCGGTGATCGCCACGAGGCGCTCGACGATCGTCTCGAGGTCCTCCCCCGCGGCCCACGCGTGGCAGGTGTCCAGGCAGATCCCGACGTCGTACTGCCCGATCGCGTCCCAGAGCATCGCGATCCGGTCCAGGGTGCGGGCGCACGCGTTCTCCCCGCCCGCGGTGTTCTCCACCAGGACGCGCACCGGGAACTGCGCGCGCTCGAACAGCTTGCGCCAGTTCTCGACCCCGACCGCGACGTCGTCCCCGTCCCCCACGTGACCGCCGTGCACGACGAGCCCGCGCACCCCCAGCGCCGCGGCGGCGGCGGTGTGCTGGGCGACCATGTTCCGGCTCGGGATCCGGATGCGGTTGTTGGTCGACGCGACGTTGACCAGGTAGGGCGCGTGCGCGTAGATCCCGAGCCCGCTCGCCGTCAGGGCGTCGGCGTCCGGGCGGGGCACGGGCTTCTTCCAGCCCTGCGGGTCCGCCAGGAAGATCTGCACGCAGTCCGCGCCGACCTCGGCCGCCGCGGCGACCGGGTCCTCGCCGTGCGCGTGCGCACCGATCAGCGCCACGTCATCGCCTCCGTCGTGCTCGTCGTCCTGCTGCTCGTCCTGCCCGCCCCGGCCACGGTCACCCGACGTCCGCGGAGCGGCCCAGGGCCGCCAGCGCGCGCGTCTGACGGTCCGCGTCGGGACCGACCTCGAGCGCCGGCCCGCACACGCCGTCGCTCCGGATCATCTCTCCCATCGCGGCGACGAGCCCTTCGATGACGTCCAGGTCGGCGTCCTCGAACGGGTACGCGCGGCCGTCCGCCGCCGTCACGTCCCACCGGTGCGCGACCATGTCGAACCCGATGAACGTGTCGAGGGTCGCGCCGACCGTGGTCGTGCTGCCCAGGCTCTCGTACTCCTGCTCGACGAAGCCCGGACGCGCCAGCGCCTCGTGCACCTGCGCCGTGTGCACCCGCCAGGCGGCGGAGGGGTCGGCGAGGTCCGGCCGAGCACCCAGCTCCGCCCCGTGCCGCGCCAGGAGGTCACGCTGCGAGTCGACCAGGTGCGCGACCACGTCCCGGCCCGTCCAGCCCGCGCACGGCGACGCCGCGTCCCAGCCGGCCGGCGACACCGCGTCGATCGCCGCCTGCATCCCCGCCGCACCCTCGTCGTAGCGCTCGATCGTCGTCTGCTCGCTCATGCCGGCGACGCTAGACGACCCCACCGACACGCGCCCGCGGACCGCCGGCGACGCTCAGGCGCCGGCCGGACGTCCCAGCTCGGCCTCGAGGCGGCGGAGCTGCGCCACCGCGCGCAGGTGGCCCGCCGAGCCCGGCACGCTCGCCGCCGCGAGCGTCCGCCACGCACCGAAGTCGTCGGCCCCCTCGTCGGACGCGGCCCACCGGATGATCACGCGCGGGTCGCGCGAGGCCAGGACGGCCGCGCGCACCTCGTCGGACACCGCGGCGCGGACGCGCGCGACGCCGGGCGAGGACGACCGCGGCAGGACGGGGCCGGTGTAGGACCCGACGGCGTCCGCGACGTCGCCGAGCGCCAGGGCCGCGCGCACCCCGTCCACGTCGGTCCGCACGGCGCGCGTCAGCCGGTACGGCCGCGACTCGCTCAGCAGCGGGCCGACCGCGCGCCGCAGCCGCGAGACCTCGGCCCGCACGGTGACACCGCTGAGCTCGGACTCGCTCAGCAGCACCGCGAGCTCGTCGGCGGACAGCCCCGCCGGGTGCTCGGCGAGCAGCAGCAGGATCTCCGCGTGCCGCCGGGACAGCCGGTGCGCCGCACCGTCCACCACGAGCGTGCCGCCCTGGCTGCCGAGCACCCGCAGGGTCGGGGCGGGGGGACCCGCCGTCGGGCTCGTCGTGCCGCGCCCGACGGTCGCCTCGATGGCCGTCGCGGTCGCGCGCACCAGCTGCATCGCCATCCCGGACGCGACCTCGGGACCACCCGTGATGTCGAGGACGCCGAGCACGCGCCCGCTCGAGTCGTGCAGCGGCGCCGCCGCGCAGCTCCACGGGTGCACGGGTCGCGCCCAGTGCTCCGAGCCGACCACCTGCACCTCGCGGTTGGTCGCGAGCGCCGTGCCGGGCGCGTTGGTGCCCGCGCAGTCCTCGCTCCACACCGCACCCTCCACGAAGCCGGCGCGCCCGACCGCGTGCCGCACCCGGCGGTTCCCGTCGATCCACAGCAGCCGGCCGGTCGCGTCCGTGAGCGCGGCGACCCACTGCGGGTCGGCGTCCAGCAGGAGCCGCCGGGCCACCGGGAGCGCGGCGGTCAGCGGGGTCTCGCGGCGCAGGCCGGCGAGGTCGTTGTCGGACAGGTCGCTGCGCGGCGCCGGTCGCTCGGGGTCCACGCCGCTGCGGCGGCTGCGGCGCCAGGAGTCCGCGACGAGCCGGCGCACCTTGCTGTTGACCCGGCCCGTGGAGACGAAGTCCTCCTGCGCCGCGCGCACGTCGGGGTGCTCCGTCGTCGTCGACACACGCACCTCCCGCCCTCCAGCGGCCGTCCCCCGAGTCTAGGGAGGAACGGCCTCCGCGCCACCCCCGGCGAGATGTTCTGACGTTCTGTGTCAGACTGTCAGCATGCCCAAGATCATCGGCGGGTCCCTGCACGAGCACCGCGAGCAGACCCGGCAGAAGCTGTTCGCAGCGCTGTCGACGCTCATGACCGAGCAGGGGTTCGACGCGATCACGCTCGCCGAGATCGCGCAGTCCGCCGGCGTGGGCCGCACCGCGGTCTACAACCACTTCCCGGACAAGGAAGCCCTCCTGGTCGGGTTCATCACGCACGAGACCGAGCAGTACGCCGCGACGCTGCAGCGCTCGCTCGACGACCTCGACGACCCGGTCGAGCGCCTGCGCACCTACGTCAGCCAGCAGATCCAGCTCAAGCGGGTCTACCACCTGGCCCCCGGGCCCGAGCTGCGCTCGGTGCTGTCCCGCCAGACCCAGGCGCGCGTGCGCGAGCACGTCGTCGTCGTCGAGCGCATCCTGCGGGACATCCTCACCGACGGCATCGCGTCCGGCGTGTTCCCCGACCAGTCCCTCGAGACGACCGTCCCGCTGGTGAACGCGTGCCTGTCCGGCCGCGGCGTGCCCGACGACGGCCCCGAGCGCGAGCGGGCGATCGAGCAGACCGTCGCCTTCGTCATGCGGGCCGTGGGGGTGCCCGACGAGATCGCGACGGCGCTGCCGGCGGCCGGTGCCGGCACGGAGCCGGAGCGCGCGGACGCGCACGACGAGCCCGCCGAGGCGCCCGTCGCCGTCCCGGCCTGACCGCGTGCCCCAGGACCCCCGCCCGTCCCGCGGCGGCCGAGCCTCGTCGGGCCGCGCCCGGCCCGGCGGCCGCGGCCGACCGGCACCGGACCGGCGCGCACCGGACCGGCGCACCCGCGGCACCGCCGGCGCCCGTCCCGCCGCGACGGCCCGCGTCGAGCTCACGTTCCTGCCCGGTCTCGCGGACGTCCTGTCCGACGAGGTCGGCGAGGTGCTCGGCGCCCGCGCGCGACCCGTCGTCGGGCGGGACGACGCGCTCGTCGTCGACGTCACCGCGCTCGCGGAGGTCCGCCGCCTGCGCACGGCCGTCGCCGCGTTCGTCGTGCTGCACTTCGACGTCCCCCGGCCCAAGGCGCTGCTCAGCGGCGAGCACCTGCAGCGCGTCGTCGACGCGGCGTACGCGTCGCTGCGCGTCGCGGGCTCGTCGACGTTCCGCTTCGAGGCGGCGGGCTCGGACTCGTCGGTGTTCGCGCGCCTGGCCGCGGAGCTCGCGGCCGCGACCGGCCTGAAGCACGACGAGCACGAGGGCGAGCTCGTCGTGAAGGTCCGCCGCGGCGCACGCCGGCCGGCCACCGACGCCGACCCGGGCTGGGACGTGCTGGTGCGCGTCGGCCCGCGGCCGCTGTCCGCGCGCACCTGGCGGGTGACGGACTACCCGGGCGCGGTCAACGCGACCATCGCCGCCGCCATGGTCCGGCTCGCGGGCGCACGGGACGACGAGCGCGTGCTCAACCTCATGTGCGGCTCCGGGACGCTGCTCGTGGAGCGCCTGCTCGCCGCCCCGGCGGCCTCGGCGGTCGGGATCGACCTGGCGGACGACGCCCTGGCCGCCGCGCGCGACAACCTCGAGGCCGCCGGCCTGGCCCGCCGCGCGTCGCTCGTCGCCGCCGACGCCCTCGAGCCCGGCGCCTGGCCGGAGGGCACCGCGCCCGCGGACCTGCTGCTCGCCGACCCGCCGTGGGGCAGCCTGCACGGCTCGCACGCCGCCGCCGCGCAGGTCCACTCCGGGCTGCTGCGGGCGGCCCACGCCGCCGCGGCCCCGGGCGCGCGGCTCGTCGTGCTGACGCACGAGGTCAAGGTGATGGAGGCCGCCGTGCGCGACGCGGCCGGCCTGTGGCGCGCGCGCGAGCCCCTCCGCGTCTTCGCCAAGGGCCACCACCCGCGCATCTGGCTCCTCGACCGCGTCTGAACCGGGCGCGGGTCGCGTCGATCACGCGCTCGACGAGCGGCCGCGTCAGCGACCGGGACGCGCCCGCGGCGCCAGCGCCGCCTCGACCCGGTTCTGCTCGTCGATCCAGGAGTCGATCCCGGTCCAGTGGTCGAACAGCCAGGCCTCCTGCTCGTCGCGCCCACGCGGCACGTCCTGCGGCAGGACCGTCCAGCCCTTCATGACGATGCGCTTGTCCATCGGCAGCTCGCGCCAGACGTCCCGCACGGTGACGAGCCGGTCGAGGCCGGTGTGCGCCACGAAGACGACGCCCGCGGCCGGGGCCGCGTCGACCGCCGCGAGCAGCCCGCCCGCGTGCGGCGCCATCACGTTGGTCATCTGCTCCGCCTGCGCCGCCAGCTCCGGCTGGCCGTTGCGGCGCAGCGCCTCGATGCGCGCCAGCCGGCGCCGGGGCGTGACGTTGCCGCCCTCCGGGAAGATCAGCAGCGCGTCGTCGCCGTCGAGGTCGCTCGCCAGCCGCCCCACCGCGGCCGAGAGGCCCGGCGCCCCCGGCCGACGCGTCGAGTGCGGGGTGATGAACTGCATCGGCAACCGGTTGAGCAGCACGTCGACCGCCGGGTCCCACTGCAGCGTGTCCTTCAGGACGATGCGCGGCTCGCGGGCGAACCAGTTGAGCAGCGCGTGCACCAGGATGAACGAGTCGCCGGGGCCGCCGTGCCGGCTCGCGACCAGCACCGGCTGCCCCTCGAGCGTGCGCCCCAGGTCCGCGTCGACGATGTCGATCTGGAGCCGCAGCGTCCACCGGACCTGCCAGAACAGGATCCGCATCATCGCGCCGGCGAACACGTAGTGGGCTCGTCGGAACGCGGGCCGCTGGAGCTGCCAGCCGAATCCGCTGCCCACCCACAGCGCGAACGCCACCACGAGGATCGCGGCGTCCCAGTAGAGGTAGAACAGCGCCATCCAGACCGCGCGCACGATCCGCAGGCGGCCCGGCAGCAGCCACGTCATGACCGCGCCGACGAACGCGGCGACCAGCACGCCCACCGGCAGCACGACGAGCGCCAGCAGCACGACGAGGGGCGCGAGCACCACGCGGCGCACCCACCGGGGCGGCAGGCGCCAGGTCATCGCGACCCCAGGTAGGCGCTCGTCGCGTCGTAGGCCGCGTCCATGCGCGCCCGGACCGCGTCCATGCGCCGGTACGCGCTGATCTTGTCGTCCCCCTTGGCGGGACCGCCGCTGGGCAGCACGTGCACCGTGACGCCCTCCGGCACCTCGTCCATCTCCCGCGCGAACCGGTGCCGCCGCGCGATCTCGAAGCTCACCCGCGCGACGTCCGAGGGCTTGTCCGGCGCGACCAGGGCCTCCTCGATCCGGCCGACCTGCAGCACGTACACGGTGGTCGCGCCGCGGCGCCACGCCTCGCTCATGGGGATCGAGTTCACGAGCCCGCCGTCCACGAAGTGCTCGTCGCCGATCTGCGTCGGCGGCAGGATCCCGGGGACCGACGACGAGGCGAGCACCGCGGGCACCACCGGCCCGGAGTCGAACCAGCGCTCGGCGGCCTTCTCGATGCACGCCGCGGCCACCGCGAGGGGCAGCCGCAGGTCCTCGAACCGCGCGTCGGCCCCGATCATCTCCTCGAGCAGGGCGCGCAGCGGGCCGGGGTCGTTGAGGTGGGTCTTCGACCGCGCGAGCCGCCGCAGCTGCTTGCCCCACGAGTCGCCGTAGACGGCGCCGGCCTCGGGCGAGGCCCATGCCTGCGCCAGGCGCTCGACCACGCCCGACGTCGGGTCCGCCGCGACCGCCGAGCCGTTGATGGCCCCGATCGACGTCCCGACGACGAGGTCCGGCACGACCCCGTGCTCGAACAGGGCGCGCAGCATCCCGACCTGCACGGCCCCGCGCACGCCGCCGCCCCCGAGCACCAGCCCCACGGTCATCCCGGCATCGTGGCACACCGGGGGTCAGGTGAGGGTGAGGGTGGCGGCGGTGGTGAGGAGCTCGTCCAGCACCGCGGCCACCGCCGGGCGGGGCTCGTGGCGCGTCGCGCGGTGGCGCACGACGAGCCGGCGGGAGCCCAGGCCCGGCACCGTCGCGACCGTGACGCCGTCGGGCAGGTCGCCCTGCAGCGCGAGGGCGGGCAGCAGCCCCACGCCCTGCCCCGCGGCGACGAGCGCGAGCGCGACGTCGAAGTCGTAGTAGACGTGCCGCGTCGTCAGCGGTCCGACGAGCGTGCCCACCCGGGCCAGCGCACGCGCCGCGGCCGTGCCGGGCTGCGACTCGAGCCAGGTGACCCCGGCCAGGTCCGAGAGCTGGGTGGGCGTCGCCACGCTGGCGGGCAGCACCAGCCGCCACGGCTCCTCGAGCAGCACCACGTCCTGCTGCCCCCGCGGGGTGTGCGCGTCCGCGTCCTCGTCGCGCTCGATCAGCACCAGGTCCGCGTCGCCCTCGCGCAGGCGACGCAGCGCGTCGGCCGACTCCCGCTCCTCCACCGCCACCTCGATGCCGCCGTGCCGTTCCGCGAGCATCCCCAGCGCGGGCGCGAGCACCGCGCGGATCGCGGTCTGGAAGCCCACCACGGTGACCCGGCCGGCCAGCTCGCCGCCGAGCGCCGCGAGCTGCTTGCGGGCCTCGACGAGCTCGGACTCGATCCGCTCCGCGGCCTCGGCCAGCACGCGCCCGGCGGCCGTGAGGGTCGCCCCGCGGGGGCCGCGGTCGAGCACCGCCACGCCCTCCTCGGCCTCGAGCCGGGCGATCTGCTGCGACACCGCCGACGGCGTCACGTGCAGGACGTCGGCGGCGGCCAGCACCCCGCCGGCGCGGTGCACGGCGAGCAGGAAGGACAGGCGTCGGGGGTCCGCTGGCACCGGTTCGTCCTCATTCAGTTCGGCTGAATCCCAGGGTGAGAATCATTCGATTGTGCTGAATCATATCCAGCCCCACACTGGTGCTCGCCGAGCCGCGTCCGCGCAGCCCACCGGCCCTCCCCTCCCCTGCACGTCCTCCTGGAGCATGCCCGTGTCCACCTTCATCACCGCGCTCGGCTGGACCGGCGCGGTCGTGTGCCTCACCGCCTACGTCCTGGTCACCCGGGGTCGCTGGGCTCCGACCTCCGGCCGGTACCAGCTGGCCAACGTCGTGAGCGGCGTGATGATGGGCACGGTGGCGGCGAGCAGCGGCGTGTGGCCCTCGGTGTTCACCAACCTGGTCTGGGCCGCGGTCGCCCTCCACGCGGTCACGGTCGTCCTGCGCGCCCGCCGAGCACGCAGGGCGCGCCGCGTCGTGGAGACGGCGATGCTCGAGGTCCCGGTCGAGCTCGCCGCCTGATCGGCTCCGCCGCCTGAACGCGCGGGCAGTCCCATGCGTCCCGCTCCCTACCCACGCACCATCCGACCGACGCCCGCACAGGGCGTCAGTAGTTCACCGAGTCGTCAGAGATCTCTGACGACTCTGTCGACGCTCTGACGACCTCGCCGAGAGGTCACCTCACGCCCGGTCTGGCCGGGTGGCGCGTGGCGGGGCTGGGAGAGGCGAGGATGGGGGCGTGAGCGGACGACTTCCTCGGGTGCGGGCCTCGGAGCTGGTGGGGCGCGGGTGGCTGAACACCGGCGGCAAGGACGTGACGCTCGCGGACCTGCGCGGCAAGATCACCGTCCTCGACTTCTGGACGTTCTGCTGCATCAACTGCCTGCACGTCCTGGACGAGATGCGCGAGCTCGAGGCCGAGTTCTCCGACGTGCTCGTCGTGATCGGCGTGCACTCGCCCAAGTTCGCGCACGAGGCGGACCCGGACGCCCTCCGGGCCGCCGTCGAGCGGTACGAGGTGCACCACCCCGTCCTCGACGACCCGCAGCTCACCACGTGGCAGGCCTACACCGCGCGCGCGTGGCCGACGCTCGTCGTCATCGACCCGGAGGGCTACGTCGTCGCGCAGATGGCGGGCGAGGGTCACCGTCACAACCTCGAGGTGCTGGTGCGCGAGCTCGTCGCCGAGCACGACGCCAAGGGCACGCTGCACCGCGGCTCGGGCCCGTACGTCCCGCCCGAGCCGACGCCGGGCACGCTGCGGTTCCCCGCCAAGGCGGTCGCGCTGCCGGGCGGCAACCTGCTGGTCGCGGACGCCGGTCACCACAGCCTCGCGGAGCTCGCTCCCGACGGCGAGACGCTGGTCCGGCGCATCGGCTCCGGCGAGCGTGGGCTCGTCGACGGCGGGCCCGACGCGGCGCGGTTCAGCGAGCCCAACGGCCTGTGCCTCGTGCCCGACGAGCTGCGCGCGTGGCTCGACTACGACGTGCTGGTCGCGGACACCGTCAACCACGCGCTGCGCGGCGTCCGGCTCTCCGACGGCGCGGTGACGACCGTCGCCGGGACCGGCGAGCAGCTCATGGTTGGCGCCGCGGACAACGTGTCCGCGGCGCTCGGCGGCGGCACGGGTGCGGGCTGGTCGGGTCCCGCGCAGGGCGTGCGGCTCTCCTCGCCCTGGGACGTCGCGTGGTCGCAGGAGTGGGGCGCGTTCGTCGTCGCGATGGCCGGCAACCACACCCTCTGGGCGTTCGACGCCCAGGAGGGTTCGGTCGCGCACGTCGGCGGCACCATGAACGAGGGTCTGCTCGACGGCCCGCTGCCCGACGCGTGGTTCGCGCAGCCGTCGGGGCTGGCCGTCGGACCGGGCGGGGAGATCTGGCTCGCGGATTCCGAGACGTCCGCGCTGCGGGTCGTGACGCCGGAGCACGCGAGCGCCGGCGGCGGGGCGGTGCGGAGCGTCGTGGGCGCGGGGCTGTTCGAGTTCGGCCACCGGGACGGCTTGGCCGACCAGGCGCGGTTGCAGCACCCGCTCGGCGTCGCCGTGCTGCCGGACGGGTCCGTCGCGGTCGCCGACACCTACAACGGCGCGGTCCGCCGCTACGACCCGCTGACCGACGAGGTCACGACGATCGCGTCGGGTCTCGCCGAGCCGAGCGGGCTCGTCGTGCTGCACGACGGACCGGACGCGACGCTGCTCGTCGTCGAGTCCGCCGCCCACCGTCTGACGCGGCTGCCGCTCGCGGGCGTCGCGGGCACGGCCGTCGACGGCGGGGTGCACCACACGCAGCGGCCGGTCACGGACCTCGCGCCGCGCGTGCGGCTCGACGTCGTGTTCACCCCCGCGACGGGGCAGAAGTACGACGACCGGTTCGGCGCCTCGACGCGGCTGCAGGTGTCCGCGACGCCGCCCGCGCTGCTGCTCGAGGGCGCGGGCGACGACGTGCCGTTCGAGCGCGACCTCGTGCTGGACCCGAGCGTGGGCGAGGGCGTCCTGCACGTCACCGCGCACGCGGCGTCGTGCGACGACGACCCCGCGATCGAGTACCCGGCGTGCCACCTGAACGCGCAGGACTGGGGCGTGCCCGTGCGCGTCGCCGACGCCGGGGAGGCGATGCTGACCCTCCCGTTGCGCGGCTGACCGCGCCGCCCGCCGGCTCAGCCGGTCAGGAGGCGCCCTCGACCGCGACCGCGACGAGCGCGTGCAGGGCCGTCGAGACCGCCTGGCCGGTCGCGGCGCTCGCCGACGCACCGACCTCGACCACCCACGTCCCGTGCGCCACCCGCGTGACGGTCTGCTCCCGCTCCGTGTCGGCCGGGCTGCCGCCGCGGGCCACGGCGGCCTCGTCGCCGTCGCGCTGCATCAGGACCGCCCAGTCCGACCCGCCCAGGGTCTCGGTGGTCGCCGCCGCCATCGCGCACAGCCGCGGGACGATGCCGGACTGCGCCGCGGTGATCGAGGCGGCGCCCGCGACCACCACGCGCTCGGCCGTCACCGCGGGGTCGGCGATCGGCACCGCGGACTTGCGGGCCCGCGCGCGGGCCCGCTTGACCCGGTACTGCGCGATGTCGGCGCGGCGGAACAGGTGCCGCGCGGACACCTCCCCGCTCACCGCCGTCGAGGCGAGCCCGTAAGAGATCGCCGCGCCGTGGGGCAGCGGGAAGTCCGCGGTGGTGGACGCCATCACCTCCGAGACCTCGGACCGGTGGTGGCCGACGACGACGAGGCAGAACTCGTCACCCCCCAGCCGGGCCGCGGTCGAGCCGGGCAGCCGGTCCGCCGCGCGGCGCAGCACGTCCGCGACGGTCCGCAGCAGGTCGTCCCCCGACTCGTGGCCCAGGCGGTCGTTGACGCGCTTGAGGCCGTCGACGTCGCACATGACGATGCAGACCTCCTCGCCGGACTCGAGCGCGGCCTCGGCCGCGGCGTCCGCCACACGGCGGTTGACCAGGCCGGTCAGCGGGTCGTCGGCCACCAGGTGCCGGATCTGCGCCTCGAGGTCCACGCGCGCGATCGCCCCCGCCGCGAGCGCGCCGATGACCTCGGCCCGCGCGACGTCGTCGACCGTGAACAGCCCGTCGCCCGGCTCGCGCATGGCGAACAGCTGCCCCCACACCGTGCCGTTGACGACCACCGGGACGCCCAGCGAGCTGGAGCCGCCGACGTCCTTGAGCGTCGCGACCTCGATGGGGTCGCCCGCGCCCTCGTCGCCCGGCTCGATCGGCTGGCCCGTGATGTCCTGCGCGTGCGCGACCCAGCTCTCCCGGTCTCGGATCAGCCGCCGCAGGGCGGGACGCTCGTCGGCGCGGTAGGACGTGCGCAGGCGCCACGCGTGACGCTGGTCGGTGGAGGGCGGCTCGACGACGAGGACGTGGCACGTGTCCTGCTCGATGCGGCACATGCACGCCCGGCGAGCGCCCAGGAGCTCGAGCCCGAGCTCCGCCGCGGTCTGCACGACCTCCTCGAGGGTGCGGCAGCGGTCCAGCCGGTGGGCGGCCGCCGCGAAGCCCCGGGCACCACCGATCGCGGCGGCGGCTCGTCGGCCCCCGCGCGCGCCAGCCGTCGCCCTCCGCGTCACGGAGACATCATCACCTGTCCGGGCCCGCGATGGGCGACCGAGAAGCCCAGAATCACTCGTTCCGCCGCATTCGCCCCACTTCGGTCACGCCGGCAGGTGCCGCTCCCCCAGCTCGGCGAACATCCGCTGGTTCAGGGAGAAGGCGACCTGCGCCTCCGCGACCACGGCCGCGCGCTGGTCGGCGTCCAGCGGGAGCCGGTCGAGGCGCTCGCGGTAGACGTCCTTGAACGGCTTGAGCTTGTGGATCTCGGGGAAGTCGTAGAACGCGACGCCCTCGTCGGACAGGCCGTAGTGGCGCTGCACCATGCGCTTGACCACCTGGCCGCCCGACAGGTCGCCCAGGTAGCGCGTGTACGCGTGGGCCGCGTAGGTGGCGAGGTCCGACGAGCACGCGGCGAGGCGCTCCGCGTATGCGCGCGTCGCCGGCAGGAAGGTGACCCGGTCCGCCCAGTCGGTGCCGACCAGGAACGCCAGGTCCCGCTCGATGGCCGGGACACGCGTGAGCTCGTCGAAGACGAGGCCGTGGTCGCCGCCCGCGGCACGCAGCTCGGCGCCGGCCCGCTCGAGCGCGGTGTAGATCGCGAGCTGCTGGACCGCGAGAGCCGTGTACGCCGCCCGGTCGAGGTCGCCGGCCAGCAGCCGCTCCACGAACGCCATGCCCTCCGCCTGCCCGTGCTGCTCGCGGGTGCCCTCCCGGAGGGCGACGGACAGCGCGGGCTCCGTGGTGGCGGCCGGCGTCGGAGTCGGCGCGGCGTCGACCACGGGGTCGACCACGGGGTCGACCACGGGGTCGGCGGTGTCGGCCTGCGGCGAGGCGGTGGTGGTCACGGCGGTCCCTCTCGTTCGTCGGCGCCCGTTCGTGACGTGGCGTCAGGAACTCTACGGCACGAAGTAAGGATTGCCTATCCTACCGCTCGCCGCCCTTGGGGACCTGATGCGCGACGAGCGCCGAGCGGGCTGGCCGCTCGGCGCTCGTCGTGCTCGTGCTCGTCGTCCCCGTCACACCGTGGGAGGTGCGGGGGGCACCTCCCGGTGCTCGACCACCGCGGTGTGCGAGGTGTTGCTGCGCTGCGCGTTGATGATCAGGGCCAGGACCAGCATCAGCGCACCGGCGCCCATGCAGATGTACCCGATCAGCTCCAGGTTGACCCCGTCGATCGCGTCACTCACCGCGAAGGACAGGATGGCGCCGATCACGATCAGCGCGATTCCGCCGCCGATGCCCATGGGTTCTCCTCCTCGTCGGTCGGCCGTGTCGGCCGGTCTGAGGCTGGGAAGTCTTCTCGCGTGGGCCGCTCAGCGCGCGTCGAACGCCCCTTTCATCCCAGTACGTCCGGGTATCCGGGGCGCTTTCCGTGGCCGTCCCCCGCCTCGCCCGCGCCGTGGTCACCCGTTCGGGCAGGCACGTGCTCGGCGAGGAAGGCGGTGACCACCTGGTACCAGACCACCGCGTGCTGCGGGCTCAGGACCCAGTGGTTCTCGTCCGGGAAGTACAGGAAGCGGTGCGGCGACCGGCCGTCCTCGTCGGCCGGGAGGCCGGACTTCGCGAGCAGCTCGTACCACAGGCGCAGGCCCTCGCCGATGGGCACGCGGTAGTCCTTGTCGCCGTGCACGACGAGCATGGGCGTCACGATGTTCTCGACGTGCCGGTGCGGCGAGCTCTCGAGCGCCATCTCCGGCGTCATCTCGCGCTGCCAGTAGAAGGACGCGTCCGTCGTCGGGCCGAACTGGTCCAGCGCCCACAGGCTCGCGTGCGTGACGATCGCCCGGAACCGGTCCGTGTGGCCGGCCACCCAGTTGGCCATGTAGCCGCCGAAGGACCCGCCCATCGCGGCCGTGCGGGTCTCGTCGACGTCCGCGCGCGCCTCCGCGGCGTCCGTGATCGCCATGAGGTCCGTGAACGGGGCCCGGCCCCACGCGCCCCAGCCCGCCTGCACGAAGTCCTGGCCGTACCCCGTCGAGAGGGCCGGGTCCGGCAGCAGCACGGCGTACCCCTGGGCCACGAGCAGCCACGGGTTCCAGCGCCACGACCACGCGTTCCAGGAGCCGAGCGGGCCACCGTGGATCCACAGCAGCAGCGGGGCCGGCGCGCCTGCGTCCGCGCCCTCCGGCAGCGCCAGCCAGGCGCGCACGCGGCGGCCGTCCTGGACCGTCGTCTCGACCTCCTCCAGCCGGCCGGGGAGCTCCGGCGTCGGCGCGGGCGAGCGCAGCGGGACCGCCTGCGTCGGGACGGCCGTGAGGTCGATCCGGACCGGGTGCGCCGGGGCCAGGTACGACGAGCGCAGCGCGTACGCCGTGCGGCCGTCGGGGGCCACCTGCACGTCGGTGAACGCCGCGTCGTCGCTGGTCACGCGCGTGATCGTGTCGCTGGCGGCGGCCCCGTCCTGGCGGGTCGCCAGGTCGATCCGGAAGATCGGCGAGCGTCCCTCGTCGTCCGCGACGACGAGGAGGCCCGACGAGTCCGGCAGCCACACCGGGCTGCCCGGCCAGCGGTCCCACTCCGGCGCGAGCACGCGCGGCTCGCCGCCGGCCAGCGGCACCAGCGCCAGCCCCGAGCGCGGTGCCCGGTGCGGCGTCGAGATCGTCTCGTAGCCGTAGACCACCCAGCGCCCGTCCGGCGAGACCACCGGCGACCAGGCGTCGACCTCGTCGTCCGCGACGAGCGTGCGGCGCGCGCCGCTCGCCACGTCGATCGCGACGATCCGGCTGCGCTGGTCCGCCCGCGCCCGCGGCTCGGTCCAGCCCGTGACGATCGTCGTGCCGTCCGGCGAGACCGCGGGCGTCTGCTCGACGAGCGCCGCGCGCGGCTGGGGCGTGCGGTCCACCAGCTCGAGCCGCGCCTCTTCCTCGCCCGCCAGCGGCGCCTCGTCGTCGCCCGTCACCAGCCCGGCCAGGTCGGCGCTGAACACGTGCGGCTGGTCCGGGCCCAGGTCGTGGTCCCAGTACCGGACCGGGTAGCCGTCGTGCAGGATCGCCGCGACCTTCTTGTCCTTGCGCTCCTTGCGGAGCTGCTCGTCGTGCTCCGCGTCCGTGGCGCCCGGCAGCACGTCGCCCGTGACGATCAGGACGTCGGCGTCCGTGGCGACCTTGACGCCACCGAGCCCGCCCTTGCGCGCCGCGACCACACGCGCCTCCGCGCCGTCGCGGGGCAGCAGCCACAGCGCGGGCGGGCCGTCGTCGTCGCCGTCCTTCGCGTCCGGATCGGGGCGCGCGCTCGTGAACAGCAGGTCGCCGCCGCGCGTGAACGCCGCTCCGCCCTCGCTCTTCGCCGAGCGGGTCAGCCGCCGCGCCGGCCGCTCACCGGTGGGGTCCACCTCCCACAGCGCCGTCAGGTACTTCGTCTTCTTCGAGTCGAGCGTCGCCACGCCGGTCACCAGCCGCTGCCCGTCCCCGGACAGCACCAGCCCGGACACCCGAGGCACCCCGACGTACTCCTCCACGTCCCACCGATCCACCATCCCCCCGTCCTACCACGCCACCCCACCCACCCCCGCTCACCGCACCCCACCCACCCCGCTCACCGCACCCGTCCCACCCCTCCCGGCCCCCGCCACCCCCACCGGCCGAGAACGTCATCTCTCCAGCTCTGGCGTCTCAAAGCCGGAGAGATCGCGTGGTCGCCACCACCCCCTCGCCGGCCCCCCAACCCACGAGATGGCACGTGATCGCCACCCCCACGCCGAGAACGCCATCCCTCCGGCTCTGTCCCCTCAGAACCGGAGCGATCGCGTGGTCGCCACCACCCCCTCGCCGACAACGTGATGTCTCCGGGCCTGGCGTCTCAGAGCCGGAGAGATGACGTGGTGGACGCCCGGGCCGGGCCGAGCTCTGGCTCCCTAGGGCGTTGCGGCGTCCACAAGATGCGGGTGGGGTCGCCCGAGCGACCGCGCGATGAGGTGTCATCACGCGATGCGGACGGTCGTGCTCCCGGACTCCCTGCTCGCGCTGGCTGCGCAGCAGGTGGGCCTCGTGTCGGGACGCCAGTGCGACGAGCACGGGGTCGGTCGGGACTCGCGGACCCGGCTCGTCGCGAGCGGGCGGTGGCGCCGGGTCACCTCGGGCGTGCTCGACGTCAGGCCGCCGGGAGCGCCCACGCTCTCCCCCGACGACCGGCGGCTCCGCGCGGCGCTTGCGGGTCTCCTCGCCCTCGGGCCCGCGGCGATCGCGGTGGGTACGTCAGCGCTCGTGCTCCATGGTGTCCACGGCCTGCCGGTCCACCTGCAGCCCGAGGCGGCGGTTCCTGGCGGGGTGCACCGCCGATCCCGGGACGGCATCCGCCTCCGCCAGTACGCGTCGGTCCAGCCTCAGGTCGTCGCGGGCCACCGCTCCGCGTCCCTCGTCGACGCGCTCGTCGAGGCGCTGCCGGAGCTGCCGCGCCGGCACGGCCTGGCCGTGATGGACGACGTGCTGCACCGCGGTGCACTCGCATCCGACGCGGTTCCGGAGATCGAACGCCGGATGAGGGGCCGACGGGGGGTGGCGCGCGTCCGGACGTGGTGGGGCCACATCGACGGTCGAGCGGAGTCACCCTTCGAGAGCTTCGCCCGGCTCGAGTGCCTCGATGACGGGCTCGTGCCCGACGAGCTCCAGCTGGAGATGGTCCTCGGTGACGGGCGCGGCCTCGTCCGGGGCGACATGGCGTGGCGGCTGCCCGGCGGCCGCTGGCTGCTGGTCGAGCTCGACGGCGACGAGTTCCACTCCGGCCCGGCCGCGGTCCTGGCCGACCGCGACCGTCAGAACCGCATCGCGCTCTCGGGCCGCGCGGACCTGCTCCGGTTCGCCTACCCCGACCTCGGCACGGGTCGAATTCCACGAACGGTCTGCTCGGCCCTCCCCCCGACCACGCGATCCCTCCGGCTGTAAGGCGCCAGACCCGGAGACATGACGTTCTCAGCGAAGGGGGTGGTGGCGACCACGCGATCTCTCCGGCTACGAGCGGTCAGACCCGGAGACATGACGTTCTCGGCGAGGGGGGTGGGTGGGGCGCCGGTGGGTGGGTCAGGACTTGGGGAGGGACTTGAGCATGGCGTTGTAGGCGTCGAGCTCGGGGTCCTCGGTGCGGGTGCGGCGGTCGCGCTGGCGGGCGCCGCGCTCGTCGTCGCGGGCCCAGGCGATGGCGACGCCCACGGCGACGGCGAGGGTCGGCAGCTCGCCGATGCCCCAGGCGATGGCGCCGCCGGTCTGCTGGTCGGCGATGGCCGAGGCGCCCCACGGCCGGCCCATCAGCCCGAACCAGTCGGCCACCAGCAGGGACTCCCCCGAGACGAGGGTGACGCCGAAGAACGCGTGGAAGGCCATGGTCGCGAAGAGGGTGAGCAGCCGCTGCGGGTAGCCCAGCCGCCGCGGCCCGGGGTCGATGCCGATCAGCGAGTTCACGAACAGGTACCCGACGGCCGTGAAGTGCACGACCATGAACAGGTGCCCCACGCTGCTGCGCAGCGACCACTCGAACAGGCCGGTGTAGTAGAAGACCAGCATCGACCCGACGAAGTTCACCGCCGCGACCACGGGGTGCGCCAGGAGCTGGCCGACGCGGCTGTGCACCAGGGTGAGGAGCCACTCACGCGGCCCGCGCGAGGCGTCGCCGGCCAGCGCCACCGACCGCACGGGCAGCGCGCGCATCGCCAGGGTCACGGGCGCGGCGAGCACCAGCAGCACGGGCACCACCATGGCGAGCACCATGTGCTGCACCATGTGCGCGCTGAACAGGATGTGCCCGTAGGTCGAGGGCCCGCCGTTCGTCGTCCACAGGAAGACGAGCATCCCGACGGTCCACGACGCCGTCCGCGCCCAGGGCCACGCGTCCCCGCGCCGGGCGAGCCGGCGGGCCCACCGCCAGTACACGACGAGCGCGGCGACGGCGACGAAGGCCAGCACCAGGTCCCAGCGCCACTGCGTGAACCACTGCGCCCAGGTGAGCTCCGGCGGCAGCTCGTGGCCGGTGATCTGGTAGGCCGGGGTGGGCGCGGCGGGCGGGTCCTCGGGCACGGGCGGGGCGGTCGAGCCGAGCGCCACGGCCACGCCGGAGACGGCGCCCATCACCACGAGCTCGACGAGCACGAGCCGCCAGAACAGCCACGTCCGCGGCTCGGGCGTCGCGGACAGCCCGACGATGGTGCGGCGCCGGTGCGCCAGCCCCAGTCCGGCCAGCACGACGAGCAGCACGGCCTTCACGACGAGCAGCTGGCCGTACCGGGTGCCGAGGTCCGCCCACGAGCCCAGCCGGATCCAGCCGTTGACCAGGCCGGACACCGCGACCGCGACCAGGCACCAGCCGGCGATCGCGGAGTACCGCGCGACGGCCGGCGCCAGGTCCCGCCCGACCGACCGCACCAGCAGGGCCAGCGCGACGAGCGCCCCGATCCACACCGCGGCCCCGACCAGGTGGACGAACATCGCGGACGTCGCGAGATCGTGGCTCGCGGCCCCCGCGGCGTGCCCCAGCTGCGCGAGCTGCCACAACGACACGACCGCCAGCGCGAGCGTCCAGGCGGCGCCCGTGGGCGTCCGCACGACGAGCGAGAGCGCGGTGACCACGGCCGCGAGCACGACCGCGGACGCGAGGGTGCGTCCCTGCTCGATCTGCGAGACGTACAGCCACAGCTCGTCGCCGAACGTCGGCTCGGCGGGCGAGCGGCCGGCGACGTTCGCATAGCTGAGGACCAGGTGCAGCACCGAGGTGACGGTCCACGCGGCGGCGGACCAGGCGGCGACGCGCAGGCTGACCGGGTAGGCGGACCCGTCCGCCCGCGGCACGCCCGCGCGCACGCCCCGGCGGGACACCGCCTCGTCGTCCCGCCGTGGCAGGACGCACACCGCGAGGACGAGCGCACCCACGACGACCGCGCCCACCACCTCGGTGAGCGTCTCCACCACCGGCAGGCCCCAGCGCACGACCGCGCCCGCGTCCCGGACGAGCGAGGGCAGCGCCGCACCGGTGAACCAGGTGCCCACGACGACCCCGACGAGCGCCGCGGCCACGAAGAGCGCGGCGAACCGCGCGACGCGCCACGGACCCGGCCGTCGGACTGGTGCTGCCACGTCCCCAGCATCCCCCACGCCGAGCGACCGACGGGCCGCCGCCCGCCCGGACGTGGCCGGGAACACACCGGTTCGTCGTTTTCCCAGCGCATCCACAGGGTTCGCCGTTAGCCTCCGGGACGAGGGATGTGTCGCACCACCGACCCAGCGGAGGCCCGCCATGACCGACCTGACCAGCACGACCGAGAAGGTGGAGCACCACGCGTGCGGAGGGTGCTTGGACCGGCGCCAGCTGCTGACCCGGGCCGGTGGGGCCGGCCTCGCGGTCGCGGGCGTCGCGGTCCTGGCGGCGTGCGGTTCCTCGGACTCCCCCGGTACGGGATCAGGCGGGACCGGTGGCAGCGCCGGGACCGACGGGTCCGACGCGCAGGCGTTGGCGCAGGTCGCGGACATCCCCGTAGGCGGCGCGCTGGCCGCGACGGACGCGGGCGGCAACAAGATCCTGCTGGTCCAGGCCACGGAGGGCACCGTCACGGCCTACAGCGCGGTCTGCACGCACCAGGGCTGCGAGGTCCAGCCCGACGACGGCGAGCTGCACTGCCCGTGCCACAACTCGGTCTTCGGGCTCGACGGCTCGAACGTCTCCGGCCCCGCCGACGAGCCGCTGCCCGCGGTCGAGGTGCACGTCCAGGACGGCGCCGTGTACGCCGGGGCGGCCTGACGTGGCCACCCCGGTACCCGCCCAGCCCGCCGTGGCCAGGCGCCGGGTCGCCTGGCCGCTGCGCGTGATCGTCGCGCTCGCGGTCGCCGTGTCCGGCGTGGTGCACCTGTACCTGGTCGCGGACCAGGGCTACGGCGGCGGCGACGGGAACTGGCTCGAGTACGCGTTCTGGGCGCAGGGCATCGGCGGGATCGTGCTCGCGGTGCTGCTCCTGGTGTGGCGCTCGGTGCTCCCGCTCCTGGGCGCGGTGGCCTTCGGCATCGGGACGCTGGGCGGCTTCCTGCTCGCGGTCTACCTGCCGGACGGGCTGTTCGGCGTGATGTCGATGTGGGGCGACTGGCCGGAGCTGGTCTCCGCGATCACCGAGGGCATCGCGATCGTCGGCGGCCTCGCGGCGATCGCCGCGGAGCGCCGCACCGCCTGACGCCCGCGGGGACTCAGCCCCAGACCAGTCCCTGCGCCGGGTCGGCCAGCACGGCGGCGACGTCCGCGAGCACCCGCGAGCCAAGCTCGCCGTCGACCAGCCGGTGGTCGAAGCTCAGCGCGAGCTGAGTCACGTGGCGGACCTTGATCTTGCCCTTGTGCACCCACGGCTGCTGCCGGATGGCGCCGAACGCGAGGATCGCCGCCTCGCCCGGGTTGAGGATCGGCGTGCCGGTGTCGATCCCGAACACGCCGACGTTGGTGAGCGTGATGGTGCCGTCGGCCATGTCGGCGGGCGTGGTCCGCCCGGCGCGTGCGGTCGAGGTGAGCTCGCCCAGCGCGGCGGCGAGCTCGTGCAGCCCCAGCCGGTGCGCGTCCTTCACGTTCGGCACGACGAGCCCGCGGGGCGTCGCCGCCGCGATGCCGAGGTTCACGTAGTGCTTGTAGACGATCTCCTGCGCAGCCTCGTCCCAGCTCGCGTTGATGTCCGGGTGCCGGTTGACCGCCAGGAGCAGGGCCTTCGCGGCGACGAGCAGCGGCGTGACCCGGACGTCGGCGAACTCGCGGTCGGCCCGCAGCCGCTCGACCAGGCGCATGGTGCGCGTGACGTCGACGGTGTGGAACACGGTCACGTGCGGTGCGGTGAAGGCCGAGGTGACCATGGCCTCGGCGGTGCGCTTGCGCACCGACTTCACCGGCACGCGGGTCTGGCGGCCGTCCGCCGAGACCGTGCCGGACGCGAGCCACGGCTGGTCGTCGCCGGGGTACGTGGCGAGCGTGCGGGCCTCGGCCTGAGCGGCGCGCGCGAGCACGTCCTCCCGGGTCACGATCCCGCCCGGGCCGGTCGGCGTGACCGAGTCGAGGTCCACGCCGAGCTCGCGCGCGAGCTTGCGGACGGGCGGCTTGGCGAGCGCGTGCGTCGGCCGCGCGGGGGCCGGGGTCGTCGTGGTCGCGGCGGTCGTGGTCGCGGCGGTCGTGGTCGCGGTGGTCGTGGTCGCGGCGGTCGCCGTTCCCGACGAGGCCGGCGCGTCGCCGCCGCGCGGCCGGCGGGCCGTCCCGGGCTCGGCCAGGCCGTACCCGACGAGCACGGCCTCGCGCTGCTGCCCGGCTGTCGCCCCGCTCGCGGGCTGCGCCGCCGACCGGGCGGCCTCGATCTCGTCGGACCCGCCCGGCTCGACGCCGTGGTGCCGCTGCGCACCGCCGACGTGCCGCACCGCACCGGTCGTGGGCGCGGGCTCGTCGGACCCGGCGGGCTCGTCGGACACCGCGGCCTCGTCGGAGCCCGCGGCCTCGTCGGAACCCGCGGCCTCGTCGGAACCCCCGGCCCCGCCCGCGGTCCCGCCCGTCACCGGGGCCGCACCCTGCGGGTCGGTGTCGATCTCGATGATCGGCGTGCCGACGTCGACCGTGGTCCCGGGCTCGACGAGCAGGCGCGTGACGACCCCCGCCCACGGGCAGGGCAGGTCGACGAGCGACTTGGCCGTCTCGATCTCGACGATCGTCTGGTTCACCTCGACGGTGTCACCCACCGCGACGTGCCACGTCACGATCTCGGCCTCGGTCAGGCCCTCGCCCGCGTCGGGGAGCGGGAACTGCTGGAACGTCGGCACGGTGTCTCCTCGGCCGGTCGGGGGGCCTGGTCGTCGGGTCGGGGTCGTCGGGTCAGGTCGTCGGGTCGGGTCGGGTCTGCGGCTCGGGTCAGGTCGGCGCGGCGAGCGGCGGGGCGGCCGCGTCAGAAGGCGAGCGCGCGGTCCACGGCCTCGAGGACGCGGTCTAGCCCGGGCAGGTAGTCGTGCTCGATCTTCGCGACGGGGTACGGGATGTGGAACCCGCCGACGCGCAGGACCGGCGCCTGCAGGTGGAAGAAGCACTCCTCGGTGATCCGCGCGGCGACCTCGGCCCCGCTGCCGTACGTCACGGGCGCCTCGTGCACCACGACGCAGCGCCCCGTGCGGCGCACGGACTCGGCGACGGTCGCGGTGTCGAGCGGCGACAGCGTGCGCAGGTCGATCACCTCGATGCTGGTGCCCTCGGTCGCGGCGGCCTCGGCGGCCTTGACCGCCGTCGCGACGGTCGGCCCGTAGGCCACGACGGTGACGTCGGTGCCCGGCCGGACCACGCGCGCGGTGTCCATCCCCGTCCCGCCGGCGTGCGGCGCGGCCGCGGGGGCGTCGAGGTCGACGTCGCCCTTCTCCCAGTACCGGCCCTTGGGCTCGAAGAACAGCACCGGGTCCGGCGACGCGATCGCCTGCTGGATGAGCGTGAACGCCTCCGCCGGGCTGGACGGGGAGACCACGCGCAGGCCGGCGGTGTGCGCGAACAGCACCTCGGGCGACTCGGAGTGGTGCTCCACCGCCCCGATCCCGCCGCCGAAGGGCACCCGGATCACGACGGGCAGGTCGATGCGCCCGTGCGACCTGTAGTGCATCTTGGCCAGCTGCGTCGTGATCTGGTCGTACGCCGGGAAGATGAAGCCGTCGAACTGGATCTCGCAGACGGGCCGGTAGCCGCGCATCGCGAGCCCGATCGCGGTGCCGACGATGCCGGACTCCGCGAGCGGCGTGTCGACCACGCGGTCGGCTCCGAACTCCGCCTGCAGCCCGTCCGTGACGCGGAAGACGCCGCCCAGGCGGCCGATGTCCTCGCCCATCAGGAGGACCTTGTCGTCCTCCGCGAGCGCGCGGCGCATTCCGAGCGTGATCGCCTTGGCGAACGTCAGGCGCTGGGTCCCGGTCGGGAACGGCGGGACGGCCGACGACGACGAGGCCGCGGGCGCAGCCGTGCCCGGCGCCTCGGCCGGGGCGGTCGCGCTCGTCGTCGCGTGCGCGCCGGAGGTGACGGTGCGCGGGTGCGCGTGCGTCGTGGTGCTCATCGGTGGCTCCCCTCGCGCGGCTGCTGCTGTCCGTGCTCGTGGTCGAGGAACGAGGACTCGTACCGCTCGAACCACGCGCGGTCCGCCTCGACGCCGGAGTGCCGCGTGGCGTAGACGTGGTCGAACATCGACGCGGGCGAGGGGTGGCCCATCGCGCGCACCGTGGTGCGGATCCGCTCGCCGAGCGCGTCCGCCTCGGCCGCGAGCTCGTCGACGAAGGTCTGCGGCAGCGCGCCGCGCGCCGTCAGGTACGCGCGCAGGCGGTCGATCGGGTCGCGCCGGCGCCAGTGCTCCTCCTGCTCCGACGAGCGGTAGCGGGACGGGTCGTCGGACGTGGTGTGCGCGCCCATGCGGTACGTGAACGCCTCGACGAACGTCGGGCCGCCGCCGGACCGCGCCCGCTGCAGCGCCTCCTGCGTCACCGCGTAGCTCGCGAGCACGTCGTTGCCGTCCACGCGCACGGACGGCACGCCGAAGCCCGGCGCGCGGGCCGCGAGCGGCGCCCTGGCCTGCAGCGTCGTCGGCTCGGAGATGGCCCACTGGTTGTTCTGGCAGAACAGCACCACGGGCGCCTGGTTCACCGCGGCGAACACGAGCGCCTCGTTGACGTCGCCCTGCGAGGTGGCGCCGTCGCCGAAGTACGCGACCACCGCCGCGTCCCGCTCGTCGTCGCCCGTCCCGACGAGGCCGTCGCGCTGGACGCCCATCGCGTAGCCCGTCGCGTGCAGCGCGTGCGAGCCGATGACCAGCGTGTACAGGTGGAAGCCGTGCGCGACCGGGTCCCAGCCGCCGTGGTCGACGCCGCGGAACAGCCGCAGCACGTCGGCCAGGTCCACGCCGCGCACGTGCGCCACCCCGTGCTCCCGGTAGCTCGGGAACACGTGGTCCTGCGTCTTGAGGGCGCGGCCGGAGCCGATCTGCGCCGCCTCCTGGCCCAGCGCCTGCGCGAACAGCGCGAGCTCGCCCTGGCGCTGCAACGCGGTGGCCTCGGTGTCGAACCGCCGCACCAGGACCATGTCGCGGTACATGCCGCGCAGGTCGTCGTCCGTCAGGTCCTCGACGAACGCGTCGTAGACCGGGTGCGCCACGCGCTCGCCCGCGGGCGTCAGCAGCTGGACCAGGTCCTCGTCGGACAGCGGCCCGGCCGCGGGCGCGACGCCGGCGACCGGCGCCTCGGCCGGCGCAGCCGGTGCGGGCGTAGCCGGGGCCGACACAACCGTGGCGGGCGCGGCTGCCTCCTGCGAGGACCGCGACGGGGCGGTGGGTGAGTGGGCCGCGGCCGGCCCGCCCGTGGTGGGGGCGGGGGCCGCGGCCGGCCCGCTGGGGGTGGCAGCGGGGGTCTGAGGGGCCGGTCCTGCGGTGAGCGGGGCGACGGTGTCGGCGTGGGGGTAGCCGGACGTGCTCACGCGGTACTCCTTCGCGTGCGGCGGCCGGTGGGCCGCGCCGGACGTGTGGGGCGGGGTCGATCACCCAACCTACGTCACCGTAGCCTACGCATCCGTAGGTTAGGCGCAAGCCCTCCCACAACGTTCTACCGCCGGACTTGTCCACCCACCACAGCACCGGTCGAGCCGCACCGACCGCCCCCAGCTGACGCGCTCGCACCCCCACCCGCCGAGCTCGTCACCCTCGTCCCAGAACGCGCGCCGCACCCGCGCTCTCGCACCCAGCTGACGACCTCACCCCCCACCGCGCGGAACTGACGAGCACGCGCCCCCACGCGCCGAGCTCGTCACCCCCGCTCCAGAACGCGCGCCGCACCCGCGCTCTCGCACCCAGCTGACGACCTCGCCCCCCACCGCGCGGAACTGACGAGCTCACGCCCCCACCCGCCGACCTCGTCACCCCCGCGCGAGATCGCGCGCCACACCCGCGCTCTCGCACCCAGCTGACGACCTCGCCGCCCACCGCGCGGAACTGACGAGCACGCACCCGCCACCCGCCGACCTCGTCACCCCCGCTCCAGAACGCGCGCCACACCCGCGCTCTCGCACCCAGTTGACGACCTCGCCGCCCACCGCGCGGAACTGACGAGCACGCACCCGCCACCCGCCGAGGTCGTCACCCTCGTCCCAGAACGCGCGCTACACCCGCGCTCTCGCACCCAGCAGACGAGCTCGAGGCGCTGGGTCCGGGGCGGGGTCAGCGGGGGGTGGTGGTGGCCGTGAACTCGAGGAGGAGGTCGGTGGCCTCGGGCTCGCCGACGCTGATCCGGACGCCGTCACCGGCGAACGGGCGCACGATCACGCCCGCCCGGGCGCACTGGTCCGCGAACGCGGCGGAGCGCTCGCCGAGCGGCAGCCAGACGAAGTTCGCCTGCGAGTCCGGCACGGTCCAGCCCTGCGCGCGCAGCCCGATGAGCATCCGCGCGCGCTCCCCGACGATCGCCTCGACCCGCACCATCAGCTCGTCGTGCGCCCGCAGCGACGCGACCCCGGCCAGCTGCGCGACGTGCGAGACGCCGAACGGCGTGGACGCCGCGCGGATGCCGGCCGCCAGCCGCGGCCGCGCCACCGCGTAGCCGACGCGCAGCCCGGCCAGCCCGTACGCCTTGGAGAAGGTGCGCACCAGGACGACGTTGGGGTGGGCCGCGAAGACGGCGAGCCCGTCGGGCGCCTGCGGGTCGCGGACGAACTCGACGTACGCCTCGTCGAGCACGACGAGCACGTCGGAGGGGACGGCGTCGAGGAACGCGTCGAGCTCGTCGGCGTGCACGGCCGGCCCGGTCGGGTTGTTGGGCGTGCAGACCAGGACCACGCGCGTGCGCGGCGTCACCGCCGCGGCCAGCGCAGGCAGGTCGAGACGGCCGTCGTCGGCGACGGGCACCCGCACCCCCACGGCCCCCGCGAGGGAGACCGCGATGGGGTAGGCCTCGAACGACCGCCACGGGAAGACGACCTCGTCGCCCGCCTCGCACACCGTCGCCAGCACGTGACCCAGCACCGCCACCGACCCGCACCCGGCAACCACGGCCTCCGGCGCCACGCCCAGCCGGGTCGCGATCGCCTCGGTGAGCTCGGTCGCGTACATGTCGGGGTAGCGGTTGACGTCGACCGCGGCGTCGGCGATGGCCGCCATGACCGACGGCAGCGGCGGGTACGGGTTCTCGTTCGACGAGAGCTTGAACGCCGCGGCGCCGACCGGGGCGCGCCCGCCCGGGACGTACGGGGGCAGGTCGGACAGGGCACGGCGCAGCGGGACGCGACTCACGCGCTCAGCATGCCAGCCCGGGCCGCCGCGCCCGCCCACCCGGTCACCGCACGGGCGGGGCCGTCGCCTGGCAGGATCGGGGCATGGCCTTCGTCATCCGCGTCCTCATCAACGGCGTCGCCATCTGGCTCGCCACGCTCCTGCTGTCCGGCCTCGACGTCGTCGGCGACGACGGTGACGCCGGCAAGAAGGCGCTGATCATCCTCGGCATCGCGCTGGTGTTCGGGATCGTCAACGCGGTGGTCAAGCCGATCGTGCAGATCCTGTCGATCCCGCTCTACATCCTCACGCTCGGGCTGTTCACGCTCGTCGTCAACGCGCTGATGCTCATGCTCACGGCGTGGATCACCGAGTTCACCGACTGGGGCCTGCAGATCGAGAGCTTCTGGTGGGCGGTCGGCGGCGCGCTGATCATCTCGATCGTCAGCTTCGCCCTGTCGATCCTGATCCCGGAGAGCCGCCGGCGCTGACGCCGGCCGGTTCCGGCTCGGCTCAGTCGAGGCGCGGGAGGACCAGCAGCACCGCGCCCGCCACCGCCGCGAGGCCGACGACGCGCCACACGTCGCCCGCCACCACGTCCGCGCCGCCCAGCAGCAGCGCGACGAGCGCGAGCACCTGGGCGCCCACCTGCACCGGCAGCGCCTCGCGCGCGCCGTCGACGAGCACGCCCACCTCGACCCGGGCGCGGCGCGGGACCCGCGCGGCGAGCGAGCACGCCCAGACGGCGGCGTGCACCAGCAGCACCAGGGCCAGCACCTGGGGCACCGACGGCGAGCCGACCAGCACCTCGACCCCGACGAGCACGAGCGCCCCGCCCGCGAGCGCCGCGCGCGGCAGCAGGACGACGACGGCCCCCAGCACCAGGGCGACGAGCACGGCCGCCGCACCGAGCGGGCGTGCGGTGCTCCACCCCACGAGCAGCATCGCGGCGACCAGCAGCACGGTGCCGGCGTGCACCACGGCGGCCGGCACGGCGCGGTCCAGCTCGAGCTCGGCCTCCGGCGGCGCACCGCCCCCGCGCACGCGGGTCCAGGCGCTCACCGCGCCCCCGCCCCGGCGCCCGCGCGACGGTGCGTGCGCCGGGCGAGCCCGGCGAGCGCGACCTGCGGGGCGTCCCGCCAGGTGACGAGCTCGACGTCGGCGTCGGTCACGGCCGCCAGCCGGTCCTCGCGCGCCATCCGCACGAACCGCATCGCCAGACGCTCGCGGTCGTGCAGGGCGCCCTCGCGCAGCGTCGGCAGGACGTCGACGGCGACCACCCGGTGCCCGGCCCGGCGCCACTGCGCCGCGGCCAGTGCCGCCGCGTCGTCGAGGAACGTGGAGAACACCAGGACCAGCGCGCCGGACGGCAGCTGGGGTGCCCGGACGCGGCGCATCGGCTCGCCCTCCGGGTGGGTCAGCGCGAGCGCGTTGCGGATCCGGTCGAGCTGCCGTCGGCCCCCGCCGGGCGGCAGCGGGCGACGCACCGCGCCCAGGTCGTCCAGCCCCACGCGGTCCCCCTGCTCGAGGAACGCCTGCGCGACCGAGGTCGCGGCCTGCCGTGCCAGGTCGAGCGACGTCGGGTCCTGCGCGCGCGGCCGCACCGAGCCGCGCCAGGTGCGCGGGTCGGGTCCCACGTCGTCCCGCGAGTCGACGACGAGCACGACGACGGCCTCCGCGAGCGCGTGCTCGCGCCGCACGTACAGCTCCTGCAGCTGCGGGGACCGCCGCGCGGTGACGCGCCAGTCGATGCGGCGCAGCCGGTCGCCCGGCGTGTAGGGGTGCACGTCCCGCAGGCCGCCGCCCTCCCCGGGCCGACGCGACTCGTGCCCGCCGGACAGCCCCCGCAGCCGCGGCGGCAGGGGCAGCGCGCCGAGCGGCCGGGGCGCGGGCAGTACCAGGGCGGAGCTCGCGGCCGGGTCCACCGGCTCGGAGACGCTCGCCGCGCCCACGCCCAGCCCGATCGCGTCGACCTCGGCGACCGTCTGCGGCCCGGTCCGCACGGTGTGCACCGCGAGCGGCACGGTCCGGCTGCCGCGCACGCGCACGACCGCCTCGGCCTGGCGCCGGTTGCTGCGGCGCACGGTGAGCACCACCGCGCCCGTCCCCGGCGGCGCGTCCAGGCGCACCGCCGCGCGCAGGTCGCCCGACTCCCCGCGCGCCTCGTCGGGCGGCCCCAGCCGCACCACCACGTCCGTCGCCGGCCGCCGCGACCACGCCCAGACGGCCCAGACGACGAGCGGCGCGCCGAGTGCCGCGAGGTCCGGCCGGCCGCCGAGCGCACCGGCGACCAGCAGCACGCCCCCGACGATCGCGCCGAGCGCGGTCGTGCGCGACCGCGACCACGGCCCGTGGCCGCGGTCGGGCAGGCGCGTGCCGGAGGTCGTCATCGCGCGGCGCCCACCCCGCCGGCGTCGCCCGCCCGGCGCGCGGTCGTCGGCCCCGGTACGTGCTGCAGCACCTCGCCGACCACGCGCTGCGGGGCCAGGCCGCTCGCCCACGCCTGAGGCGTGAGCGACAGCCGGTGCGCGAGCGTCGCGACGCCGACGGCCTTCACGTCCTCGGGAGCCACGAAGTCGCGACCCGCGAGCACGGCCACGGCGCGCGCGACGAGCACGAGCGCCTGGGAGCCACGCGGCGACGCGCCGACCTCGACGGCCTCGTGCCGCCGCGTGGCCGCGGCGAGGTCGACGCAGTAGGCCAGCACGTCGTGGTCGACCGTCACGGCCTCCACCCCGGCCTGCATCGCGCGCAGCGTGGCGGCGTCGACCACCTGCCGCACGGGTGCCGCCTCCTGGCGCCGGGCCAACCGCCGCGCGAGCACGTCGACCTCCGCGCCGTGCTCCGGGTAGCCGACGGCCAGCCGGACCATGAAGCGGTCGAGCTGCGCCTCCGGCAGCGGGTAGGTCCCCTCGTACTCGACCGGGTTGGACGTGGCGACCACGTGGAACGGGTCCGGCAGCCGCCGCGTCACCCCGTCGACCGTGACCTGCCGCTCGGCCATCGCCTCGAGCAGCGCGGACTGGGTCTTGGGCGCCGTCCGGTTGATCTCGTCGGCGAGCAGCAGGCCGGCGAAGACGGGGCCGGGGCGGAACTCGAACGACGTCGTCGCCGGGTCGAACACCGAGGACCCCGTGATGTCCGACGGCAGCAGGTCCGGCGTGCACTGCACCCGGTGGAAGTCGAGGCCGAGCGCGGTGGCCAGCGAGCGGGCCGCGAGCGTCTTGCCGAGCCCGGGCACGTCCTCGAACAGCACGTGGCCGCCGGCCAGGATCGCGGCGAGCGCGACGGTCAGGGGCTCGCGCATCCCGACGACCGCGGTGGCGACCTCGTCGAGCACCGCCCGGCCGCGCTCGGCGACCTCCGGGACGGGCAGCGCGGACTGGGCCACCGCAGGCTGGGTCACCGCTGGCTCGGGCACAGCCGGCTCGGGCATCGCCGGCTCGGGCACGGTCGGCTGGGTCATCGGTTCCTCCTGGTGAGGCGGGTGCGGGCGGGGCGGCCGGCGGGATCGGGGGACGGCCCCTCCGCGGAATGCTCGACCGGGCGATCGACCGGGCGAGGTCCGAGGCGTTCCAGGGCCGCGAGGGTGGCCGTCAGGTCGCCCACGGAGGGCAGCGGGGCGGTGCGCCGGCGCAGCGTCGCCAGCCCCCGGCCGCCGACCAGGGCGCGCAGCCGCTCGTCGTCGGCGGGGTCGTCGAGGTCCGCGCCGTGCCGGGCGAGGCGCACGCGCGCGATCTCCCGCAGCCGACGCAGCGCACGCTCGCCGGCCCGGCCGTCGCGACCGACCATCGCCCACGCGAGGTCCTGCAGGTCGCCGCGCGAGCCGTCGCGCGAGATCCGCTGCTCGGGCTCCGGGTCGGGCTCGACGTCCGTCTCGAGCCGGACCACGATCATCGCCAGCACCCCGACCGCGACTGCCACCACCAGCGCGGACGCGACGGTGAACGAGAAGCCCAGGCACACGCCGAAGGTGACGACGAACGTCACGACCTCGCGCCACCACCGCCGCCACCACCGGCCGAGGCCGCGCGGCGCCGGCCGCGCCCCCGGCCCGGTCACGACGACCCCCGCGGGCCGGCCCCGGGCGCGTGGTCCTCGTGCACGGCGGCGGGAGCGGCCTCGTCGGACGTGGTGCCGCCCGGCTCCGCCGAGACCTCGTGGCGCAGCCGCCGCACGCCGCGTCCGATCACCTCGAGCGCACGACGAGCGCGCGCGACGTCCGCCGCCTCGAGCGGGTGCTCGGAGAACCGGGCGGCCAGGTACAGGCCCAGCAGCTCGCGGCTCGCCGCGCCGTCGGCCTCGGTCGCGTCCAGCAGGTCGAGCGTGAACTCCGACGCGGTCTGCGCGGGGTCGCGCACGAGGCCGCTGCGCTCGGCCGACCCCTCGAGCGCGATCCACGCGGCGACCACGGCGTCGCTCGGCGGCACGTCGCGGTCGAGCTCGAGCACCGCGTGGTCGAGCCCCGCGGACAGCGCGGGACGCGCCAGGTCGGCCACGTCGCCGAGCAGGTCGCCGGGAGGCGCGTCGTCGTCCACCGCCGGGACGCGCTGGTCCTCGAGCCACTGCCGCACGCGCCGCGCGGCCTTCGCGCCCACGAACGCGATGATCGACAGCAGCACAACGAGCACCAGCGCCGAGAGCCACGGCGGCATGTCCGTGGTCGCGTCGGTGAGCTCCACCGCGGTGGGCCGCGGCCGCGGCGTGGGCACCTCGCGCGTCGGCAGGTCCACGGGGATCGAGATCAGGGCGCCGGGCCGCGACCGCAGCTCCAGCGGACCCGCGAGCGCCGCACCGAGCACCGCGAGGGCCACGAGCACGCCCGCGAGCAGCACCGCTCGTCGTGCGTCCCTCGGCACCTGGCGCTCCCTGCCTCGTGGACCGGTCCGTCGACCGGCTCGTCCTCCGGCTCGTCCTCCGGCTCGTCGACCCGCCTCGTCGTGCTGCCTCGTCGTGCTGCCTCGTCGTCCCGGCGGCCCACCGTAACGACCCCCGCCCACACCCGACGACACCGCGGGCGAATCACCCCGGTGCGTCTGGCCCGCGGACGCCCGCCGCCCGGCCCCCGGGCCGCCTGGGATGATGACCGCATGACCTCCGCGCGCGTGAGCCTCGCCGACGTGACCCCGCCGATCGCCCTGGGCCCGCTCGACGGCCGCTACCGCCCGGCGGTGGCCCCGCTCGTCGACCACCTGTCCGAGGCCGCGCTCAACCGGGCGCGCGTGCACGTCGAGGTCGAGTGGCTGATCCACCTGACCACGCACGCCGTGGTCCCCGGCGCCCCGGCGCTGAGCGACGCCGAGCAGGCGTACCTGCGGGACGTCGTCGCGACGTTCGGGCCCGACGAGATCGCCGAGTTGGCCGAGATCGAGCGCGTCACCGTGCACGACGTGAAGGCCGTCGAGTACTTCCTCAAGCGCCGCCTCGAGGCCGCGCCGGGCGTGCTGGGCGAGACCGTCCTGCCGTCCGTCGGCGAGCTGGTGCACTTCGCGTGCACCAGCGAGGACGTCAACAACCTGTCCTACGCGCTCATGGTCCGCGGCGCGGTGCAGGAGGTCTGGCTGCCGGCGGCCACGGCCCTGTCCGACGAGGTCGCGGCCCTGGCCCGCGAGCACGCCGAGCAGCCGCTGCTCGCCCTGACCCACGGCCAGCCCGCCACGCCGACCACGCTCGGCAAGGAGCTCGCGGTGCTGGCCCACCGCCTGCGCCGGCAGCTGCGCCGCATCGGGGCCGACGAGTTCCTGGGCAAGGTCAACGGCGCGACCGGCACGTACGGCGCGCACGTCGTCGCGGTGCCGGGTGCCGACTGGGAGCAGGTCTCGCGCACGTTCGTCGAGCACCTGGGCCTGACCTGGAACCCGCTGACCACGCAGATCGAGTCGCACGACTGGCAGGCCGAGCTGTACGCCGACGTCGCACGGTTCAACCGCGTGCTGCACAACCTGGCCACCGACGTGTGGACGTACATCTCGCGCGGGGTGTTCACGCAGATCCCCGTCGCGGGCGCCACCGGCTCGTCGACCATGCCGCACAAGGTCAACCCGATCCGGTTCGAGAACGCCGAGGCCAACCTCGAGATCTCGTCGGCCCTGCTGGACACGCTCGCCGCCACGCTGGTCACGTCGCGGCTGCAGCGCGACCTCACGGACTCCACCACGCAGCGCAACATCGGTCCCGCGTTCGGCCACGGCCTGCTCGCGATCGACAACGTACGACGGGGCCTGCGCGCCCTGTCCGTCGACGCGGACCTGCTCGCGCGCGAGCTGGACGAGAACTGGGAGGTGCTGGGCGAGCCCGTGCAGTCGGCCATGCGCGCCGCCTCGGTCGCGGGCGTCACCGGCATGGAGAACCCGTACGAGCGGCTCAAGGAGCTCACGCGCGGCCGACGGCTCACCGCCGACGACATGCGGGAGTTCATCGGCGGCCTGGGCCTGCCGGCCGACGTCGCCGCGCGCCTGCAGCAGCTCACGCCGGCCGGTTACACCGGCCTGGCCGCGGCCCTCGTCGCGCACCTGGACGACTGACACGCCGCCCGGCACGGACGCCGGGCCGGGCCGGGCGAAGGACGAGGGAAGGCCGCGGGAAGCACGCGGGAAGCACGCGGGGAAGCACGCGGGACAGGGGGGCGGCCGGGGCGCGCCGTGGGAGCGGTCCCTCCGCAGGATGACGCGGCACGAACCCGTGAGCAGGCGATCTGGACAAGTGATCGGGTTCTCCTGCACAATCGGGCCCGATCCGTCCGATTTACCCGATCTCGTTCTCCTGCGGGATCGGGCCCCGGTTCCCCCCGAGTCGTAGGCAGGCGCCCGTGACCCTGATGCAGAAGGCGATCACGCCCGCGCAGTCGCGGGCCCATGTCCAGGCGGGGTACGACCGCATGGCGGGCTACGTGGTGCGGGCCGACGACGTGGCGTTCGCGACCACGCCCGCGCAGCTCTTCGAGGTGCACGGCCTGGGCTACCCCGGCTCGCCGTTCTCCCCGGACGCGCCGTACCTGGACCTGCTGCGGTTCGAGTCCGGGCCGCAGCTGCAGTACCGCGACGTCCCCGGCTACATCGTCCCCCTGTGGTGGCTGCGGCACTCGCGGGTCACGCCCGGCGCGGAGCTGGTGCGGGTCTTCGCGGACGGGTCGACGACGCTGCTCGCCCGCTACGGCGACGTCGGCACCGCCTGGTCGGTGACGCAGCTGGGTCACCGACCCGCGCTGGCGTCGCTCTCGCGGTGCGTCGGCCCCGTGGCCAAGTGGCACAGCGCGTACCTCGAGGCAGACGTCGTCGACGGCGGCCACACGGTGGTGCTCGCGCTGGCCAACCCGCCGCTCGCGGAGACCGGGTTCCAGCAGGCACCGTCGGGCCGGTGGTTCCGGCGCGTGCCGCGCGAGGACGTCAGCGAGCTGTTCGAGCTCGACCTGACGGCCCGGTGGAACGGCCTGTCGGTGCGCGTCGTCGACCAGTGGCAGGACGCGCAGCGGTACGTGGTGGCGCGCATCTCCCACCTGGGCGACGACCTGGACCACGCCGAGCACCTGCGGCTGGACCGCGTCGAGGCGGGCGTCTACGAGGCCGTCGTCTACGCCGCCGAGCTCACGGACATCCAGACCAACCAGGTGGTGCCGCACACCTGGGCCCCCGGACCCGCGGCCGGCCTGCGCCGGCCGACCGTCCAGGCCCGCTGACCCCCCGGGTCGACGCCGCGCCGCCCCACGGCCCGCGCCGCGCCGACCACCACCGGCCCCGTCGTCGGAGCCTGCCCGCTGCCCCTGCGTGCGGGCATGCTCCGACGACGGCCGGGCCGCCAGCCCGCCCGGCCACCCCTCGCCAACCCGTCGTCCCGACCCAGCGAGCTCGTCGGAGCCCCGCGAGGTCGTCCGGCGATCAGTGGATCGTCAGAGATCACTGACGAGGCGCGGAACATCTGACGACCCGGCGGCGCGAGCCGGGTGGCGAGGGGCGGCCGGGTTGCGGCGGGCGCTAGCGGGTGGGGGTGAGCGCGGGGACCGGGATCGCCGCGAGCTCGGCCAGGGCCGCTGCGTAGGCCGCGGCGTCGCCCGCCCGGGCGGCCTCGCGCGCCTGGACCGTGGGGCCGTGCAGCGCGGAGCGGGTCCGCCGGCGCAGCGCGCGCTCGGCACGCTCGTCGCGGGCCTCGTCGGGCAGGGCCGTCAGGGCGGACTCCAGCCCGCCCAGCACCCGCGTGCGCTCCGCGAGCACCGCGGGGTTCCACTCGCGCACCCGCCGCTCGGCCTCGTAGGCCCGCGCCGCGGACTCGACCACGCGGCGCGCCTCCAGGACGGCGCCGTGCTCGGCCGGGGCGTGCTCGGCGACGGTGGTCAGCGAGACCAGCCGCACCCCGGGCAGGGCGCGCACGCCGGGGTCCACGTCGTGCCGCAGCGCGAGGTCCACCACGGTCAGGGGCGTCGCCGATCCCGCGCGGGCCTCGGCCAGCGCGTCGACCGTGAGCACCGCCCCGGCCGCGCCGGAGCACGCGACCACCAGGTCGACCCCCGCGAGCTCGTCGGCCAGCTCGACGTCGGCGGGGACGGCCGCGACCCCGCGCGCCGCGGCGAAGGGCGCCGCGCGGCCGCTCGGGGAGTACACCCGGACGTCGCGGCAGCCGCGCGCCTTGAGCGCCGCGAGCGACGCGCCGGCGTAGGAGCCGGTGCCGACCAGCACGCACCGCACGTCGGACCAGTCGGCGAGCTCGCGCTCAGCGATGTCGAGCGCGACGCCGACCACCGAGCGCCCGGTCGAGCCCAGGCCCGTGCTCGCCTCGACCGCGCGGGACACACGGGAGGCCGCCTGGAACAGGCCCTCGAGCGCGCTCGTCGTCGTGCCGTCGGTGCGGGCCGTGGTGAGCGCGCGCCGCACCTGGCCCGCGATCTCCCGCTCCCCCACCACCATCGACTCGAGCCCGCTCGCCACGGCGAAGAGGTGCGCGGCGGAGTCGGTGCCGGTCTGCACCGCGAGGTGCGCCGCCACGCGCTCCGCGTCGTAGCCCGAGCGTGCCGCCACGGTCCCGGCCACCGCGGTGCGCGCCTCCGGGGTGTGCGCCGCGTCGTCGACGTCCAGGTACAGCTCGAACCGGTTGCACGTCGCGAGCACGACGGCACCGGCGATCGAGGGGGACGCCGCCACGAGCTCGCGACCCACGGCGTGCACGTCCGACGAGAGACGCTCGAGCACGGTGAGGTCGAGATCGCGGTGCGACGCGACGAGCGACAGCAGCACCACGTGCGTGATTCTGCCACCCCGGTATTTGTCGGGCACAATCGGCGGGTGCTTTCTTCCTCACACCCGCTCGTCGACGGGCGTACGTCACATTCGGCGCTCGTGAGCGCATATTCCGGCCGGCGCAGCGACCGCCTGCCGGTGTGGTTCATGCGCCAGGCGGGGCGGTCGCTGCCGGAGTACCGCGAGCTGCGGACGGGCACCCGGATGCTCGACGCGTGCCTGGACCCGGCCATGGCGTCCGAGATCACGCTGCAGCCGGTGCGTCGCCACGGCGTGGACGCGGGGATCTTCTTCTCGGACATCGTCGTCCCGCTCAAGCTCGCCGGGGTGGACGTCGAGATCACGCCCGGCGTCGGCCCGGTCATGGGCGCCCCCGTGCGGACGGCGGACGACGTGGCGCGCCTGGCCGCCGCGACGCTGTCCGACGAGGCGCTCGCGCCGGTCGCCGAGGGCGTCGCGCTGACCGTCGCCGAGCTGGGGTCGACGCCGCTGATCGGCTTCGCCGGTGCGCCGTTCACGCTCGCCGCGTACCTGGTCGAGGGCGGGCCGTCGCGCGACCACCTGGCCGCCCGCGCGCTCATGCACGCGGACCCGGAGACCTGGCACGCGCTGATGACCTGGGCCGCGGACGTGACCGGTGCCTTCCTGCGGGCGCAGGTGCTCGCCGGCGCCTCGGCCGCGCAGCTCTTCGACTCCTGGGCCGGCTCCCTGTCGCTCGCGGACTACACCGCGCACGTCGCGCCCTGGTCCGCGCGCGCGCTCGCGGCCGTCGCCGACCTGCGCGAGCAGGGCGTGCGGACCGTGCACTTCGGCACCGGTACGGGCGAGCTCCTGGCGGCGATGCGGGACGCGGGCGCCGACGTCGTCGGGGTCGACTACCGCATCCCGCTCGACGAGGCCGCGCGGCGGGTCGGGGACGTGCCGCTGCAGGGCAACATCGACCCCGCCCTGCTCGCCGCGCCCTGGCCCGTCCTCGAGGCCCACGTCCGCGACGTCGTCGACCGTGGCCGCGCCGCACCGGCGCACGTGGTCAACCTGGGCCACGGCGTCCCGCCGACCACGGACGCCGAGACCCTGACGCGCCTGACCGCCCTGGTCCACAGCCTCTGATGCCCGCGAGCGCGTCGGTTCCCGCCGAGGACGTCGGTCCTTCCCGACGAGGTCGCGCGGAACCGACGTCCTCGGCGCGGAGCTGGGGCGCCGTCGTGGTCGGCGGCGGGGTGGCCGGGCTCGTGGCTGCGCGGGAGCTGGCCTCGGCCGGGCTGCGCGTGCTCGTCGTCGAGGCGCGCGACCGGGTCGGCGGTGCCGTGCGCGGGCACGTCGTCGGCGGCCTCGAGCTCGACGCGGGTGCCGAGTCGTTCGCCACGCGCGGCGGCACCGTCGCCGCGTACCTGGCGGACCTGGGCCTCACCGACCGCATCACCTCGCCCGCCCCGCTGGGCTCGTGGGTGCACCTGCCCACCGGCGACGGGCCGCTGCCGCGCACCGGGCTGCTCGGCATCCCGTCGTCGCCGTGGTCGCGGGACGTGCGGCGCACGCTCGGGACGGTCGGGGCCGCGCGCGCCGCGCTGGACCTGGTGCTGCCGCGCCGGGTGGGCGCGGGGACGACGAGCCTCGGCGGCCTGGTCCGTGCCCGCATGGGCTCCCGCGTCGTGGACCGTCTGGTCCGGCCGGTGGTCGCGGGGGTGCACGCCGCCGAGCCCGACGAGCTGGCGGTCGACGCCGTCGCGCCGGGGCTGCCCGCCGCGCTCGCCGAGCACCGCTCCCTGGCCCGCGCGGTCCGGACGCTCCGGGCGGCGGCACCCGCCGGGTCGGCCGTGCAGGGCCTCGTCGGCGGGATGCACACGCTGGTCACCGCGCTCGAGGCGGACCTCGCCGCCCACGGGGCGCAGGTCCGGACCCGCACCCGCGCGCTCCGCCTGATCCCCCCGCCCACCGCGGACGTCCCGACCCGAGCGCGGCCGCTCGACGTCCGCGGTGGGGACGCAGCGTCCGCAGTCGACGGGGTGGGGCTGGACGGGGTGGGGACGGACGGGGTGGGGCCGGACGAGGTGGGGATCGAGCTGTCCGACGGGTCGGTGGTGCGGGCGCAGCGGGTGGTGGTGGCGACGCCGGAGGCGGCCGGGCTGCTCGCGTCGCTGCTCCCCGGAACGAGCGTCGGGCTCGACGCCGGGGCCGACGTGCGGCTCGTGACCCTGGTGCTCGACGCGCCGGCGCTGGACGCCGCGCCGCGCGGGACGGGCGTGCTCGTCGCGCGCGAGGCGACGGACGTCGTCGCGAAGGCCCTCACGCACGCGACCGCGAAGTGGCCGTGGCTGGCCGAGCGCACCGGGCCGGGCCGGCACGTGGTCCGGCTGTCCTACGGGCGCGGCGACGACGCGCCAGCGGGTGATGCTGCGCCGGCGGACGATGCTGCGCTAGCGGGTGATGGTGCGTCGGGCGATGCCGCCTCGGACGATGCCGCCGCGGCGCCCGGCCCGCGGGCTCCGAGCGACGACGACGCCCTCGTGCGCCGGGCGCTGGCCGACGCGTCGACGCTGTTGGGAGTGCCCCTGGCCGAGGAGCAGGTGGTGGCGAGCGCCGTCGTGCGCTGGACCCAGGCACTCCCCCGGCCGAGCGCGCAGCACCGCGACGCCGTCGCGACGGTGCGCGCCTCGCTGGCGGAGCACGCGTCCCGGCCGGGCGGCGCGCGCGTCGCGGCCTGCGGCGCCTGGTTGGCGGGCAACGGGCTGGCGTCGGTGCTGCCGGACGCCGCCGCCGCGGCCCGCTCGGTGCTCCGCGCGACGTGATTCGCGTCTCGATCGTTCTGACAGGACGTCGGGAAAGGCTCACACAATTCGATCCGGGCAAGGCTTGCTGCGCATTTCGCGGGCGCCGGGAAATGCACCGCACGCTATTTCATGACAGTCCGTCAGAACCTTCTGGGCCTCCCGTTCCCCGCCCTTCTGCACCTGCTCGTCCCCTCATTTCGACACCCGACGGCACCGCGGGAGAGACTGCAGGCATGGCGGTGGTCCGGATCGGTACACGTGCGTCCACGCTGGCGCTCACACAGACCGGCCACGTGGCGCAGGACCTCGCGCGGCTCGGCGGGCTCGAGATCGAGACGGTGCACGTGCGCACCGAGGGCGACCGGCTCACGGGCAGCCTGGCGAGCCTGGGCGGCACGGGGGTGTTCGTCACCGCGCTGCGGGACGCGCTGCTCGACGGTCGCTGCGACGTCGCGGTCCACTCCCTCAAGGACCTGCCGACCGCGCCCGCGCCCGGCCTGACGATCGCCGCCGTCCCCGTGCGCCAGGACCCGCGCGACGCCCTGTGCGCGCGGGACGGCCTGACCCTGCGCACGCTGCCGCCCGGCGCGCGCGTCGGCACCGGGTCGCCGCGCCGCGCCGCGCAGCTGCTCGCCACCCGGCCCGACCTCGAGGTGGTGGACATCCGCGGCAACGTCGACACCCGCCTGGGACGCGTGGCCGGAGCGGGCCACGGACCGGGCGACCTCGACGCCGTGGTGCTGGCCCGCGCGGGCCTGGCGCGGCTGGGCCGGCTCGACGCGGTCACCGAGGAGCTCGACGGCGACGTGATGCTCCCCGCGCCCGGCCAGGGCGCGCTCGCCGTCGAGGTCCGCACCGCGGACCTGACCGGACCGGCCACGCCCCTGGCCTCGGCGCTCGCGGCCCTCGACGACCGGCCGACGCGGCTCGCCGTCGCCGCCGAGCGCGCCCTGCTCGGCCGGCTCGAGGCCGGCTGCGCCGCTCCCGTCGGCGCCCTGGCCTCGCTCGCGAGCGGCGGGACCGGCCACGCGGGCGAGTCGCTGCGCGTCCAGGCGGTGGTGGCGCGGACCGACGGGACGGCCACGCTCCGTCGCGAGCTGACGGTGGCAGCGGACGAGGCCTTGCGTGGCTCCGCGAGCCCGGCAGCGAGCGAGGCAAGGCTCGACGAGCGCGGGGCTGCCGCTGCGGGCACCGAGCTCGCCGACCTGCTCCTGGCCGCGGGTGCGGCCGAGCTCGCCCCGGTGGGACCGAGCGCATGAGCGACCGCACCGACGACCGTACGGACGCGCGAGCCGACGACGGGATCTGCGGCGCGGAGGCGACCGTCGCCGCGCTCGCGAGCACCGCGGGGCGCGGTCCGCTGCGCGGCTGGCGCGTGCTGGTCCCCCGGCCGACGGCCGGGCAGTCCGGAGCGGCGGTCGCCCTCGCCGCGGCGGGCGCCGCGCCCGAGCTCGTCCCGCTCATCGCCATCGACCCCCCCGAGGAGACCGGCCCGCTCGACGACGCGCTGCTCGCGCTCGGTGCCGGGTGGTACCGCTGGCTCGTCGTGACCAGCGGTGCGGCGGTCCCGGTGCTCGCGGACCGGGCGGCTGCCGCCGGGCGCACGCTCGCCGCGCTCGTCGCGGACGGCCGGACGCAGGTCGCCGCGGTCGGCCCCGGGACGGCGCGCGCGCTCGCGGAGGCGGACGTCGCCACCGACCTGACGCCACGCGGCCCGTCCACGGGCGCCGCGCTGGCGGCGCAGTGGCCGCCCGCGCCCCCCGCCGAGCCGGGCGCCGGCACGGACGCTGCGGCGGGCGACGAGCGGCCGGCGCGGGTGCTGTTCGCGCGCGGGGACCTGGCCGCGTCCACCGTCGCCGACGGGCTGCGCGCCCGCGGCTGGCAGGTCGACGAGGTCGTCGCGTACCGGACCGTGACCGCACCGCCGCCGCCCGACGACGTGCGGGACGACTGGCGCGCGGGTCGCATCCGGGCTGCCCTGCTGACCTCCGCGAGCACGGTGCGCGCGCTCGTCGAGCACCTCGGTGCGCCGCCGGCCGGCACGCTGCTCGTCGCGATCGGCCCGACGACGGCCGCCGAGGCCCGCCGCCGGGGCCTGCCGCTGGCCGCGACCGCCGACGAGCAGACCATGTCCGCGCTGGTCGCCGCGCTCGCGCGGGCCGCGGCGGACGCCCCCGACCCGAACCCCGACGAGGAGTCACCGTGACCGAGCACCCGCACCCGGGCCGCGTCCGTCCCCGCCGCCTGCGCGCCACCCCCGCCATGCGCCGCCTGGTCGGCGAGGTCGACGTGCAGCCGCGTCAGCTGGTGCTGCCCCTGTTCGTCCGTGAGGGGCTGGCGGAGCCGCGTCCCATCGCGTCGATGCCGGGCGTCGTCCAGCACACGCTCGAGTCGCTGCCGGCCGCCGTCGCCCAGGCGGCGGACGCCCGTCTGGGTGGCGTGATGCTGTTCGCGGTGCCCGAGCTCCGGGACGCGACCGGCACCCAGGCGACCGCGTCGGACGGCATCCTCAACCGCGCGATCGCCGTCGCCGCGCGGGAGGCGGGCGGCGCCCTCGTCGTGCAGGCGGACCTCTGCCTGGACGAGTTCACGGACCACGGCCACTGCGGCGTGCTCACCGCGGACGGGCGCGTCGACAACGACGCGACGCTCACGCGGTACGCCGAGATGGCGCTCGCGCAGGCGGCTGCGGGCGCGGACCTCGTCGGCCTGTCCGGCATGATGGACGGCCAGACGGGCGTCGTGCGGGACGCGCTGGACCAGGCCGGGGCCGACGAGGTCGCCGTGCTGGCCTATGCGGCCAAGTACGCCAGCGCGTTCTACGGCCCCTTCCGGGACGCCGTCGAGTCGCAGCTCGAGGGCGACCGCCGGACCTACCAGATGGACCCCGCGAACCGGCGCGAGGCCGCGCGCGAGGTCGCGATCGACGTCGCGGAGGGCGCCGACGTCGTCATGGTGAAGCCCGCGCTGGCCTACCTCGACGTGCTCGCGGACGTCGCGGCGAGCAGCCCCGTCCCGGTGGCGGCCTATGCCGTGTCGGGTGAGTACGCGATGATCGAGGCAGCCGCCGCGGCGGGCTGGATCGAGCGCGAACGGGCGATTCGTGAGTCCGTGCTCAGCATCCGCCGCGCGGGTGCCGATCATGTGCTGACGTACCACGCGACGGAGCTGGCCGGATGGCTGGCGGAGGAGTACCGATGAGCCCGACGAATGCCGAGGCGTTCGCGCACGCGCAGGCCGTGATCCCGGGCGGGGTGAACTCGCCCGTGCGCGCGTACGGGTCGGTGGGCGGGACGCCGCCGTTCCTCGCGTCCGCCCGCGGTGCGTACGTCACGGACGTCGAGGGGCGCGAGTACGTCGACCTCGTCGGGTCGTGGGGGCCGGCACTGCTGGGCCACGCGCACCCGGAGGTGGTCGCGGCGGTCCAGGAGGCGGCCGCGCGCGGGCTCGGCTTCGGCGCGCCCACCACCACGGAGGTCGAGCTCGTCGAGGCGATCCGGCACCGGGTCCCCTCGGCCGAGCAGGTCCGCCTCGTCTCGACCGGCACCGAGGCGACCATGACCGCCCTGCGGCTGGCGCGCGGGTACACGGGGCGCGACCTCGTCGTGAAGTTCGCCGGCTGCTACCACGGGCACGTCGACTCGCTGCTCGCCCAGGCCGGCTCCGGCCTGGCGACGCTGGCCCTGCCCGGCTCCGCGGGCGTGCCCGCGGCCGTCGCGGCCGAGACGATCGTCGTGCCGTACAACGACGTCGCCGCGCTCGAGGCCGTCTTCGCCGAGCGCGGGACGCAGATCGCGGCCGTCATCACCGAGGCCGCGCCCGCCAACATGGGCGTGGTCCCGCCGGTGCCCGGCTTCAACGCCGCGCTGCGCCGGCTCACGCACGAGCACGGCGCGCTGCTGATCCAGGACGAGGTGCTGACGGGCTTCCGCGTCGGCTACTCCGGCTGGTGGGGGCTCGAGGGCCTGCGCGAGGGGTGGTCGCCCGACCTGTTCACGTTCGGCAAGGTCGTCGGCGGCGGGCTGCCCGTCGCGGCGGTCGGTGGCCGGCGCGACGTCATGGCCTTCCTCGCTCCGCTCGGCCCGGTGTACCAGGCGGGCACGCTGTCCGGGAACCCGGTGGCGACGGCCGCGGGCCTGGCGACGCTGCGGCTGGCCGACGCCGAGGTGTACCGGCGGGTCGACGAGGCCGCTGCTCGTCTGCGCGACGCCGTGACCAAGGAGCTCGCCAACGCGGGCGTCCCGCACGCGCTGCAGTGGGCCGGCTCGCTGTTCTCGATCATGTTCGGGCCCGACGCCGCCGCGGGCGGCGCGAAGGACTACGCCGCGGTGCAGGCGACCGAGCACTGGCGGTACGGGCCGTTCTTCCACGCCCTGCTCCAGGCCGGGGTGAGCGCCCCGCCGTCCCCGTTCGAGGCGTGGTTCGTCTCCGCGGCGCACGACGACGAGGCCCTGTCCCGCATCGAGGAGGCGCTCCCGGCCGCCGCGCGCGCAGCGGCCGAGGCCACCACCGCCTGAGCGTCCCAGCCGCTCGACGGGCTCCGGGACAGGTCAGTCGTAGATCGAGGACATGGTCTGCGCGAGGACGTCGTCCACCGCGCCGGTGAGGACCACCACGTCGTCGACCTTGCCGCGCCACGGCGCGACCACCTCGCCGTCCAGCTTGGCCGAGCCCACCCGGAACACGCCCGAGGACGGCGCCACGGCTCGGACCGGGACGGTCACCGGCTCTCGCTCGTCCCACTGGTCCCCGTCCTCGTCGAAGACCCAGATCGAGGCGTCGTGCGCACCGGCGTTCCAGGTCGCGACGACGCGGTACCGGTTGCCGGGCACCACGTGGACGCCGGACATCACCCGGGACCGCGCGGCCCCGGCGCGATCGCTCGCGCGCAGCGACAGCGAGAAGCACACTCCGTCGCCGGTGGGGCAGCGCGCGTCGCGCACGACGCCGAGCGCAACCGCCGTGACCTCCGACGAGGCCTGGCTCACCGCGATCCGTGCGTCGCGCGTGGCGGGCACCAGGGTGGCCGCCAGCCCGAAGCTCGTCGTCGTGTCGACCACCGCGGGCGCGGTCGCCGCGTCGGCGGCGGCGTCGAAGCGCAGCAGCGTGCCCGTGTCCTGCGTCTCCGCCACCCACTGCGTGCTGGACGTGACCGCGAGCGGCTGGGCGCCGTAGGAGTCGGCGGCGACCCGGCCCGCACCCTCGTCGAACCGCCACTTGTGGGTCGCCTTCGCGGTCGGGACGTCCAGCCGATAGCTCACCTCCGGCCCGGAGTTGCCGGCGCGATCGATGGCCTGCGCGACGAGCGTGGTAGGCCCGGACGATCGGGGCGTGACGCTGACCACCGCGCGTCCGTTCGTCGCCGGGACCTCACCGCCGTCGTCGGGGAGCTCCCTCTCGTCGAACCGGAACGCGACCGCGTCCTCGTCGCCGACGAGCCGGAACTCCCGCGGCGTGCCGACCGGCGTGTCCGCGGGGGACAGCGGCACGATCCGCACCGGACCGGGGTCGACGTCGTCGACGGCGAAGCGGCAGGAGGCCACGGGGCTCGTGCCCCCGCCGACGTTGCTGGCGCGGACCCGGAGCTCGAGCGCCACTCCTCGGGCGAGCTTCGAGCCGACGGTCGCCTTCGGCGTGGAACCTGCCGTGCCGGCCAGGCTCCGCTGGGACCAGACCACCGCACCCGAGGAGACGCGGACGACCTGGAAGAGCACCGCCTGCCGCGGCCCGGAGGCGCTCCCCCGTGTCGTCGCGGTCAGCACGGGGGTCCGGTCGTTCACGTAGCCGGCGCCACCCACGCCGCAGGCGTGGCCGCCGACAGTCAGCCGCGTCGGCGGCTGCGGTGCGTCGGCCGCAACGGCGGGGCTGCTCCCGGCAGCGAGCAGCACACCCGCGAGGAGCACCACGCCGACGCGCACCTGCGTGGGCCGACCTGGGAGGACGCGCATCTGTTGCCCCCTGCACTCGAGCTCCCGCGCACGGTGCGCGGGCCGCGGCCCCTGTGGTCCACCCGCGCACGGTACTCCCCGGCGGAGATGCGCGTCGGCGCCTCACCCGTCCGGAGCAACGGTCAGGCGGCGGAGCCGCGGCGGTTGGCGGCCAGCAGGAGCCAGATCACGTACGGCGCGCCGACGAGCCCGGTGACCACGCCGGTCGGCAGCGGCGACGGCATGACCTCCTGGGCCACGACGTCGGCGAGCTGCATCAGGAGCGCGCCGACGCACGCGGCCGCCAGCACGTCCCCCGTCCGGCCGCCGACGAGCCGCCGCGCCACCGGTCCCGCCATGAGCGCGACGAACGCGATCGGCCCGGCCGCCGCGGTCGCCAGCGCGACGAGCGCGACGCCCAGCAGCATGAGCGCGCGCCGGTCCCGCTCGACGTGCACGCCGAGCGCGAGCGCGGCGTCGTCGCCCAGCTCGATCACGACGAGCCGGCGCTCGAGCACGAGCGCGAGCGGCAGCAGCACGACGAGCCCGGCGGCGAGCGTCGCGATCTGCGCGGGCCCCGCGAGGCCCGACGACCCGGTGAGCCACAGCATCGCGGCGCGCGCGTCGGAGATCTCCGCGCGCGAGACCAGGTAGGAGGTGATCGAGGAGAGGAACGCCGCCACGCCCACGCCGACCAGGATGAACCGGTAGCCCTGGACCCCACGGCGCCAGGCGAGCACGTACACCAGCAGGGCGGTGCCGAGCGCGCCGACGAGTGCGAGCAGCGAGACGCCGACGCCCGCGAGGTCGGCGAGCACCAGTGCCGCGACCGCGGCGGTGCCGGCACCGGCGGAGATGCCGAGCACATCGGGCGACGCGAGCGTGTTGCCCAGCAGACGCTGGAACACGGTCCCGGCCACGCCGAGCGCGAGTCCGACGAGCACCGACGTGAGCGCCCGCGGCAGACGCAGCTCGCGGACGATGAAGTCGGTCGCCGGGTCGGACCCGAGGTGCAGCGCGGAGCGCAGCGCGTCCCAGGGCGAGATCCCCGCGGACCCGAGCGTGAGCGTCCACGCGAGCACCACGACGACCGCGAGCGCGAGACCCGCGGTGACCGCGGCGCCCAGCGTGTGCCGTCGTCGTCGGGCCCTCGCGACGAGCACGCCCGGGGCGGGCCGGTCGACGGTCGTCGCAGGCACCGTCACGGGGGCCGTCACAGCGCGACCGTCCGGCGGTACCGCACGAGCGCGACGAACACGGGCGCTCCGATGATCCCGAGCACGACACCGACCTGCAGCTCACCCGGCGCCACGACGACGCGCCCGACGACGTCGCACACCAGCAGCAGCGTCGGCGCGAGCACCAGCGTCCACGGCAGGATCCAGCGGTAGTCGGGCCCGCAGACCAGGCGGGCGGCGTGCGGCACGACGAGCCCCAGGAACACGATCGGCCCGCACGCGGCGGTCGCCGCCCCGCACAGCACCGCGACGACAGCGAACGCCAGGCCGCGCGTCAGCCCGACCCGCTGCCCGAGCCCGCGCGCGACGTCGTCGCCGAGCGCGAGCCCGTTGAGCGCCCTCCCGAACCCGAGCGCCACGATGATGCCGACGACGAGGTACGGCGCGAGCTGCCCGAGCACCGGGCCGTACCGGCCGGCGAGCGACCCGACCTGCCACAGGCGCATCTCCTGCAGCACGTCGGTGCGGGTCAGCAGCACGGCCGAGGTCACGGAGGACAGCGCGGCGGTGACCGCGACGCCCGCGAGCGCGAGCTTCACGGGCGTGGCGCCGTCCCGCCCCACGGCCGCGATGCCGTACACGACGACGGTCGCGACCCCGGCCCCGAGGAACGCGAACCAGACGTAGCCCTGCGCGTCCTGCACGCCGAGCGTCATGATCGCCACGACGATCGCGACCGCCGCGCCGGCGTTGACCCCCATCACGCCCGGGTCGGCCAGCGGGTTGCGGGCGACGCCCTGCAGCAGCGCGCCGCCCAGGCCCAGCGCGGCTCCCGCGAGCAGCCCGAGCAGCGTGCGCGGCACCCGCATCTCGCGAATCACGGTGTGCTCGGTGCTCGTCGGGTCGAACGCGGTGAACGCGTGCAGGACGGTCGACGGCGTGACGTCGCGCGAGCCGAGCGCCACCGACACGAAGCACACGACGACGAGCACCGCGACGGCGGCGGCGAGGCCGAGGGTCAGGCCCGCTCGTCGTCGGACGGACGTCGCACGCGACGCCCCGGCCGGCGCGTCGTCGACCGGGGCGTCGGATCCGTCGAGGAGGGCTCGGGTCACGCGTCTCCGACGTTCTCGTCGGCCTGCTCGACCACCGTCGTCAGGCGCTCGAGCTGCGCCGCGTAGTCCGGGTAGGTGTGCAGCCAGTACGCGGGCCACGTCGTGGTCGCGCCCGCCGCGTACGCCTTGATGCTGCTCGCGATCGGCTGCGCCGTGAGTGTGTCCTCGTTGCCCGGGTGATTGCGGTCGTCGAACATCAGCAGGTCGGGCTGGTAGGTGTCCGCGTTCTCGAAGCTCAGGGACTGCCAGTACGGGAAGTCGGGGTCCGGCGTCGTCGGCACGATCACGTCGAGCCCCCACGACTGCAGGTCGAGCAGCTCGGGCGCGTACTCCGGGACCGCCACCGCGTACGTGTCCTCGTACGGGCTGATCGCGAGGGCCGTGAGCCCGGGCTTCGCGGCAGTCGCCTCCTCGAACGCCGCCACGGCCGCGTCGAAGTCGGTGCGCTGCTGGTCGACGACCGCCGTGTCCGCGCCGAGCGACTTGGCGAGAGTGGCGTAGCCCTCGACCAGGTCGACGATCGAGTCGCCCTGGGAGGGGCCGACGACGGGCGCGAGGTCGGCGAGCTTCTTGCTCTCCTCCTCGACGCCGCCCTCCATCCCGGAGTAGGCGTCCTCGGCCGGCCACCAGTCGCCGACGATCAGGTCCGGCTGGAGCGTCGCCGCCTTCTCGACGTCGATCACGCCCCACTCCTCGGACAGCACCTCGACGCCGGTGAGGTCGACGCCCTGGAGGCCGACGTCCGACGCGATGGGCCCGTCCGCGTACACCGCGACCGGCGTGATGCCGTAGCTCAGGAGCGCCTTGGCCGCGTAGGCGTGCGCCACGATCCGCGTCGGGACCTCGTCGGCCGTGTAGGTCTTGCCGTCACCGGAGACGTAGGACCAGCCGGCCTCGCCGGCCGTCCCACCGTCGGCGGGCTCGCCGTCCGGATCCGTGCCCGACGAGCAGGCGGACAGCAGCAGTGCGGCAGCGACCGCGAGGGCGCCGAGACGACGAGACACGAAGAGGTTCCTTCCGGAGGAGGGACTTAGGCGAGGCTAACCTTCTCACTCCCCCGCCCTCACCCCAACCCCCGTCTCACCCTCACCCACCCCTCACCACCGAGCGCGGACGCTCCGCCCCGATCGCGCCCGTTCAAGGACCGCACCCGGCCCACGACGTCCGCACTCGCGACCCACCGCGACCGCGCACACCGTCCGCGCCCGCGGACGTGGCGCGAGCGCGGACGGTGCGGCGTGAGCGCGCCCGCTCAAGGGGTGCGGTCGGTGCGCGACGTCCGCGCTCGGGGGAGGGAGGGGGGTGGGGTGGGGTGGGGTGGGGTGGGACTGGTTGTCAGGCCGTTGGGACCGGGCGGTCGGTGGCGGCGGTGATCGCGGCGAGCTCCTGCTCGGCGGCGAGCTCCGCGGCGCGCTCGCGGCGGTAGGCGCGGACCGACCAGACGATCGCGAAGACCCAGACGACCGCGATCGCGGCGAGGACCCAGGCCTGGGCGGGGGTGCCCTTCAGGCCGACCCAGTCGGACCGGATGATCGTGCGCGTGTTGGTCAGGACGATCACGCCACCGACCGCGGACCCGAGGATGCGCGGCGGCACGATCCGGACCAGCCATGCCGCGATCGGAGCGGCGATCAGGCCGCCGATGAGGAGCGCGAGCACCCACGCGAAGTCGATGCCCTGCGAGCCGAGCGAGAACAGGAAGCCCAGCGACGCGGCGATCGCGACCAGCAACTCGGACGTGTCGATCGAGCCGATGACCTTGCGCGGCTCCATGCGGCCGGACGCGAGCAGCGCGGGCGTGCCGACCGGGCCCCAGCCGCCGCCACCGGTCGCGTCGACGAAGCCGGCGAACAGGCCGAGCGGCGCCAGGAACCGCTTGCGCACCGGCATCCCGAGCCGGTCCTTGCGCAGTCCCTTGAACGTGAACCGGATCAGGATGTAGGTGCCCAGCGCCAGCAGGATGCCGGCCATGACTGGCGCGGCCGCGTCGGTCGCGAGCTTCGACAGGACGGTGGCACCCAGGAACGCGCCGACCGCGCCGGGGACGCCGACCCGCCAGACCACCTTCCAGTCGACGTTGCCGAACTTCCAGTGGCTGACGCCCGACGCGAGCGTCGTGCCGATCTCCGCCAGGTGGACGGTCGCGGACGCGGCGGCCGGGTTGGTGCCGATCGCCAGGAGCAGCGTGGTGGACGTGACGCCGTAGGCCATGCCGAGCGCGCCGTCGACGAGCTGGGCGGCCAGGCCGACGACGGCGAGGAGGAGGAGCTGGGGCATCGGAGACCTCGGGGTGCGAGAAGCGAACGGGACCGGATAACCCGATAATCCCGACCGACAGACTCGCTATTCAAGGAGTGATCACGATGTGAGACGACTCAGGGGTTCTCCCACGCGTCCGCGCGCTGCAGCATGGCCGTCACCGGCGTCGGGAGCGTCCCCTGCGCGAGCTGCGCGATCGTCACCTCGTCGAGCACGTCCCGCACGCTGACCCGCAACGCGACCCACACGTCGAGAAGTGCTGCGGCCGAGCCCTCGTAGGACAACGAGGGCGGGCGCTCGTCTCGCACCGTCACCAGCGGACCCTCGACCGCGCGCATGACGTCGGCCAGCGTGATCTCCTCGGCGGGCCGCGCCAGGCGGTACCCACCAGACCGGCCACGCACGCTCGCGACGACGCCGCCGCGCCGCAGGTCGCCCAGGATCCGCTCGAGGAAGCTGGTCGGCAGCCCCTGGCCGGCGGCGAGCGTGTCCACCGCGATCGCCTCACCCGGCGCGCTGACCGCCAGCTCGGCGCACGCCCGCACCGCATAGTCCGCCTTCGCCGAGACCCGCATCCCCCCATTCTGCCCGCCCGCGCGCCCCGCCCCCGGCGCACCCTCCGCCGACCACGCGATCTCTCCGGGTATGAGCCCGCCAAGCCGGAGACATCGCGTGGTCGGCGGAGGTGGGGCGGGGTCAGCTCACCAGGGTGGGGGGTGGGTGGGAGCCTGGGGTCGGGAGGTCGCCCGTGAGGAGGTCGGCGAGGGTCACCTGGTCCAGGACGCCGTGCAGCGAGTGGTCGAGCGCGCCCCACAGGCTGGGCAGGTGCTGCGCCACGCCGCGGTAGGCGAGCGCGTCGGGCGGCGAGGCCCGCACGGTGACGAACGGCCCCTCCAGGGCGGCGACCACGGGTCCGACGAGGATCTGCGCGGCCGGCCGCGCGAGCTGGAACCCTCCCCCGGCGCCCCGCTTGCTCACCACGTACCCGAGCTTGCGCAGGTCCGTGAGGATCGTCTCGGCGTACTCGCGCGGCAGGTCCTGCTCGGCGCTCAACGTCTCGGCGGTCACCAGCTCGGGCTCGTGCTGCGCCAGCAGCAGGAGCGCGCGCACGGCGTAGTCCACCTTGGCGGAGATGTGCACGGCCGCGCCTCAGGCCCGCACGGTAGTCGTCGGCAGCACGTCCGTGCCAGGTGCGCCCGCCACGTCCGACGAGCCCGACGGGTCACCCGGGCGCGCGGCCGCGAGCGCCGCGTCGGCCTCCCCGACGGAGAAGTGCGTCGCGACGAGCGCGCGCAGCCACACGGTCTGCCCGACGGCCAGGCCGAGCTCCTCGACCTGGGCGCGCGTCAGCTGCACCCACGGCGTCGAGCCGTCGGCGGTGCGCGCCTCGACCCGCACCTCGTAGCCGACGCGCTGCAGCCGGGTCACGGTCGCCTGCACCGCCCCCGCCCGCTCGTCGGTCAGCACCTCGAGGTCGTGCGGCCGCACCAGCGACCCCGCCAGGCGCGTGACCGGGCCCAGGAAGGACATGACGAACGCGTTCGCGGGGTGGTCGTACAGGTCCGCGGGCGAGCCGACCTGCTCGATACGGCCGCCGTTGATCACGACGATCTCGTCGGCGACCTCCAGCGCCTCCTCCTGGTCGTGCGTGACGAACAGCGTGGTCACGTGGACCTCGTCGTGCAGGCGGCGCAGCCAGTCCCGCAGCTCCTTGCGCACCTTGGCGTCCAGCGCGCCGAACGGCTCGTCGAGCAGCAGCACCTCCGGTTGGACGGCGAGCGCGCGCGCCAGGGCCATGCGCTGGCGCTGGCCACCGGACAGCTGCGAGGGCAGACGCTCGGCGAACTGCTCGAGGTGCACCAGCTCGAGCAGTTCGGCGACCCGGTCGCGGATCTCCGCCTTGGGCCGGCGCCGGATCTCGAGCCCGAAGGCCACGTTGCGCGCGGTCGTCAGGTGCTTGAACGCGGCGTAGTGCTGGAACACGAACCCGACGGACCGGCGCTGCGGCGGCAGGAACGTCGCGTCCCGCCCGGCGATCTCGACCGTCCCGCGGTCGGGGTAGTCGAGGCCGGCGATGATCCGCAGGAGGGTGGACTTGCCGCCACCGCTGGGTCCCAGCAGCGCGGTCAGCCCGCCCGGCCGCACCTCCAGGTCGATGTCGTCGAGCGCGACGAAGTCGCCGAACGAGCGGTGCACGCCGCGCACGACGATGCCCGACGGGTCACCCGCCGGCGCGTCGCCGTGCCGGCGGTGCGGCCGGTGCTGCTCGAGCTGGGTCATGACCTGTCCTCCTTGGGCCGCAGCGCGGCGATGACGACGATCAGCACGACGGCGATCGCCATGAGCACGAACGCGGCGGCGAACGCCTGCCGCTGCGCGTCCGGCCCGAACTCCTGGTACGAGTCGTTGACGTAGAGCGTGAGGGTCTGGGACTGCCCGGCGACCGAGCCGGAGACGACGCGCACCGCGCCGAACTCGCCCATCGAGCGGGCGAGGCTCAGCGCGACGCCGTAGGCCAGGGCCCACTTGATCGTCGGGAGCGTGACGCGCCAGAACCGCTGCCACGCGTTCGCACCGAGCGACTGCGCGGCCTTCTCCTGCTCGATCCCGGCCTCCTCGAGCGTCGGGACGATCTCGCGCAGCACGAGCGGGAGCGAGACCAGGACCGTCGCCAGGACCATGCCCGGGACGGCGAAGATCACGCGGAAGCCGGCGTCCTCGAGCGCGCCGCCGAACCAGCCGTACGTGCCGTAGACCAGGATCAGGGCGACGCCCACGACGATCGGCGAGATGGAGACCGGCAGGTCGATCACGGCGGAGACGAACCGCCGGCCCCAGAACCGGTAGCGCACCAGCAGCACGCCCATCCCCACACCGAAGACCGTGTTGAGCACCACGGCGATGCCCGCGACGACCGCGGTGAGCCGCAGCGCCGCCAGGAAGTCGTCGGACGTCAGCACCTCCCACACGGGTGCGAGACCGTCGGCGAACGTGTGCTGGACCACCGACACGACCGGGAGCGCGACGAGCGCGAGGACGTACCCGATCGCGACGAGCCGCAGGACCCACGCCGTGCGGGTGGTGCGCCGACGCGCTCGTCGGACCTGGGGGTGCACGGCGGGAGGCGCGGCCGGACGCGCGAGCGTGTCAACCACGGCGGGCCGTCCGGCGCTGGACGCCGTCGAGCAGGACCAGCACGACGACGGCGACGACGAGCAGCAGCGTCGCGACGGCGGCGGCAGACTGCGTCTCCTGCGACTCGATCATCTTGAGGATGTAGGACGACGACACCTGGGTCTTCCCGATGAGGTTGGCGGAGATGAGGATCACGGACCCGAACTCGCCGAGCGCGCGGGCGAAGCTGAGCGCGGCGCCGGACACGACGGCCGGCGTGACGGTCGGCAGGATCACGCGGCGGAAGATCGTGAACCCGCTCGCGCCCAGCGACGCCGCGGCCTGCTCGACCTCGCGGTCCGCGTCGATCAGGACGGGCTGCACGGACCGCACGACGAACGGGAGCGTCACGAACAGCAGCGCGAGCACGACCCCCGCGCGCGTGCCGACCAGGTTGATGCCGAACGGCCCGCTCGGCCCGTACAACGTGATGAGGACCAGGCCCGCGACGATCGTCGGCAGCGCGAACGGGATGTCGATGACGACCTCGAGGATCCGCTTGCCGGGGAACCGGTCACGCACCAGGACCCAGGCGATCAAGGTCCCGACGACCGCGTTCACGACCGTCACGAGCGCCGCGGCGCCCACCGTGAACTGGATCGCCGCGAGCGCCTCACGGTCGGTGACGGCGTCCCAGAACCCGGCGAGACCCTCGTCGAACGCGGTCGAGACGATCGCCGCGATCGGCAGCAGCACCAGCAGGCTGAGCCACAGCACGCCCACGCCGAGGCCGAGGCCCGCGCCCCGCGTGAGCTCGCCCGGGCGACGTCCCCGCCCCCTGGCGGAGGACGTCGCCCGGTCGACCTGGCCGACGAGGGACACGATCAGCCCCGCAGCTGCGTGACGAGGCCGTTCTCCTTGTCGAACAGCTCGTCGTTCACCGTGGACCAGCCGCCGAGGTCCTCGACCGTGATGATCGTGACGTCCGGGAACGGGTTGGCGGGGTCGTTGGCGCCTTCGACGTCCGCCGACGGCGTGACGCCCGAGACCGACCGGAAGCCGTGCGCGATCAGGATCTCCTGGCCGGCGTCGCTGCGGACGTAGTCGAGGAAGTCCTTGGCCGCCTGCGACGCGGTCGTCGTGACCGCCGCCGGGTTCTCGATCAGGAACGTGGTGTCCGGGACGACGTAGTCGAGCTCGACGCCCGACGCGCGGGCCGCGATCGCCTCGTTCTCGTAGGAGATCAGCACGTCGCCCGTGCCCTTGACGAACGCGTCCGTCGCGGTGCGGCCCGAGTCGTTCCAGGACACGACGTTGTCGATGAACTTGCCCAGGTACGCCTCGGCCGCCGCGGTGTCGTTGCTGTCCCCGAGCGCCTGGCTGTACGCGCCGAGCAGGTTCCACTTGGCCGAGCCGGAGGTACCCGGGTCGGCCGTGACGATGCCGACCCCAGGCTGGATGAGGTCGTCCCAGCCCTGGATGTTCTTGGGGTTGCCGGGGCGGACCGCGAGCACGACGACCGAGTCGGACACGATGCCCTGGTGCTCGTCCGACGCCCAGTCCGGCGCGATCAGACCCTCGTCGGCGATGTTCTGGACGTCCGGGGTGAGCGAGAGCGCGACGAGGTCGGCGTCCTGGCCGGCGATCACCGCGCGGCTCTGGGCACCCGACGCCCCGAACGAGCCGGCGACCGTGACGCCCTTGCCCTCGTCCGTCGCGGCGAACGCGTCCGCGAGGTCGTCGTAGGCGGACTGGATCACGGCGAAGCCGACGAGGTCGATGCTGGTGTCGCCGCCCCCCGCGCCCTGCGTGCCGTCGGCGCTCGTCTCGCCGTCGTCGTCGGACGAGGAGCACCCGGCCACGGCCAGGAGCGACGCGGCGACGAGGACCGCGGCGATGCGCGACGACGTGCGGGTCAGTGGCCCGCGGGGGGTGGACTTCATCGGTGAGCTCCCTGGTCGGAGGCGGGGCTCGGCTTATTCCGAGTTACCCGATCAGAACGCTCGGCATATTACCGATATCGACGTCTCCGATGTCCAGGCGTGTCCACGAAGTGACCCTCGGTGGACTCCGAGCGATCGCCGTGCGGCACCCTTTCGGGTGAATCGAGCCCGACGAGCAACGTCAGACGGGTCGTGGATCGTGAACACCCTGTGAGTCCATCCCTCATCTCGGGAGGCGTTGCCGTGCCCGACGACACCTACGTGGCGCTCCAGGGCGAGCATCAGCTCAACCTGACGAAGGCCGATCACGACGCCGAGTTCGCCGCGTTCGTCGTGGCGGACGGCCCCTCGCTGCACCGCATGGCACGTCTGCTCTGCGGCAACCTCGACCGGGCGGACGAGCTCACGCAGGCGGCCCTCGTGAAGACCTACATCGCGTGGCGGTCGGCCCGGCGGGGCGAGCCCCTCGCCTACGCGCGTCGCGTGCTGGCGAACGCCCGTATCGACACCTGGCGGTCACGCCGCCGGGAGGTCCTCACCGCGCCCGAGTCGATGCCCGAACCGGGACGCCTGTCGCGCCACGAGTTCACGGGAGACGACGCGATGCTCCGATCTCTCGCGGAGCTTCCCTTGCAGCGACGCCGCGTCGTGGTGCTCCGCTACGCGGTCGGGCTCCCTGAGCTGGAGGTCGCCGAGATGCTCGGGATCAGCGTTGGAGCAGTGAAGTCCGCCGCGTCGCGCGGCCTCGCGCAGCTGCGCCACGCACTGGACACGACGCCGGACGACGGGAGCGATCGATGACCTCCGAGCACGACGTGGTGTCGCGCCTCCGCGACGTCAGCAGCACCGCGCCTGTCCCGCCTCTCGACGCCGATGCGGTTCTCGCGCTCGGCCGCCGTGCACGTCGCCGGCGGGCACTCGTTCGCGGGAGCTGCGTCCTGGCCGTCTTCCTCGCCGCCGGCACCGTCCTCGGCCAGGTGGAGCGCGGAACGCCGACGCCGACCGCCGACCGCGGCTCGTTCGCGAGCGCGGCGAGCACACCGGCCGAGATCCTCGACTCCTACCGCGGCTGGCCGACCGACGTCGCTGTGGACACGAGCGAGGGCGGCGTCGTCGACCTCGAGGCCGGGACCGTGACCGTCTGGACCACGACGTCCTCAAGCTGCTTCGAGTCGCCGGAGTGGGTTCGCGCGTCCGGGTCGACAGTTCACGTCACCTTCAGCACGGACCGCGTGACCCCACCCCCCGAGGGCGTGCTCGTCTGCACGGCGGACAGCGTTCCCCAGACGTTCGTCATCGCGCTGCCCGTCGGCTACGCCCCCGACGGCGAACCCTCCGTCGTGATCGAGGTGCCCGATGGACGCTGAGCCACTCGATCCCTGCGGGGCACAACCAGCGACATGTGGGTTGCGATCGAGCTCAGCCGTGACCAGGCCGAGCGCTTCGGCACCGCCGCACGGCGCAACGGCGTGGTCCTCGCCGATTTCTATTGACGAGCGGCGCTCCGTCTTGCGGAAGAGCTCGACAGCGTCGACCTGACTGCCCGCATCGACCGGGACTCGGGTGGAGCGGCTCAGGTGAGCGCGCGGATCGGGCGGGTGGTGGTGGGGCACATCGCCCAGGTCAGGCCGAACGTGATGCTGGCGACCGCCACGGCCGTCGAGAGGGCACCCGCGACGACCGCTAGCGGCTCCAGCTCGTCGGCGCCGGCGGTCACGAAGAGCCAGACACCGACCGACACGAGCAGCGTGAGTGCCGCGAACGCCGCGCGGTCCGCACGCGTCGGCGCGCCGGCGCGGGCGCGCGCTCGACGCACGAGGAGCGGACCGAGACACGCGGCGGCGAGCGCGCCGACGACGAGCCCGGCCATCCCACCGACCGCCAGGCCGCCGAGCGCGTCGTACGACGCGAGCATCAGCACGAACCCGCCCACGGCACCCGCGGCCGATCCGGTGCACGCACCGAGCAGGAGTCCGCGGCCGTACACCTCGACGCCCGTCATCGACGGCGTCCCACTCTGCCCCGCGTCACGCACCCTGCACGTTCCCCTCGAGGCGACGAACCAGCCACCGCGAACGTAGCAGTCGCCCTGGGCCGGACAGGGGCGGGGGTCAGAGGGGGATGGAGTCCAGGTAGACCGTGCGCGGGATGAGGACGGTGCGGCCGTCGGCGTTGGGGGCGTCCGGGGCGTCGGCGTCCAGGAGCTCGGACTCCTCGACCAGGACGCGCCACGTCTCCGACGAGCCCGGGGTCGCCAAGGGGACGCCCGGGCAGGGCAGCTCACCGGTCCAGGTGACGCGGAACGTCGTCTCGTCGCCGAACCCCACCGCCGGCAGCCGCCGCGTCGCGACCGTGCGCCACTGCAGGTCGCTCGCGCCCTCGTCGAGCACCTGGACGCTCGCGCGCATCACCCGGGACAGGCGCAGCAGCTCGTCGAGCTCCTGCACCTGACCGGTCGGGGTGTCGGCGTCGAGCAGGTCCGCGGGCTCGTCGGGCAGGCTCGGCACCGGGAGGCCCCGCCGAGGCCGCGTGCGGTAGAAGCCGACAGCGCCGGTCACCGTGACGCGGACGTGGTCCGGGTCGGGGCGGCTGACGGTCGCGGTGCGGGTCGGCAGGGGCTGCGCCCAGGCGGTCAGCCCGACGGGCGACAGCTCGCAGTCCGCGATCGAGGACGGCTGGTAGCGCGCGACCGCGAGCCGGACGAACGGCCACAGCGCCGGCCCGTCGTCGAGCGCCACGTCGACGTACCACTGGCCGCGGTCCGGGTGGAACTCGGGCCGGTAGCCGTACACCTGCGCCCCCGGCCGGCCCTTCACGTCCAGCAGCGGCACGGTGGCGGGGAACCGCGCCGGCCGCGCGGGCCGGTCCACCCAGGACCCGCCGGACGCGAGCGCGACGGACAGGTGCGCGGGCTCGACGAGCGGCGGCATCGTGCCCTGCGCGACGTGCGCACCGTGCACGATCGGGTCGCGGCCCCACAGGCTGATGGTGTCGGCGGGCAGGTCGGACCCCGGTCCGACGAGCACGCCCAGCAGCTCGCCGTCGCCCGACGAGAACCACGGCCGCCGCAGCCAGACCCGCACGCCCGAGCGCCGCACGCGGCGGACCGCGAACGGCTGGTCCGGCTCGGTCCCGGTCTCCCACCGCAGCAGCGGCACGGTGTCGACGACCTCGGCACCCGCGGGCCGCGCGGAGGACAGGACGGTGAGCGTGCGCGGGGCGCCGGCCAGGACGGGGTCGTCGGGCGCGGGGACGTCCTCGGGGGCGAACAGCTCGGCGTACCTCGTCGTGCCGCTGGGCGTGTAGGTGACCTCGCGGTGGTGCGTGTCGGGGAACGTCTGCAGGGCCTGGTGGACGCCGACGTCCGCGTCGCCCAGCGCGTCCGTCCCGGACGGGACGTGGTCGACGAGCCAGAGCAGACCCAGCCGCTCGCCCGGCCAGACCGTCGACCGCACGACGACGTCCTCCCGCGTCACCTGCACGGGCCCGGCCGCCGCCACGTCGTCCACCCACTCGGTCCAGGACGCGCGCACGACGAGCTGGTCGGTGCTGGGTCCGTGCACGTCCACGAGCCCGCCGAGCAGCGCGACCGGGAGCCCCGCGGGACGCAGCAGCACGCGCAGGTCCCGCAGGTGCGGCGGCAGCACGGGCGCGGGCACGGCGTGCACCAGGCGCAGGTCGGTGGCGGGCGTGAGCCACCACGTCCAGCCCGCGACGGCCGCGCGCAGCAGCACCGCCGCCGCGATCACCTGCTCCTGGGTGGACTGCCCGTCACCGTCGGGGTCCACCGTGGAGGCCAGGTGCGAGCGCCACAGGCCGAAGTCGTCCAGGTCGACGCCCCGCAGCGACGACGACATCGCGACGCGCACCTGCTCGCCGGGCGGCAGCGTGACGCGCACGTCCCGTCCGTCGAGCCGCGCGCCCAGCGTCTCGCCGCGCTCGAGCACCAGCCGCAGCGGCTCGACGCGCGGCCAGTCACCGGGGAACGGCAGCACCACGGCCTGCAGCACGCGCGGCTCGGGCAGCAGGTGGGGCGCGCCCGCGTCGTAGAAGACGAGCGCGACGCCCGCCGCGTGCGGGTCCGGCAGGTAGGGCAGCGTGAGCTCGTCGGTGCCGTGCACCACGTACTGGCCCTCGCCCAGCGGGGTGTCGCGGCGGGCCTCGATGTCGTCGAGCGTGACCGCCGCGTCCGGGTCAGCGCCCGGCCGCGCGAGCAGCGCGATGCCCGGCTGCTCCTCGGTCGCGTTCGCGTCGTCGAGCGACGGGCGGCGCCGGTCCAGCAGGGTCCCGCGCTCCGCGAGCGCGATCGCGTACTGCGCCTTCTGCACGTCGGCGTCGGTCGAGCCGATCGCCAGGTCGAACTTCCCGTCCGTCTCGGCCTCGAGCTGCGTCGCCTTGGGCGGGACCACGTGCCGCGCGCTCGTCGTGATCGCGTCCGGGTGCCCGTCCGGCAGGCCCGTCCGCACGACGAGCCGCGCGAGCTGCTCCCCCGTCCCCAGGCCGGCCTGCGCGACGAGCGTCGGCGGCGGCACGGGCGTCCAGCGCAGGTAGGGCCGCGGCGTGGTGACCACGGGCCGCCGGCCCACGCGCACCTCGTCGGGCACCGCCAGGTCCGGGACGGCAGCCAGGTCCGCGAACGCGTCCGGGTCGATCGCGAGCTGCGGGCGCACGCGCCACGACGAGGCCGCTGCCGCGAGCACGCGCGACGCCGCGGCGACGCGCGCGAACGCCGACCGCGCGGCGTCGCCGGCCAGCGCAGCCACCGGCTCGGTCAGCCCCTGCGCGGGTCCGGCCGACGAACGCCCGTCCGACGAAGGCCCGTCCGACCGGCCCGCGCCAGCCTCGTCGACGCCCCGCGCGCTCGCCCCCCGCCGGCCCGCGACCCGCGACTGCGCGGCGACGTCCGCCGCCGCCCGGCGCGTCGCGACCAGTCGTCCGCCGACGACCGCGTCGAGGTCGAGGTCGCCCGTGCGCAGCTCGGCCGGCACCTGCTCGGCGAGCTCCTCGCGCGTCAGCACGGGCCGCACGGCGGCCGAGCGATCCACGAGGTCGCCGAGCCACTCCGCGTCGCGTCCGGGCTCCGCGCCGGTGCCGGGCCCCGCGTCGGGTGCGGGCAGCGCGGCCAGCACCCGGTCCCGGACCGCGCGCAGCAGCCCCTGCTCGTCGCGCGCGGCGTACCGGTCACGCAGGTGGTCCAGGTGCTCGCGCGCGGCGCTGCGCGCGGGACCCGCCAGCCGCTCGGGCAGCGGGCGCAGCGTCGTCGTGCGCGGCACCGAGCCGCCCGCGAGGTCCACGCCGACCAGCCGGAACGCGTACGACCACCCCCACCGCAGCCGCGGCAGCGAGCCCGGCTCGACGCGCGTCGTGACGTGCACGCCCGTGACCTCGGCGTCCTCCGGCACCTCGGCCGGCGGGTGCACCTCGTCGACGATCACGCGGCCCGGCCGGGGCGCCGACAGGCTCCACCCGTCCCAGCCCGCGACCACCTCGTGCAGGTAGTAGTGCGACGACCCGGGCACTCGGTTGAGCCCCGAGAGCTGCAGGAACCCCACGTCCGGCGCGTCCGTCAGCACGGGCCGCGGCCCGGTGCCCGGGTCGGCCGTCACGTCCACGCGCCGCTCGTGCAGCGAGTGCCACGCGCGCGTGCGGTCGTCCCACACCTCGAGGCGCAGGCCGCGGACCAGGTCGTCGTACCGCAGCAGGGGGCCGGCGTCGCCCGGTCCGTCGTCGGGACCGTCGTCGGGGGTGGTCATCGCCTCGGCGGCCTGGACGCGCGCCCTCGTCGTGCCGACGCGGTCCGTGCGCGCGATGCCGAACCCGGACGTGCGCAGCGTGCCGGGGGCCGATGAGGTCTCGTCGCCGTTGGTCTCGCTCGCGGCCAGCGCCGGCAGCGAGCGCACGTGCTGGTCGAGCTTGAGCCCCGACGCGTCGGGATCGAGGTCCAGCACCACGTAGGAGTCGTCGCCCAGCGGGACCGCGCCGCCCACCCACGCGTCCGACGAGACCGCGTCGAACCGGTCGCCGCGCACCACCACCTGCGTGCGCGGCGGGGCCAGGCGCACCACGTCGGCGGTGGTCACCAGCCGGACCGCGACCCACGTCGCGCGCGCGAGCGCCGCACGGTCGTCGGCCGAGTCGATGCGCAGGTCGAGCGCGAGACCCAGCGGACGCAGCAGCGCGGGCGTGTCGGCCAGGTGCGCGGCGCGCTGGTGGAAGTCCGGGTCCGGCTTGTCGGGCCGCGGGAGCGTGGCGCCCTCGACCGGGTGCTCGCGGTACTCCGTCTGCTCCTCGGGGCGCTCGTAGTAGCGGCGCGCCGCGTGCGCGTCCGCCATCAGCTGCAGCTCGGGGTCCGCCGCGTGGTCGACGCCGCGCTGGCCGTCGAGGTACGTCGTGACGCGCTCGTCGGCGTCCGTGTCCGCGAGGAGCACTTCGATCGGCGAGCGCACGTCCTGCCCGTCGGTCACGTAGGCCGGCCGCCCCCGCACGCCGGTCGCCCCCAGGCTGGCCTGGGCCTCCTGGGTCCGACGAGCGAGCAGCCGGGCGCCGCGGGTCGCACGCTGCTGCGCCAGCTCCCGGATCTGCCCCGCCGAGCGGGAGAACTGGGCGAGCCGGTCCAGGAAGCCCGCCATCACCGGGTCGCCGAGCACGGGCGGGCGGTGCGTGGGGTTCGCGGTCAGGGACATGAGGTGCAGGTCCACCGCGTGGTCGCTCAGCCGGTGCGCGGGGAAGGACTCCCACGGCGCGGCCGCGACCGCGGGCTTCGGGTAGCCCGCGACCCTCGTCGTCGGCGGGAGCACGGCGGCCCACGCGTCCTGGTCGGGGACGGACACCACGGTGAGCGGGACGGGCGCGCCGGCGTCGTGCACCAGCTCGAGGCGGGAGCCCTGCAGTGTCGTCACCCAGTCGGCGACCGCGGGGAAGGCGGCGAGCGTCTCGTCGTCCCCGTCGGTCTCGAGCTTGTGCGTGACGTACGCGGTCAGGTGGTGCTCGGCGGTCTCGTCGAGCGTGCGCGGCAGGGCCGTCAGCAGGACACGTGCGGTGGTCACCAGGGGCTCCCCTCGGCCTCAGGCGGGCAGAGGCGCGAACGCCTCGCAGTAGGCGGACCAGTCGGCGTTGCTGCCGTCGGGCGCGGGTGGCAGGACGTCCTTGAGCGTCGGGTCACCCTTGGACCCGGCGAGCTTCTTCTCGACCGTGATCTCGACGGAGGCCGAGAAGAACAGCACCTCGACCTCGACGACGAGCGACGCGCGCCCGACGAGCTTGCCCGTCTCGAAGTGGTACGTCAGGGACAGCTCGAGCGTGATGGACGCGGAGATCAGCCCGAGGACGTCGACCTCGCCGCGGATCCGGAAGTAGGCCGTGAGCAGGCCCTTCGCGGCCTCCATGCGGATGTAGACGCCGACCGCGATCGACACCGACCCCGAGGCGACGCCCAGGTCCACCGAGAGGCACGCGGTCGCCTCGAGGCCCACCTCGAGGAGCACCATGCCCTTCGGTGAGACGCGCAGCTCCACCCAGCCCCCGCCGCCGATGCACATCACCGTCATCCGGAACGGCGAGTCCTTGCGGCAGAAGTGGAAGCCGACCGTGACCGCGTCGCCCAGGAACGGCACGCGGGCGTCGGCGCCCAGCGAGATGTTCTCGAGGCTGAACACGCCGATCGAGACGCTCGGCAGCGCCACGTCGAACCCCGCGGTCACGCCCTCGGGCGAGACGTCGACGGACGGCGGGTCCGCGAACCCGTCGAACGGGATCATCCGCCGCAGCGTCTCGACGAACTCCAGCGCGCCCAGGAACTCGATGCCGCCGAACACGACGTCGACCTCGACCTTGCCGGCCGACGACGCCCGGAACCCGATGCGCTGGAACGCCAGCCCCATGAGCGGGGCGCCGGGCAGCAGGACCAGCGCGAAGTCCGCGAGCTCGGCCGCGATGTCGACCGCGGGTGCGGAGTCGGTGGACGCGACCACCTCGATCGCGAGGCGCAGGCCGCGCGTGTCGTTCACCTTCAGCACGGGCTTCGCCTCGTCCGGCCAGCTCGCGATCTGCGGGCGCCACTCGAAGCGTGCGGTGATCGACGTGTCCGGCGAGAGCAGCTGCTCCGCGAAGTCCGCGAGCGCCGTCAGGGTCTCCGCCGCGGCCGTGAGCTCCCGCAGCACCTTCGCGGGACGCTCGAGCTCGGCGCGGACCTGGGACGGGATCTGCGGCGCGCCCACGCGGGCCAGCAGCGCGTCGACGGCGTCCGCGACGTCGCTCAGCCGGCCGGTGAGCTGCGTGATCGCGCTCGGCACGTCCGGCGCGTCCGGGAGCTCCTCGATCGCGGTGACCAGCGCGTCGAGCGCGGCGACCAGCGGGCCGATCGCGGCGTCGAGCGCGTCCTTGGCCTCCTGCAGCGCCGCCTGGGCACCGCCGTGCGCGGCGTTCGCCAGCTCCTTCGCCAGCCGCGGCCCGGTCTCCTGAGCACGCTCGCGCAGCCGGTCCGCGGCGCCGACGATCGCGCTCACCGTGTCGAGCGCCTCGGTGACGAAGTCCGGGGCGTCATCGAGCCCGATCCCGATCGCGTCCAGGAGGTCGAGCAGGGAGAACAGCCCGAAGAGCTTGGGGAACGCGCCCTCGAGGAACTTCTCCGGGCTGAACCGACCGTCCTTGAGCCCCGAGTCCGGGGCGGTGCCCGCGTCGCCGACGGCACCGAGCGTCCGCGACAGCGCGCGCACCGCGAAGCTCGGGGAGAGGAACCCGCCCGACCGGTCGGTGCCGCCCGAGAAGTCGACCGCGGGCGCGGGCCCGGTGAGCGCCAGGAACACCTGGCCGGGGTTCGTCGGCCCGAAGCCGCCCTCCGACGCCGCGAGGAACTGCGGCGCGTACGCCAGGTCCACGCCGGGGGCCTGCGGCGCGAGGTGCCGCATCGCGGGCACCACCGCGTTGACCCCGACGAGGCGGGGCCGGGACGTGAAGTCCGCGGGCTGCACGGTGCCCGTGAACTCGAGGCGGTTGAGGTCCAGCGAGGTGTCCCCGGACGTGGCCTCGGTCGCGAGCGAGACGCTCTGCGCCCGCCCGTCGATCCGCCGCACCGGCGCGTACGCGCTCTCGGCGTCGGCCTGCACGGACGGCTGCGCGACGATCGCCGACGGCACGAACACCAGCGGCGCCGAAAACGTCGACACCCGCCCCGCGCGGTCGACGCCCACGAGCGTGAACGGGAACGGCTGCCCGCCGTCCCGGGTCGGCACGAACGGCGTGGTCAACGGCCCGGGATCGTCCAGGTTCGGCGTGACCAGGGGCTCGAGCGTCACCTGGGCGAGCGGGCTGTCGTGCCCGTCGTAGTCGCGCGTCGGCTGCCGCACGATGATGAACTTGCGCTGCCACAGGAACGCCGTGGCGGGCGCGCGGCCCGTGATCTTGCGCTCGGTGACGGTGACGAAGACGCACTTGTGCCCGAACGGGAACAGGAACCCCGGCTCCTCGACGCGCACGTACGTGTCACGGCCCATCACCGCCTGGTGCTTGTAGAGCGTGACCATGGCGGTGTCCGGGGGCGGACCGGCGATGTCCGCCTCGGCCCACGTCCCGGTCCAGTCGATCCACGCCCCGAGGCTGGAGAGCGCGAGCCGCCGCACCGGGATGGGCACCGGCGCCTTCGGCAGCCGGGTGTCCGCGCTCTGCCGGACCACCGCGCGCCGGTGCAACGGCGTGAGCGACTGCGGCGCGATCGCGGGCGGGTCGGCGAGCGCGCCCGCGTCGAGCGGGCCCAGGTCGCGGGTCCAGACCGCGCGCACCACGCGCTGGGTCTCGTCGCCGTCGTCGTGCCCGACGAAGGTGCCCTCGTCGTCCTCGACGCGCACCGTCAGGTGCGTGCGCCACAGCTCGACGCGCGTCCCGTCGGCCGTGTCCCGCACCGGCTCGGCCGGGTGGCGGAATGCCCCGCGCGCCGAGGGCGAGACCGTGAGGCGGTACGGCGCCTCGATCGCCGTCTCGTCGGGCGCGGGCGCCACGGGCGCGCGGCCGCGGGGACGCACCGGCGGCACGCGGACGGGGGGTTCGACGAGCACGGGCGGTTCGACGAGCACGGGCGGCTCGACGCGCACGGGCGGCTCGACGCGCACCGGGGGGTCGACCAGCACCGGCGGGCGGATCCGGTCGCGCGGGCCCAGGGTGTCCCCCGGCGTGCGGACGCCCCGCACCAGCCGGACCGCCTGCGCGTGCTGGAGCACGGTGGCGGCGGGCTCGGTGAGCCGAGTCGAGGCGAACGCGGCCGCGCGCCCCTCCCCGAGCACGTGCTCCGCGAGCGCCCCCGCCGACGCGAGCCCCCGCCCCACCAGCACCCAGGGCGGACGCCCGGGACGCAGCCCCGGTCCTGGTCCACTCGTCGAGGCCGGCGTCGCGTGCGCGGCGACCTTGAGCATGAGCGTCGGCAGCGCCGCCAGCACGCCGGCGGTCGTGAAGGGGATCGTCGTGCCGGCCGGGAGCACGTAGACCAGCCGCGACGGCTCCGCCGCGCGGTGGCCCGTGACCCGGGACGGGTCCTCGACCGACGGCTCCGGCACGGCCTGCTCGCCGATGTGCTGCGGGGGCAGGTGCAGCACCAGGAGGCCGCCCTCGTCGCCGGCCTCCAGCATCGGTCCGGCGCCCGTCTCGACCAGCCGGCAGCCGGTGGCGGTGAGGCGCGCGACCAGCAGGTCCTCGGCGCGCAGGAGCCGGACGTCGAGCTCGTCGTCGCGGGGCTTCGGTGGCATGGCGGCCTCTTCGCTGAGTGTCCGATTCGTCCCCATCGTCACCCAGACGGGTGAGTCCGTGCCAGCCCTTTCCCGCCGTCTCACCCGGGCGAAGTCCGCGGCGCCCGCGATGGCACCCGGGACCTTCCGCCGCCGCCGGGAATACCCATGGGGGGTATGTTGCTGAGGGAGGCGAACCCCGGGAGGACCCGTGCACGGCTACACCACCGACAAGGACGACTACCTCAAGCGGCTGCGGCGCATCGAGGGCCAGGTACGCGGCATCGCGCGCATGGTGGACGAGGACACGTACTGCATCGACGTCCTCACGCAGATCGCCGCCGTCACCAAGGCGCTGCAGGCCGTGAGCATCGGGCTCGTCGAGGACCACCTGGGGCACTGCGTCGTCGACGCGGCGCGCCGCTCGCCGCAGGAGGGCGAGGAGAAGGTCCGCGAGGCGGCCGATGCGATCGCCCGCCTGGTCCGCAGCTGAACCCCAACCCCGAGCGACACCGGCAGGAGACACCCATGAGCCAGACCACCCCCACCCCCGGCACCACCACGTTCGGCGTCGACGGCATGACGTGCGGTCACTGCGTGCACGCCGTGACCACCGAGCTCCAGGCGCTCCCCGGCGTCACCGGGGTCGACGTCGACCTCGTCGTCGGCGGCTCGTCGCGCGTCTCGGTGACGTCCGACGAGCCCCTCGCCGACGGCGCGATCGCCGCGGCCGTCACGGAGGCCGGCTACGCGGTCACGCCCCGCCGCTCCCTCCTCTGACCCCCCACGACACCACCCGACGACCACGTCATCACTCCGGTCCCACACCCCAGAGCCGGAGACATGACGTTCTCGCCAGCCACACCACCCGACGACCACGTCATCACTCCGGGATCCACACCTCAGAGCCGGAGACATGACGTGGTCGGCGGTAGGGAAGGAACTGCCATGAGCAACGAGCCCCTGGTCGTCGACCTGGCGGTCGAGGGCATGACCTGCGCCTCGTGCGTCGCGCGGGTGGAGAAGCGCCTGCAGCGCCTGCCGGGCGTGACCGCCTCCGTCAACCTGCCGCTCGAGTCCGCGCACGTGGAGTCCTCCGACCCGGCCGTCACGTCCGACGACCTGGTCGCGGCCGTCGCCGCCGCGGGGTACCAGGCGCGCGTCACGTCGACCTCGCACTCCGCTCCGGCAGAGCACGACGACGAGCACGACGACGAGCACGACGACGAGCACGGTGCGGAGCACGCGCTGTCCGGGCACTCGATGGCGCCCGGGCACCACATGGAGCCCGACGAGGACACCTCGGCCCCCACCGACGGCCGCGGCGCGGACCTGCGGCGCCGGCTCGTCGTCGCGTCCGTGCTCACGGTCCCCGTGCTGCTGCTCTCGATGGTCCCAGCCCTGCAGCTGACCGGGTGGCAGTGGCTGGTCGCCGCGCTGGCGCTGCCGGTGGTGACGTGGGCCGCGTGGCCGTTCCACCGGGCCGCGGCACGCGCCGCCCGGCACGGCGCCTCGACCATGGACACGCTGGTCAGCATCGGGATCGTCGCGGCGACCGGGTGGTCGCTGTGGGCCCTGCTGCTCGGCGGGGCGGGCGAGCTCGGCATGACGATGACGCCCTCGCTGTGGCCGCGCGCCGCGCACGAGGGGGCGGCGCCGGAGCTCTACTTCGAGGTCGCCGCGGTCGTCACCACGTTCCTGCTGGCCGGCCGCTACGCCGAGCACCGCTCCCGCCGCCGCGCGGGGGACGCGCTGCGCTCCCTGCTGGACCTGGGCGCGAAGGACGTCGCGGTCCTGGTGACCGGCGCCGACGGCCGGCGCACGGAGCAGCGCGTGCCGGTCGACCGGCTGCGGGTCGACGACGAGTTCGTCGTCCGCCCCGGCGAGAAGGTCGCGACCGACGGCGTGGTGCTCACGGGCGAGTCCGCCCTGGACACCTCGCTCCTCACGGGCGAGCCGGTGCCGGTCGAGGTCGGCCCGGGCGACCAGGTCACCGGTGCGACCATCAACACCTCGGGCTCGCTCGTCGTGCGGGCGTCCGCGGTGGGCGCGGACACGCGCCTGGCGCAGATCGGCCGGCTGGTCGCCCGCGCGCAGACGGGCAAGGCTCCCGTCCAGCGCCTCGCGGACCGGATCTCCGCGGTGTTCGTGCCCGTGGTGCTGGTGCTCGCGGCGGGCACGCTGGCCGCCTGGCTGCTGTCCGGTGCCAGCGCCCAGCAGGCGTTCACCGCGGCCGTGGCCGTGCTGATCATCGCCTGCCCCTGCGCGCTGGGCCTGGCCACCCCGACGGCGCTGCTGGTCGGCACCGGCCGGGGCGCACAGCTCGGCATCCTCATCAAGGGCCCGGAGATCCTGGAGCGCACGCGCCGGGTGGACACGGTGGTGCTCGACAAGACCGGCACGGTGACGCAGGGCCGGATGGCGCTGACCGACGTCCTGCTCCCGGCGGGCACGCAGCACGCCGACGACGCCCGCACCGAGGCGCTGCGCTTCGCGGCCGCGGTCGAGGCGCGCGCGGAGCACCCGATCGCGCACGCGGTCGTGGCCGCGTGGGCGCAGGCGGGCGAGCCGGCACCGGCGGGCGGCACGAGCGTCGGTGCGGACGGCGTACCGATCGGGTCCGACGAGGTCCACGACTTCTCCTCGGCCGCGGGCCGCGGGGTGGAGGGCATCGTCCGGACCGCCCACTCCGGCGTCGGCCTGGGCCGGCGCGTGCTCGTCGGGCGGCCGTCCTGGCTCGCGGAGAAGGGCGTCGAGACGGTCGCGCTGCACGCCGGGTTCGACGAGGCCGAGCGTGACGGCGCGACGGCCGTGATGGTCGCGTGGGACGGCACCGCGCGCGCCACGCTCGTCGTGCGGGACCCGCTCAAGGACACCTCCCGGCAGGCCGTCGACGAGCTGCGCGCGCTCGGGCTGCGGCCCGTGCTGCTCACGGGCGACAACGAGGGCGCGGCCCGCGCGGTCGCGCACCAGGTCGGCATCGAGGACGTGGTCGCGCAGGTGCTGCCGGAGGACAAGGTCGACGTCGTCGAGCGCCTGCAGCGCGAGGGGCGCACGGTGGCCATGGTCGGCGACGGCGTGAACGACGCCGCCGCGCTGGCCACCGCCGACCTGGGCCTCGCCATGGGCACCGGCACCGACGTGGCGATCGAGGCGGCCGACGTGACCCTGGTCCGCGGCGACCTGCGCTCGGCCGCGCAGGCGATCCGCCTCTCCCGGCGCACGCTGCGCGTGATCCGGCAGAACCTGTTCTGGGCGTTCGCGTACAACGTCGCGGCGATCCCGCTCGCGGCGCTCGGGCTCCTCAACCCGATGATCGCGGGCGCCGCCATGGCGTTCTCGTCCGTGCTCGTCGTCGGCAACTCGCTGCGCCTGCGCCGGTTCGACCGGTGACCCGCGCGCGGGCGGGGGGCGTCAGCGGAAGCGGCGCCCCTCGTCCGCGCGGTAGGCCGCCGCCGCGAGCGCGGCGAACACCAGCGTCCAGCCCACCAGCACGGGCACCGCGAGCGCGTACGCGTCGACGCCCGTGGTGACCTGGACGACGAGGTCGCGCAGGGCCCGCGAGGGCAGCGCCTTCGACAGCGCGTCCAGCCAGTCGGGGAACACCTCGGGCGGCATGAACAGCCCGCCGGCGAACGCCAGCGGGAACAGCACCGCCTGCACCACGGCGATCGCCGCCTTGGCGGAGAGCCGGTAGCCGATCGCGAGGCCGAGGAGCAGGAACGGCACCGCGGCGCCGACGACGAGCACGACGGTGGCGAGCGCCTGCGCCGGGGACATGCTCGCGGCCGTGAGGAGCCAGCCCACGAGCACCACCGGGACGAGCGCGATGTACGACCACACCAGTCCGTTCAGCACGCGGCCCGTCAGGCGCGGGCCGGGGCCGGCGGGAAGCGTGCGCAGGTAGGGGTCGAACGGCTGCTGGCGGTCCTCCGAGACGCCGGCGCCGAACGAGAACAGGCACGTGGACATGACCGCGAACACGCCGAGCTGCGCGACGGCCGCGGTGGCCAGCACGGGGTCGTCCGCGATCGCGCGCTGCGGCACGACGAAGAAGATCAGCGCGAGCGCCGGGAACAGCAGGTTGCCCAGCACGGCGATCGGGATGCGGATCGTCTCGACGAAGCCGAGCCGGGCGTGCAGGATCGCGAGCCGCCAGAACGGCCGCGTGCGCGCTGCGGCGGGGGTCCTCGCTGTCGTCCGCTCCGCGGTCATCGGGTCACCTCCAGGTCGTCCGCGGCCACGCCCGGCCTGGTCCCGTGCGGGGCCGGGCGCGCGGCCGCGTCCGGCGCGGTGAGGGTCAGGAACGCCTCCTCGAGCGACGCGCCGCGCACCTCGAGGTCGCGGAACGGCACGCCCGTCCCGACGAGCCCGCGCACCAGCGCGTCGGCGTCCGCGGCGAGCACCGTCAGGCGGACCTCGTCGTGCCCCGCCGGCTCGGCGGCGCCTCCCGCGCCCGGCGGCTGCGCCTCCACGTCGCCCGCGCCCGGCAGCGCGGCGACCGTGGCGCGTGCCGCGGCGGGCACGGTGACCAGCACGCGCCGGCGCGCGACGAGCGCGAGGACGGACGGCAGGTCGCCGTCGGCGAGCACGCGGCCCTGCCCGACGACCACGACGCGGCGGGCCAGCGCCTCGACCTCCTCGAGGTAGTGGCTGGTCAGCACCACGGTCGCGCCGTCCGCGTGGTAGTCCCGCAGCGCCTGCCACAGGATGTGCCGGGCCTCGACGTCCAGGCCGGTGGTCGGCTCGTCGAGCAGGACCAGGCGCGGGCGCCCGACGAGGGCGAGCGCCACGGCCAGGCGCCGCTTCTGACCGCCGGACAGGCCGCCGGTCTGCCGGCGCGCGAGGCCCTCGAGCCCGAACCGCTCGAGCACCTCCGCCGTCGTCATCGGGTCCGGGTAGTGCCCGGCGACCAGGGCGATCACCTCGGACACGCGCAGCGTCTGGGGCAGGCCGGTCTCCTGCGGCGTGGTGCCGAGCGCGAGCCGGGACGCCGCGTCGCGCGGGTCGCCCCCGAACAGCCGGACCGTTCCCGCGTCGGGCTTGCGGAGCCCGCTGACCAGGCTGAGCAGCGTCGTCTTGCCGGCGCCGTTGGGTCCCAGCAGCCCGACGAGCTCGCCGGGCCGGATGCTCAGCGACACGTCGTCGAGCGCGACCACGGGCCCGAACCGGCGCGTCACGCCGGCGAGCTCCACGACCGGCGCGCTCATGACGCGTCCCCCAGCAGCGCGCGGAGCCGGCGCGAGTAGCGCTCGAACGCGCCCCGCCCGGTCTCCGTCAGCGCCACGAACGTCGCCGGCTGGCGTCCTTCGAACGTCTTGGTGATCGTCACGTACTCCGCCTCCTCGAGCTTGCGCAGGTGGGTGGACAGGTTGCCCGCGGTCATGTCGAGCAGCTGCTGCAGCCGCGGGAAGGAGATGCTGTCGCCCCGGCCGAGCCCGACGAGCGTCGCGACCACGCGGAGCCGTGCCGGCGCGTGGATGACGGGGTCGAGGTCGTCGTCAGGCACCGTCGCCCCAGGTCCGGCGCCCGGTCAGGCGCGAGACGAGCGCGGCGACCAGCATCCCGCCGCCGCCCGCGAACGCCATGACCGCGTAGGACCCGGGGAGCCCGGCGAACGCGCCGGCCGCGCCCGTGAGCAGGAGCCACGCACCGAGCGCGTACAGCGGGGTCGACCGCCAGAGCAGCCCGCCCGCCAGGTACAGGAGCCCGGCGACCATGGTCGCCATCGCGTTGGCCGCGAGGCTGACGACCACCGGCTCGGCACCCGCCTCGGCGAGCGCCGCGACGATCATGCCCTGCGCCAGGAAGCCGAGCGCCCACGCCCAGCCGTACATCGCCCCCTCGCGCGGGCTGCGTCCCCGGATGCCCGACGAGCGGTGGATCGAGTGCCAGATCGTGAAGGCGATCGCGCCCGCGCCGCCGCCGATGGCGACCGCCGCGGCCCAGACGGCCGGGGTGTCGTCGTCCAGCGCGGTGAGCCACATCAGCCCGTAGCCGATGAGCCACGCCGCGCCCCACACACCGAACAGCAACGCGGACGAGGGCTGGGTGCGGGCCGAGACCTCGCGCTGGCCCGCGATGATCGCCAGCGCGTCGTCCGGCGCCAGGTGCTCGTCGTCCATCTCGTCCCCCTCGGTGTGCCGCCCGCCAGTCGGACTTTGCAACGCAAACTAGTTTGCACATTCCGCCCGGCCCGCGCAAGATGATCGGCGCACGGGATGCGGCCCTACAGTGCGAGGCATGAGAACGGTGGGCGACGACGAGGCCGCGCCGCAGCCCTCAGCCCTGCAGCCCTCAGCCCTGCAGCCCTCAGCACCGCCGTCCTCAGCGCCGCCACCCTCGGGGCGCGCGGTGCGCCGTCGCCTGACCGTCGAGATCTGGATCGTGCTGGGGCTGTCCCTCGGCCGGTCCGCGGTCTACGCGATGGTCAACATGCTCGACCGGCTCACCGCCGGCCCACCGCTCGCCGACCAGTCGACGACGATCAACCAGACCATCAACGCGCGGCCCTGGCTGGACGTGATCTACCAGCTCCTGGCGATCGGCTTCGCGCTCGTCCCCGTCGCGCTCGCGCTCTACCTGCTGTCCGCCCACGGCCGCTCCGCCGTGCGGCAGATCGGCCTGACGTTCGCCCGCCCCTGGCGCGACCTGGGCATCGGCGTGGGCCTGGCCGCCGCGATCGGCGTCCCCGGGCTGGGGCTGTACGCGATCGGGCGGGTGCTGGGGATCACCGTCCAGGTCCAGCCGACGACGATCGACGACCACTGGTGGACCATCCCGCTGCTGATCCTGCTCGCGCTGAAGAACGCGCTGCTCGAGGAGGTCGTCGTCGTCGGCTACCTCATGGAGCGGCTGCGCACGCTGCGCTGGTCGGTTCCCGCGATCATCGCCGCGAGCGCGCTGCTGCGCGGCACCTACCACCTGTACCAGGGCTGGGGCGCGTTCGCGGGGAACGTGGTGATGGGCGTCGTCTTCGCCTGGTACTACCACCGCTCCCGGCGCGTGATGCCGCTCGTCGTCGCCCACACCGTCATGGACCTGACCGTCTTCGTCGGCTACGCGCTCATCCCGCCGGACTGGATCGCGGCGGTCGGGCTCGACTGACCCGGCCGCCGCCGTCCCGTCAGGGAGCCAGCTGCTTGCCGAGGGAGCGGGCCGCGAGTCCGCTGACCAGCAGGAGCACGCCGCCAACCAGTGCGAACACGCCGGTGAGGATCATCACGACGGACAGGGACGTCTGCGGGTTGAGCACCAGCAGCAGGCCGATCACCAGGTTGACCAGGCCGAACGCGAGGGCGACGAACCACGTCTGCTCGGCGCGCTTGTGCAGCACCACCGACCCGACCAGCCCGAACAGGCCGACGGCCAGGATCCACGCGGCGACCAGGTAGAACAGCACGAGCACGGTCGGCTTGGGCCAGACCATGACGACGACGCCGAGCCCGATCACGATCAGGCCGCCCAGGACCTGCCACCACATGACCCCCTTGGCGCGGTCCACGAACGCCTGCAGCAGGATCAGCACGCCGTCCAGGACCGCGAACACCCCGAACACCCAGGTGATCGCCGCGAGCGTCTCGAGCGGGTGGAACAGCATGAGCAGACCGAGCAGCAGCAGGACCACGCCGCGCAGGACCGGAAGCCACCACAGGGCGCGCAGCTCGCGGCCCGTCTCGTCGATCGTCGTCACGACGCCCTCCTCGAGTCACGGGGCCACGGCGGCCTCCTGAGCGCCACCGTAGCGCCCACCTGCCTAGACTCGCGGGTATGTCTGCGCGCAGGTCACCGGGGGCCGCGTCGGCGCCCTCGCCGGCGGCCGACGCCCACGTCGACGCCCACGTCGACCTGCCGGAGCTGGTGACCGCCCGCCAGGTGGTCGAGCCGCCCGACGAGGGTGAGACGCCCGAGCAGCAGCGCGAGCGCGCGGCCGCCGAGGCGGACCGGATCGTCGTCGACGACCAGCCGACCGTGCGCGTGCACCACCCGAGCGACCTCATCGGCGCGGTGATGTCCGGCCTCGGCATCGCGCTCGTCATGGTCCTGGCCACCTACGCGCAGCACACCACCACGGGTGTGGCCGAGGACGTGCAGGGGTTCGCGGCGCTGCTGCGGCGCATCCTGTTCGTCCCCGTGCAGGTGCTCGAGGGCGTGGTGACGCTCGCGGTCCCGATCGCGGTGGGCATCGAGCTCGCGGTGCGTCGCCTGGGCCGGCAGCTGATCGAGGCGCTGGTCGCCGCGGTGATCGCGGTGGTGCTGACCTGGCTCGCGATCGTGCTGGTGCAGGAGGTCGGCTCCGAGGCGCTGGTCCGCGGCATGTCCGTGCTGCTCAGCGGCACCTGGACGCTCACCATCCCGCCCTACGTCGCGATGCTCGCCGGCCTGCTCACGGTGAGCGGCCCGCGGTCCCGCCGCCGCACCGTCGCCTGGTCCTGGAACCTGCTCTGGGTCGCGATCGCCGTGCTGCTCGTGACCGCCGGCGTCTCGCTGCCGGGCCTCGCGGTGGCGCTGCTGATCGGGCGGCTGACCGGTCTGGGCGTCCGCTACGTCTCCGGCGCGCGCAGCGAGCGCGCCTACGGCGCCCGCCTGCTCGCCGGCATCCGCCGGGCGGGCTACGAGCCCGTCCGGCTGCGCCGCATCGACCCGGACCGGCCGGCGTCCGACGAGGCCGACGACGAGCCGGTGGCCGGCCCGACGAGCACCGCCAGCACCCTGGCCGACACGGTCGAGCACGCCGAGCGCGCCGACGGCGACGCCGCGTCCCGCGCCCTCGTGCGGTCCACCGGCTACCGCGCCTACGAGCTCTCCACCGAGGACGGCCAGCGGCTCGACCTCGTCGTGATCGACGGCGACCGCCAGGTCGTCGGCATGGTGTCGCGCGTCTGGCGCTCGATCCGGCTGCGCGGCCTCGAGGGACGCTCGGTGCAGTCGCTGCGGCAGACCGCCGAGCGCACCGCCCTGCTCGGGTACGCCGCGCGCTCCGCCGGGGTGCGGACGCCGGAGCTGCTGCGCGTCGCCGAGGTCGACGACTCGATGCTGCTGGTGCAGGCGCGCCCCGGCCGCGCGGTCCCGCTCAGCGACCTGCCCGACGACGTGCTCAGCGACGAGCTGCTGCGCGAGGTCTGGGCCCAGCTGCGCACGGCCCACGACGCGGGCATCGCCCACCGCGAGCTCTCGTCGGACACGATCCTGGTCGAGGACGTCGTGGGACGGCCGATGGTGTGGATCGTGGGCTGGGAGTCCGGCTACGTCGCCTCGTCGGAGCTGGCGCGGCGCATGGACCTGACCCAGCTCCTGGCGCTGCTCGCGCTGCGCGTCGGCGTGGACCGCGCGCTCCAGTCCGCCGCGCACTCGCTGTCCGACGACGACATCGCCGCGATCGGCCCGCTCCTGCAGGGCATCGCGCTGCCCGAGCTCACGCGCAGCCAGCTCCGCGGGCACAAGAAGGTCCTCGAGGACCTGCGCACCGCGATCGTCGCGCGCATCCCCGAGGCCGACGTCGAGCCGCAGCAGCTCGTCCGGTTCGGCGCCCGCACCGTCCTGACGATCATCGTGCCGATCGTCGCGATCCTGTTCGTCGTCACGCGCGTCAACATCGACGAGATCTCCGCAGCGCTGGCCTCGAGCGACTGGCGCTTCACGGTGCTCGCGTTCCTGCTCGGGATGCTCACCCTGGTCGGGGCGAGCCTGGCCCTCATGGCGTTCTCGCCCGTGCGCCTCCCCGTCTGGCTCACGCACGTGGTGCAGGCGGCCGCGAGCTTCGTCGCCCTGGCCGCGCCCGCCGGCATCGGGCCGGCGGCGCTGAACCTGCGGCTGCTGACCCGCCGCGGGGTGTCGACCACGCTCGCGGCCGCGACCGTCGCCATGGTCCAGGTGAGCCAGTTCGTCGTCACGATCCTGCTCCTGGTCGTGCTCTCGCTGGCCTCCGGCGGGCAGGAGTCCGAGCTCCCGATCTCACCGACCGTGCTGCTCGCCATCGCGCTGGTGGCCGCCGTCGTCGCCGCGTCGCTGCTGGTGCCGAAGGTGCGCCAGTGGGTGCTCGCGAAGATCCGGCCGACGCTGCGGCAGATCTGGCCGCGGCTGGTCGACATCCTGGGCCGGCCGTGGCGCCTCGTCGTCGCCGTGACCGGCAACCTGGTCATGACGCTCGGGTACGTGCTCGCGTTCGACGCGTGCCTCGCCGCGTTCGGCCAGGAGGCGAGCCTCATCCAGGTCGCGATCGTCTACCTGGCGGGCAACACCGCCGGGGCGCTGGTCCCGACGCCGGGCGGCATGGGCGCCATCGAGGTGGCGCTGGCCGCCTCGCTGACGGCCGTGACCGGCATCAACCCTGGTGTCGCGACCTCCATCGCGGTGCTGTTCCGCGTCGTCACGTTCTGGGTGCGCATCCCCATCGGCTGGGTCGCGATGCGCTACCTGCAGCGCACCGGCGAGCTCTGACCGGACCGGGTCGGCAGGTCGCAGAGCGGCGGTCGCGGCGGGCCGGACGAGCCCGCCCAGCCGGACACGGCGCGGCGGCAGAGCAGGGCACGGACGCAGGACGGGCCGGTCACCGTGAGGTGACCGGCCCGTCCCGACGAGCGGAAGGCTCAGGCGAGCGCCTTCGCCTTGAGCTGCTCGAACTCCGCCTGGTTGATGGCGCCCGAGTCCAGGAGCGCCTTCGCGTCGGCGATGTGGTCCGCAGGCGACTTGCCCGCGACCTCGCGGATGTAGGTGTCCGTGTCCGCCTTCGCCTGCTGGACCGCGGCGACCTGGCGCTCCGCCATGCCCCGGCCGCGCGCGATCACGTAGATCAGGGCGGTGAGGAAGGGCAGGAGGATCAGGCCGACGATCCAGGCCGCCTTGCCCCAGCCGCCGAGGTCGCGGTCACGGAACAGGTCGCCCAGGATCTGGAAGAGGATGATCAGGTAGGCGAAGAAGAGGAACCACCAGAGCAGAACGAGTACCCAGTGCCAGAAGTCCATGTCGGTGCGTGACCTTTCGACCAAGTGCAGCCCGCGCCGTGCGGGTATCGCCCCTGACGCTAGTCCACCTGGGCACCTGCAGGAATGCACCACACCCGCACGATCTGCCTCTGGCAACCGTCGCCGCGCGACGGCGAGGGGCTCAGACGACGGACGCCGGTGCGCGGCTGCGCACCGGCGTCCGGTGATGTCGTGGAGCGGCCCGCGTGGCGGGCCGGTCGGTCAGGCGGCCGCGCGCTCGCGCTGCGCGGGGATGCGGTCCAGCACACCCTGCCGGGCCGCGAGGGCCGCCCACGCCTGAGCACGGGCCAGGGGGGAGGTGGCGGGGGTGGAGGCCGACGACTCTGCGGGGAACCCGGTCTGGTCCATGGGTCTTCCTGTCCTGTTCGGTAGCCCGGCTGACCAGTCGTGGGTCCCGTGGCTTTGCGTCCCCTCCTCGCGGAGGGTTTGCCGTTTCGCTGACAACCCAGACAGTAGTTCAGGTTGTTACCTGGGCCAAGTGCCCAGAACCACCCAAATACGCCCACGACCCAGAATCACCCGTTCGGAGCAACGCGTCGGACGGGCGGCGGACAGCCTCCCGTGATACGCACCCGGTACCGGTTCCACGCCGGTCATCGCTCCCGCCCACGCTCAGTCCTCGCCGAGCACTCGGTCCACGCCGAGCACTCAGTCCACGGCGAGCACTCGGTCCACGGCGAGCACTCAGTCCGCGTCGAGCCACACGTGCGCCGGGGGCAGCAGCGACTCGAGCTCGGGCCAGAGCGCGGCGGGGACGGGCCGTGCCGCCGCCTCGACGGTCGACGCGACGCGCGCCGGCCGGCTCATCCCGACGATGGTCGACGCGACCCGCTCGTCGCGCAGCGAGAACTGCAGGGCCGCGGTCGCGATGTCCGTCCCGTACGCCGCGCACGCCTCACGCATCCGGGCGACGGACTCGAGCACCTCCCGCGGCGCGGGACGGTAGCCGTACGTCGTCGGGCCGCCCTGCTGGGCGCCCAGGATCCCGCCGCCGAAGACCGCGGCGTTGAGCACGCCCATCCCCCGCCGCCGCGCCTCCTCGATCAGCGGGCCGGCCGAGCGGTCCAGCAGCGTCCACCGGTTGTGCACCAGCAGCACGTCGAACACGCCGAGGTCCAGGTACCGCGCGATCTCCTGGACGCGGCCGCCCGCGAGGCCGATCCGGCCGACGGCACCCTGCTCCCGGAGCTCGACCAGCGTGGCGACGGCGCCGCCCGGTGCCGTCAGCTCGTCGAAGTCGTGCCACTCCGGGTCGTGCAGGTGGACCAGCGGCAGCTCGTCCAGCCCCAGCCGCTCCCGGGACTCCGCGACCGACGCGCGCACGCGCTCACCCGAGTAGTCGCTCCCCCGCGGGTCGACCTTGGTCGCGACGACGAGGTCGGCCGGCTTGCCCCCCGCGAGCCGGAGCGCGGCACCGATGCGACGCTCGCTCTCGCCGTCCGAGTAGCCGTTCGAGGTGTCCACGAACCGGATCGGCGAGTCGAGCGCGGCCAGCACCGTCGCGACGCCCTCGTCGGCCGGGACGTCGCGCCCGAACAGGTCCGGCATGCTGCCGAGCGGACCGCCGCCGAGCGCGACGGCCGAGACCCGCAGGTCCGTGCCCGGCAGCGGGCGGATCCAGCCGGGCTCACCGGGCGCGTACGGGGCAGTGCTCACGAGGACCTCCTACGGGTGCTGCACGACGAAGCCGACGGTCGATCCTGCGTCCCGCGGGGCCGCGGCTCAACCCCGGGCCACCGCCGGGTCCTCGAGGAACCGGGTGAGGAGCGGTCCCGCCGTGGTCGAGCCGTACTCGCCCTCGTCGACGAACACCGCCACGGCCAGGTCGCCCTGCACCGCGATCATCCACACGTGGTTGCGCAGGTCCTCCTGCGGCCCGAACTGCGCAGTGCCCGTCTTGGCCAGCACGTCCGCGCCCGGGACGTCCTGCAGGAAGGACGCCCCGCCGTCGGTGACCACGGCCCGCATCAGGTCCCGGAGCTGCGCGGCCTCGTCCGCGGCGAGCGGCACGAGGGGCCGGGGCTCGTCGGTCCCCGTCGACGCGTCGTCGCTCCCGTCCTCGTCGGGCGAGGTCTCCGTGGAACCCGCCGAACCGTCGGTCGCCGTGTCGCCGTCCTCGTCGGCCGGCGGGTCCACGACGAGCACGGGGGTCACCGTGCGCCCGGCGGCGACCGAGGCGGCGACGGTCGCCATCCCGAGCGGCGAGGCGAGCACGCGGCCCTGGCCGATCATCGTCGCCGCGTGGTCGGTCCCGTCGGAGTCGCTCGGCACGGTGCCCAGGAACGACGAGAAGCCGAGCGACTCCGCCGGCATGAGCCCCAGCGACCCCGCCGCGTCGACCAGGGCGTCCTGCGGCGCCGCTGCCCGCTGCCCGATGAAGGCCGTGTTGCAGGAGTTCGCGAACGCCGTGCGCAGGGGCACCTCGCCGAGCGCGTCCGCGGGGTAGTCGGGGAAGTTGTCGAACTGCCGGCCGTCCACGACGACCGACGGGGGGCAGCTGACGGTCGACGCCGGACCCAGGCCCGAGCGCAGCAGCGCGAGCGTGCTGACGACCTTGAACGTCGAACCCGGCGCGTACTGGCCCAGCGTCGCCGTGGACAGGCCCTCGCCGCCCGGGCCGCTGGCCGCGGCGAGCACCTCGCCCGTGGAGGGCCGCACCGCGACGAGCGCCGAGGCGGGGGCGACGTCCGCGAGGACGTCCTCGGCGGCGGACTGCAGGTCCACGTCGAGCGTCGTGCGCAGGTCCTGCCCCGCGACCGGGTCGATCGTCATGAGCTCGCGGTCACCGTCGTCGCTGCGCGCGGCGACGGTCAGTCCCGGCGTGCCGCGGAGCACCGCGTCGTACTGGCGCTGCAGCCCCGACAGGCCGGCGAGGTCACCCGCCGCGACGGCGCCGCCCGACTTCTCGATGATCTCCGCGGTCGCGGTGCCGACCGTCCCGAGCACCGGGCGGGCGAAGTCGCGCGTCGGCGCCAGGGGCAGCTCGTCGGCGACCGCGAGGACGCCGGGCAGCCGGCTCAGCCGGTCGACGTCGTACTCGTCGTCGGTGTCCCGCACGACGATGGCCTCGACGAACGCCTTGTCCCCCGCGGAGGCGACGCGCTCGGCGTAGGCGTCCGCGTCCAGCTCGAGCGCGGCGGCGAGCCCGCGCGCCGCCGCGTCCTGGTCGGCGGCCGTCACGCGCGTCTTGTCGATCCCGATGCGGTGCACGGGCCGCGCCTCGACGATCACCTCGTCGTCGGCGCCCAGGACCTCGGCCCGCGGCGCGGCCTCGCGGGTCACGACGAGCGCCTCGTCCGCCGTCAGGTCCGGCGCCAGGATCGCGGGGGTCCAGGCGGTGCGCCACACGTCCTCGTCGTCGCGCTGCAGGTGCGCCGTCGTCGCGTACGTCCACGGCTCGGCGCCGCCGGGGCCGTCCAGGTCCCATGCGAAGTCGAGCGTGGCGGTCGCGCTCGCGTCGTCGGCCGCGTCGACGCGCGCGTCACGGAGCGTGACGGCGGGCGTGACCGCGGCGAGCGCCTCGAAAGCGGAGGCCAGGCCGTCCTGCGCCTGCGCCGGCGTCGTCCCCGCCACGAGGTCGACCTCGCTGAGGTCCCCTGCGGCCAGCCCCGCCGCGAGCGCCTCCGCCGCGTCCTGCGGGCCGGGCGGCTCCGACGTGCAGCCGGTCAGCGCCCCGAGGACCACGCCGAGCGTCACCGCGCCCCCGACGACGACGCGCCTCCCGCCGCTCGGCCGGCCCGCCGGACCGCCGAGCGACCACCGGACCGGACGCAGCGCAGCCATGGAGCCCCCTCCTGTCGCCGCGCCGCGGACGGGTCCCGCCGTCGTCGGCCGGACCTGGGGCGCGCGCCGCCCGTGGACCGGGCGTGACCGCCGGCGTCGCAGGGCCCGTACGGGCCCGCGCGACCGTGCGGCCTCCGGCACTCTACCGGCGGGGTCCGACAGCCCGTCGTGTCGATTTCCCGCGGCGCCGCGCGTCATGCTCGTGACAGCGAGATCCGAAGCGAATCCGACTTCGAGACCGACCAGCGCGAGGAGACGACCGTGCCCCGTTACCTGCTCATCGTGGACTTCCAGTCCGGCGCCGACCCGACCCCCATGGACGAGTGGACGCCCGACGAGGTCGACGCGCACCTGGCGTACTACCGCCGCCTGAACGACGAGCTGACGGCGTCCGGCGAGCTCGTGGGCGGCGAGATCCTGGCCGGCCCGGACGTCGCGCACGTCGTCCGCTCGAGCGGTGCGGGCTCGACCACCGTGACCGAGGGACCGTTCGCGGAGTTCAGCGAGTGGGTCGCCGGCTTCCAGGTGGTCGACGTCGCGTCGCAGGAGCGCGCGCTCGAGATCGCAGCGCTGGTCTCCGCCGTGCCGGGCCGCGGCGGCGTCCCCACCGGCCAGCCGATCCAGGTCCGCGAGGTCGTCGGCGCGCCCCCGAGCGACGCCGCCACGATGTCCGACTGGCTCACCGACGCCGACCGCACCTGAGCCCGGACCCGTGGCGACCTTCACCCCGGGTGCGCGGCACGATCCGCGCACCCGGGGCGTTGTGCCCGGTATGCCGACGACGACCTCGCCCACCGGACCGCCGCTGCTCGACCTGCCCTCCGCCGTCCCGACGCTCGACGCCCAGGCCGAGCGCCTGATCGAGCTCGGGGTCGCCGACCTCGCGGGCCTCGCGCACGACCAGGTGCGCGCAGCGGCGGCCGGCGCGGGCTCGTCGGGCCTCCTGGTCGTCGCCCCCTCGCTCGCCCCCGTGTCCGCGCTCGCGCCCCTGCTGCGCCGCGGTGACCGCCCGGGGTTCGTCGTCACGGACATGACGGACGTCGACGACTTCGCGCCGATCGCCGGCCTCGCGGTCCCGGAGTCGCCGCTGTACGTGATCGCCCCGCCCGACCGTGGCGACGACCTCGCGAGCTGGTCGCCCGACGAGGCCCTGCCCGAGCTCGAGCACCGCGGTCGCTCGCCGCTCACGCTCGCCGAGGGCGTGCACTGGCTCCTCCAGGTGCCCGGGGCGCTCGACCGCAACCACTGCTTCATGACGATCGGCTCACGTCGGCGCAAGGCCGACGGCCGGCTCGACGCCCGCACGCCCGCGCTGTGGATCTCGAACGGCACGGGCCGCGACGGCCGCGAGCGCCGGGACGCGCCCAAGGTCGGCTGGTGCTGGGCGGGCAACCGCCACACGTGGCTGGGCTTCGCGTCGACGACCTCCCGCCGGGCCTCGTAGCGCGGCGTTCCGCGGCGGCCCGCGCCGGCTACGGCCGCGGCGAGGGCAGCAGGCCGGTCGCGGGCGAGCGGTCCGTCAGGCAGTACGCCAGACCGGCGGGGTCCTCCATGACGGTCCACCCCGGGCCGGCGCCCACCACGCGCGCACCGGCGGCGACGTGCGCCCGCTCGACGGCGGGCCGCGCCGTCGTCGCGAGGTCCAGGTGCGCGGAGACCTCGCGCCGCGGGTCCTCGCCCAGCCGCTGGAGCATGAGCCGCAGCGGCATCCCTGCCGGCCGCTCGAGCACGACGAACTCGCTGCGGCTCCCGGTGCGCGCCGCCCAGCCGGTGAGTGCCGACCAGAACGCGACCTCCGCGTCGAACAGGCCCGCGGGGACGTCGAGGCAGAGCTGGTCGACCAGCGCGGACGCCGGCTCGTCGGGCTCCCGCACCGGGCCGTCCACCCGCACGGGCGACGGCCGGCGCGCGTGGCCGGCGTCCCGGACCAGGCAGAACACGTAGCCGCCGGGCGAGGACAGGACCACGTGGGTGCCCGCGTCGTGCTCGAGCCCGGCACCGAGCGCGAGCGCGCGGACCAGGCCGGCGCGCACCGCCGCGTCGTCACCGACGTGCAGGTCCAGGTGCACCCGCGGGCCGGCCTCGAACCGCTGCACGCGCAGGAAGTCGTCGCCGTCGGGCGCCAGCAGGGTCGCGAAGTCGTCGTGCTCGCCCCGCCACGGCGACAGGCCGCTGGCCGTGACCTGCCGCCAGAAGGTGAGGTCCGGGTCGAGCGCCGCGCACGGGAGGTCCAGCATCGCGGTGGTCCAGCTGATCGCCATGGGCGCACCGTAGCCCGCGCCGCGCCGTCGGGTCAGCGGGGGCCCTCGATCGTCAGGCGGACGGCGACGGTGTCGCCGAGCTCGATGCCCTCCGCGCGGCGCACGGCGTCCTTCACGGGCACGACGAAGCCGCCGTCCTTGGGGAAGAGCGACGTGGTGAACCGCGTGCCGCCGATCCGCACCTGCGCGGGGATCACCCCCCAGCCGTAGGTGACCAGGTTCTTGACCGCCTCGATCTCCGCGGCCTCCGGCCCGGGCACGGTGACGAAGTGGAACGGCGACGGGCCGCGCCAGTGCCAGACCTCGCCGGAGAAGGACAGCTCCATGGGGTCCAGCATGACGCGGCCCACCGACAGGCGCGCCGGTGCGCCGGGCTCAGACCCGGACGACGACCTTCCCACGCACGTGGCCGGTCTGGCTCGCCTCGTGCGCCGCGGCGGCGTCCGCGAGGTCGAAGACCTGCGCGACGTCGACCGTGACGCGGCCGGAGTCGATGACCGTCGCGAGCTCGGCGAGGTCGGACGCGCTCGGGCGCACCCAGACGTAGTGGCCGCCGAGCTCGTCCCGTGCGGCCGCGTCGACGATCGACGCGACGGTGCCGCCGTCCGCCAGGACGGCACGCGTCGTGGCGACCAGGTCGTCGGAGCCGTAGTCCAGGACGACGTCCACGCCGGCCGGCGCGAGCGCACGCACGCGCTCGACGAGACCCTCGCCGTAGGCCACCGGCTCCGCCCCGAGCCCGCGCAGGTACTCGTGGTTGCCCGACGACGCCGTGCCGATCACGCGCGCGCCGCGGGCCACCGCGAGCTGCACGGCGAACTGCCCCACGCCCCCGGCCGCCGCGTGCACCAGCACGGTCTGGCCGGCGCGGACCCCCGCGCGCTCGAGCGACTGGAACGCGGTCAGCCCCGCCAGGGGCACCGCCGCGGCCTCCTCGAACGAGAGCGACGCCGGCTTGCGCGCGAGGGTGCGCACGGGCGCCGCGACCAGCTCCGCGAAGGTCCCGCCCTGGACCCAGTCCTTGCGCACGTAGCCGTAGACCTCGTCGCCCACCTGCAGCTCGGGCGTGTCCAGCCCGACCTTCTCGACGACACCCGCGACGTCCCAGCCCGGGACCACGGGGAAGGTGGTGTCCATGAGCCCGTCGAGGTACCCGGCGCGGACCTTCCAGTCCACGGGGTTCACCGACGCGGCCCGGACGCGGACCAGGACGGAGTCGGGGCCGACCTTGGGGGTGGGCAGGTCGGTGAGCTGCAGGACGTCGCTGCCGCCGTAGCGGTCGTAGGTGATGGCTCGCATCTCTGGCGCAACGGCGAGCGCGCGGAGGTTCTTCCCCTACGCTCCGGCGCGTGGACTGGCTGAGCGACACCTGGGCGGACGTGACGACGGCGAACCCCGTCCCGGAGACGTGGGTGGTGGTCGCCGCGGCGGCTGCGGTGCTCGTCGTGCTCGTCGTCCCGTGGCTGTGGCACGTGGCCCGGCACGCGCTGACGATCGTGCACGAGGCCGGGCACGCGGGCGTGGCGCTCCTGGTCGGCCGCACGGTGTCGGGGATCCGCGTCCACTCGGACACGTCGGGGCTGACGCTGTCGCGCGGGCGGCCGCGCGGGCCGGGGATGATCGCGACGGCGTTCGCGGGGTACCCCGCCCCGACGGTGGTCGGCGTCGGGGCGGCCTGGCTGCTGGCCCACGGGTACGACCTGGCGCTGCTGTGGTCGCTGCTCGTGCTCGTCGTGCTGGTCCTGGTCTCCATCCGGAACTGGTACGGCCTGTGGGCCGTCCTGGTGAGCCTCGCGGCGCTCGTCGCGGTGACCGTCTGGGGCACGCCCGCGGTGCAGGCCGGGTTCGCGTACGTGGTCACCTGGTTCTTCCTGCTCGGCGCCCCGCGCGCGGTGGTCGAGATGCAGTCGGCACGACGAGCCGACCGCCGACGCGGGCGCCGCGACACCTCCGACGCGGGGCTGCTCGGCGGCCTCACGCACACGCCCGGCGGGTTGTGGGTGGCGGTGCTGGGCCTGGTCACGCTCGCCGGCCTCGCGCTGGGCGCCGCGTGGCTCGTCGGGCTGCAGGTGTAGCGGACGAGCGCGGATGATGAGGGCATGACGCTCAGCGGACGGTTGCTCGTGGCCACGCCGCTCCTGCTCGACCCGAACTTCCACCGCACGGTGGTCCTGCTGCTCGACCACAACGACGAGGGCGCGTTCGGCGTGGTCCTCAACCGCCCCCTGCCGGTGGACGTCGACTCGGTGCTGCCGGGCTGGGAGGACGTCGTCAGCGTCCCGGGTGGGCTGTTCCAGGGCGGGCCGGTCGGGCTCGACGGCGCGATCGGCGTCGCGGTCACGCCCGACGAGGGCGTGCCGGTGGTCGACCGCTTCACCGGCGAGTTCGGGCTCGTCGACCTGGACGCGGACCCGAGCGACCTGGTCGGGCGGTTCACCGGGCTGCGGATCTTCGCCGGGCACGCGGGCTGGGGCGGCGGGCAGCTCGAGGCGGAGATCGAGGAGGGCTCGTGGTTCGTCGTGCCCTCGGTGCCGGACGACGCGTTCACGGCCGCACCGGACACGCTCTGGAGCCGCGTGCTGCGCCGCCAGGGCGGTGACCTGGCGATGCTCGCGCACTACCCGCCGGACGTGCACCTCAACTGACGTAAACGATTCGGGTGCTCCCGGTGTCGAAGCGCTTCGATTAGCGTCGCGCGTGCCGCGCCGCCCTCCCGGGGCCCGGCTCCCCCGCCGCGGCCTCCCCGGCGGGGTCACACCACGCCACGAAGGAGTGAGCGGATGCGTGTTCCGTCCGTGCTCGCGACGCCCCGGCCCGGCCCCGTGACCTCGGTCGCGCGGCGTGTGGCCGCGGGAGCGGTCGCGGCAGCCCTCGCCGCGACGGGCGTCGCCGTCGTCGCAGCCGACACCGCCGACGCCGCCGACGCGCCGGACGCCGCGGGGTACACCTGGGGCAACGTCGAGGTCGTCGGCGGCGGCTTCGTCCCCGGCATCGTCTACAACCAGGCCGAGAAGGGCCTCGTCTACGCCCGGACCGACATCGGGGGCGCGTACCGGCTCGACACGACGACCCGGCGCTGGGTCCCGCTGCTCGACCACGTCGGCTGGGACGACTGGTCCCACTCGGGCGTGCTCTCGCTCGCCACCGACGCCCGCGACCCGAACCGGGTGTACGCGGCCGTGGGCACCTACACCAACGACTGGGACCCGCAGAACGGTGCGATCCTGCGCTCCACCGACCGCGGCGAGACCTGGCAGCAGACGGACCTGCCGTTCAAGGTCGGCGGCAACATGCCCGGCCGCGGCATGGGCGAGCGCCTGCAGATCGACCCCAACGACAACCGGGTCCTCTACTACGGCGCCGAGAGCGGCAACGGCCTGTGGCGCTCGACGGACTACGGCGCCACCTGGGCCAAGGTCACGAGCTTCCCGAACGCGGGCACCTACGTGCAGGACCCGACCTCGGACAACTCCTACCTGACCTCCAACCAGGGCGTCGTCTGGGTCACGTTCGACCCGACGAGCGGCACCGCCGGCAGCAGGAGCCGGACGATCTACGTCGGCGTCGCCGACAAGGAGAACAACGTCTACCGCTCGACCGACGCGGGCGTCACCTGGCAGCGCGTGCCGGGACAGCCCACGGGCTTCCTCCCGCACAAGGGTGTGTTCGACAAGGTCGGCAAGCAGCTCTACATCGCGACGAGCGACACCGGCGGCCCGTACGACGGCGGCAAGGGTGACGTCTGGCGCCTCGACACGACGAGCGGCGCGTGGACCCGGATCTCGCCGGTCCCCTCCACGAGCTCCGACCTCTACTACGGCTACTCCGGCCTGACGATCGACCGCCAGCACCCGGACACGATCATGGTGGCGACGCAGGTCTCCTGGTGGCCGGACATCATCCTCTACCGCTCGAAGGACCGCGGGGCCACGTGGTCGCCGATCTGGGAGTGGGCCGGCTACCCCTCCCGCACGCTGCGCTACACGCAGGACGTCTCGGCCTCGCCGTGGCTCGGGTTCGGCGCCACCGCGCCGCAGCCGCCCGAGCCCGCGGTCAAGCTCGGCTGGATGACCGAGTCGCTCGAGATCGACCCGTTCGACTCGAACAGGATGATGTACGGCACCGGTGCGACCGTCTACGGCACCGACAACCTCACGGCGTGGGACACGGGCGGGAAGATCGACCTCACCGTCCGGGCCCAGGGCATCGAGGAGACCGCGGTGCTCGACCTCGCGGCGCCGCCCGGAGCGGTCGAGCTCGTCTCGGGCCTCGGCGACATCGGCGGGTTCGTGCACACCGACATCACCAAGGTGCCCGCGTCGCAGTTCACGCAGCCGTACCACGGCAGCACGTCCTCGGTGGACTTCGCGGGGAAGAGCCCGTCCACGATGGTGCGGGTCGGCTACGCGGTCGACGGCACCGTCGCGTCCCACATCGGCGTCTCGACCTCGTCGGGCTCGTCGTGGTGGGCCGGGCAGGAGCCCGCGGGCGTCACGAAGTCGGGGACGGTCGCGATGTCGGCGGACGGCGGGACGATCGTCTGGTCGCCCGAGGGCACCGGCGTGCACCGGTCGACGACGTTCGGCTCGTCGTGGACGGCGGCGACGGGTGTGCCCGCGCAGGCGCAGGTCGAGTCCGACCGCGAGGACGCCAAGGCGTTCTACGCCTACCAGGCCGGCGCGTTCTACGTCTCGAGGGACGGCGGCGCGACGTTCACCAGGTCCGCCGCGACCGGCTTCCCGGCCGAGGGCAACGTCCGGTTCGGCGCCGTACCGGGCAAGGCGGGCCACGTCTGGCTGGCCGCCGAGAACGGCATGTACCGCTCGACCGACTACGGCACCACGTTCACCAAGCTCGCCGGCTTCACCGACGGCGGCGCCGTGGGCTTCGGCAAGGCCGCTCCGGGCGCGACGTACCCGGCGATCTACTCGACGTCGGAGTACAACGGCGTCCGCGGGTTCTTCCGCTCGATCGACGGCGGCAGCACGTGGACGCGGATCAACGACGACGAGCACCAGTACGCCTGGACCGGCTCCGCCATCACGGGCGACCCGGACGTGTTCGGCCGGGTCTACGTGGGCACGAACGGCCGCGGCATCGTCGTCGGGAGCACGGGCACGACGCCCACGGTCCCGCCGACGCCAACCCCGACACCGACGCCCACCCCGACGCCCACGCCCACGCCCACCCCGACACCGACTCCCACGCCCACCCCGACGCCCACGCCCACGCCCACGCCCACGCCCACGGTGTCGCCCACGACCCCGCCCGCGGGCGGGTGCGCGGTGACGTACTCGACCAACGACTGGCCGAACGGGTTCACGGCGTCGGTGAAGATCAAGAACACCGGCACCGCGGCGCTCGGCTCGTGGTCGCTGAAGTTCTCGTTCCCGGGCAACCAGCAGGTCACCAACGGCTGGTCGGGCACGTTCAGCCAGTCGGGCCAGGCCGTGACGATCACCAACGCCCCGTGGAACGGCACGATCGCCGCGGGCGGCACGGTGGAGCTGGGCTTCAACGGCGGGTTCACGGGCTCGAACCCGCGGCCGACGGCCTTCGCGCTCAACGGCGCGACGTGCAGCGTCTCGTGACGGTGGCAGCCGTCATGAGGTGACAGACGTGGCTCGCGGCGTGGCCTGACGCCGTGAGCCACCCCACGGCCGGCTCGATCCCGGCCGGACGGGGGTGCGAGGGACGCGGACACCCCTCGCACCCCCGTCGTCGTTCCCACCCCGCCCGCGACCTCGTCGACCGCGCGCGAGAACGCGCGCCGCACCCGCGCTCTCGCCCCGGAGTGACGATCTCGGGGCTGGCGGGGGGTGGGACGCGGGCAGGTGGGGTTACGACGAGCGGGTGAAGACCCAGATCGTGACCGCCAGGACGACGAGGCCGGCGATCGAGGCCGCGACGATCTTGGGGACGCTGTACGGCCGGTCGCCGACGACCTCGCCCGTGCTGGCGTTGACCATCACCTGCCACTGCCGGCCCGCGTACATGAAGGTCGCGATCCAGATCGGGAGCAGCACCAGCTTGAACATGACGTCCGCGTAGCGGGTGTCGAGGTGGTGGATCCGCTGCTCGTCGCCGCCGATGTCCACCTCGACGTCGTGCCGGATCACGCGCTCCATCTGCTGCTGGGCCTCCCGGAACGCCGCGTCCGGGTCGGCGTCGTAGCGCACCGCCGAGTGCCCGACCAGGTACTCCGGCCGGTACGGCTGCACGAGCGAGAGGTTCCACGGGCCCAGGTCGTCCACGCGGTTGCGCGGCAGGGTGGCCGACGCGGGGACCAGCAGGTCGTCGAACACGTTGTCCACGGTGCCGGCCGCGGGCCACCAGCGCGTCTTGCGCACCTCGTTGTCGCCCTGCTTCTCGGTGTAGTGCTCGCCGCGCTGGCCGACGTACTCGGTGGTGGTCCGGGCGTCGAACGTCCAGTGCGGCAGGTAGGTCCCCCGGATCGACTCCGTGTCGCCCACCTTCTTCAGCGCGCCGGGCGCGAACCACCGCGAGCGCACCCAGCGCGTGAACTCCCCGCGCGCCTGCGCGCTGTCCACGACGAACGGCAGCACGCCCTCCGGCGCGATCACGCCCGCGGGCTGCACGGACGCGACCAGGTTGCCGCCGCAGAACTGGCAGCTCCCGGCCAGGTCCTTCGTCTCGGTGCTCGCGCCGCAGCCCTCGCAGGTGAGCACCTGGCCGCCGAGGGTCGCCACGTCGTAGCGGTGCGGGTCGGCGAGCCACCGGGAGTACGAGTGCTCGTCGACCGCGTCGCGCTCGTCGTGCGTGATCTGCACCTGGTTGCCGCACGACCCGCAGACGAGCGCGGACCGCCCCGCCCCGTACGCGAGCGCCGCCCCGCACACGGGGCAGCGTCCGGACACCACCGGCGCCGTGGGGTGACCGGGCAGCGGCGGCGGGACGGTCTCGTCGGACACGTCAGGCCTCCGCGGACGGGTTCGTCGGCTGGCTCGTCGGGGGAAGAGGCGGCGGGACGGCCGCGAACAGCGACGCCAGGTCCGGCACCTGGCCCGCGGCGGTCCACCCGGACATGCCCTGCTTCCAGACGAGGGTCTCCCGCGTGACCGTGCCGCTGCCGACCTCCTGCGCCAGCGCCTCCGGCGTCACCGGCCCGGCCTGGGTGCCGCCCGCGGCGTAGAACCACAGCTCGTCGGTCACCGGCAGCGGCGGGGGCCCGCCGGCCGGCGCACCCGCGGGCGCCGACTGCTGCGCGGCCTGGATCGACTGCGCCATCTGCGTCCCCATCGCCATGCCCATGCCGAGCCCGAGCCCCTCGCCCGCGCCGCCGGGGTTGTTCGCGGCGTCGCCGATCGCGGTCGCGGTCTGGAACGTGGTGTACCGGTCGAGGTCGCCCAGCACGCCCATCTGCGTGCGCTTGTCGAGCGCGGCCTCGACCTCGGGCGGCAGGGAGACGTTCTCGATCACGAACCGCGGGATCGTCACGCCGTACTCGGCGAGCTCCGCGGACAGCGCGGGAGCGAGCGTGGCGGAGAGCGACTGCTGGTTGGCCGCGAGGTCGAGCATCGCAATGCCCGAGCTCGCGATCGCGGGCGCCAGGTGGCCGATGATGTTCTGCCGGAAGAACTCCCCGATCTCGTCGGTCCGGAAGTTCGAGTCGGTCCCGACGAGCTGGCGCAGCATCGCCGCCGGGTCGCTGACCTTGAGCGCGTACGTGCCGAACGCGCGCAGCCGCACCATCCCGAACTCGGGGTCGCGCAGCGTGATCGGGTGCTGCGTGCCCCACTTGAAGTCGGTGAACTGACGCGTCGCGACGAAGTACACCTCCGCCTTGAACGGAGAGCTGAACCCGTACTTCCAGCCCTTGAGGGTGGTGAGGATCGGCAGGTTCTTGGTCTCGAGGACGTAGCGACCGGGGCCGAACACGTCGGCGATCTGGCCCTCGCTCTCGAAGACCGCGACCTGCCCCTCGCGCACCACGAGCTGCGCCTGGTTCTTGATCTCGTTCCCCTGGCGGGGGAACCGCCAGACGATCGTGTCCCGGCTGTCGTCCAGGAACTCGATGATGTCGATGAGCTGCCCGCGCAGCTTGTCCACGAAGCCCATGTCCCCTGCTCTCCTCGTCGGCGGTTGACGAACGGGCCAGCATCGCAGCGCGCACAACCGCTCGTCTACCTCCTCTTGACCTGCGCATGGGTGATTTCGTGAGCCCGCGCTGGCGGTGTCGTCCGGTGCCGTCGTCGGCGTGCCGGGTCGGCACCAGGGCAGTGATTCGTCGTCGCCTGCATCCGTCGCGGGGGTTGCCGCGGAAGAAGGGGCACGACGTCTCGCACGGTGCGGGACCCCAGCAGAGGAGACGATCATGCGCGCACGACACCTCGCCGCCGGCGGGACGATCGCACTGGCCACGTTCGGGCTGGCACTCGCCGCCACCCCCGCCTCCGCCGCGGAGGGTGACGCGCAGCTCTCGGTGCTGCACGGCGTCCCCGACCTCACCGTGGACGTCTGGGTCGACGGGGAGCTGACGCTCGACGACTTCGAGCCCGGTGACCTCGCCGGTCCGCTCGAGCTCCCGGCGGGCACCTACTCGGTGGCGATCACCGCTGCCGACGCCACGGACGACAGCGACCCGGCGATCGGCCCGGTCGACCTCGACCTCGCGGCAGGCGGCAGCTACACCGCGGTCGCGCACCTGGACGCCGACGCCCAGCCCACCGCCACGCTGTTCACCAACGACGTGTCCGCCACGGCGGCCGGCGAGGGCCGGCTCACCGTGCGGCACGTCGCGGCCGCGCCGGGCGTGGACGTGCTCGCGGGCGGGGACGCCGTGATCAGCGGCCTCGAGAACCCGCAGGAGAAGGTCCTCGACCTTCCGGCCGGTACCGTCTCGGCGTCCGTCGTGGCCGCCGGCACCACCGAGCCCGCGCTCCTGGGCCCGGCGGACGTCGACGTCGCGGAGGGCACCAGCACGATCCTGTACGCGTGGGGTGACGCCACGGCCGACCCCTCGACCCTCCAGCTCGCGACGCAGGTCATCGACGGGCTGCACGGCGACCCGGAGGGCGTGCAGGCCGGTGAGCTCGGGCTCGCCGCGGAGCCGCAGGGCGGCTCGCCGTGGCTGTGGGCGGCGGGCGCGCTCGTCGTCGCCGGTGCCCTCGGTACGGGCCTGGCGGTGCGTCGGTCCCCGGCGCGTCGCTGAGCGATGCGACCGGACCTCACCCAGCACCAGCGCGGGCACCTGCCGCGGCGCGCGGTCCGCGTCGCCCGGGGTGCCGTCGCGGTCGCCGTGGTGGGCACGCTCGTCGGCGTGGCGTCAGCCTGCTCCCCCGCGGCTGACGTCACGCCGGCCGGCGGCGCCGGTGCACCGGCACCGGCGCGCGCCGGTGCCGAGCCCGGGACCGCGGCATCCGCCCGGTCGTCGGCGCCGCCCTCCGCTCGGCCCGATGCCCGGCCGTCGGTGCCGGTGCGCACCGCGACCCCGCCCCCGCGGCCCCGCGTCGACCCGCCCGTCGCGCTGCGGATCGCGGAGGGCGACATCGCGATGGCGGTGGTCCCGGTCGGGGTCGCGCCGGACGGGACCATGGAGCTCCCCGCCGCGGCGGACGTGGCGGGCTGGTACCGGTACGGCCCCGCGCCCGGGCAGCCGTCCGGCAACGCGGTGCTCGCCGCGCACGTCGACTCCGCGGTGACCGGCCTCGGTCCGCTCGTCGCGCTGCGGGACGTCCGGGAGGCGAGCCGGCTGACGGTCACGACGGCGTCGGGCCGGGACGTCGTGTACTCGGTGACCGGCGTCGAGCAGGTCCCCAAGACCGACGCACCCCTGCGCAGCTGGTTCGACCGGACGGGTCCGGCGCAGCTCGTCGTCATCACCTGTGGAGGAGCGTGGGACGCCGAGATCGGGCACTATTCCGACAACGTGGTGCTCACCGCCGAACCCGTCGGGAGGTGAGTGCCCGCGCGCCGCACCCCCGCCGGCACCCGACAGGAGTCGCACGTGACGCCAGCTGACCGCGTCGCCGCGCCGTCACGCGACGGCGAGGGCGTCGACGAGCTCGGCCGCGCGTTCGCCGCAGGGGACGAGGCGGCGTTCCGCGAGTCGTACGCACGCTGGGCGTCGCTCGTGCACACGCTCGCCCTGCGCTCGCTCGGATCGGCCCAGGACGCCGAGGAGGTGACCCAGCTCGTGTTCGTGGACGCCTGGCGCGGCCGGCACCGGTTCGACCCGGCGCGGGCGCGCCTGCCCGCGTGGCTCGTCGGGATCGCCAAGCACGCGATCGCCGACGCGCACGAGGGACGCGCCCGCGACCGCCGGGTGCTCGCCGCGGTGGAGGCGCCGCCCGAGGTCGCGGACGCGTCCGACGAGCGCGTGGTGCAGCGCCTGGTCGTCCGCGACGAGCTGGACCGCCTGGGCGACCCGCAGCGCGAGATCCTGCGGCTCGCGTTCTACGAGGACCTCACCCACCTCCAGATCGCGACGAGAATGGACCTGCCGCTGGGCACCGTGAAGAGCCACCTGCGGCGCAGCCTGGCACGCCTGCGTGACCGATGGGAGGTGGACGGTGTCGCCGGATGACCAGCACCTCGACCACCAGCTCGACCAGCACGTCGACGACGAGACCCTGACCCTCCTCGCGCTCGGCGAGGACGCCGGGACCGCCGTCGAGCAGGAGCACGTCGCCGTCTGCGCCCGGTGCTCCGACGAGGTCGCGGCCCTGTCCGAGGTCGCGCTCGCCGCACGCACGTCCGCACCGCTCGTCGCCCCGCCGGCCCACGTCTGGGAGTCGGTGGCCGACGAGCTGGCGCTCGCGGACCGCACGCTCCCGGAGCTGCCGGGCGCGGGCGACGAGGACGCGTCGCCGCACCCCGGCGCGCCCGCCGCGGTCGTGCCCCTGAGGCCGCCGCGCCGCCGCGCCTGGACCTGGGTGGCCGCTGCGGCTGCCGTGGGCGTGGTCGTCGGCGGCGTCGGGACCTGGGCCGCCGTGCGGCAGCCCGCCTGGGACGTCGTGGCATCCGCGGTGCTGGAGCCGCTGCCCGGATGGGACGCCCTCGGGGAGGCGCTCGTCGAGACCGACTCCTCGGGCCGCCGCGTGCTCGTCGTCGACCTCGCCGACGACGTGCCCGCGGGCGGCTTCCGCGAGGTCTGGCTGCTGCGCCCGGACGTCTCCGGACTCGTGAGCGTCGGCACCCTCGACGGCACCTCGGGTCGGTTCGATCTCCCCGAGGGCCTGGACCTCGCGGAGTTCTCCGTGGTCGACGTCTCGCAGGAGGTGTTCGACGGCGACCCCGCGCACTCGGGCGACTCGATCGTCCGCGGTCCGCTGCGCTCCTGACCCGCCGGTCCCTCGGCCGCGCTCTCGCCCGATTCGCGAAGATCCGGCGCCCGGGCTGCATCCGTCGGCGCCCGGGCGGCGGAAGTACCGGGTGACGCCGATCGGGTGTCCGGCCTCCGGGCCGTCGACGAAGGGAGCACATCGATGAAGATCCGTCGCACTCTTGCCGCCTCGGTCGCGGCGCTCGCCGTGGCCGGCGCCGCCGTCGCCGCCGCACCCGCGGCCGTCGCCGCGCCCGGCACCACCTCGTTGGCGAGCGTCCTCGCCGCCGACGGGGACACCTTCGACCGCAACTGGTACGACTTCGACGTCCTGGACCAGGCCGTGGCGGCGGTGCTCGCGGCCAAGCCGGACAGCCCGGTGGCCGTGCTCGCCGACGGCACCGTCCCGCTGACGGCCTTCCTGCCCAACGACCGGGCGTTCCAGGTGCTCGCGTACGACCTGACGCACCGGTGGTACCACTCGGAGGCCAAGGTCCTGGCGGCCGTGGCGGGCGTGGGCGTCGACACGGTCGAGCAGGTGCTGCTCTACCACGTGGTGCCCGGCGCGACGATCGACTCCCGCACCGCCCTCGCCTCGAACGGCGCGCGGCTCACGACCGCCCAGGGCGGCACGATCACCGTGACGGTCTGGTCGCGCTTCTTCAAGCTCGTCCAGCTCCGGGACCAGGACCGCACCGACCTCGACCCGTTCCTGGTGGCGTCGAAGCTCGACCTCAACAAGGGCAACCTGCAGATCGCGCACGGCATCTCGCTGGTGCTGCGGCCCGCGGACCTCTGAGCGCGCGCGTCCGTGGGCGGGACCGGCGTCAGCCGGTCCCGCTCACGCGCGTGCGGGGAGCGCCTGGTCGGTGAGCAGGCGCGCGGTGAGGTCCTCGACGAGCTCGCGGACCTCGAGCTCGTCCGCGCCGGGCCACTCGTCGATGAGCGCGCGCAGGCGCCGGCGCTCGTTCTCGCGCACCTCGTCGGCGACCGCCTCCCCGGCCGGGGTGACGGTCACGCGCCCTTCCTCGAGCACGACGAGTCCCCGGGCCGCGAGCGAGCGCGCGACGCGATCGACGACGACCTCGTCGCGCCCGGAGCGCTCGGCCATCGAGGCGACCGTCCGCGTGCCGTCGATCGACACGCGGCCGACCATCCAGGTCTCGCCCGGGCTCAGGTCGATGTCGAGGTCCTCGGTGAGGATCGCGTAGGCCTTCAACGGGTCCAGCCGGCCGACCTCGCGCCACAGCAGGAGGCGCAGCTCCTCGAGCGACGTGCGGGACACCGGCATGCCGGCGGCCGCTCCCGGCTCCGGTGTGGACGCGACCGTGCGCAGGCGCAGCTCCGGGATGAACCAGGTCAGCGCGAACGCGAGCACGGCCACCGGCACCGCCCACAGGAACACCAGGTGGATGGCGTGCGTGAACGCGTCGAGGAACCAGTCCTGGACCTCGGGCGAGCACTGGTCGAGCCCCGCCGACGAGGCCGCGAGCGCGGGTGCCGAGCACGCGCCGGTCGCGCCCGCGGGCACGTCCTCCGCGAGCCGGCTGTTGAGGTTGTTGGCGAAGATCGTGCCGAACAGCGCCACGCCGACCGCGCTGCCGATGGTCCGGAAGAAGGTGGCACCCGAGGTCGCGGTGCCCAGGTCGCGGTAGTCGACCGCGTTCTGCACCGCGAGGACCAGGACCTGGGTGACCATCCCCAGCCCGGCGCCGAGCACGAACATCCCGATGCCGGACTCGAGCGCGGTGGTCTCGCGCCCCATCGTCGACAGCAGGTAGAGCCCGACCGAGGTGAGCGCGGTCCCGACGATCGGGTACACCCGGTAGCGCCCGGTGCGGCTGATGAGCTGCCCGCTGCCGATCGACGTCAGCAGCATGCCGACCATCATGGGCAGCATCTGCAGCCCCGACTGCGTCGGCGACGCGCCCTGGACCGTCTGCAGGTACATCGGCAGGAACGTGATTGCCCCGAACATGGCGAAGCCGACGACGAACCCGACGAGGGCGGCCATCGTGAACACCCGCACCCCGAACAGCCGCAGCGGCAGCACCGGCTCCGCCGCCCGCTTCTCCACGACCACGAACGCGACGATCCCGATGGCCGCGGCCACGAGCAGCCCGATCACCTGGGGCCCGCTCCACTCCCACGTGGTCCCGCCGAGGCTCGTGACCAGGACGATCGCGGTGGAGATCGCGGCGAGCAGCATGATCCCCGCGTAGTCGATCGTCGGCTTGACCCGCACGTTGCTGCGCGGCAGGACCGCGGCGACGACGACGAGCGCGACGGCCCCGATCGGCAGGTTGACGTAGAACACCCACTGCCAGGAGAGCGTGTCGACGAAGAACCCGCCGAGCAGCGGGCCGGCCACGCTCGAGATCCCGAACACCGCGCCGAAGAGACCCTGGTAGCGGCCGCGGTCCCGCGGCGGGACGACGTCCCCGATGATCGCCTGCGCCAGCACCATGATCCCGCCGCCGCCGATGCCCTGGAGCGCGCGCCAGGCGATGAGCTGGGCCATGGTCTCGGACGTGCCCGCGAGCGCCGAGCCGGCCAGGAACAGCACGATGCACGTGATGAACAGGATCTTGCGGCCGTAGAGGTCGCCGAGCTTGCCCCACAGCGGGGTCGTCGCCGTCGACGCGAGCATGTAGGCGGTCACGACCCACGACAGGTGCTCGGCGCCGCCGAGGTCCTGCACGATCGTCGGCAGCGCGGTCGCGACGATCGTCTGGTCCAGCGCGGCGAGGAGCATCGCGAGCATGAGCCCCGCGAAGACGGCCCACACCTTCCTCTGGTCGAGCTGCTGCTGCGGGTCCTCGGTGCTGGTCGACGCCACGTCGCCCCCGACTGTCGTGATCGCGTCCTCGTCGGCCCGGCGGGTCGGCGCCTGCGCTCATCGTCGTGCGGCTCCCGTCGGTCGGCAACCGACCGCGCTCGACGGGACGCCCGTGGGCCTTCGCCACGAGCGTCCCGTCGAGGAGGGAGCCGCAGGCCGAGCGCCGGCAGCCGCTCATGCTGGCAGCGGTCAGACCGTGGTCGCCTCGAGCTCGTCGGCCGGGCGGTCGTCGCGCGCGGCGGCCCGGCGCGGCACCAGCAGCGCGACGAGGGCGCCCGCGAAGGCCGCGCCCGCACCGATGACGAAGCACATGCGGAACGCGCCCTCCGCCGGGATCTCGATCCCGGGCGCCAGGGGCACGGTCCGGCTCGTGAGCACCACGGCCATCACCGCACCGGCGACGGTGGTGCCCATCGAGCGCATGAGCGCGTTGACGCCGACGCTCGACGCGGCCTCGCTCGCGGGGACGTTCTCGAGGATCAGGCTGGGCATCGCGGCGTACCCGATCCCGACGCCCGCCGACGCCACGCACGTGGCGAGCATGAGCTGCCAGGGAGCGCTCGTGAGGAACACCGCGACGATGTAGCCGACGCCGATCACGACGGCGCCGAGCGAGAGCGTCCGGCGACCGCCGATCGTCGTGAGCAACCGGCTCGAGACGGGCGCGAAGAGCATCATGACGATGCCCGCGGGCGCCATCCACAGGCCGGCCTGCAGGATCGTCTGACCCAGGCCGAACCCGGTCTCGCTCGGCATCTCGAGGAGCTGGGGCACGACGATCGACTGCGCCATCATCCCGAAGCCGATCAGCAGCGCGGCGAGGTTGGTCATGAGCACCGGGCGCCGGGCCGTGGTGCGCAGGTCGACGAGCGGCTCGTCGTGCCGCAGCTCGAACGCGCCCCACGCGAGCAGCACCAGGACCCCGCCGACGAGCAGGCCGAGCGTCGCGAACGAGCTCCAGCCCCACTCGTTGCCCTTGGAGACGCCCACGAGCACGGCGACGAGGCCGACCGCGAGGCCGACCGCGCCCACGACGTCGAGGCGTGCCGGATGCTCGTCGCGCACGTGCGGCAGCAGGGTCGCGGTCCCGACGAGGATGAGGGCCGCCAGCACGGCGGACAGCCAGAACAGCGTGTGCCAGTCGAAGTCCTGCGCGATCCACGCCGCGAGGGGCAGGCCGAGCGCGCCGCCGACGCCGAGCGTCGCGCTGATGCCGGCGACCGCGGTGTTGGTCAGGTGCGGCGGCGCGACCTCCTTGGCGAGCGAGATCGCGACCGGGATGAAGCCCATGGCCATGCCCTGCAGCACACGTCCCGTCAGGACCAGCGGGAAGCTGCTCGACACCGCGCAGACCAGGGACCCGGCCAGCAGGATCGCCGCCGAGACGACGAGCACCGGCTTCTTGCCGACGATGTCCGCCAGACGGCCCGTGACGGGCATCGCGACCGCCGCACCCAGCAGGGTCGCGGTGACGACCCAGGACGCGTTGGCGGCGGAGGTGCCGAGCAGCGTCGGGAGCTCACCCTGGATCGGGATGACCAGCGACTGCATGAGGGCCGCGCACAGGCTGCCGAACGCGAGCACCGCGATGATGAGCCCCGCGTGCCGGGCGGGAGGATGTCCCGCAGAGTGTTCCGTCATCGTCGTCCCCGTCTTGTGTAGATTGCACAACGGGTGTGTATGCTACTTACACAACGAGAGAAGTCAAGCGAGGAGCAGCACCGTGCCGTCGACGCCGAGCCGCACCACCCTGACCCGTGAGCTCCACCTGGCGAGCCTCGTCCACCGCCTCGAGCGGCAGCGGCGGACGTGGGAGGCGCGCTCGACCCTCGGCACCGCCGAGCTCCGCCTCCTGTGGCTGCTGACCGAGGGCGAGCCGCGCACGCTCCGGGAGATCGCCGAGCGGCTGCACCTGGAGCAGTCCACCGTCAACCGGCAGGTCAACGCGGCGGTGAAGGCGGGGCACGTGCGCAAGTCCCGCGCACCCGGGAGCGCGTTCCTCTTCGAGCCCACGCCCGCGGGACGCGCGCAGCTCGAGGAGGACACCGCGTACGCGCTCGGGCAGTTCCGTGTCGTGCTCGACCGGCTGGGCCCCGACGACGCCGCGCACCTGCTCGAGCTGCTCGGCCGCTTCGTCGACCTCTACGGGGAGGCCGTCGACGAGACGGAGACCGGCCGGCCCTGACGGCCTGGTTACCCTGCCGCCAGCGGGCGCCGGGACGGCGCGACAGTGGCGACCGGGTGGGACGGGTTCGAGGGGCGGACGGGCAGTGCGGGACGACTCCTTGGGCGCGGCCCTCCGGCACCTCCGGACGTCCCGCGACCTCACGCTGGAGCGTCTCGCGGAGCTCTCGACGGTCAGCGCGCGCACCATCAGCGACATCGAGCGGGGCGTCAGCACCGGACCGCAGCGGCGCACCGTGGAGCTCCTGTGCGACGCCCTCGACCTCTCCCCCGACGACCGCACGGCGGTGCTCTCCGCGGCGCGCGCCGGCCGGGTCCGCGGCGGCACGTCCGGCCCTCCCACGTCCGGTACTCCCACCTCCAACCCTCCGACGTCCGTCCCTGTGGCCCTGCCGCGCGCGGTGGCGGACTTCACCGGGCGCGGCCGCGAGCGCGAGCTGGTCGCGGCGCACCTCGCGTCGGGGACGGCCGCCGGCTCGTCGCCGGTCGTCGTGGTCAGCGGGCCACCCGGCTTCGGCAAGACGGCCCTCGCGGTCACGGTCGCGACCGAGCTGGCCGCCGCCGAGGCGGGCGGGTTCGACGAGGTCCACTTCGTCGACCTGCGTGGGTACACCACCCGGCCGATGGACGCGGCGGCGGTGGTCAACGGCCTGGTCCACGCGGTCGAGCCGCAGGCCGGCGCGGTCCCGCGCGAGGCGGCGGCCGCGACCTGGCAGCGCGTCCTGGGCGGCCGGCGCGTGCTCGTCGTGCTCGACAACGCCGCGACCGAGGACCAGGTCCGGGCGGCGATCCCGGCGACCGGTCCCGCGGCCGTCCTGGTCACGAGCCGCGGGACGCTCGCCGGGCTCGAGGACGTGCTGCGCGTCGCTCTCGACCAGCTCCCGGCCGCGGACTCGCTCGCGATGCTGGGCGCCATCGTCCCCGCGTCCCAGCGCGCCGACCAGGACCTCGAGCGCCTCGCCGGGCTGTGCGGCCACGTCCCGCTCGCGCTGCGCATCGCCGGCAACCGCGTGGCGAGCCGGCACGGCTGGACGGTGGACGACCTCGCCGCCCGGCTGGACGTGGAGGAGCGTCGCATCGACGGCCTGCGCGCCGGCGACCTCGAGATCCGCGCGACGATCGCGCTCTCCTACGACCGGCTCTCCGACGAGGGCCGGCGCGCGTTCCGTCGGCTCGCGCACCTGCGCGGCGGCACGTTCAGCGAGCCGCTCGCGGCGCGCCTCACGCCCACGGACCTGGCGCGCGCCGAGGAGGTCCTCGACGGGCTGGTCGACCTCGGGCTCGTCCAGCCGGCCGCGCGGGGCCGCTACCACCTGCACGACCTCCTGCGGCTCTTCGCGCGGGGTCGGCTGCACGACGAGGAGCCGGTCGAGGACCGGGTCGCGGTGGAGATCGACCTGCGACGGTGGCTGCTCGGCGTCACGATCCTGGCGGGGCGCTGGTTCGAGCCCGGCTACGAGACCGCACCCGCCGTACCCGACCGCCTCGTCGCGCTGACGACCCTGGAGCAGGCGCGGTCCTGGCTGCACGACGAGGCCGAGCACTGGCTGGTCGCGCTGCAGGACTCGTCGGCGGTCGGCGAGCACAGGCTCGTCGTCGACGTGGCCGAGTCGCTGCACTGGTTCTCCGACCTGTGGGCCCACTGGGGGCACTGGCACGAGGTCTTCGCGCTGGGCGTGCAGGCCGCCCGCGCGCTGGGCGACGACAGCGCGCTCGCTACCCAGCTCGGGTACCTCGCGTGGGCCGAGACGCACACGCGCCTGCGTCCGGAGCACGGGCTCGCGCTCGCCGACGAGGCGGCCGCCGTCGCGCGGCGCGCGGGCGACGTCCGGCAGCAGGGCTGGGCCGCGCTGTACGCCTTCTGGGCGTGCTGGCGCCTGGAGCGGTACGACGAGGCCCTGCGCCACGGCGAGGAGGCCGGCCGGCTGCTCGCGGAGGCGGGCGACGCCGAGGGGCACCTGCAGGCGCGCCGGGCGACGGCGATGGTCCTGAGCCGGACGGGCCGGTACGACGAGGCGATCCAGCACGAGCGCAGCGTGCTCGCGACCCTCGACGCCCCGGGCGCGCACGTCAGCAGTCAGAGCGCCCGGATCACCCGGCTCGCCAGCATGGCCGCCATCGCGCGCAGCCTGCTCCTGCTCGACCGCTCCCACGAGGCCGTCGAGGTCGCGTCCAGGGCGCTGGACCTCCTCGCCGTCACGGACGTCGCCGTCGTCCGGTCGAACCTCCTCGAGACGCGCACCCGGGCGTTCGTCGCGCTCGGCCGCCTCCCGGACGCGCTGGCCGAGCAGCGCCGGCTCGTCGCGCTCCGCGAGCAGATCGGGAACGCCGCGGGTGCGGCGGCCGCGCGGGACCTGGTCCCGGAGGGTCCCGGACGCCACCGGCCTGCGTGACTTCTGCGTGCTTCCTTCCTGGTCGGCCGGCAGGCCCGGCGGGTGGGATGGGAGGGACCCACTCCCTCTCTCGAAGGACGGCCTCATGCCCTTCATCACGACCTCCGACGGCACCGAGATCTACTACACCGAGCAGGGCGCCGGACGTCCCGTGCTGTTCAGCCACGGCTGGCCCCTGAGCTCCGACGCGTGGCAGGTGGAGCTGAAGCTCCTGGCCGACGCGGGCTACCGAGCCATCGCCCACGACCGACGGGGCCACGGCCGCTCGTCGAAGACCTCCGTGGGCAACGACATGGACACCTACGCGCGCGACCTGGCCGAGCTGGTCGAGGCGCTCGACCTGCGCGACCTCGTCGTCGTCGGGCACTCCACCGGCGGTGGCGAGGTCGTGCGGTACGCGGCGCAGCACGGCGTCGGGCGGGTGGCCAAGGTGATCACGGTGGGCGCCGTCCCGCCGCTGATGGTCCTGACCGGGAGCAACCCCGAGGGCACGCCCATCGACGCGTTCGACGCGATCCGGGCCGGGGTGCTGAGCGACGCGTCGCAGTTCTACCAGGACCTGTCCGTGCCCTTCTTCGGCGCGAACCGTGAGGGCTCGGCGGTCTCGCAGGGGGCGAAGGACGACTTCTGGCGGCAGGGCATGCTGGTCAACCTCGCCGCGGCGTACGACTGCATCAAGGCGTTCTCCGAGACCGACTTCACCGAGGACCTGAAGGCGCTCGACGTGCCGATCCTCATCGCCCACGGCGACGACGACCAGATCGTGCCCATCGGCGCCGCGGCCCTGAAGACCGCCGAGATCGTCAAGCACGGCACCCTGAAGGTGTACCCGGGCGCGCCGCACGGCATCTACGGCGACTTCCGCGCCGCGCTCGACGCAGACATCCTCGACTTCGTCGCGCGGTGAGGGCTCCGATGGCTCCCCTCACGGTCGTGCTCGTGCACGGCGCGTTCGCCGAGTCGGCGAGCTGGTCCGGCGTCGTCGAACGGCTGCTCGGCGCGGGCGTCCCGGTCGTCGCCACGCCCAACCCCCTGCGCAGCGTCGTGACCGACGCCGAGAACGTGCGCCGGGCGACGGAGGCGGTGGACGGCCCGGTGCTGCTCGTCGGGCACTCGTACGGCGGGTCCGTCATCACGCAGGCGGCGGTCGACAACCCCGGCGTCGTCGGCCTGGTGTACGTCGCGGCCTTCGCGCCCGACGAGGGCGAGGACGTGCTCGGCCTCACCGGGCAGTTCCCCGGCAGCACGCTGGGCGAGACCGTCCGGTCCTACCCGCTGGGCGACGGGTCGCACGACCTGGTCGTCGACCGCGCGCTGTTCCCCCAGCAGTTCGCGGCCGACGTGCCGGTCGCCGCGGCAGCGGTGCAGGCGGTCACGCAGCGGCCGGTCCGCGACGTGGCGCTCGGCGAGGCGCAGCCCGCCGGCACACCGGCCTGGCGGTCCCTGCCGTCGTGGTTCGTCTTCGGGGACGCCGACCGGAACATCCCGGTGACGGGACTGCGGTTCATGGCGCAGCGTGCCGAGCCCGTGTCCGTCACCGAGCTCCCCGGGGCGTCCCACTCGGTGATGGTGTCCCGGCCCGACGAGGTCACCGCCGTGATCCTGCAGGCGGTGGAGCACCTCACGCGCTGACGTCGCGACCGTCGTCGACGTGACGGCGACGGCACGACGAACGGCACGACGAACGGCACGACCAGCACCACGACCAGCATCAGCAGCACTGCGACGGCCCCGTGCGCGGCACGGGGCCGTCGTGGCGTCGGCCCGGCCAACCTCTTGCGCAATAGTGTGCGGCGCACGGTATGGTGTGAGGCGTGGAGGACACCGGAGCGCTCGAGACGCACCTGCAGGAGCTGCGGCGCGGCACCGTCGTGCTCGCCTGCCTGCGCCTGCTCGCCGAGCCGGGCTACGGCTACGGCCTGCTCGAGGAGCTGGGGCGCCGGGGGTTCGACACGGACGCCAACACGCTCTACCCGCTGCTGCGCCGCCTCGAGAAGCAGGGCCACCTGACCAGCGAGTGGAACACCGACGAGGCGCGGCCGCGCAAGTTCTACCGGACCAGCCCGCAGGGGCACGTCCTGGCCGACGCGCTCGCCACCGACTTCCGCGCGATCGCCCGCGCGATCGAGACGCTTCCCGGCAAGGAGTGACCGTCATGTCCCGCAGCCCCGTCCCGTCCGACGCGCCCACGAGCCTCCGCGAGCGCTACGTCGACGCCGCGATGCGCACCGTCCCGGAGCGCCAGCGGGAGGACCTCGCCGCCGAGCTGCGCGCCGCCATCGCCGACCAGGTGGACGCGCGGGTCGAGGCCGGCGAGGAGCCGGAGGTCGCCGAGCGCACGGTGCTCACCGGGCTCGGCGACCCGGACCGCCTGGCCGCCGGGTACACCGACCGCCCGCTCCACCTGATCGGCCCCGACTACTTCCTCGACTGGCGGCGCCTGCTCACCCTGCTGCTGTGGATCGTCGTGCCGTGCGCCGCGGTCGGCGTCGCGATCGCGCAGGGGATCGACGGCGCGTCCTTCGGCTCGATCGTCGGGACGGTCGTCACCACCTCGCTCGCGGTCGCGGTGAACCTCGGCTTCTGGACCACCGCGGTCTTCGCCGTGGTGGAGCGCACCGTCGGCCGCGCCGACCTCGGGCTCCCCGCGTGGGACGTGGACCGGCTGCCGCAGCCGCGGCCCCGGGGGACCGGCCTGGGCGAGATGGTCGTCACGCTCGTCCTGCTCGCGTTCGCCGCCGGTGCCGTGCTGTGGGACCACGCCGTGGGCTGGGTGCTGCCCGACGAGGGTGCGCGTCAGTCCCTCCTCGACCCGGACCTGTGGCCCGGGTGGATCGGGTACCTGCTCGTCGTGCTGGCGCTCGACGCGATCGTGGCCGTCGCCGTGTACGCGCGTCAGCGCTGGACGTACGGCCTGGCGGCCGCGAACGCGGTGCTCGACCTCGCGTTCGCCGTGCCCGCCCTCTGGCTGCTCACCGAGGGGCGCCTGGTCAACGACGCCGTCTTCCCGGAGCTGCTCGGCGAGGGCGGCACCGAGGCCGCGGGCGTGCTCGCGGTCCTGGTCGCGTGCGGGATCGTCGCCGGGTCGCTCTGGAGCGCGGTCGACGGCTTCCTCAAGGCGCGGCGGGAACGCACGCGCGCTGCATGAGCACGACGAGGAAGCCCGGCCGGTCCGTCTCGCCCACCGGCTCGAACCCGAACGACCGGTACACGTCGTCCAGGTGCGGGTTGGACGCACGGTGGTCCAGGCGCAGCCAGGACACGCCGGCCGCGCACGCCCGCGCGTAGGCCCACTCCACGAGCTGCCGCCCGAGCCCGGTGCCGGAGGCGCGCCGGTCGACCATCAGCCCGTGCACGTACAGGGCGGGTGCGTCGTCGTCGCCCCAGTACTCCGGGTCCGACCGGATGACGCGGACCGCCGCGAGCACGCCCTCGTCGTCCCGGACCACCCACCACTCGCCCCGCTCGACCTGGGCGGCCACGCGCTCGACCGGCGCGCCCGACCCGACCGGCCACTGGTCGACCCCGCGCCGCGCCATCCACTCCTCGAGCGCGCGCCGCAGCGCGCGGATCCCGGCGACGTCCTCGGCGGTCGCGGGCTCCGGCAGCACGGGCATGGTCCCGACCCTACGACGCACCCGCGGCCGCGGGCGCGGGCCGCGTTGCCCCGGTCATCGGGTGCGGCGTCCGGGTGGACCCCGCCGACCGCCGTGCGCGAGGGGGTCCGCCCTTCGGGCGAACCGCTCAACCGCCCGCCGCGTGGTGCCGATCGTGCGGGCATGCCTCAGCCGACCGCCGCCCCTCGTCGACGGGCGCTGCTCGCCTTCGCCACCGTCGTCGCCCTGCTCGTGACGCCCTTCGCCGCCACGTCGGCCGCCGCCGCGCCTCGCGCCGCCGCCAGCCTCAGCATCACGAAGATCCGTCCGGTCAACGCCGGGCCCCTGGTCGCCGGGGAGAAGCTCAAGATCGCCGGCACCGCCTCGGGCTCCCTCGTCGGCCACTGGGTCAAGGTGCAGCGCCTGGTCGGGAAGAAGTGGGTGCCGGTCACCGGCGCGGTGAAGGTGACGCGGAAGAAGACCTTCGGCCTCGCGGTCAAGGCCTCCGGCAAGGGCGCGACCAGCTACCGCGTCGTCACCGCCCCGACCCCGAAGGTCCAGGGAGCCGTGTCCAAGCCGCGCACGATCAGCACCTACCGGTGGCTCTATCTCGCGGACCTGCCGACCAAGGACGCGGACAACGCCCACACCGGCGCCTACTCGGTCAACGGCAGGCGCTACGCGCAGTCGATCGAGCTCTACGAGAACTACGGGTACGGCTACGTCTCGTACGACCTCAAGCGCAAGTGCGTGAAGCTGGCCTCGGCCGCAGGGGTGTCGGACGACAACGACATCAGCGTGTGGTCGACCGGCGAGATCTCGCTCGACGGCCAGCCCGCACTGACGCAGACGTACCACGCGGGCACCACCTACACCGTGCGTCAGGACGTCACGGACGTCCTCCAGCTCGATCTGGCGATGGTCGACAGCTCGGACGGCAGGTTCTTCGCCACGGACGTGGTCTACGGGAACGCGCGGGTGCTCTGCCGGTTCTGAGCACGCAGCAGCGGCCCGCGATGCGGCCCGGTCAGCACCACGGCGACCAGCCGTCGGCGCCGCTGAGGTAGTCCCGCACCTCGAGGCCGCGGGCCTCGGCGCGGGTCAGCTGGGGACGGTCGTCGGTGACGAGGGCACCCGGACCGCGGTTGTGGTGCTCGGCGAACCGCGCGTCCCGCCACGACCAGCCGCCGGAGAAGTCGCTCCAGGCCGTCGCGCCGACGTGGTCGCCGATCCACGAGTCGCGGACCAGGACCTGGCCGAGGGCGGCCGGGTCGTTGCTCGGGTGCCACGGCCGGCCCAGGAACACCGTGCCCGCGGGCGCGTCGCTGGTGAACCGGGAGCCGGTGAAGAGGAACCCGTACGGGTTGGCGATCGAGGTGCTCGGGGCGGTGACGTAGCCGTTGTTGGTGCTCGACCCGCGCGTGAGCGAGTGGATGCGGCACCCGTCGAACACCGCGCTGGCCCGCCCGAAGATGAAGTCCACGTCGCCCTCGACGTAGCAGTCCCGGAAGTAGGCGCGCGCGACGACGTCGGCCGCGGAGCTGTTGACGTACAGCGTGTCCTGGTTCCCCAGGAACCGGACGTCGTCGAACACGAGCCGGTCCGCCCGCGTGAGCACGGCGACCGCCTGCCGGTTGGTGATCTCCGGGTGCGCGGCCTCGTCGAACGTGTTCGCGAACGTGAGGTTGCGCGCCGTGAAGTCCGCGCCGTCGATCGTGACGCTCGCGCTGCCGGAGGTGCCGTACGTGCCCGAGCCGTCGGGCTTGGCCGTGCCGTTCGCGTTGTCGTAGGAGATCACCACGTCCTGGGCGTCGCGTCCGGTCCCGACGAGCGTCAGGTGCGGCTTGGCCGCGGGGACCTTGACGAGCTCGTGGTACTCCCCCGGCCGGACGGCGATGACCCACTCCCGTGTGCGCGCCTCGGGCGCCGCGTCGATCGCGGCCTGGACGCTCGTGAAGTCGCCACGGCCGTCAGCCGAGACCGTCGCGTCGGCCCGCAGGCGGTCGCCGTGCCCGCCTGAGCGCCCGGTCGGTCCGGCCTGGGCGACGGCGCTCGTCGGACCGCCCACCGTCGCGACCGTGACGGCCGCCGCGACCGCCAGGATCTGGAGTCGTCGTGCACTGCGCATGCCCCACCTCTTCGTGGTAATCGCTTTCCCGACGACCTCGACAGTAGGGGCGGCCATGCGCTGGCGTCAACGGCACCCACGGCCTCACGGCCTCGCCCGATCGGCCCGCCCGGTTCGCTCGAATTGCGTAGTGACTACCGACGCGCGGCGGCCGGGCGAGCCCGACGCTGGTGCGGACGCTGTGTTGTCGAGACGCCGAGGGGGCCGAGATGACGAGGCACGCACAGACCGCGCACGCGCACGCACCGGAGGCGGAGGCGCCGGTCGCCACCGCGGCACCCCCGGGCACGGCGCCCCCGCTGCACCCGGCAGCGCTCACCGGGCTGACGGTCGGGCACGTCGACGACCCGGCGGAGGCCGCGGCCGAGTCCCGCGCGACCTCCGTGCTCGCCCGCCTCCGCCGGTACAGCGGCGGCCCCGGCGGGTCCGCCGGCTCGCGCAGCGCGTCCCAGCCGGCCGAGGTGGGCCGTGCGGGCGGCGCGGTCGCCGCGGACCGCAGCAGCCAGATCACGTCCATGCTCGGGCGCGGCGCGCCGCTCGCGCCCGACGTGCGCAGCCGCATGGAGGCCGGCTTCGGGACGTCGCTGGACCACGTGCGCGTGCACGACGGTCCCGCGGCCGCACGGCACAGCGACGCGCTGGGCGCGAACGCGTTCACGGTCGGCAGCGACGTCTTCCTCGGCTCGGGGATCGACCCGGGCGACCCGCGCGGCGAGCACGTCCTGGCGCACGAGCTCGCGCACGTCGTCGCCGAGCCCGGCGGCTCGCACGCCCGGCGCGACCCGAAGGACGGTGAGCCGAAGGAGCTGACGGCGTCCGAGATCGCCGCGGGCGCGCTGACCGGCAAGAAGAACTTCTCGCTCGACGGCGTCGCGTCGACCGCGGTGGCCGACGCCGCCGGGCTGCTCTGGACGGGTCTCACGGCCGATCCCGGCGGCGACCAGTGGACCAGCGCCGACGGCACCAAGCGGTACCGTCGGCCCAAGTTCAAGCCGAACCAGGGCAAGAAGCAGGCCAACTACGAGTCGCTGCCGCCGGCGAACCCGCGGGGTTTCTGGAAGCGCAACGCCCACCTCGACATCACGGACTGAGGACATGAGAGCTGAACTGCGTGGCGCCCACACCCTCGACGACGGCCGTCCGGTCGAGGAGTACCACCCGGCGGACCCGGCCGACGACGGCGTCCGGCTGCGGCTGCTCGTCGGCCCTGCCGACGCGCCCGGAGAGGAGTCGTTCGACGTCGTCGTCTGCACCCCGCGCTGGATCCAGCGCGTCGCCGACGAGCACGGCCCCCAGATCGGGCGGCACCTGCTGGTCGTGAGCTCGCTGGACCTGCCGGCCGCGGTCGAGTTCCTCGCCGCGCACGTCGCCTCCCTCGAGGCCGACGACTGGGCCGGGCTCGCCACCGAGCTCGCGCGCGTCGGGTACTGGGAGTTCGAGGACTACCAGGAGTAGCCGGTCCTGGTGACCGGGTGACGCGGGGTCGCCCGCCCTGCCGCCGGCCCGGGCCGGCGGTAGCGTGCGGACGATGCGCACCGAGCCGAGCCCCGTCCGCGCGGCCCGCTGGGCCGTGGTCCCGGCGGTCGTCGCGCCCGTCGCGATGATCGGCGGCTGGACGCTCGCCGAGTCGCTGCAGGACCACGTCGACCCCGTCGCGGAGACGATCAGCTCGCTCGCCGCCGCGCCGTCGTCGGCGACGTGGGTGATGACCACCGGCCTCGCGCTGACCGGCCTGGCGCACGTGGCGACCGCCGCGGGGCTGCGGCCCGTCGCGCCCGTCGGCCGGGCGCTGCACGCGGTGGGCGGGCTGGCGACGCTCGCGGTCGCCGCGCTCCCGGTGGACCAGCACCCGCGCGCGCACGGCGTCGCCGCGGCGGTGGGGTTCGGCGCGCTCGCGCTCTGGCCCGCGCTGGGCGTCCGGCGGGGCGGCACGCAGGAGGCCGGGGTGCTCCGGCCGGCTGTGGGGCTCGCGGCCAGCGGCGGGCTGCTCGTCCTGCTCGCGCTCTTCGTCGCGGAGCTGCAGGGCCTCACGCCCGACGACGGCGCGGCGACCGGGCTCACCGAGCGCCTGCTGGCCGGCGCGCAGGCGCTGTGGCCGCTCGTCGTCGTCGTCGCGCTGCTCCGGACGGCACCCCGTACGCCCACCGACCCCCCGGCGGGTGCGTGATGACCGCGCCGGCGTTCACCACCCGGCCGGAGCTCAGCGGCACGTTCGGCATGGTGGCCTCCACGCACTGGCTCGCCTCGGCCGTCGGCATGCGCACCCTCGAGGCGGGCGGGAACGCCTTCGACGCGGCGGTCGCCGCGGGGTTCACGCTCGCCGTCGTCGAGCCGCACCTCAACGGGCCGGGCGGCGACGCGCCGATCATCGGCTACCGCGCGCGGGACGGCCACGCGTTCGTCGTCTGCGGGCAGGGGCCGGCGCCCGCCGCCGCGAGCACCGACGCGTTCCGCGACCTCGGGCTGGACCTGGTCCCGGGCACGGGCCACCTCGCGGCCGTCGTGCCGGGCGCGTTCGGCGCGTGGCTCGACCTGCTCGCCCGCTACGGCACCCTGCCGCTCGCGGACGTCCTCGGCCCCGCCCTCGGGTACGCGCGGCACGGGTTCCCGCTGGTGGCGGCAGCGGTCCGCACCATCGCCACGGTCGAGGGGATGTTCCGCACGCACTGGCCGACGAGCGCGGCCACCTGGCTGCCGGGCGGTCGGGTGCCCGCAACGGGCGAGCTGTTCACGCAGCCGGCGCTCGCCGACACCTTCGAGCGGCTGCTGACCGAGGCCGCGGCGGCGGGCGGTGACCGCGAGCGCCAGGTCGAGGCCGCGCGCCGCGCGTTCTACCACGGCTTCGTCGCGGAGGCCGTCGACGAGTTCCAGCGCGGGACGCCGGTGCACGACTCCTCCGGCCGGGCGCACACCGGTCTGCTCCGGGCGGACGACCTCGCGGCCTGGCGCGCAACCGAGGAGCCGACGGTCACGACGAGGTTCGCGGGCCGGACCGTGCACAAGTCCGCGGCGTGGGGCCAGGGGCCGGTGCTGCTGCAGCAGCTCGCGATGCTGGAGGCGCTGGGCGTCGGGGACGGCGGGGACGTGGACGACTCCGCCGAGCTGGTGCACATCGTGCTCGAGGTCGCGAAGCTCGCGTTCGCGGACCGCGAGGCCTGGTACGGGGACGCGCCCGACGTCCCGCTCGCGGCGCTGCTGTCACCCGCCTACGCGGCCGAGCGCGCCCGGCTCGTCGGGCACGACGCGGCGGACGGCCTGCACCCGGGGTCACCGGACGGCCGGGCCCCGCGACTGCCCGGCCTGCTGCGCACCCTGCAACGCGCCGAGCCCGGAGCGGACGGAGGTGCGGGCACGGGCGAGCCCACCGTCTCGTCGAGCGGGCTGAGCCCCGGCGACACGTGCCACGTCGACGTCGTCGACCGGTGGGGCAACCGCGTCTCCGCCACGCCGTCAGGCGGCTGGTTGCAGTCCAGCCCGGTGGTCCCGGGGCTCGGGTTCGCGCTGCCCACGCGCGCGCAGATGTTCTGGCTCGAGCCCGGCCTGCCGAACAGCCTGGTGCCGGGCAGGCGCCCGCGCACGACGCTCAGCCCGGGCCTGGTGCTCGCCGACGACGGCTCCGGGTTCGCGTTCGGCACCCCCGGTGGCGACCAGCAGGACCAGTGGACCGTGCCGTTCCTGCTCCGCCACCTGATCGGCGGCCGGGGTCTCCAGGCGGCGATCGACGCTCCGGCGTGGCACTCGACGCACGTCCCGAGCTCCTTCTTCCCGCGCACCCACGTCCCGCGCGGGGTGCACGCCGAGAGCCGGCTCGGCGAGCGCGTGCTGGCGGACCTCGCGGCGCGGGGGCACGACGTCGAGGTCGTCGGGCCGTGGACGCTGGGCCGGCTCAGCGCGGCCGGCGTCCGGGCGGACGGCATGCTGGTCGCGGCGGCCAACCCGCGCGGTGCACAGGGCTACGCGGTCGGCCGCTGACGCCCCACCGCAGCGGTGAGTCGTGCAGCGTCAGTCGTGGAGGGCCCAGCCGTGGGGTGCGGCAAGGTCGTCCGCGGCGCTCGGGCCCCAGGACCCCGGGGCGTAGGGCTGCGGCTCGGGGCGTCCGTCGCCGAGCAGCGGGTCGAACGCGGCCCACGCCGACGCCAGCCCCTCGGCGGTGGTGAACAGCGCACGGTCGCCGACGAGCACGTCCTCGATGAGCCCGGCGTACGGCGGCACCGGCTCGCCCGGCTCCACGTCCTCGAGCGCCAGGTCGACGGTGCCGGTGCCGAGGGCGAGCTCCGTGCCCGGCCGCTTGACCGTGGTGACCACCTCGATGCGCCCGGACCCCGCGAGCGACACCTGGATCCGGTTGGGACCCACGGGCTCACCGAAGAGCTCGTCGGGCGCCCGCAGCACGAGCGTGACCTGCTGCGCGGACCGGGCCATCCGCTTGCCCGTGCGCAGGAGGAACGGCACGTCGCGCCAGCGGTCGGTGTCGACCCAGAGCCGCGCGGCCACGAAGGTGTCGGTGGTCGAGGAGTCGTCGATGCCCTCGATGTCGCGGTAGCCCTCGAACTGGCCGAGGACCACGTCCCGTGCCGGGTCGAGCGGCCGGAAGTGCCGGATGACCTCCTCGCGCGCCGCGCTGAGCCCGGCCGCGTCCAGGTGCTCGGGCGGTTCCATCGCCACCTCGGCGGCGACCTGGAAGAGGTGCGTCACCAGCATGTCGAGCGCGGCGCCCGTCGCGTCGTAGAACTCCGCGCGCTGCGCGACGTCGAGCGTCTCGGGGACGTCGATCTGCACCTGCGCGACGTGCTCGCGGCTCCACGCCCCGCCGAAGAGCTCGTTCGCGAACCGCAGGACGTGCAGGTTCTGCGTCGCCTCCTTGCCCAGGAAGTGGTCGATGCGGAACACCTGGTCCTCGGACAGCGCCTCGTGCACCGTCTCGTCGAGCTCACGGAAGCCCTCCGGCGAGGTGCCGTACGGCTTCTCGTAGACCACGCGGATGCCGTCCGTCAGGCCGGCGCGGTCGAGCGCGCGGGTGATGGGGCCGAACGACGAGGGCGGCACGGCCAGGTAGTGCACGACGTCGACGTCCTGCGGTCCGGCGTCGGTGCCGTCGACGAGCACGCCGCGCAGGCGGTCGAGCTCGCCCGGCAGCTCGTCGGCGCTGTCGTCGTCGCTCACGTCCCCGCAGTAGGCGGTGTGGTCCGTCAGCTCGTGGGCGCCGCGCGCCGCCTCGTCGTCCCCGTGCTCGCCCACGGCGTCGTGCAGCAGCTCGTCGAACTCCTGGGAGCTGATCGGCGTGCGGCCGGTACCCAGGAGCGCCCAGCGCTCCGGCATGAGCCCGCGGCGCTGGAGCAGCGCCAGCGCGGGCAGGACCATCCGGCTCGCGAGGTCACCGCGCGCGCCGTGCAGGACGAAGATCAGGGGCTTGTCGGGAGCCACGTCGGACCGCCTCTCGTCGGTCCTCTCGACGCTAGGCGCCTCGGTCGCCTCCCGCTCGTCGTGCTGACGATCGCGGCCGCGGCGGGCCGGCCGTCACGCGACCAGCGAGCGCGTGACCCCCACCTGCTCGGCGAGCACGCCGCCGATCGTCGTCTGGGTGTCGTTGATCCGCTCCACGGCCGTCCGGATGTCGGCGAGCGCGGAGACGACCGCGTCCACCTGGCCCTGGATCGCCCGCACCTGCTCGCCGACCTGCGTCGTCGCGGTCGCGGTCGCGGTGGCGAGCTCCTTCACCTCGTGCGCCACGACACCGAACCCCCGGCCGGCGTCGCCCGCGCGCGCGGCCTCGATGGTCGCGTTGAGCGCGAGCAGGTTGGTCTGCGCCGCGATGGACTGGATGACGTTGACCACCTGGCCGATCTGCGTGCTCGACTCGCCCAGCGCGGCCACGTCCTCCCCCGCGGACTCGACGAGGCGCTGCCCCTCGCCCGCCGTGGCGGCCGCGGCCCGCACGTTGGACTCGACCTCCTCGATGGACGCGACCAGCTGCCCGCCCACCGCCTGCAGGCGCTCCTCGTCGAGCAGACGCGTGCGGACCTGGCCTACCAGGAACGCCGTGTTGCGCAGCGCGTCCGCGCGGCTCTCGCTCAGGTCGAGCTCCTCGAGCGCGAAGAAGTCCATGGTCCCGACGATCCGCCCGTCGACCTCGACCGGGAGGCAGACCCCCGAGCGCACGCCCGCGCGCCGCGCCGCGGGCGCCCGCACGCAGTCGGTCACGTCGGCCAGGTCGCGCACGAACACGAGGTCACCGGAGGCCCACGCCCGGCCCGCCAGGCCCACGCCGCGGGCGAACGACGCGCTGCGCGTCACGTCGCGGAACTCCGGGCCGGCTGAGCCGACCTCCCGCTCGAACCGCAGCACCCCCGCGGCCTCGTCGACCGCCCAGTAGGACCCGTACGCCCACCCGAAGCTGTCCCGGATGGTCTCCAGCGCGCTGGTGAGCGCCGCCTCGGAGCTCGCGGCGCGCGTGACGTCGCGGATCACCCGGTTGACCGCCGTGACGTCCTGCGCCGCCGACGACTGCCGCTCGGCGTCGTCGAACCGCTCGACCGCCTCCGACACCAGCACGGCGACCGCCCGCAGGGTCTCGAGGCGGTGCTCGGACATGGCGCGCTCGTCGCGCGCGAAGAAGTCGATCGTCCCCGTGACCTCGCCGCGGACCGACACCGGCAGCGAGACCGCGGACCGCACGCCGCACCGGTGCGCCTCGTGCGCCGGCGGGCACTGCATCACGGCACCGAGCTCGCCGACGAACATCACGTCGCGCTGCTGCAGCGCGCGCCCGTTGATGCCCTCCCCCGGCGCGAAGCTGCTCTCCGCGACCACCCGAGAGAACTCGGCGCCCAGGTCGCCGTCGGTCTGCGCGACGTGCAGCCGGCCGTCCGCCCCCAGCCGCCAGGAGGACGCGTGGTCCCACCCGAAGTGCCGGCGGACGGAGCACAGCGCGGCGGCCAGCGTCTCGTCGATGCCGTGGACGCCCGCGACCGCGCGCACCACCTCCGTCAGCGCCGCAGCGTTGGCGTGCGCCTCCTCCAGCAGCTGGGTGTCGCTGACGGTCTCAGCACGACGACGAGCCATGGTTCCCCCGGTGTGTGACGGCACGTGAGCGGTTGCCTGTACCCACCATCGGGCGCGCCGACGCCGATCTGAGGAGGCGGCGCCGACGAGGTCGTGCGGCCACGCCGCGTGCTACGTTCCGCGCCATGGCGACGCCGCACCCGTCCGACGCGCTCGTCGTCAGCACGCGGTCCGGCGGCCAGACCCTCGGCCTGACCTTCGACGACGGGCCGCACGCGGACAACACGCCGGCACTGCTCGCCGTGCTCGCGGAGCACGACGTGAAGGCCGTGTTCTTCGTGTGCGGAGAGAACGTCCGGGCGCACCCGCAGATCGTGCGCGACATCGTCGCCGGCGGGCACGTGCTCGGCAACCACTCCACGCACCACGACGACCTCGGCACCTGGCCGGCCGACGCGGTCGAGGCCGACCTGCGGGCCACGGACGAGGCCGTCCGCGACGCCGCGCCCGGCGCCCCGGTGCCGTTCTTCCGCGCGCCGTACGGCCACTGGGGCGTGACACCCCAGGTGGCGAGCGGCCTCGGGATGCGCAGCGTCGCCTGGGCGTACGACATCGGCGACTGGGACCCGCCGAGCGCCGACGAGCTCCTGGCCCGGCTGCTCACGGGCGTCGAGCCCGGCGCGGTGGTCCTGCTGCACGACGGTGGCGGCGACCGCACCCCGACCGTCGAGGCGGTCGCGCGCTTCATCCCGCTCATGCGGGCGCGCGGCTGGTCCTTCGACCTCCCCGCGGGCGCCGACTGAGCCGAGCGCGTCAGCGCAGGTGCTGCGCCAGGAACGCGTCGACCGCGGCGTGGTACTGCGCGGGGCGGTCGCGGCGCACGCAGTGGCCCGCGCCCTCGACGACGACCGTGCGCAGCAGCGGGTTGTCGACGAGCTCGGGCCGCGGCGCCATCGGCGCCTGCGGCGGTAGCACCAGCAGCGTCGGGACGACGAGCGCGCTGAACAGCTGCTCCCACGCGGGGTCACCCAGGAACAGCCCTCGCCGCACGTACGCGCGGTCGACGAGCGGGCGGCTGTCCGCCCACGCCTCGATCTCCGCATCGCTCCACGGCGTCTCGCGCCGCATGCGCGCGAGCTCCGCCGCGCGGTCCCGCTCGGTCGCGATCAGTGACGACTCGACGCTCGCCACGGTCTCCGGGTCGGCGACGAAGGCCTCACCCCCGTCCGCCGGCGCGGGCGCGCCGTCCGGCTTGGCCGGGTCCTCGAGGACGAGCGCGGCGACCGTGTCCGGCCGGGCGAGTGCGGCGCGCAGCGCCAGGAGCCCGCCGAGCGAGTGCCCGACGAGGGCGACCGGGCGCGGCAACGACGGGGATTGGGTCAGATGACCTCGGTGACCAGACCCTTTGCAACAACCCGGGGCCCCTCCAGCACCAGGAAAGTCGCGCTCGGATAAAGAAAGGGGCGAGCCAGCTCGGGGACGAGGAATCCGACGCTATACTCCAGCGATCCGGAGTTTTTCGCTCCCGTCGATTGGAGCAGGATACTCAGGGCGTCAGCCGAAGCTGGCCATCCCGGGTGGACGGTAGCGTCGTCACCCAAAGGGAACACGCAAATCGCCCCGTAGACCGGCGCTGTGGGCGGCCCTGTGCGCCGTCCGCCCTCCTCTGGCTTAAGCCACACCACGTCCGCTGTCGCCAACGGGTCGTCGATTCGCTCAATCATTCCCACAGCCTAATGCCATCCATAGACGCGTTGATCAGGTCCAGTTGACTGGCCACGAACGAGCGCAGGGAGCTGGTCGAGCTGCGCCGCCGCACTCGGGTGCTGGAGATGGAGGTCGAGTTCCTGAAACGGGCGTCGGCCCAATTAGCCAGGGAGAACGTCCTCCTAAAATGAGCGCCCGGCTGGTCCAGGAGCTGGCTGCCGACGGGTTGCCCGTAACGCTGACCTGCCGGGTGATCGCCTGATCGGCGAACTCCCGGGCGCTCGGCGCTCGCCCGACGGGCTCGTAGAGCCCGGACCGCGAGAACTGCAGCGGCATGATCACCACACCGTAACTGGCTGTCCGGGAAAACCGGGTCAGGCTCCACCTCGACGCACGCCCTGCCGTCCTGGCCACGATCGCCCAGCGCCACCTCGCGTGCCGCCAACTCGACGCTAGCCGAGTACGGAGAGCATCGCGCCCGACGCTCCCCAACGCGCGCGCACCAGCCCCTCCTGATCCTCTCTGGCCTGAAGGACCACATGAAACGGCAGCGCCGGGCGGTCCCACCACTCACCCGATGCAATTGGTTCGGCGTAGGTCTCCGAGGCATGAGCAATCGTCCGAGCCAGCGTGCCCAACTCCGCCGAAGGCTCGTCGGACAACACCTCGACCGCGTCGAGGACCGTAACCACGATACCGACTTGCAACGGCAGCCAATCCATGTCGGCCAGGCACTCGTCGAACGCTGGCCAGTTCTCGCCGAAGTAGTACGGGAACTGCAGTGCAGCAGATACCTCGTCAAAGAGTCCACCCACGGTCCGCATCTTGCGGCCTCGAACGTGCCGTACCGTCAGACCAGCCTCGCGCCATCCCCACGACTCTTCGGTTGCGCGTCTCTGATCAGCGCGGAGGAGCATCAGCGGTGCAGATCCGTGGATCTCGAAGAGATTTCGCGGGTCCATCAGTCGCCCCTCCAGGACTGGGTGAACGATATGTAGTGGTCACTCGTATAGTACGTCGACCCGTCGCTACCAGTCACGATCCGCTCTGATCCACGATCTACCCCCTTAGTGTACGGGTTGACGTCCCACTCCTCGCACGTTAAGAGACCGCCTTCGCCAGACTGAGGAAGGATTTGACTGCCGTTCCGGCCGTCGTCCACGATCGTTGATTATTTTGAATCGGCATTACAATTCCGTCCACCCGCAGGCGAAGGCTTCCCGTGAACGCCAATCGCGTCTTGAGTGCGGAAGGGTCCGTCGGCCGCGAGCAGGATGTCCATGTGGAGTCGGCGTGATCGCGCCACCAGGTGACCATTCCGAACGAGGGCTCTTGTAGTAGGGCCTCCCAGGCGCGCCAGACGGCCTCGAGGCGGCTGATCGCTTCGGCGTTCCCACCACCGCGGCGACCACCGGTAGGCCGCCTGCGGGCCCACGGGGCGCGTAGAGCACGGCTAGGTGCTCGGTGACGAACTCCCCGACGTTCGCGATCACCGTGCCCGGCTCCGCCGGATTCTCGGCCGGCAGGGGTTCTCTGCCGTCGTCGACAGTGACGTTCCACTCCCCCGGGTCGTCGATAGTGGTCACCAGGTCCTCGCCTCCTGCGTCGTCGCCTGCCCTGCGGGGTCATTCGCGACGAGCGACGCGCGCACGGCGTCGGCGTGCGGGCCGGTCATCCACGGCTGGGGGTAGAGCTTGCCCGTCGACTCGACGAACGCGGCCGGGTGGAACTCCGGACGCCCGGGCTGTGGGGTGACCCACTGCACCACGGCGCGCGCGGTCAGGCACGACAGCATCTGCGGGGCCGTGCCGTAGATCCCGCCGCGCTGCTTGTCGGAGCGTTGATCCGCCGCGGACCTGCGTGGCGACCCTGCCGTAGCCGAGTTCGAAGTGCGGGGCGAGCAGGGAGGCGGCGTCAGGTCGGCAGGAGGCCCGAGACGACGAGGTCGGCGCGGGTCGCGGTGGCGTCGATGACGAGGGCGTTGCGGCCGTCGACCTCGGTGGCCCACGCCGCCGCGGCCTCGGGCGTGCGGCCGTGGCGGGTGTGCCGGTCGACCAGCCGCCGCTCGCGCTCGTCGGCGGACGTCTCGCAGAACCACGCCTCGTCGAGCACGTCGCGGACCTGCCCCCACGGCTCGTCGGGGACCAGCAGGTAGTTCCCCTCCGCGACGACGACCGCATGGTGCGGCTCGACCGCGATCTCCGCCGCGACGGGCTCGTCGACCTCGCGCCGGAAGCTCGGCGCGTAGACGGTGTGGTCCTGCTCGTCGCGCACGCGGCGCAGCAGCGCCAGGAAGCCCCACCCGTCGAACGTGTCGAGCGCGCCCTTGCGGTCGTGGCGGCCCAGCGCGTCGAGCGTCGCGTTGGCCAGGTGGAAGCCGTCCATGGGCAGGTGCACCGCGTCGTCGCCCAGCGCGGCGACGAGCCGCTCGGCGAGCGTCGTCTTGCCCGCGCCGGGGCTGCCGGTGATGCCGACCAGCACCCGGCGGCCGCCCGCGCGCGCGTGCAGTGTCCGCACGCGCGCGACGAGCGTCGCGAGGTCGGCGGCCTCAGGCGGCACGGTTCGCCTCGAGCAGACCGAGCATGTGCTGCCGGGCGTGCGCGGCCAGCGCCGGCCCGTCGGTCCACAGGTTGCGCCAGACCGCCAGGTCGTTGGACAGCGTGGGCGACACGACGGCCGACGAGAACGACTCGAACGTGATCGGCCCGCGGTAGTCGACCGCCGCGAGGGCGTGGAAGAAGGAGGTCAGATCCAGGTGGCCGCTGCCCAGGTAGCCGCGGTGGTTCTCGCCGACGTGCACGTAGCCCAGCCTGTCACCCAGCAGCAGGACGGGGCGCACGAAGTCGTCCTCCTCGATGTTCATGTGGTACGTGTCGAGGTGGACGACGACGTTGTCGGCGCCGATGTCGTCGGCCAGCCGCAGCGCGTCCGCGGCCGTGTTGATCACGTTGGTCTCGTAGCGGTTGCAGATCTCGAGGCCCAGGGTCATGCCCCGGCCGTCGGCCTCCTTCGCGAGGTCGCGCAGCGTGGACACCACGTTGGCCCGGCCCGCCGCCGAGAGCGGGGCGCCGTACTTGCCGAGGGCGCTGTAGAGCGCGCCGGTGAAGTGCGTGCCGCCCAGGCCGTGGGTGATCTCGAGGGACTCGTGGAGCAGGTCCGCGCCGCGTGCGACGACCTCGGGGTCGTCGGAGGACACGTCGGCCGAGAACGCGAGACCGCGCGAGCACACGATGCCCAGGCCCGCGGCCTCGAGCTCGGCGCGCGCGGCGGCGACGTCGAGCGCGGGCGAGTCGTGCAGCGAGAGCTCGAGAAGGTCGTAGCCCGCCTCCTTGGTCTGGCGGATGATCTGCGTCATCTCGTCGGGCGACGTGCCGCCCGCGAAGACGAGCGCGTGGACGCCGAGCAGGTTGGTCCGGTCGGTCATGGGGTACTCCTCAGGTCAGGGCGCGCGCGGCCTGGTCCAGCTGCGCGCGAAGGAACTCGATGGACTGGGTGGCGATCGCGTCGGGGTCCGCCCACTGCGAGCGCCACAGGGCGATGTCGACGGCCGCGTCGGGCCCGACGACCGTGCTCGAGAAGGACTCGACCGTGATCGGTCCGGCATAGCCCGCGGCGAGCAGCGCGCGCAGCAGGCGCTGCCAGTCGAGCGAGCCGGTGCCCAGGGCACCGCGGTGGTTCTCGCTCGCGTGCAGGTAGCCGAGCCGGTCTCCCGCGTCCCCGACCGCGGCGGCCAGGTCGGCCTCCTCGAGCGCGGCGTGGAACGTGTCGAGGTGCACGACGAGGTTGTCCGCCCCGATCTCCTCGACGAACGCGCGGGCCTGCGCGGCGGTGTTGAGGAGGTTCGACTCGTACCGGTTGACGTACTCGACGCCGACGACGACGCCGTGGCCGGCCGCCGCCCGGGCGACCTCCCGCAGCGTGCGGACCGCGCTGTCGCGGCCCTGCGCGGTCGGCAGCGTGAGGTACCGCAGCATCGCCGAGTGGGTCACGCCGCCGACGTACGTCGCGCCGATCGCCGCCGCGAACCGCACCGCCTCGAGCAGCCGGTGCCGTCCGCGCTCGACGACTGCCGGGTCCGGCGACGTGATGTCGTCGTCGGCGCCCAGCGCGAGCGAGACCGCCGGGGCGATGCCGTGCCGGTCGAGCGCCGTCGCCGTGTCCGCCGGGTCGAGCACGGCCAGGTCGATCGCAGGGATCTCGACCAGGCCGTACCCCGCGCGGGCCGCGGCGCCGATGGTCGCGTCCGCCGCCGCGGGGCTCCAGTCGAAGCCCCAGCAGCCGGCGTGCACGCCGAGCACGTTCGTCGTCATCGTCGTGGGCCCGTCACGCGGCCTTGGCGCCGGTGATGAGCGCGACGAGCTCGTCGCCGTTGGTCTCGTCGGCCCGGCGCTCGGCCACCGCCCGGCCCGCCCGCATGACCCAGACGTGCTGGGACAGGCGCAGGACCTGGTCGAAGTTGTGGCTGATGAGCAGCACCGCGACGCCCGCGTCCTGCAGCTTGCGGATGACGCCCTCGACGCGTGCGGTCTCCTGCACGCCGAGCGCGGCCGTCGGCTCGTCCATGATGACGATCGAGCTGCCCCAGCCGGCGGCGCGCGCGATCGCCACGGCCTGACGCTGCCCGCCGGACAGGCGCCGCACGCGGCTCGTCACGGGCGGCACGTTCACCGCGAGCCCGGACAGCAGCGTCGAGGCCTGGTCGCGCATGGCCTTGCGGTCGAGCACGCGCAGCGGCCCGATGCCCTTGGTGAGCTCGCGTCCGACGAAGAAGTTCTGCCAGACGGTCAGGTCCTCGACGAGCGCGAGGTTCTGCTGCACGGTCTCGATGCCGTGCGCGCGGGCGGCCAGCGGCGAGCCGAGCTCGACCTCCCGGCCGTCCAGCGTGATGGTGCCGGAGTCGGGCCGGTGGATGCCGGACAGGCAGCGCACCAGGGTCGACTTGCCGGCGCCGTTGTCGCCGATCAGCGCGGTGACCTCGCCGCGACGCATCGTGATCGAGGCGCCCTTGAGGGCGTGCACGCCGCCGAACGACTTGGTGATGCCGTCCGCGGTGAGGATGGTGTCGGTACGGGCGTCGGTGGTGGTCATCGCTTCTGGAACCTCGTGAGCAGGGCCGCCAGGACCACGACGAGTCCCACGGCGAGCGGCTGGTAGAACTGCGAGACGGACAGCAGCGTGAGCCCGTTGGTGAGGGCCGTGAGCAGGAGCGCGCCGAGGATGGGGCCGACGATCTTGGCCCGCCCGCCGGTCAGGCTGACCCCGCCCAGGACCACCGCGGCGATCGAGTTGAGCAGGTAGTTCGTGTTGATCGCGGGCTCGGCGGCGCCGATGCGCGCGACCAGCAGGATCGACGCGAGCCCGGCGAGGGCTGCGGCCCACACGTAGACGGCGATCCGCACGCGGGACGCCTTGACGCCGTTGGCGACCGCGGCCTCCTCGCTGCCGCCGACGGCCTGCACGTGCAGCCCGTAGCGGGTCCGGAACATCACGAACCAGGCGACGACGCCGACGACCGCGGCGACCACGAACGGGTACCCGACGAAGCCGAGCTTGCCCGTCGTGAGCCGCAGCAGCTCCGGGCTGAACACCGAGATCGGCTTGCCGTCGGTGAGGATGAGCGCCGCGCCGGTGGCGACTCCGAGCGTCCCGAGCGTCGCGATGAAGTCGGTGACCTTGCCCAGCGCGATCAGCAGGCCGTTGACCACGCCGATCACCGTGGACGCCAGGATCGCGACCAGGACCGAGGGCCAGAAGGACAGCCCGGCCTGGAAGGCGAGGCCGAACCCGACCGCGCCGATCGTCATGGTCGCGGAGATCGACAGGTCGATCCCGCCGGTGGTGATGACGAACGACTGCGCGACCGCGAGGATCACCAGGATCGCCGCCGCCACCAGCATCGCCTGGATGTTGCCGACCGTCAGGAAGGTGGGGCTCAGCACGCTGAACACCACGACGAGCACGACGAGCCCGATCGGGGCGGCGTTCTCCGCCCAGAAGCTCAGGTGCCTCGCCTCGGCCAGGGCACCGGTGAGCCGGTGCGCCGGGCTCGGGCTCGCGGTGCCCGTGGGGGTCTGCCCCGACGGGCTCGTCGTCCCGTCCGCCGGGGCCGTGCCGCCCGCGGGTGCCGCGCTCATGGCTGCCGTGCTCACAGGTCCTCCAGCGGGTTCTCGAAGTCCTCGAACGGCTGCGGGAAGGCGTCCAGCGCCTGCTGCGCGTTGTCGGCGTCGACGAGCGCGGTCGGCGACTCGACGGTCTCCGGCAGCTCGGTCCCGCCGGCCGCGATCTGGCACGCCTGCAGGCCCAGCGACCCGATCGCGTACGGGTACTGCGCCACGGTCGCGCTCAGGCCGCCGTCGAGCACGGACTGCAGCGCGTCGGAGTTGCCGTCGACGCTGACCACGACGATCTCGCCCGTCTTGCCGGCGTTCTCGACCGCCTTGACGATGCCGAGGCCCATGTCGTCGTTCGCGGCGAAGAACGCCTTGACGTCCGGGTTGGCGGCGATGATGTCGGTCGCCTTCGTCAGCGCGACCTCGCGCTTCCAGTCCGCGGCCTGCTCGCCGATGATCTCGACCTGGTCGCCGACGGCCTCCTTGAAGCCGTCGACCCGAGCACCACTGGTCACGTCGCCGGCGATGCCGCCGATGATCGCGACCTGGGCGCCGGCGTCGACGTTCTCGAGCACGAAGTCGCCCGCCTTGCCGCCCGCGGCGCCGTTGTCGGTGCCGATGTAGGTGGCGGGGTCGAGGTTCGCGGCAGCCGCCGCGTCCGCGTCGATCGGGCTGTCGATGTTCACCACGGGGGTGCCGGCCGCGGCGATCGGCGCCAGCGCCTGCACCAGGTTGGTGCCCGAGATCGGGTTGACCACGAAGCAGCCGAAGTCCTGGCCCGCGAGCGCGGACAGCTTGTCGGCCTGGCCGGTGGTGTCACCGATGTCGGCGGCGGCCTGGATCGAGACCTCGACACCGGACTCGTCGGCGGTCTCCTGGATCCCCTGCTCCATGGCCTGGAAGAAGGGGTTGTCGAGCCCCTTGATGACGGCGGCGACCTTGACGTCGCCGGAGGCGCCGCCCGACGAGCCCGCGCTCGCGCCGTCGGAGGGGGTGTCGCTCCCGCACGCGGTGAGCGTGAGGGCCGCGGCAGCGGTGGTCGCTGCGAGGACGAGGACGTTCCGGAACTTCGAGGCGTCGTGGGACATGTCGTTCCTTGGCGTTCGGGGGCACCACTGCGTGCCTACTTCTTCGAAACTACGGCCACTTTTGATTGTCGTCAACCCAAAAGACCACACTTCTGTGGCACGCTGTACCAGTAACCTGAGCACCGGCAGCGAGGAAGGGGCAGCGATGGCACAGCCGACAGGGCACGCGGGGGACCTCCTGGACCTGTTCCGCACGGAGGGCGCGCTCAGCCGCATCGACGTGATCGAGCGCACCGGGCTGTCCCGGTCCACGGTGAACCAGCGGCTCGCGGCGCTCGAGCGCGCCGGGCTCATCCGCGAGGTCGGCGGGGCCGAGTCCTCCGGCGGACGGCCCTCGACCCGGTTCGACTTCGGCGCCGACCGCGCCCAGGTCCTCACCGCCGACATCGGCGCGATGGGCTTCACGCTCGCGGTCTGCGACCTCGCGGGCCGCCCCCTCGCCCACCTCTCGCGCGACGTCGAGGTGTGGTCCGGGCCGCAGACCGTGCTCGGCATGGTCCAGGACGGGTTCGACGAGCTCGCCTCGCCCGACGACGTGTGGGCGGTCGCCATCGGCGTGCCCGGTCCCGTCGAGTTCGCCGCGCACCGGGTGGTCAGCCCGCCGATCATGACCGGCTGGGACGGCTTCGACATCGCGGCGGCGTTCTCCGAGCGCTACCGCGGCCCCGTCGTCGTCGAGAACGACGTGAACGCCCGCGCGGTGGCCGAGGCCCGGCGGACCGGTCTGCAGAACCTGATCGCGCTCAAGCTCGGCACCGGCATCGGTGCCGGCCTGGTCCTCAACGGCCACATCATCCGCGGCGACAAGGGCGCCGCGGGCGACGTCGGGCACACGCGCGCGGGCCACCCCGACGCCGAGCCGCGCGCGTGCCACTGCGGCAACGACGACTGCGTGGAGACGTACGCCGCCGGCTGGGCGCTGGTGCGTCAGCTCGCCGAGCTCGGCCGCGACGTGACGCGCACGCACGACGTCGTCGCGCTCGTCGCGCAGGGCGACATGGAGGCCGTGCGCCTGGTGCGCGCCGCCGGGCGCGCGATCGGCGAGGCCGTCGCGGACCTGGTGAGCATCCTCAACCCGCGCCTGGTCGCGCTGTCCGGCCAGCTCGCCGACTGCGGCGAGGTGCTGCTGTCCGGGGTCCGCGAGCGCGTCTACCAGCAGACGCTCCCGCTGGCGACGCGCGACCTCCAGATCGTCCGCTCCGACCTGGGCGAGCTCGCGGGGGTCACGGGCCTGGCGCTCATCGCGATCGACACGCTGCTGGCCCCGGACTCGCTGGACCGCCTCCTGACCGCCTGACCGCCCCGAGCCCTCCCGATCTCGTCACTCCCGCGCGAGAGCGCGGGCCGCACCCGCGCTCTCGCACCGCACTGACGACCTCGAGCGACGGGCGGGTCGACCCGGGCCGGACCTGGTCAGCCCTCGTCGGGGCGCGCCTCGTGGCCGCGGCGTCCGTGCGTGCGCTCGCGCTCCTTGAGCTGCGCCTCGTACACGTGCCGCCGGCCGCCCAGCGTGGCCTCCCGCACGCGACGCTCGGCGTCGGCGAACTCGCGGTAGTAGCCGTCGTCGAAGTCCTCGACGACCTGGAACGTCCAGCGCCCCTCGAGCACGTTCCGGCCGACGACGGCCGCGCGCAGGTCGTCGGCGAGGTCCGCGCGCCCGGCGGCCTCGAGCTGGTCGAGCGCCTCCGCCAGCTCCTTGTCCGCACGTCCGACGAGCCGGTGGAACGCGTAGAGCATGCCGCGGGCGTGCTCGATCACCTCGAACGCCGCCGTCACGCCGCCCACGGCCTCGACGAGGTCGTCGGGCACGCCGGGGGGCACGCGGTGCGGGGCGTCGGGTCCGTCGGGCGCAGCGGTCATGACCCGATCGTCGTGCCGGCGGCGGCGTGGCGCACGGCGAACGGCTCGGTCCCCGACCCGGGCCCCGGCCCGGGTCGTCCGAGGTCTCGGCGGCCTCGGTCAGTGGTGCAACGAGAGCTTGAGGACGATCATCGCGACGCCGAGCAGGCAGCACAGCGCGGTGGAAAGCACGAGCCGGAGCCCGCGCATGCCGCTGCGCACACCCATCCGCCAGCCGACGACCCCCAGCAGCACCACGTTCACCGCGAGCGCGACGTCGATCGCCGTCCCGGGCTCGACGTCGAGGACCGCCTCGACCAGCAGCACCGCCGCGGGGATCGCGCACGCCGTCACGAGCGGCAGGCCGTCGGTCATCACCTCACGCGCCTCGTGGCTGGTCAGCGCGCGGCGCACCACCGTCCGCGCCGCGACCCAGTGCGCGTAGGTCTCCGCGACCCAGTACACGAGGAGGGTGCCCGCGAGCAGCGCGGCGACCCGCACCAGGCCGAGGTCGGTGGGCGCGGCCGCGAGGACCGAGCCGGTGATCACCAGCCCGTAGAGGTGCGCGGCGCGGCGCCGGTGCGACTCGCCCGCCGTCTCGGCCATCTGCCGATCCTGGCACGCGGCGGTGGCGCCCGGGAGACCCGCGGTCCGCACGTCCGGCCCGCCGGGACCTTTCCTGCCAGGCTGGGCGCGTGACCGAGCTGCTCGTGGTGACCGTGACGGCGCTGCTGGCGATCGCGGCGGCGACCGTGGTGGCGCCGCGCCTGGGCGTCGCCGCGCCGCTGATGCTCGTCGCGGTGGGCGTCGGCGCCAGCTTCCTGCCCGTGTTCGCGTCCGCGCGCGTGGAGCCCGAGTGGATCCTCGAGGGCGTCCTGCCGCCGCTGCTCTACTCCGCGGCGGTGTCCATGCCGGCCACCAGCTTCCGCCGGGAGTTCGGGGCGATCAGCGGGCTGTCGGTCGTGCTCGTCGTGCTCAGCTCGCTGGTGCTGGGCCTGTTCTTCATGGTCGCGATCCCCGACCTGGGGTTCGCCTGGGGTGCCGCGCTCGGTGCCGTCGTGAGCCCGACGGACGCCGTCGCGACCTCGATCCTCAAGCAGCAGCCGTCGGTGTCCCGACGGGTCGTCGCGATGCTCGACGGCGAGAGCCTGCTCAACGACGCGAGCGCCCTCGTGCTCCTGCGCACCGCGATCGTCGCGACCGCCGCGTCGTTCTCGTTCTGGGGCGTCGTCGGCCGGTTCTCCTACTCGGTGGTCGTCGCGGTCGTCGTCGGCTTCGCGGTGGGGCGGCTCAACCTGCTCGTCCGCCGGCGCGTGACCGACCCGGCCGTCAACACCGTCATCTCCTTCACCGTGCCGTTCCTGGCGGCCGTGCCGGCGGAGCTGCTCGAGGCGTCCGGGCTGGTCGCCGCGGTCGTCGCCGGGCTGGTCACCGGGATCCGCGCGCCGCGCGAGCTCTCCCCGCAGAACCGGCTCTCGGACACGCAGAACTGGCGCATGGCCGAGCTGGTCCTCGAGGGCGCCGTGTTCCTCACCATGGGCCTGCAGATCAAGGCGATCGTGACGAGCGTCGAGGACGACCACGCGGGCGTCGGCCCCGCGGTGCTCGTGGCGGCCGGGGCGCTGGTGCTGACCGTGCTGGTCCGCGCGGCGTACGTCGCGCCGCTGCTCGGCGTGCTCGCCCGCCGCTCCCAGCGCTCCGAGCGGCTGCAGGAGCGGCTCGAGGAGATGCAGTCGACGATGCAGACCACGGCCGGGAAGCAGAAGACGCTGGAGGAGCTCAACGCGCGGCGCGGCCACCGGGTGACCGAGCGGGACCTCGAGCGGTTCGCCGTGCGGATCACGCGCGGGCTCGCCGACCTCGACTACTTCCGGCGCCAGCCGCTCGGGTGGCGGGAGGGGACCGTCGTGGTGTGGGCCGGCATGCGCGGCGCGGTCACGGTCGCGGCCGCCCAGACGCTCCCCGAGGACACGCCCCAGCGATCCGTGCTCGTGCTCGTCGCCTTCGTCGTCGCCGCGCTCTCCCTGGCGGTCCAGGGCGGCACGATCGGGCCGCTGGTCGGGCTCCTGCGCACCCCGGCGGACCCGGCCGCGGCCGCGGAGGAGGCCGACGCGGAGCGCACCCGGCTCTTCGCGCTGCTGCGGTCGGCGAGCGAGGCCATCCCCGAGCCGGACGTGCCGGCCGGCGCGTCCCGCCAGGAGCGGTTCGTCGCCGCGGGCGTCCACCGGCGGCGGGTGATCGCCGCGCAGCGCGCCGCCCTCCTCGACGCGCGCGACGACGGCACGTTCGACGCGGACGTGCTCGCCAGCGCCCTGGCCACGCTGGACGCCGACGAGATCGCGATGTCCATGCGGGGCGAGCTCGCGTCCTGACCCCGGTCCGCGACGCGCCGGTCAGGGCACGCGGTACCCCGCCGCGCGGAACAGCTCGTACCACTGCGCGCGCGAGAGCGTGAGGTCCGAGCCCGCGGCCGCCGCGGCCACGCGCGCGGGGGTCGTCGTGCCCAGCACCACCTGCGTCCGGCCCGGGATCCGGGTGATCCACGCCGTCGCGATCGCCTCCGGGGTGACGCCGTGCTCGTCGGCCAGCCGGTCGACCACCGCGTTCAGCTCGGGGTAGCGGTCGTCGCCCAGGAACACGCCGTCGAAGAAGCCGGCCTGGAACGGCGACCACGCCTGGACCGCGATGTCGTGGAGCCGGCAGAAGTCCAGCAGGCCGCCGCCGTCGCGGACGGTGGACTGGCCCTCGGCCTGCATGTTCGCCGCGACGCCCTGCGCGACGAGCGGCGCGTGCGTGATCGAGAGCTGCACCTGGTTGGCGACGAGCGGCTGCCGCACGTGCTTCGTCAGCAGCTCGATCTGGCGGGGGGTGTGGTTGGAGACGCCGAACGCCCGGACCTTGCCCGCCGCGTGCAGCTCGTCGAACGCGCGCGCGACCTCCTCCGGCTCGACGAGCGCGTCCGGCCGGTGCAGCAGCAGCACGTCGATCCGGTCGGTGCCGAGCGCCCGCAGCGACCCCTCGACGGACTCCACCAGGTGCTCGTAGGAGAAGTCGAAGTACGGGCCGTCGCGCACGATCCCGGCCTTGGTCTGTATCGTCAGCTCGTCGCGCTGCGCGGGCGTGAGCGCCATCGCCTCGGCGAACCGCCGCTCGCACTGGTGCAGCTCGCTGCCGTAGACGTCCGCGTGGTCCAGGAAGTCGATCCCGGCGTCCCGTGCCGTGCGGACCAGCTCGCGGATCTCGTCGTCGGACTTCTCCGTGATCCGCATGAGCCCGAGCACCACCTCGGGCGCCTCGATGTCGGTCCCGGCCAGGGTGAAGGTCTTCATCGGTCATCCTTCGCTGCGCTCCGTGCACGCGCCACCGCGTGCTTCGCCCACGCTAGGCGCGGCGCGGCCCGACCGCCCGGGCAGGCCGCGTCGGTCGGGTGACGGCGTGTTCCCGTGCGCCGGCTCGTCGGGCACGATGCCGGCATGACCAGCGCGCCGCTCGACCCCGCCGGGCTCGACCGCGTACACGCGGCCGGGCTCGACGACGTCCCCGCGGTGCAGGCGTTCGGCGAGCAGCACGTGCCGCCGCACTACACCCCGCTCGTCGGGGCGGAGGCCGCGGCCGAGCAGGTGCGACGGTGGTGGGGCCGCGAGTACCTCACCCGCGCCGCCGCGGCGGGCCAGCTCGTGCTGGCCTCGTCGGACGGCTCGCTCGTCGGGGTGGCGCAGAGCGGCGCCCGGGACGGCGATGCCGTCGTCTACAAGCTCTACGTGCACCCCGGGTGGCGGGGGCGCGGCGTCGGGCGGCTGCTGCTCGGCGCCCTGGTCGACCGGCTCCCGCCGGGCGCCGACCGGCTGTGGGTCGAGCACGTCGCCGCGAACGAGCGGGCGGGCGCGTTCTACGAGCGCGAGGGCTTCGTCGTCGACCGCGTCGACGCCGGCGCGACGGGCGACCCGGCGCGCGCCCAGGTGTGGCGCGTCCGCCCGGTCGCCGCACCCGCCCCGCGCACGGGACGTCCGGACTGACATCCGGGCTGCCGTCGGGCTCGGCGGCCGGCTCCGCGGTGCGCCCGGACGTCTCACCGCCGTACTACCCTCGCCCGGTGCGCCGCGCCCTCCGCATCCTCGCCGTCGTCCTCGTCGTGCTCGTGCTCCTCGGTGTCGGGGCGTACTGGTACGAGCGACCGATGCTGCTCACCGGCACCGGCTACGCCGCGCACAACGCGTGCGCCGTCACCACGGTCGCCGGGCGCGACGACCCGGCCGACGACCTGCCGGACAACCCGCTGGTCCCGGTCCTGAAGGTGGCGACGTCGGAGGAGTCGGCGTCCGCCTCGGTGCTCGGGCTGCTCGCGCGGCAGAAGGCCTGGTCGACGCCGGGCTTCGGGTGCACGCTCGCCGACGAGCGACCGGACCTCCCGGAGCCGACCGCGGTGACCGCGAACGCGCTCACGGACGCCCCGGCGCCCGTCGCCGACCCCGCCGTGCAGGCGGCGCTCGACGCCGCCTTCGGCACCGACCTGGACGACGAGGCGCGCGCGGCGCTCGGGACGCGCGCTGTCGTCGTGCTGCACGACGGCGAGCTGGTCGCCGAGCAGTACGCCGACGGGTTCGACGCCACCACCCCGCAGCTCGGCTGGTCGATGACCAAGAGCGTCGCGAACCTGGTGGTGGGGCGGCTGGTCCAGGCCGGCGACGTGTCGCTCGACGACGACCACCTGCGGCCGCAGTGGACCGACGTGCGAGCGGACATCACCGTGCGCGACCTGCTGGGCATGACCAGCGGCCTGGCCTGGGACGAGACGTACGAGCTCGGCACCCCCATCACGCGGATGCTGTACGACGAGCCGGACATGGGCGCGTTCGTCGCGTCGCAGGAGCCGGCGCACGAGCCGGGCACCTACCTGCAGTACTCGAGCGGCAGCACCACGCTGCTGTGCGCGATCCTGGCCGAGGACCACGGCGGCGCGAACCTGGTCCGCGACCAGGTGTTCGCGCCGCTCGGCCTGTCCAGCGCCGTCCTCGAGCCGGACGCCGCGGGCACGCCCGTGTGCAGCTCCTACCAGTGGGCCACCGCGCGCGACTGGGCGACGATCGGCCAGCTCGCGCTGCAGGACGGCGTCTGGGAGGGCGAGCGCCTGCTGCCCGAGGGCTGGATGCGCGAGTCGACGACGGCGGTCGACGTCGCGGAGACCGAGGAGCAGGGCTACGCGCTCGGCTGGTGGGTCAACACCATGCCCGACGGCTCCCTGGTGCACCCCGAGCTCCCCGCCGACGCGTACTTCGCCGAGGGCCACGACGGCCAGTCGATCACGATCGTGCCGTCGCGCGGGCTCGTCGTCGTCCGGCTCGGGTTCACCCCGGAGGCCGACGACCGCGCGACCGCCCTGGCCGCGCACCTCGTCGGCATCGTGGACGCCACGCCGACCCTTGAGTGACCGCCGCCCGTACGCTCGACCCGTGCCGTCCCCCTCGCCCCTTCCGGCGCGTCACGGGCTCGCCGCCGCGCGGCTGCGGAGCCCGGACCGCGTCCGCTCGGCGCCCGACCCGTGGCCGACGATGGGGGCGTGGCTGCGGCACCGGCTCCCCACGCACGTCGACGTCGCGGCGATGCTCGAGGAGGGCCGGTTCGTCGACGAGGACGGCCGTCCCGTTCGCGACGACGACGCCTACGCGCCGGCGCGGCACGTGTGGTTCCACCGCGAGCTGCGCGACGAGCCCATCGTGCCCGGGCAGATCCACGTCGTGCACCGGGACGAGCGCCTCGTCGTCGTGGACAAGCCGCCGTTCCTGGCGACGATCCCCCGCGGCGGGCACGTCATGCAGAGCGTCGTCGTGCGGCTGCGCGCGGAGCTGGGCCTGCCCGACCTGTCCCCGCTGCACCGGCTCGACCGTGTGACGTCCGGGCTGCTGATGCTCGCGACCGAGCGCCGCTGGCGCGGGCCGTACCAGACGGCGTTCGAGCGCCGCGCGGTCGCCAAGACCTACCGCGCGCTCGCCCCGCGGCGCGACGACCTGGCGCTCCCGCTCGTCGTGCGCAACCACATCCACAAGGAACGCGGCAGGGTCCAGGCCGAGGTGGTGCCGGACGCGCCGGTCAACGCGGAGACGCTCGTCGAGCTCGAGTCGGTGCACGGCGAGCACGCGGTGTACCGGCTGTCCCCGCGCACCGGCCGCACGCACCAGCTCCGCCTGCACCTCGCGGGTCTGGGGATCCCGATCGTCGGCGACCCGCTCTACCCGGTCGAGCGCGACGTCGCCGTCGACGACTTCCGCCGCCCGCTGCAGCTCCTGGCCGCCGAGGTCGCGTTCACCGACCCGGTCGACGGGCTCGAGCGCGCGTTCCGCAGCGTCCGCACGCTGCCGCTCGCCCCCGAGCCCGCCGACGCGGCGGGTCGGGACGGTTAGCGCGGCACGACGACCGCGCTGCGCCGGGTGAGCGTGAGGAACCCGCTGCGGGTCGCGGTCACCGTGACGGTGAGCTTGTGGCCGCGGTCGGCCGTGCGCACCACGTAATTCTGCGTGGTCGCGCCGCTGATCGCCTTACCGCCGCGGAACCATTGGTAGGTGTAGGCCGTCGGCGCGGGCGTCCAGGCACCACGCTTCACGACGAGCGTGCCGCCCACCCGAGCTGTGCCCGAGATCGTGGGCTTGGGCGCAGCGGTGAACTCGCGGAGCACGGTCGTCTTGGCCGAGTGCCGCACGGTGCTCCGATAGCCCGCGCGTGAGGCGGTCACGGCGACCGAGATCTTGCGACCCTGGTCCGCCGTGGTCAGCAGGTACGTGCTCGAGGTCGCCCCGGTGATGACCTTGCCGTTGCGGAACCACCGGTACGTGACCGTGGTCGGTGCGGCCACCCACGTGCCGCGCTTGGCGGTCAGCCGGTAGCCCGCCCGCGCGGTCCCGGTGATCGTCGGCGTCGGCGCCGTCGTGAACTCCCGCAGCGGCACGGCGACGGCAGCGGACACGCGGCTCGCGGCGACGTAGCCCGCGTGCGTGGCGGTGACGCGCACGGAGATCCGGGTGCCGCCGTCGGTCTCGGCGACGAGGTAGCTCGGGCCGTCCGCACCCGCGATCTCCGCCCCATTGCGCAGCCACTGGTAGCCGAACGTCTCCGGCGTGGGCGACCAGTCGCCGGTCGTGGCCGTCAGGGTGGCCCCGGTCGTCGTCGCCCCGGAGATCGTGGGTGTCGGCACGTGCGCGAACGAGCGCGGCACGTCGACGCCTGCCGACGTCGCGGACCGCGCGACGAACGACGCGCGGGAGCCGACGACGCGCACGGAGACGGTCGCTCCCTCGTCGGACGCCGTGAGGGTGTAGGTGGCGGCCGACGCGCCCGCGATCGCCGCGCCGTCGCGGAGCCACTGGTACTCGAACGTGGCCGCCGGGGTCCAGGCCGGGACCGTCACGGTCAGCGTCGAGCCTCGCCGGACGTCGCCGTTCACGACCGGGGCGGGCGTCGCGTCGAAGAAGCCGGGGACCTGGACCTGGGCGGACGCCGTGGCGTCGGCGAAGCCCGAGCGGCTGACGACGGCCTGCGCGCGCAGCGTCGCGAGGCTGTCCTCGCGAGTGACGACGTAGCTCGACGAGACCGCGCCGGGGATCGCGGTGCCGTCGCGGAGCCAGCGGTACCGGACGTCGCTCGCCACAGGCGTGGTGCCGCTCACCGACGCGGTCAGCGTGCCGCCGAGCTGCGGACTGCCGGCGACGGCGACCGTCCCGGCCGTGGTGAAGGTCCGGAGCACGGTGACCGGGGCGGAGGCGACGGTGACCTGCGGCCGGTCGCCGCGGCTCGCGAACACGTGGCACCGCAGCTGCTGCCCGGCGTCCGCCGCCTGGACCGTGTACGTCGGCTGGTACCCGACCGGCCGCGCCCCGCGACGCCACTCGACGCCGATGACCGATGGCGTCGGCGCCCACGTCCCCGTGGCGCACGTGAGGGTGGAGCCCACCGCGCGGCCGCCCGTGACGCTCGGTACGCCGACGGTCGTGAACGTGTCGCGGATCGTCACGAAGGTCGAGTGCACGTCGGCCGACGCGATGCCCGGCGCGAGGCCCTTGACCGTGACGTGGATTCCGGTGTCGACGTCGGCCGCCTGGACCGTGTACGTCTTGCTCGTCGCGCCGGGGATCTGCGAGCCGTTGCGGTACCACCGGTAGGTGAAGGACGTCGCCGCCGGGGTCCAGGCCGTCGTCATCGCGGTCAGCGTCCCGCCGACCACCGGCGAGCCGGTGAGCTCGGGCTTGGGCCTGAGGGTGAACTCGTCGGTCACGGGCGACACCGCGAGCGTCGCATCCACGCCGGTCGCGTTCCCCGCGGTCACGTCGACCCCCTCGCGGGTCACCGTCGCGAGCTCGGGCGTGACCTGCGCGCCCGTCGCGGGGTCGGTGTACCAGGCTCCCGCCACGTCCACCGGGTACACGCGCGGGTACAGCCCGGCCACGGTGTACCGCCCGGTGTCCGGGTCCACCATCGCGGTGTTCCCGATGAAGCCGCCGGTGCCGTCCACCCACGCCGAGACCTTCACGCCGCGCAGCCACTCCGGGTCGGCGCCCTCGCCGAGCGCGACGGTGCCCGAGATCGTCCGGCCCCACGGCAGCGCGAGCGTCAGCCCGGTGAGGTCCCCGCCCGTCACGTCGAGCACGCCGCGGGACCCGAAGTAGTCGACGGTGTCGAAGCACGCGTTCAGCACGTTGTACGGCTTCGCCAGGTTCCCGGCGGCGTCGAAGTAGGCGCTGGTGTACGCGCACACGTGGTACTTCCCGGGGGCGAGACTGCCGATCGAGAACGCGCCCGTCGTCGTGACGTCCACCGTGCGGTAGTCCTGCGTCCCCGCCGGCGCGTACATCACGGCGAGCGCGTCGAGCGCCGCCTCCTCGGGGCCGCCGGGGAGCGTCACGACGCCCGAGATCGTCTGGCCGGCGGCCGCCGCCGTCGTCGCGGCAGGGACGATCCCCGCCACCGCGAGCGCCAGGCCCGCGACCGTCCCCGTGACTGCCCTCAGGCGTCGCATCCGTCGTCGTCCCCTCGTCGCGCGTGTCGGGCAGTGTCCGCTTATGTGACGTTCTGTACCCCTGGTCCGCCGGACCGTACCGCATGCGCGCACCCACGCTGGTAGCGCTCTCACCTGGCAAACGCCCAGGTCGGCGCGGTGTCGCCCGACCGGCGGCACGACGAGCGCCCGCCGTCACCCTGGTGGGTGAGCCCGGTCAGCGGTCGGCGGACTGCTCGAGCGACGCCTGCAGCGCGCGCAGCCGCCGCTGGGTGCGGCGGTACGGGGCGGATCCCGGGGCTGACCGGTCATGAGGCACGGGCGACGTCCCGGGCCCCGGGGTTGTGGAGGACGGCCGGCGCCGTGTCGGCGCCGGCCGCGTCCGGTCGAGGCGCAGCACGCCCGGGGGCGCTCGACCGCGAGCGGTGGTAGACCGGATCTCACCGGCTCAGCCGTGCGAAGGAGGCTCCCATGGGATCGTCCAGGAGGTCACGCTCGCTGGTGGCGCTCGCCGCCGCCGTCGCGCTCGCGCTCGGGGGTGTGGCGCCCGCCGCGGCTCGTCCGGGGCACCCCGGGAACGGTGAGAAGACCCCGGTCGCCACCGGCGCCGGAGGGGCGGTCAGCACGGTCGACGCCGACGCGACGCGGGTCGGCCTCGACGTGCTGCGCCGGGGCGGGAACGCGGTCGACGCCGCCGTGGCCGCGGCGGCGACGCTCGGGGTCACCGAGCCGTACTCGTCGGGCATCGGTGGGGGCGGCTACTTCGTCTACTACGACGCGGCGCGTGGACAGGTCCACACGATCGACGGTCGCGAGACCGCACCGAGGGCGATGCAGAGCGACGCGTTCGTCGAGGAGGGGGTACCGATCCCGTTCGCGGACGCCGTGACCTCGGGGCTGTCGGTCGGCGTGCCCGGGACGCCGCGGACGTGGGAGACCGCGCTCGACCGATGGGGAACCCTCGACCTGCGCTCCGCACTGCGCGGCGCCACGCGGGTGGCGCGCGTCGGGTTCGTCGTCGACCAGACCTTCGTGGACCAGACGGCCGCGAACAGCGCGCGGTTCTCGCAGTTCCGGTCCTCCTCCGACCTGTTCCTGCCGCGCGGCGCGCCGCCTGCCGTCGGCTCGGTGTTCCGCAACCGCGACCTCGCCGCCACCTACGACCTGCTCGCCCGGCACGGAGCCGACGCGCTCTACTCAGGCCGACTCGCCCGCGACATCGTCCGCACCGTGCAGGAGCCGCCGGTGCGCCGGCACAGCACGCTCGTCGTGCGACCAGGGCTCCTCGAGCTGGGCGACCTCGCCGCCTACCGGACGCGGCTGCGGACTCCGACGCACGTGTCCTACCGCGGTCTCGACGTGTACGGGATGGCACCGTCGTCGTCCGGCGGCTCGACCGTCGGCGAGGCGCTGAACATCCTCGAGGCCCGGACGGGTGGCCCGTTCGACACGACGCAGACCCTGCACGGGTACCTCGAGGCGAGCGCGCTGGCGTTCGCCGACCGCAACCGGTACGTCGGCGACCCGGCGTTCGTCGACGTCCCGCTCGCGGAGCTGACGTCCGACGAGCTCGCGGCGCAGCGCGCCTGCCTGATCGATCCGACGAGGGCCCTGACCAAGCCGGTCGCGCCGGGTGTGCCCGGCGACGACGACGAGGCGTGCGCGACGACCGCGGTCGGGAGCCAGGGCAACGACGGGCAGTCGACCACGCACCTCACGACGGCGGACCGCTGGGGCAACGTCGTCGCGTACACGCTCACGATCGAGTCCACGGGCGGGAACGGGATCGTCGTCCCGGGCCGGGGATTCCTGCTGAACAACGAGCTCACGGACTTCAGCTTCACCGACACGCAGGGCGGTCAGGACCCGAACCTGCCGGGCCCCGGCAAGCGGCCGCGGAGCTCGATGGCGCCGACGATGGTCCTCGCCGACGGGTCACCCTTCCTCGCGCTGGGCTCCCCCGGCGGGTCGACGATCATCACGACGGTGCTGCAGATCCTGGTCAACCGCCTCGACCTGGGCATGGACCTGCCCGATGCGATCGCGGCGCCCCGTGCCACGCAGCGCAACACCGCGGCGGTGCAGGCCGAGCCCGGCTTCGACCGGACGGCGTTGCAGGCTCTGGGTCACACGTTCGTCGACAACCCGGAGATCGGGGCGGCCACCGCGATCGAGTTCCTCCCGGACGGGTCCCTGCTCGCCGTCGCCGAGCCCACCCGGCGCGGAGGTGGGAGCGCAGGCGTGGTGCGCGGCCGCTGAGCCCGACCGGTCACCGCGCGCCCCCTCGTCGTGCGTCCGGGTGCACCACAGCGTCGCCGACCGTACGGTCGGGGCGTGCCCCGTCCCGTGCCGCTCCCACCCGGACCCGGGCAGGAGTCCGTGTGGGACTACCCGCGCCCTCCGCGCGTCGAGACGTGCACCGCCGAGCTGGTGATCGAGCTCGGCGGCCAGGTGGTCGCCCGGACGTCGTCCGCGTGGCGCGTGCTCGAGACCAGCCACCCCCCGACGTACTACCTGCCCCGCTCGGCGTTCGCCGACGGCTCGCTCCGCGCCGCCGACGGCACGTCCTGGTGCGAGTGGAAGGGGCAGGCGACCTACCTCGACGTCCTCGGCGGACAGGCCGTGGCGCCGCGCGCCGGGTGGACGTACCCCCGGCCTGCCACCGGCTACGAGGTGCTCGCCGGTGCCGTCGCCGTGATGCCCGGCGCGATGGACCGCTGCACCGTCGACGGGGAGGTCGTGCGCGCCCAGGACGGCGGCTTCTACGGCGGTTGGATCACGTCCGGCGTCGTCGGCCCGTTCAAGGGCCCGCCCGGCACCCTGGGCTGGTGAGGGTCCGCCCACCCGGGGAGACGTCGGATCAGGCCAGCAGCGCGAGGTCGCGGCGGACGTAGCGCAGGTGCGCCCACTCCTCCTCGAGGATCACCCGGACGCAGTCGCCGACCGTGGGGTGCCAGTCGCTGCCCCACGGGTCGTCGCGCTCCTCGGCGAGCAGCTCCGGGGTGGCCGTGGCCAGGAAGTCGGTGACCTGCTGCTGCCGCTCGGCCCGCACCGCGACGATCTCGTCGAACGTGGGCTCGTCCGTACGGAAGACCGACATGTCGAAGCCCATCTCGGCGGCGCCGGTGAAGATCTGGCCGATCTCGTGGAACGGCTGCTTCTCGCGGCGGATGCCGCCGCCGAGCCACGCGTCCGTCGCGAGCACCAGGTGCCGCAGCGTCTGCGCCAGCGACCACTCGTCCTCGACGCGCGCGTCCCGCAGCTCCGCCGGCGTGTCCTCGACGGTCTCCTGCCATGCGGCCCGCACCGCGACCCAGCCCTCCCGCAGCCCTTCGGGTGTCTGCGCCTTCTGCAGCTCCCGGCCCGGGAACTGCCGGTTCAGCTCGGCCTCGACGAACGGCACGACGTCGACGCCGTTCACGACGAGGCTGCCGAAGAACAGGTCGTGGCTGTCGATGTCGAGCCCGTCCACGTCGACGCCCCGCATCGTCACGCCGCTGACGTCGGAGAAGCGCATCGTCGCGCCCTTCAGGCTCGCCCGGATGAACTGCGCGCCCTCGAACTCCTTGGTGCCCCGGTAGGTCGTCATCGCCCCATCATCGCGACGGAACCTCTGCCTTGCCAGGGCGTTGTGGGTCCCGGGAGCGGGGTGGCGGCCCCGACGACCCGGCTTGCCATCGGACAAGAGTGAATGTACAGTCACTCACATGACCAGCACGAGCCTCTCCACCGCGGAGCTCCGCAAGCCCGTCGTCGCGGCGGCAGCCGTCCGGGAGTTCGCCCGGGGCGGGTACCACGGCGCCACCATCGCGGACGTGGCTCGCGCGGCGCAGATCTCCCCCGCCTACGTCATCAAGCTGTTCCCCGCGAAGGAGCGTCTGTTCGTCACGGCCCTCGAGACGTGCTTCGACCGCGTCGTCGAGGCGCTCGCCTCCGGCGCGGACCGGGCCGTGGACCAGTCTCCCGACGGGATCCTCGAGGCGATGGGCGACGCGTACGCGCACCTCATCGCCGACCGCACGCTGCTCATGCTGCAGGTCCACGCGCAGTCGGTCGCCGATCTCCCCGAGATCGGGGCCGCGCTGCGCGCGGGGCTGCAGCAGGTCGTCGAGTTCGCACAGAACCGGTCCGGCGCCTCCGACGAGGCGGTGCAGCGGTTCATCGCCTACGGCCAGCTCTGCCATCTCATCGTCACCGCGCAGGTCGACGACCTGCCGGAGGCCTGGGCGCAGCTGCTGACCCTGGGGATCCGGCACCCCGAGTGAGCCGGATCGCCCGATCCAGCCAGTCTTGACCGCAGTGAGTGGACAGTCACTCCCCACCGAAAGGATCCACCATGTCGACCATCACTACTCCCGAGACGATCGACGAGGCCGCGGCAGTCGTCGTCCGTCGCGAGGTGCGGATCGCCGCGCCTGTCGACCTCGTCTGGCGCCTGCACACCGACATCGCTCGCTGGCCGGCGTGGCAGACGGACATCGAGGCCGCGCAGCTCGACGAGCCGCTCCGCGCCGGCACCACCTTCACCTGGCGCACCCACGGGCTCGAGGTCGCCTCGACGGTCCACGCCGTCGACGCCCCCCGCCGGATCCTCTGGGGCGGACCCGCGCAGGGCATCGACGGTCTCCACGAGTGGACCTTCACGGCCGACGGCGACGCGACGATCGTCCGCACCGCCGAGTCCTGGGACGGCGACCCCGTCCGCGCGGACTCCGACAACCTGCGCACCGCGCTCGAGTCCTCGCTCGGCGCCTGGCTGGAGCTCATGCGCGTGACGGCCGAGACGAAGGCCGCGAAGCGCGCGGCCCGGTCGCGCCGGCGGCGGCGCGCCAAGCTGCTGGCCTGGAGCTCGCTGGGGCTCTCCGCCCTCTTCGTGCTGGCCGAGCCGTTGCTGCTCGTCCCCCTCGTCGGGTTCGTGCTCGCACTGAGCCTGTGGGACTGACCGAAGAGCACCGGACCGAGCCGCACGGCACCGTGCGGTCGCCGCGGCCGCACGCACGCAGGGAGGGAGGTGACGAGATGACGAACGAGCGCACCATGCGCTGGGCGGCCCTGGCCCCCCTCGCCCTGATGGTCCTGGCCATGTTCATGGCGTGGGACTGAGCCGAGTGAGTGACCGATCACCTACTGAAGAGAAGAGCACGCACATGACCGAGCACAACCGGCGCTGGACCGCCGAGAAGACGGCGTGGTGGTCGACCTTCGGCGCCCTCGTCCTCGTCGCCGTCGCCATCCTCAGCCTCTGGGACTGACCACCCCGCCGGGTGCGTCCCACCTCTCGAAAGGAGCACGACCATGAGCCAGACCCTCGCCGCCCGTCCTGAGGTGGTCGCACCCGGCGCTCCCCGGAGCGAGCACCGCTGGTGGGCCCTCGCGGTGCTCGCCCTCGCGCAGTTCCTCGTCGTCCTCGACGCCTCGATCGTCAACATCGCCCTGCCGTCCATCGGTGCCCAGCTGCGTCTCGAGGAGGGTGCGCTCAGCTGGGTGATCACCGCGTACGTCCTGCCCTTCGGCGGGCTGCTCCTGCTGGGCGGTCGTCTGGCCGACCGCTACGGGCACCGCCGCCTCTTCCTCGTCGGCACCGCCGGCTTCGTCGCGGCGTCGGCACTCGCCGGCCTCGCGACCAGCGGCGGCATGCTGCTCGGTGCCCGGGCGCTGCAGGGCGCGTCCGCTGCCCTCCTCGCCCCCTCGTCCCTGGCGCTCGTCACCCAGCTCTTCACCGCCGCCCGGGACCGGTCGCGCGCCCTCGGCATCTGGGGCGCCGTCGCCGGGGTGGGCAGCGCCGCGGGCGTCCTGCTGGGTGGCGTGCTGACCGGCGCGCTCGGCTGGGAGGCCGTGTTCTTCGTCAACGTCCCCGTGGGTGCCGTCGTGCTCGTGGCGCTGCCGTTCCTCGTCGCGAAGGACCGTCCTGCGACAGCCGCCCCGCTGGACGTGCCGGGTGCGACCACGATCACCGGTGGGCTCGTCGCCGTCGTCGCTGCGCTCTCGGCGGGCGAGCGTCTCGGTTTCACGCACCCCCTGACCCTCGGGCTCGCCGCGGCAGCCGCAGCCCTGCTCACCGTGTTCGTGCTGGTCGAGCGCCGGAGCAGCTCGCCGCTGGTGCCCTTCTCCGTCTTCGCGGACCGGGCCCTGACCGTCGGCAACGTCGTCATGCTGCTCGTGGGCGCGGCGACCACCGCCCTGTTCTTCGCGCTCTCGGTGTTCATGCAGGCGGTCCTCGGCTACGACGCCCTCGCGGCCGGGCTGAGCCAGCTCCCGCTGGCCGGCGTGCTCGTGGTCGTCGCCGGTGGCGTGCCGGCCGTGATCGCGAAGACCGGGGTGCGGCGCACGCTCGTCGGGTCCCTGGCGCTGCTGGCCGCAGGCCTCGCCTGGTTCGGCGCGGTGCCGTCGGACGCGACCCTGCTGGCCGACCTCCTCGGCCCGTCCCTGCTCGTCGGCATCGGTCTGGGCGGCGCATTCGTCGCCGGGACCCAGCTCTCGGTCCACGGCGCGGACGAGGGCGAGTCCGGGCTGGCAGGCGGCCTCGTGAATACCAGCCAGCAGGTCGGCGGCGCGCTCGGGCTGGCGGTGCTGGCGACCGTCGCCGCCACCCGCACCCAGTCGCTCGTCGAGTCCGGCGCTGCCGTGCCCGAGGCGCTCACGTCGGGCTTCGCGGCGGCGTTCGTGGGCGCCGCGGTGCTTGCCGCCGTGGCGGCGGGCGTGGCCTGGCGCTTCGCGCCGCGAGGCTGAGCCCGACGAGCGGGCGGGCGGGCCATCGCGGTCCGCCCGCCCGTTCGTGCGCCCGAGGGGCATACGCCGACGACGAGCGCAGGGCCACCATGAGCTGGTGGCTGCGCACCCTGCTATCGCGCGGCGCCCCGGAGCGTTCCCGTGACGGCGTCGACGTCGGTCACGACGCAGGCGATCTCGCGGTCTCCCGTGAGCCAGCCGACCTGCTGGGGATAGACGTAGAAGAGCTCCAGCCGCGACTCGTCGTACGGCACGCCCACGAACGCCTCGAACTCGGACGCGCAGTACGCGTCGCCCTGCTGCTGCACCTGGTCGAGGCCGGGGTAGGGGCCCGCAGGGAGGTCCTTCGCCGCGTAGACCTCGCCGTCGTGCGGCTCCGCGCACGGGACCGACGGCATCGCGGGCGCGACGCCCTCGTCGACGTCAGCCCCGGCGTCGCCGTCCAGCTGGACGCAGTCCCCCACCGCGTACGACGACCCCGGACCGTCGCCCGCCAGTCCGACGACGAACATGACGACGGCGACCACGATCCAGAGCGGCGCGATGACGAGCGCCGCGATCGCGAGGCCACGGCCCCGCGCCCGGCCGCCGCGGGTCCGCGAGATGCCCATGATCCCGAAGACGATGGCGAGGAGCGTCCCGCCGACCAGGCTCAGCGCGAAGCCCGCGATGGCGAAGCCGTCGTAGGGCGGGCGGTAGGGGTAGCCGACCGGACCGTGACCCGGCACCGGTGGCTGCCCGTAGGGCTGCATCGGCGACGCCGTCGGGTAGCCCGTCGCGGTGGGTGCGGGGTATCCCTGCGCGTAGGGCGCCGCGCCCGGCGGCGGAGGTGCCGCGGCGTAGGAGGGCTGGGGCGCCGGCATCGCCTGGACCGGAGGAGCCGGGTGGGACGGGCCGGCTGTCGCGTCGAGACGCGCCCACGGGTCGCCGGGCGTCGTCGGAGTGGGGTGGTCGGTCGACACGGGTGGGCGCTCCTCCAGGGCATGGGCGCGACGCGGCGCTCGCGCGGATCTCCGCAAAGGATCGGCACCGCCGGCCGGGAGATCGAGGCGCAGGCGAGCGCATCACCCGTCCGCGCCACGCGGCGGGCCCCTGGCTGCGAGGATCGGTGCGTGGACCACGGCGCTCTCTCGCTCAGAGGATCGACTCGCTGTGCCGGCTCGAAGGCGAGTTCGTCCTGCGGTCGGGGACCGTCGCTTCCGAGTACTTCGACAAGTACCTGTTCGAGTCCGACCCGCACACCTTGCGCGCCGTGGCCGAGCGGATGGTCCCGCTGCTGCCTCCTGACACCGACGTCCTGGGTGGCCTCGAGCTCGGCGGAGTCCCGATCGCGACCATTCTCAGCTCGCTGACGTCGCTGCCCGTCGCGTTCGTGCGCAAGGAGGCGAAGACGTACGGGACCTGCCGCCTCGCCGAAGGACGGGACGTCACCGGCGCTCGCGTCACCCTCGTGGAGGACGTCATCACCACTGGCGGAGCGGTGCGGGCTGCGGCTGTCGCGCTCCGAGCCCAGTCGGCGGTCGTGTCGACCGTCCTCTGCGCGATCGATCGCAGTCCCGCCGGTCACCACCCGCTCGCCGACGCCGGTGTCGAGATCCGATCGGTGCTCGTCCGCGCCGATCTCGACCGGGCGAGGGCACGCGCGTAGCCTCGCCGGTCTCCTCGGGCCGGGGCGCGCCGCGGACGCCGTCAGTGAAGTCGAGCCGAAGTCCTTGCAGCGGTCCCTGCAGGCGTAGGTACCGGGGCCTCAGACCTAGTTGCATCTCGACATCTGCCCATCGGTACGTCTGTTCCGCCTGGATTACGCCTGCATGTCCACGAAGCGCGAGAAGTGCCCCTGGAACGCGACGGTGATGGTGTCGGTCGGACCGTTTCGGTGCTTCGCGACGATCAGGTCGGCCTCGCCCGCGCGCGGCGACTCCTTCTCGTAGGCGTCCTCACGGTGCAGGAGCACGACCATGTCGGCGTCCTGCTCGATGCTCCCGGACTCGCGGAGGTCGCTCATCTGGGGCTTCTTGTCCGTGCGCTGCTCCGGACCACGGTTCAGCTGCGAGATCGCGATGACCGGGACCTCGAGCTCCTTGGCGAGGAGCTTCAGGGCACGGGAGAACTCCGAGACCTCCTGCTGGCGGGACTCGACGCGCTTGCCCGACGTCATGAGCTGCAGGTAGTCGATCACGACGAGCTTGAGGTCGTGCCGCTGCTTGAGCCGCCGGCACTTGGCGCGGATCTCCATGAGCGACATGTTGGGCGAGTCGTCGATGAACAGCGGCGCGCCGGAGATCTTGCCCATCGTCTGCGCGATCTTCGCCCAGTCGTCCTCGCCCATCTGGCCGGTGCGGAGCTTCTGGAGGTGGACCCGCGCCTCGGCGGACAGCAGACGCATCGTGATCTCGTTCCGGCTCATCTCGAGCGAGAACACCACCGACGCCATGTTGTGTTTGATCGACGCCGAGCGAACAATGTCAATTCCCAGGGTCGATTTGCCAATTGCGGGCCTCGCCGCGAGCACAATCATTTGCCCGGGATGCAAACCGTTCGTCAGGCGGTCCAGGTCCGAGAACCCGGTGGGCACGCCGATCATGCCCTCGCCGCGGTGGCCGGCGGCCTCGATCTCGTCGACCGTGCCGCCGATGATCTCGCCCAGCGGCAGGTAGTCCTCCGACGACCGTCGCTCGGTCACCGCGTAGACCTCCGCCTGCGCGGTGTTCACGAGCTCGTCGACGTCACCGCCGTCGGTCCCGTAGCCCAGCTGGACGATGCGTGTGCCCGCCTCGACGAGCTTGCGCAGGATCGCCCGCTCGCGCACGATCCGCGCGTAGAAGCCGGCGTTGGCAGCGGTCGGCACCGAGGCGATCAGGGTGTGCAGGTACGGCGCACCGCCGATCCGGCCGATCTCGCCACGCTTGGTGAGCTCGTCCGCCACGGTGATGGCGTCCGCCGGCTCACCACGCCCGTAGAGGTCGAGGATCGAGTCGTAGATGACCTCGTGCGCCGGACGGTAGAAGTCCGTGCCGCGGATCTGCTCGATGACGTCGGCGATCGCGTCCTTGGAGATCATCATGCCGCCGAGCACGGAACGCTCCGCCTCGAGGTCCTGCGGCGGCGTGCGGTCGAACTCGCGGCGCTGGCCTCCCGGACCGGCCTCGGGCGGTGCCCCGTACTCGAGCTCGTCGATCGTCACGTACGTACCCACCCCAGCTAGACGAAAGTCTTCGAACTCGTGTTCTACAGCACGCCACCGACACGCTCGCACGGGCGGTCCCCCGGGCTGTGCTCCCGCGCGAGGTTAGGACGGCTAGCAGGGCCCGGTCGAATCCCGCAACGGCCCTGTGGAAACACTCCGTGAATCCTGTGGACCGCGCTGGGGACGCCTGTGCATCCCGATGTGCACAGGCCGTGGACAGAACTGTGGATACCGTGGGTGAAGCCCGCGACTCGCCGCTGTGACCGGCACGGATGCAGTTCAACGGGTGTGGACCGCGCGAAGGAGCAGGAACCATCTCATCCACTGGACAGCCGCCGACGATCGACCGGCAGATCCTCGCGCTCGCCGTCCCTGCGCTGGGCGCGCTGGTCGCCGAGCCGCTCTTCGTCCTGGTCGACTCCGCAGTCGTCGGGCACCTCGGCACCGCCTCGCTCGCGGGTCTCGCGCTCGCCTCGAGCGTGCTGCTCACGGTCGTCGGCCTGTGCGTCTTCCTCGCGTACGCGACCACCGCGTCCGTCGCCCGCCGCCTCGGCGCCGGCGACGCCCCGGGGGCGATGCAGACGGGTGTCGACGGCATGTGGCTGGCCGCCGGCCTGGGTCTCGTGCTGGCCGTCGCGCTGTGGTGGGCCGCGCCCTGGGTGGTGGGCGCGCTGGGTGCCGACGACGAGATCGCGCAGCAGGCCGTCACCTACCTGCGCTGGTCCGCGCCGGGACTGGTCGGGATGCTGCTGGTGCTGGCCGCGACCGGTGCCCTGCGCGGGCTCCAGGACACCCGGACCCCGCTGGGCGTCGCGGTGACCGGCGCCGTCGTCAACTCGGTGCTCAACGTCGCCCTGGTCTACGGGCTGCACCTCGGCATCGCGGGGTCGGGCGCCGGGACCGCCATCACCCAGCTCGGCATGGCCGCCGCGCTGGTCACCGTCGTCGTGCGTGGCGCGCGGGCGGCCGGCGCCTCGCTGCGGCCTGCCCGCGCCGGCATCGGCGCGAGCGCACGGCACGGTGCACCGCTGCTCGCCCGCACGGCGACGCTGCGCGCCGCGATCCTCCTCACCACCTGGGTCGCGACCGGCCTGGGCGCCGTCACCCTCGCCGGGCACCAGGTCGTCAGCTCCGTCTGGGGGCTCGCGGCGTTCGCGCTGGATGCCCTCGCGATCGCCGCGCAGGCCCTGGTGGGGCACGCTCTCGGCGCCGACGACGTCCCGCGGACCCGCGCCGTGCTCCGGCGCACGCTGCAGTGGGGCGTGGGCGCCGGCGTCGTCCTCGGGCTCGTCCTCGGCGGCGCGGCCGCGCTCTACGCGCCGTTGTTCACGTCCGACGACGAGGTCGCCCGAGCCATCGTCGTCGGCATGCTGGTCGCGGGGCTGTGCATGCCGGTCGCCGGCTGGGTCTTCGTGCTCGACGGCGTCCTCATCGGAGCCGGCGACGGTCGTTTCCTCGCGTGGGCCGGCCTGGTGACGCTCGTCGTCTACGTGCCCGTCGCCCTCGCGGTCCGCGCCTGGGCACCGCCCGGCGCCGCGGGCCTGGCCTGGCTCACCCTCGGCTTCAGCGGGGTGTTCATGCTCGCCCGCGCGCTCACCACCGGCTACCGCGCCCGCGGCACGTCCTGGATGGTCACAGGCGCCTGACCCACCGCCCCTCCCCACCCCCCGAACCCCGCGAGCGCGGACGCCGGCCGCCGACTGCGGACGCTCATCGTCCGCGTTCGACACAGGCCGTCCGCGCTCGGCGATGGGGTTGGACGACCGTGTCCGCGAGGGCCGGCAGGGCACGAGGGCGGCGCGCGCCCGGCCTTCGAGTGCGGACGGTGACCGGCGAGCGCGGACGATCAACGTGCGCACTCGGTGCTGACCGTCCGCGCTCGGCGCTCGGGCGAGGGGTTGGGTGAGGGGTTGGGTGACACGTCCGGGGTCGTCGGGGGTACCGGCGGGAGCGGAGCGGACAGGGGGCGGGCACGCGGAAGGCCCCGCTCCCGGGACGGGGGCGGGGCCTTCCGGACGAGCGTCAGCTCAGGCTGCGACGACCTTGACGGTCACCGTGGCCGCGACCTCCGGGTGGAGGCGGACGGACACCGTGTACTCGCCCAGGGCCTTGATCGGCTGAGCGATCTCGACCTTGCGCTTGTCGATCGCCGGGGCGCCCGACGCCTTGACCGCGTCAGCGATCTCCGCGGTCGTGACGGCACCGAACAGACGACCGGCGTCGCCGGCCTTGGCCGACACGACGACCGGCTTGGACTGCAGCGAGTCGCGCACCGCCTTCGCGTCGTCCAGCGTCGCGATCTCGCGCGCCTTGCGGGCGCGACGGATCGCCGTGATGTCCTTCTCGGCACCCTTGGTCCACGGGGCCGCCAGGCTGCGCGGGATGAGGTAGTTGCGGGCGTACCCGTCCTTGACCTCGACCACGTCGCCGGGGGCGCCGAGGCCGGTGACCTCGTGCGTGAGGATGATCTTCGCCATCGTGAGGCCTCCTTCTCAGCGAGCCGACGACGAGTACGGCAGAAGAGCCATCTCGCGGGCGTTCTTGACGGCGCGCGCGATCGCGCGCTGCTCCTGCACGGACACCCCGGTCACCCGGCGAGCGCGGATCTTCCCGCGGTCGGAGATGAACTTGCGCAGCAGCGCGGTGTCCTTGTAGTCGACAACCTCGATCTTGGCTGCCTTCAGGGGGTTCTGCTTCTTCTTGGGCTTACGAACAACGGCCTTGGCCATCGCGGTGCTCCTGTCTGTGGAGCCCCGGGCGTTGCCATGCCCGGGGATGTCGTTGTCTGGGGTTCCCGACCGATCAGAACGGGGGCTCGTCGGAGTAGCCACCGCCGCCACCGCCCGCGGGCGTGGCCCACGGGTCGTCGCCGCCGGAGCTCGAGGAGCCGCCACCGGAGTAGCCGCCCCCGCCACCGCCGGAGTACCCGCCACCGCCGCCGCCGCCGAAGCCGCCACCGCCACCCGAACGCTGGGTCCGGGTGACCTTGGCGGTGGCGTACCGCAGCGAGGGGCCGACCTCGTCGACCTGCAGCTCGACCACGGTGCGCTTCTCACCCTCGCGGGTCTCGTACGAGCGCTGGGTCAGGCGGCCGGTCACGATGACGCGGGTGCCCTTGGTGAGGGACTCGGCGACCGACTCGGCCGCCTCCCGCCAGATCGAGCAGCGCATGAACAGCGTGTCGCCGTCCTTCCACTCGTTGCTCTGGCGGTCGAACGTGCGCGGGGTCGACGCGACGGTGAAGTTCGCCACCGCTGCACCCGACGGGGTGAAGCGCAGCTCGGGATCCCCGGTCAGGTTCCCGATCACCGTGATGACGGTCTCACCAGCCATGCCAGCTCCTCGCTCGTTCGGTCTCGTGCTCGACGGTCTGTCGATCGATCGGACTGGTGCCCACGCTAGGCGCGGACACCGACAGAGCTCACGCCTCGCGGCGCAGCACCTTGGTGCGCAGGACGACCTCGTTGAGGCCGAGCTGGCGGTCGAGCTCCTTGGCCGTGGCCGGCTCCGCGGTGAAGTCGACGACCGCGTAGATGCCCTCGGACTTCTTCTGGATGTCGTACGCCAGGCGACGACGGCCCCAGATGTCCACCTTGTCGACGTTGCCGCCGTCGGTCTTGACGACCGACAGGTACTTGTCGAGGGACGGAGCGACGGTGCGCTCCTCGATCTCGGGGTCGAGGATGATCATGATCTCGTACTGACGCAGGCTCATACCCACCTCCTCTGGTCTCGGCGGTCACGGTCGTTCCGTGACAGGAGGGTTCTCTCATGCGTCCGCTGCACGACGAGCCGCCCGTGGGCCGCCCGCCGCTCCCGCGCCACCCGCCGATCTGCGGGGGTGAACGTGGGCACAGCAGTGTTCTAGCCTACCGGCCGTCCCGCGGCCGGAGGAAATCGGGCTCGTGCTCGAATCTGTGGACGAGCGGCCCGGGTCGGGTACCGCTCGTCCTGCCGCTCACGCGCCGTCGTCGCGCTGCGAGCCGCCGTCCTGCGAGCCGTCGTCCGGCGGGTCCTCCCCACCGGTTCCGTCGTCCGGCGGCGGCGTCGCCGTCGGCGACTTCGTCGGCTTCTTGTCCGGCGTCGGCTCCTGCGTGGGCTCGGGGCCCGACGAGACGATCAGCGTGACCGACGAGCCGGCGGGCACCTCGGTGCCGGCGCGCGGGTCTGCCGCGATCACCCGGCCCACGCTGACCTCGGGGTCGGACTGCTTGACGATGACCGGTTCGAGCCCCACCGCCTTGAGCGCCGCGATCGCGTCCGCCTCCCGCATCCCGGCGAGCCCGGACGGCACCCGCACGCTCGTGGGCTCGGTCGCCTCGATCGTCGGCTCCTGCGTCGGCGTCGCCGTCGGGGAGGGCGCGGTCGTCGGACGCGACGTCGGCTCGTCCTCGGTCCGCTCGGGGAAGTCCCGGACCTTCGCGAACTGCTTCATGTCCAGGACCTCGTCCATGTAGGCGGCCCAGAGGTTCGCGGGGATCGACCCACCGGTGACCTCGCTGAGCGTGCCGCCGTACCCGCTCGGCCCGAACGGCGTGATGGTCTCCTGCGAGACCCCGTCCTCGCCCACCTGGCTGAGGGCGACCGCGGTCGCGATCGTCGGGGTGTACCCGACGAACCACGCCGACAGGTTGCCGGTCGACGTGCCGGTCTTGCCGGCGATCGGGACGTCGAGGGGCTTCACGTAGGGCTCACCCGAGCCGCGCTCGACGACCTGCGTCATCGCGTACGTGGCGTCCGCCATGACGTCCGCCTCGAAGACGCGGTCGGGGTCGCCGTCGGTCTCGAAGTTGACCGTGTCGTCGGGGTTGAGCACCCGGGCGACGATGTGCGCGTCGTGGTGCACCCCCTGCGCGGCGAACGTCGCGTAGGCGTCCGCCATGTCGAGCGGGTGGACCGGGTTCGCGCCCAGCACGTTCGAGGGGTACTGGTCCACCGGCGTCGTGATGCCGGCCTGGTTGGCCACCTCGGCCGTCCGCTCCGGGCCGATCTGCAGGTTGAGCTGCGCGTACACGGTGTTGACCGAGTCCGCGGTCGCGTCCACGAGGTCCAGCGAGCCGTACGACGCGCCGCCGAAGTTGGTGACCTCGTCGTCCTCGTCACCCCAGCCGTCGATCTTCATCGGTGAGTACGCGGGGAAGGTCGTGTCGAGGCTCACGCCGTCCTCGAGCGCCGCGACCAGCGTGAACGGCTTGAACGTCGACCCGGCCTGGATCCCGTTGCCGTACGTGGCCCAGTTGACCTGGTCGGTCAGGAAGTCCTTGCCCCCGTACAGCGCGACGATGCCGCCGTTGGCCGGGTCCACCGAGGCGGCCGCGACCTTGAGGTTGTCCGACTTCGGCTTCTCCCCGTCGGTGAGGTCGCCGGCCCACAGGTCGTGGACGGAGTCGACGAGCCGCTGCTGGACGGGCTTCTGGATCGTGGTGACGATCGTGTAGCCGCCGCGGTCGAGGTCCTCCTTGTCGATCCCGATCGGCTCCTGGGCGAGCTCGTCCTCCACCATCTTCAGCAGGTATCCCTGCTCGCCCTCGTACTTCGTCGAGCGCTCGTACGTGACCGTGGCGGGGAACTCGGCCTCGTCGTGCTCGGCCTGGGTGATGAACCCCTCCTCGAGCATCGACTGGATGACGATGTCCCAGCGGGCCTCCGCCTTCTCGGGGCTGACGGCCGGGTCCCAGTTGTTGGGCGAGGGGATGATGCCCGCGATCAGCGCTGCCTGCGAGACGGTCAGGTCGGCGGCGTCCACGTCGAAGTAGGCCTGCGCCGCGGCCTGGATCCCGTAGGAGTCGCGGCCGAAGTAGATCGTGTTGAGGTAGTTCCCCAGGATCTCCTTCTTGTCCTGCTCCTTGGAGACCTTGAGCGCGAGCAGCGCCTCCTTGAACTTGCCCACGTAGTCGGTCGTCGTCTGGTCCACGTAGTACCGCTCGACGTACTGCTGCGTCAGCGTCGACCCACCCTGCGTCGAGCCGCCGCGCACGTTGTTGACGAAGGCGCGCGCCATGCTCGGGACGGAGATCCCGGAGTTGTCCCAGAACGTGCGGTCCTCCGCCGCGACGACGGAGTTGCCGACGTAGTCCGGCAGGTCGGCGAAGTCGACGAGCTCGCGCTTCTGCACGGCGTAGGTCCCCATCACGGCCTTGCCGTCCGCGTAGTACACGGTCGACGTCTGAGCCCGCGTGTCGGCGCCGGGGTCGGGGAGGTCGATCGTCGCGTAGGCCGCGACGACGGCGCCGAGGCCGAGGAAGCCGACGCCGAGGACGGTGCCGAGCACGACGCGCCACGAGGGGAGCCACCGGTGCAGCCCGTGGTACCCGGTCCGCGGGTAGTCGAAGAACTTCTTCTTCTGCGGGGTCCGGGCGGATCGGGCGCGGGAGCCACGAGGCGCGCTGCGGCGCGACCGCGGGGCGGTCGCGCGGGAGGAGCCGGCCAACGTGTTGCCTTCCTGACGACGACAGGGCGCGTCGCCACCGGAGGGGGCCGGCGACGACGAGCGGCTCCGGCCTGCGTCGACGGTCCGTCGACGGGCATGGCGACCGCGCCGACCAGTATGCGCGACCTCGTCGTGCGAGGTCGGGGGAACAGCGGACCGCCCCCGGCCCTTCACACGATCGGCACCGCGCCGCCGAACGGCCGGTCACGGGCACACCGCGTGCGCACGATCCGGCACGAGCGCTGTGGCGTGGGTCTCGCACCGGTGCCCGCCGGGCGCGGGTGAACACGTGACGTCGGGCACGTGACTTGTGCACGACGAGGGTGCGCGCCTACTGTGAGCCGCGATGTATCGAGTTGATACATCGCAGGTACGTATCAGCAGCAGGTGTCGCAACCGATGATCCGTGGAGCGGGTCCAGCCTAGAGGAGGTGGGGTGAGCATGCGGGGACGTTCCGACGTGCTCGAGCCGGCCATCCTCGGTCTGCTCCACGAGTCGCCGATGCACGGGTACGAGCTGCGCAAGCGGCTCAACCTGGTCCTCGGGTCGTTCCGGGCGCTCTCGTACGGGTCGCTGTACCCGTGCCTGAAGTCGCTCGTGGCGCGCGGCTGGATCGTCGGCACCGAGTCCTCCGCCGACCCGCTCGCGGTCGGCAGCAAGAGGGCCCGGATCGTCTACCAGCTGACGGCCGACGGCAAGGAGCACCTGCAGTCGGTCCTCGCCTCGTCGGGCCCGGCGGCCTGGGAGGACGAGAACTTCGACGTGCGGTTCGCGTTCTTCGCGCAGACCGACGCGGAGACCCGCCTGCGGATCCTCGAGGGTCGGCGCACGCGCCTGACCGAGCGTCTCGAGACGATCCGGCAGTCCGTCTCTCGCACCCGCGAGCGCATGGACGAGTACACGCTCGAGCTCCAGCGGCACGGCCTCGAGCAGGCCGAGCGCGAGGTCCGTTGGCTCGACGGGCTCATCGACAACGAGCGTGGCGTCCGCCGCGCACGTCCCGCGACGTCCGGCCAGCCGGCCGGCGCCGCGTCCACCGCCGACGGCGAGCTCGCCGGTCCGGCCAGATCCACCGAGAAGGAGCGAGGATGACTTCCATCCGCGTCGCCATCGTCGGCGTCGGCAACTGCGCCGCGTCGCTCGTCCAGGGCGTCCACTACTACGCCGACGCGGACCCGAATGGGACCGTCCCCGGCCTCATGCACGTCCAGTTCGGCGACTACCACGTCAAGGACATCGAGTTCGTCGCCGCGTTCGACGTCGACGCCAAGAAGGTCGGCTTCGACCTGTCCGAGGCGATCGTCGCGTCGGAGAACAACACCATCAAGATCGCCGACGTCCCGCCGCTCGGCGTGACCGTGCAGCGCGGCCACACGCTCGACGGCCTGGGCAAGTACTACTCCCAGACCATCGAGGAGTCGGACGCCGAGCCGGTCGACATCGTCGCCACCCTGCGTGAGCAGCAGGTCGACGTCCTGATCTGCTACCTGCCCGTCGGCTCCGAGGCCGCGGCGAAGTTCTACGCGACCTGCGCGATCGAGGCCGGCGTCGCCTTCGTGAACGCGCTGCCCGTGTTCATCGCCTCCGACCCCGAGTGGGCCGCGAAGTTCGAGGCCGCCGGTGTCCCGATCGTCGGCGACGACATCAAGTCGCAGGTCGGCGCGACCATCACGCACCGCGTGCTCGCGAAGCTGTTCGAGGACCGCGGCGTCGTGCTGGACCGCACGTACCAGCTCAACGTCGGCGGCAACATGGACTTCAAGAACATGCTCGAGCGCGAGCGCCTGGAGTCCAAGAAGATCTCCAAGACGCAGGCCGTGACCTCGAACCTCGAGGGCCCGCTCGGCGGCAAGAAGGAGGACCGCAACGTCCACATCGGTCCGTCGGACTACGTGGCGTGGCTCGACGACCGCAAGTGGGCGTACGTCCGCCTCGAGGGCCGCGCGTTCGGTGAGGTCCCCCTGAACCTCGAGTACAAGCTCGAGGTCTGGGACTCCCCCAACTCGGCCGGCATCATCATCGACGCCCTGCGCGCCGCGAAGATCGCCAAGGACCGCGGCATCGGCGGCCCCATCCTGTCCGCGTCGACGTACTTCATGAAGTCGCCGCCGGTCCAGATGGAGGACACGAAGGGCCGGGCGCAGCTCGAGGCCTTCATCGCCGGCGAGAACGAGCGCTGACCCCAGCCTCCCCCGCGCGACGAGCGCCCGGACGCACCCGCGTCCGGGCGCTCGCGCTGTCTGCGCCCCGCATCCGGCATCTCACGGTGTGGGTGGAGAACCTCCCGCTGGGTGCAACCTTCTCCACCCGTTGTCTCGACGAGCGGGCTCTCTGTGGACGGCCGGCCCCGGGCCGGGGCGGTGCGCGGGCAGGGTGAGGGCGTGGACGGACGAGCGCGGGTCGAGAGCCTGCCTGCGGTGCGCCGGCTGGCGCCCGCGGCCCGCGCGCTCGTCGTGCGTCAGGACGGCGTCGTCACAGGCGCGCAGCTGGCGGAGTGGGGCTACGGACGGTCGGCGGTGTCCCGTCGGGTCGCGGCGGGCGACTGGCAACGCGCGTTCCGCGGGGTGGTCGTGCTGCAGTCGGGTCCGACGAGCTGGCGGCAACGAGCCCGCGCCGCGCTGCTCTACGCGGGACCGGGGGCGGCGCTCTCGCACGAGTCGGCCGCGTACCACCACGGCATCCTGCGCGGGCCGGGGCCGCTCATCACGCTGACGGTCCCGCACCACAGGACCGTCACGCCCCGGCCGGGCCTCGTCGTGCACCGCCGCAGGTCGATGCCGTGGACGGGCGGACGGCTGCCCAGCGTCGAGCCGGCCGAGGCAGTGCTCGGTCTGGCGGCGTCCTGCGGCCGGGTGGACGACCTCGTCGGACTGCTGTGCGACGCCGTCCGTGCGGGACTGCACCCTGACGACCTGCTGCTCCGTGCCGGCCGACGTGCGCGGATGCGCGGCCGAGCGCTGCTCGTCGAGCTGCTCGGCGAGGTGGCGGACGGCGTGGAGTCGCCGCTCGAGCACCGCTACCGGCGGGACGTCGAGCGGGCGCACGGGCTGCCGACGGGCGCCGCGCAGCGCTGGGAACGCGTCGACGGACGGTGGATCCGCGCGGACCGGGTCTACTCGGCGTGGCGGGTGCGCGTCGAGCTCGACGGCCGGCTGGCGCACCCGTTCGGCGCGACCGACGCCGACGTCTGGCGCGACAACGCCGTCCTGCTGGCGACGAGCGAGAGAACCCTGCGCTACCGCTGGCACCACGTGGCCGTCACCCCCTGCGCCACGGCGGCCCAGGTGGCGACCGCCCTCCGAGCGGGCGGCTGGCCAGGCCCCACGACCCGCTGCTCGGCCTGCCCCTGACGCTTATGGGTGGAGAAGGTCGCCCCCAGCGGGATCTTCTCCACCCACAAGGGTCAGAGCGGGCCGTCCATCCCCCAGCAGCGTGCACCTCCACCGCCGTCCGACTCGCGCTCCCAGGCGGCAGGCGGGCGGGTGCCGGTGGGAGCGGGTGGGAGGATGGCGCGCGTGCAGGTGATCGCCGACCTTCGGGCGCTGTGGCCGCTGCGGGACTTCCGCAGGCTGTTCAGCGTGCGGCTGGTGAGCCAGTGCGCGGACGGCATGTTCCAGGTCGGGCTCGCGACCCTGTTCTTCTTCTCCCCGGAGAACGCGAGCACGGCGGGCGGGGTCGCGGCGGCGTTCGCGGTGCTGCTGCTGCCGTTCACGATCGTCGGGCCGTGGGCGGGTGTGCTGCTCGACCGCTGGCGCCGGCGGCAGGTGCTGCTCGTCGGGAACCTTGTGCGCGTCGCGCTCACGCTGACGATCGCGCTGCTCATGGTGACCGCGGGCGTCGGACCGGCGGTCTACGTGCTCGCGCTCGTCGCGCTCTCGGTCAACCGCTTCCTGCTCTCGGCGCTGTCCGCGTCGCTGCCGCAGGTGGTCGGCGGCCCGCTGCTGCTGACCGCGAACTCCCTGGTCCCGACGCTCGGCACGGCCGCCGCGGGGGTGGGCGGCGCGGTCGGGTTCGTGCTCGGTTGGGTGCTGCCGGCCGGGCGCGTGCGGGACGCGTCCGCGCTCGTCCTCGCCGCCGCCACGATGGCGGCGGCGTCCGCGCTGGCGGCGCGCCTGGGCAGGGACCGGCTGGGGCCGGACGAGCGGTCCGACGCGGCCGAGCTGCGCGCCGAGCTCGGCACGCTCGCGCGCGGGCTCGTCGAGGGCGCGCGCTACCTGGTGGCGCGCGGCACGCCCGCCCGCGCGCTGGGGATGATGGCGTACACGCGGTTCCTCTACGGGGTCGTGTTCATCGCCAGCATCCTCATCTCGCGCAACCTGCTCGCGGACCCGCAGGACGCACGCGAGGGGCTCGCGACGTTCGCGACCGTGCTCGCCGCGACCGCCGTGGGCTTCGCCGCTGCCGTGGTGCTCACGCCGACGGTCAGCCCGCGCACCGGCGTGCACGGCTGGATCGTGCTGTGCCTGAGCCTCGGCGCCGTCAGCCAGGCGGTCCTGGCCGTGACGTACGAGCGCGGGCCGCTGCTGGCCGCCGCCGCGGTGCTGGGCCTCGCGGCGCAGGGCACCAAGATCGCGGTCGACACCATCGTCCAGCGGGACACGGCCGACGCGTACCGGGGCCGCGCGTTCGCGCTGTACGACGTGCTCTACAACGCGGCGTTCGTGGGCGCGGCCGCGCTGGCGGCCACCGCGCTGCCGGACACCGGCTGGTCGCGCGGCGTCTTCGCGGTGCTCACCGCGGGCTACGTCGTGGGCGCGGTGACGTACGGGGCGGCGGCCCGACGACACCCCGAGGCGACCCCGGTGCCCGGGCCGGCTCCCGCCACGGCTCCTCCGTCGGCGTCCTGACCTGCGGTTTCATCGACAGAAGCGACACGCGTCACCGCGGACGACGGGCCCGGATGGGCCGGTTCCTCCGCTAACGTGCCGTCGTGCGCACCCGATCCCGCATCGTCCGGCTCGTCCCCCTGGTCGCGGTCGCACTCGTCCCCCTGACCGGTTGCGGCGGCGGCGGCGAGCCGGGGTCCGCCGCGCTCGTCGTGACGTACACCGGCGCGGACGGCGAGCAGCGGGTGGAGGTCGCGTCCGCCGCGACGCTGTGCGACGACGGCGAGCCCCGCCTGCTGTCCTCCGACGAGCCCACCGCGTCCGAGCGCCGGATCGCCGTCCTGGTCGACGGCGCGGGCGCGGCGACGTTCCGCGTGCGGCTGGGCGACGAGCTCGAGTTCCTCTCGACGCAGAGCGCGCCCGCCACCGAGACGGGCGTGACGGTCGAGGAGCTCGAGGGCGTCGTGGTCCAGGCCGGCACGTCCGGGCTCCAGACGCAGATGAGCGACGCGGCGCACGTCACCGGAAGCGTGACCTGCCCGGGCTGACCGGACGGGCGCTCAGGCCCGCGCGGCCCACCACGCGCGCAGCTCCGCCTCGGCCCGCTCGGGCCCCAGCGGACCCTGCTCCATCCGCAGCGCGAGCAGGTGCTTGTAGGCCTCGCCCACCTCGCGGCCGGGCTTCAGGTCCAGGATCGCCATGATCTGCGTGCCGTCCAGGTCCGGCCGGATCGCGTCGAGCTCCTCCTGGGAGCGGAGGCGGTCGATGCGCACCTCGAGGTCGTCGTACGCCGCGGACAGGCGCTGCGCCTTGCGGACGTTGCGCGTGGTGCAGTCGGAGCGGGTCAGCCGGTGCAGCCGCTCGAGCAGCGGCCCGGCGTCGGTGACGTATCGCCGCACGGCCGAGTCGGTCCAGCCGCCCTCGCCGTAGCCGTGGAACCGCAGGTGCAGCTCGGTGAGCCGCGCCACGGCCTGCACGGTCGCCTTGTCGAACCGCAGCTCCTTGAGCCGCTTGGCCGCCATCTTGGCGCCCACCACCTCGTGGTGGTGGAACGAGACGCCGCCGCCGTCCTCGAACCGGCGCGTGCGGGGCTTGCCGATGTCGTGCAGCAGCGCCGCGAGCCGCAGCACCAGGTCCGGGCCCGGCACCGCGCCGTCCGGCCCGGTCTCGAGCGCGATCGCCTTGTCCAGCACGGTGAGCGAGTGCTCGTACACGTCCTTGTGCCGGTGGTGCTCGTCGATCTCGAGCCGCAGCGCCGGCAGCTCGGGCAGCACGTGGTCCGCCAGGCCGGTCTCGACCAGCACCTGGAGACCCAGCCGCGGCTGGCGCGCGAGCAGCAGCTTGGTCAGCTCGTCGCGCACCCGCTCCGCGGAGACGATCGTGATGCGCTCGGCCTGCTCGACGATCGCGGCGTGCGCGGCCTCGTCGACGCGGAAGCCCAGCTGGGCGGCGAACCGCGCGGCGCGCATCATCCGCAGCGGGTCGTCGTCGAAGGACTGCCGCGGGTCCACCGGCGTCCGCAGCACGCCGCGCGCCAGGTCCGCGAGCCCGTCGAACGGGTCGACGAACGTGAGCTCCGGCAGCCGCACCGCCATCGAGTTCACGGTGAAGTCCCGCCGCGACAGGTCGCCGTCGAGCGTGTCGCCGAACACGACCTCGGGCTTGCGGGAGGACGGGTCGTACGCGTCGGTCCGGTAGGTGGTGACCTCGACGACGACGTCCGCGCCCCCGTGCCGGGAGCCGAACCGCCTGGCACCGATCGTGCCGAACTCCCGGCCCATGTCCCAGTGCGCGTCACCCCACCGCCGCAGGATCGCCTCGGTCTCGTCGGGCGTCGCCGACGTCGTGAAGTCGAGGTCCGACGAGACGCGCCCCAGGAAGGCGTCCCGCACGGGCCCGCCGACGAGCGCGAGCTCGTGACCGGCGTCGCGGAACGCCGCGCCGAGCTCCAGGGCGTCGGACGGCAGGGACGCGAGGACGCCGAGCGCGCGCTTCTGCAGCGCGATCAGGGACAGGGGCTCGTCGGGCACCCGGCCGATTCTAGGCGGCGACCGCGACCGCCCCACCGGCCGCCGAGGCGCCGTGGGGACACGTCGAGTCGTTACAGTGGCAGGCATGTCCGGCGCCGCACACCCCTCCCCCCCGCGGGGCGTGCCGGTGCCGCCCCCGCGGGGCATCCCCGCGCCGCCGGGCGGCCACCGCCTCCGCGCCCCCCGCGCGGTGCAGCCGCGTCCGGCCCCCACGAGCCTGCCGGTGGTCGACGAGACGTCGGCCGGCGGGCTCGTCGTGCAGCTCCACGAGGGCGCGTACCACGCGGCCGTGATCGCCCGCCGGAACCGCGCGGGCCGTCTCGAGTGGTGCCTGCCCAAGGGGCACCTCGAGGGCGAGGAGACGCCGGAGCAGGCCGCGGTCCGCGAGATCGCCGAGGAGACCGGCATCCGCGGGCAGGTGCTGCGCCGCCTCGGCGTCATCGACTACTGGTTCAGCGGCGACGACCGCCGCGTGCACAAGGTGGTGCACCACTTCCTGCTCGGGGCGGTCGGCGGCTCGCTGACCGTCGAGGGGGACCCGGACGGCGAGGCCGAGGACGCGGCGTGGGTGCCGGTCTCCGCGCTCCCCGACCGGCTGGCGTACCCCAACGAGCGCCGGCTGGCCGAGGCCGCGCTCGTCGTGCTCGTCGGCGAGGCATGAGCGCGGGCGTCCCGCGCCGGTTCCTGAGCGCGATCCTGGTGGGCCTGGCGGGCCTCGTCGTGCTCGTCGTGGGCCCCGGGCCCGCGCGCGCCGACGACCCTCCCGCCGACGGTGGGGTGGACGCGGCCGTGGACGTGCGGATCGTCTCGATCTCGCCGCAGGTGCTCGAGCCCGGGCAGGACCTGACGGTCACCGTCGCCCTCACCAACACGACCGGCAGGACCGTCGACGACGTGGACGCGGTGCTGCGGATCAACCGGTTCCGGATGAGCACGCGCACCGAGGTCGCGGCGTGGGCGGACCAGGGCGAGACCACGGACGCCACGGTCTGGCAGGACCTGGAGGACCCGCTGAAGCCGGGCAGCCGGCAGACCGTGCGCCTCGAGGTGCCCGCCGCCCAGGTGGGCCTCACCGACCTGCCCGGCCTGTGGGGACCGCGCGGCATGGTGATCGAGGCGCGGAGCCCCGAGGGCAGCCTGGGCCTGACCCGCTCCTACGTCCTGTGGAACCCGGACGAGGTGGTGCCGCGCGTCCCCGTCGCGGCCGTGCTGCCGGTGACCGGGCCGGCCACGGTGGTGGTCCCGCCGACGACGAGCACGCCCGAGCCCGCGCCCACCGAGGAGCCCACCTCCGAGCCGACGTCCGACCCGACGACGGACTCGACCGCAGACCCGACGACGAGCCCGACGACGGACCCCACGGGCGGGTCCACCGACGGCGGGTCCACCGACGGCGGGTCCACCGACGGCCCGTCGTCCGACCCCGGGGCGACCGGGACGCCGGAGTCCTCGGCGGGTGCCGCCGGGACGGGTGCGCCGGGCACGACGGCGCCCGGCGCGGGTGCCGACTCGGCGGGGACGGCGGACACGGCCGGCGCGGCCGTGGCGTCGCTCCCCGACCTGATCGCCCCGGACGGGACGCTCGACCTGATGCTCCGGGCGGCGACCGCGGACTCGTCGGTCTCGCTCGCGGTGGACCCCGCCCTCGTCGCGCAGGCCGACGCGGGCGACGCCGCGGCGCAGGAGTGGGCCGAGCGCGTGCGGACCACGGCGACGTCGCACGACACGTTCACGCTGCCCTGGGCCGATCCCGACGCGAGCGCGGTGGCGCACGCCGACCAGACCGGGCTGCTCGACATCGCCACGAGGCGCAGCGGGTCGGCGGCCGAGTGGGCCCGCGCGGGCACGCTGCTGTGGACGCCCGGCGACGAGGCGGCGGACGGGGTGACGCTCGGGGCCGTGACCACCACGGGAGCGGCGGCGATGGTCACCGCGCCGCAGCAGGTCGACGCCGACGCCCCGCCCGAGGAGACCTCGTCGGACTCCGTCCGGGACCTGCTGACCGGGTCCGGGACGGCGACCGCGATCGCGCCGGACGACGTGCTGACCCGGCTCGCGCTGCCGGACGAGACCAGCAGCCCGGCGGCGGCCGCGCAGCGCGCGCTGGCCGAGCTCGCGCTCGTCGCGCGGGAGCCGGACCTGCCGGCGGCGGTCGTGATCGCGCCCGACCGTGACCAGGCGCCGGACCGCACCACGCTCGCGGCCATGCTGCAGGCGTTCCGGAACGCCCCGTGGGCGCGCGTGACCACCGTGGCGCGCGCGCTGGCCGAGGGCGCCTCGGCCTCCGCGACGAGCGCTCCCGCCCGGTCGAGCGACGACGCCGAGCTCAGCCCCGCTGCCGTGACCTCGCTCGCGGGCGCCCGCGAGGACGCGCGCTCGTTCAGCGAGGTCATCGACGACGCCGACCAGTACCTCGACGCCGTCGACGCGAGCGTGCTCGCCCCGCTCGCGGTGGCCTGGCGCGCGCAGCCCGAGCGCCGTGCCACCGTCGTCGACCGCACGGTCACCCGCGTCACCGCGAGCACCCAGGGCCTCTCCTTCGTCCCGATGTCCGACCTCACCGTCATCGCCACCGAGGGCGACGTGCGCCTCACCGTCAGCAACGACCTGGCCGTGGACGCGCGGGCCGAGGTGCTCGTCGAGCCGCGCAAGGCGTGCCTGACGGCCGGGGTCGCGGACCCCGTGGACCTGCCGGCCTCGTCGGACACCGTGGTGAACGTGCCGCTGTCCGCGCACGCCAACTGCGACGTCGTCGTGGAGGTCCGGCTCGTCGGGCCCTCCGGGCAGGACGTGGCGCAGCCGATCGAGTTCACCGCGCGGGTCACGCCGACGATCGAGAGCGTCGGCACCGTCGTCGTCGGGATCCTGCTCGCGCTGGGCCTGGTGCTCGGCATCGTCCGGACGGTCCGGCGCGGGCAGAGCGCGCGCCGCGGCGCACGCACGGTGGACCCGGACGCCCCGCGGACCCTGCCGGTCCTCGGTGGCACCCCGGTCACGGACGACGAGCCCGACGACGAGTCCGACGACGATCCGGGCGACGGGCCGGGCGGGGCCTCCTCGGGGGACGGGGCCACCCGGTGAGCGTCGCCGAGGACGACCGGATGCGGCGCGGCGCGGCGCTCATGGCGTCGGGGACCGCGGTGTCCCGGCTGCTCGGACTGCTGCGCTCCGTGGTGCTCATCGCCGCGATCGGCGCGACCGGGCAGGCGGCGGACGCGTTCGCGGTCGCCAACAAGCTGCCGAACGTGCTGTACATGCTGCTCGTCGGCGGCGTGCTCAACGCGGTGCTGGTGCCGCAGGTGGTGCGCGCGTACAAGCGGCACGCGGGCCAGGAGTACGTCGACCGGCTGCTGACCTTCGGGTTCGCCGTGCTCGCCGCGCTGTCGCTCGTCATGACGATCGCGGCGCCGCTGCTCGTATCTCTCTACGCGAAGCCCGGCAACCAGGTGCAGCACGACCTCGCGGTGACGTTCGCGTACTGGTGCGTGCCGCAGATCTTCTTCTACGGGGCGTACGCGCTGCTGGGCCAGGTGCTGAACGCGCGCCACTCGTTCGGGCCGTACATGTGGGCGCCCGTGGTGAACAACGTGGTGTCGATCGCCGGGTTCGGGATCTTCCTGGTGGCGTTCGGGTCGGTGCCCGGCAGCGGGCTCACGCGCGCGGCCCAGTGGGGCGGGGGCCAGGTCGCGCTGCTCGCCGGCTCGGCGACGCTCGGGGTAGTCCTGCAGGCGGTCGTGCTGATCCCCGCGCTGCGGCGGGCGGGCGTGCACTACCGGCCGCGGTGGGGGCTGCGCGGGTCCGGGCTGGGCCGCGCCGGCACGGTCGCCACGTGGACGCTCGTCGGGCTCGCCATCGGCCAGCTGGGCTACGTCGTCGTCTCCCGCGTCGCCTCGGCCGCGCCGGGCGCCGCCAAGACCGCGGCCCTGGCCGCGGGCGAGCCGTTCCGCGCGGTGGCGGGCAACGCCGCCTACGACGCGGCGTTCCTCGTGTTCATGCTGCCGCACTCGCTCGTCACGGTGTCGCTCGCCACCGCCCTGTTCACGCGGCTCTCGGAGCAGGCGCACGAGGGCGACACCGACGGCGTGCGGTCGACGTTCTCCTCCGGCGTGCGCGTCGTCGGGGTGTTCACGCTGCTCGCGGCCGCGGTGATCGCGGTGCTCGCCGAGCCCGTGACCCGCATCGTCATGCCGACCGAGCGGCCCGCGACCGTGCACGCGGTGTCCGCGGTCGTCGTGGCGATGATCCTGGGCCTGCCCGCGTTCGGCGCGTGGTCCATGGCGCAGCGCCTGTACTACGCCTACGAGGACACGCGCGGCATGGTGCCCGTGCAGGGGGCGATGGCCGCGGTCGTCGTGCTCGGTGCGCTGGTCAGCCAGGCGGTGCTCGAGCCGTCGCGGTGGGTCGTGGGGATCGGCGCCGCGATGAGCATCTCCTACGTCGTCGGCGCCGTCGTGAGCCTGTGGCACCTGCGCCGGCGCCTCGGGTCCGTCGACGGCGGGCGCATCTTGCGGATGCACCTGCGCGGCGCCATCGCCGCCCTGGTCGCGGCCGGGGCGGGCGTCCTGCTGCTCCGGCTGGTCGAGGGCGCGCTCGGGGGCTCGTTCCCCGGTGCCGTCACCGAGTGCGTGCTCGTCGGCGCGGTGATGGTCGTGGTGTACGCCGTGGTGCTGCGCCTGCTCCGGGTCCGCGAGCTCGAGGACCTGCTGCGCCCCGTCCTGGCACGCGCCGGCCGGCTGGGGCCGCTGGGCCGCCTCGTCGCGCCGCGCCGCGCGGGTGCCGCCCCGGCGGAGGCGACCGTCCCGCGCGGGCCGTCGTTCCCGACGTACGACGAGGACCCGCCGCCCGCTTCGGCGCCCCCGACGCCGACCGGGGCCGGTCCGCGCGAGCCCCGCAGCCACCGCTCGCGGCCGCACTACCCCGTCGGCGACCCGCGGCACCGTCCGCCTCCCCCGACGCGCTTCCTCGCGGAGGAGCCGGCGGAGCCGCCGGAGCGCCCGGCGCCGCGGGGCGGCCGCTCGGCGACGTCTGGCACCCGGGGCGGCACACCACCCGGCACGCCAACCGGCGCAGCACCCGGTACACCACCCCGCCCAGCGCCCGGTGGACCACCCCGCACGGCGCCCGACGAGGCCTCCGGCCGGGACGTCGACGAGGGCGGTCCCGACGACGAGCACGGCACGCCCGTCTAGCATGCAAGCAGGTCCCGCAGCCGGCGGGCCAACGACACCGGGGATCCGGGGGTGGACGTGAGCGAGGTCGTCGGGCGCGGAACCGTGCTCTCAGCGCGCTACCGCGTGCTCGAGCCGAGCACGTCCGAGGTGCCGGGGGCCGCGATCTGGCGGGCCACCGACCAGATCCTCGACCGACCGGTGCGCGCCGTGGTCCTGGCCGGCGAGCGGGTCCCCTTCGCGCTCGACGGCGCACGGCGCACGGCGCTGGTCGCCGACCCGCGGCTCGCCCGGGTGCTCGACGTCGGCACGCACGACGGCCTCGGCTTCGTCGTGACGGAGGACGTCGACGGACCGTCGCTGGCGGACCTCGCGCGCGTCACCCCGCTGACGGCCGACCAGGCCCGCGCGGTCGTCGGCGAGGCTGCCGCCGCGCTCGAGGCCGCGCGCCGGCGCGGGGTGCACCACCTCGCGCTGCGGCCCACCGCGCTGCACGTCGTCGACCCCGGTCGCGTCCTGGTCACCGGCATGGGCGTCGACGCGGCGATGTTCGGGGTCGCTGCCGGGGACGCGCGTACGACGAGCAGGCAGGACGCCGTCGACCTGGTCCGCGTGCTCTACGCCGCGCTCACCGGCCGGTGGCCCGCCGCCCCGGGGTCGCCCGTGGAGGCCGGGCTGCCCGCGGCCCCCGTCGTCGACGGCACGCCCGTCCCCCCGGGCGACCTGGTGCCCGGCGTCCCCAACGACCTCGACACGCTCTGCACGGTGACGCTCGGTCCGCACGACGACGGGCCGCACACGCCCGGTGACCTGGTCCGCGAGCTCGAGCCGTGGGGCGAGATCCGCGCGGGCGCGCGCGACGAGGTCGCGAGCACGGCACCCGACGGTCCCGCGGGCGTCGGTGGCGCGGTCGCCGCCGCAGCCGGCGGCGCGACCGTCATCGGCGTGGGCCGCGAGGCGACGGCTGAGGACGACATGCAGGACACGGGCCCGATCCAGGTCCCGCGGCAGTCCGTCCGGAGCGTCTTCGGGGACGACGACTCCCCCGGCGTCAACCGCCCCGGCACCCCGCCCCCGGCCGCGCCCATGCGCGCCTCGGCGTTCGGTGCGTCGGCGACGGCCCCGCCCGTCGGCGCCACGGCGGCCGGCGGCCCCCGCTCGTACGCCCCGGCGGGCTCGTCGGCCACGCCCGTGCAGCCGCCCGCCGCCGAGGCGCACCCCACGGAGGCGACGGGCGCCGCCGGGCTCTTCGGGCCGGTCGGCACCCAGGAGGACTTCGACAGCGTCATCGGCGGGTCGGACGGCCAGGGACCGCAGCGCCGGAGCTTCGACCCCACCGTCCTGGTCCTCGCCGTCGTGGGGATCGGCGTGGTCATCGGGGTGGTGCTCGCGTTCAAGGCGCTGTTCTCGTCGCTCGACACCGGTGCGCCGGAGCCGCGCCCCGTGGCGACCGCCGCGTCCGCGTCGGCCACGCCGGCGGAGTCGGAGGAGCCGTCCGACGAGCCCTCGGCGCCGGAGTCGCCGCCCGTGTCGACCGCTCCCCCGGTGATCGCGTCCGCGGTGTCGGTCGACCCGTCCGACGACGACGGCGAGCACGAGGAGGCCGTGGACCGCGCGTTCGACGGCGACACCTCGACGTACTGGTACACGCTGACCTACCAGCAGCCGAACTTCTCGGGGTTCAAGGACGCGGTCGGGTTCGTCATGACGCTCGAGGAGCCCGCGCTCGTCAGCAGCGTGACCCTCAAGACCGGCAGCTCCGGCGGCAAGGTCGAGGTCCGCGCGAGCGACGAGAGCGACCCGGGCGGCGGGACGCTGCTCGCCTCCGGCTCGTTCGAGAAGGACGTGACGTTCGAGCTCGACCCGCCGACCGAGACCACGACGCTGACCCTCTGGATCACCGAGCTGCCGACCGCGGCCGACGGCTCGTTCCGGCTCGAGCTGAACGAGATCGAGCTCGGCTGACGCGCGGACGCGCGCACCGGGACGGAACAGATCCGGCCTACGATCGGTTGACTGCGAAGCCCGGCACCGCTGGGCTGCTCATCACGTGCTCAGCAGCTGCTAGACACCTGTGACCCCGACCTGCGAGGACCCGTCCCGTGACCGACACCGCCCCCACCGAGAGCCTGCGCGAGCTCGTCATCGTCGGGTCCGGACCCGCCGGGTACACGGCGGCGATCTACGCCGCGCGCGCCGGCCTGGCGCCGCTCGTCGTCGCCGGCTCGGTGACCGCCGGCGGTGCGCTGATGAACACCACGGAGGTCGAGAACTTCCCCGGCTGGCCGGAGGGCATCCAGGGCCCCGAGCTCATGGAGAACCTCCAGCAGCAGGCGGAGAAGTTCGGCGCCGAGGTCCTGTGGGACGACGCGACGGCGCTCTCGCTGACCGGTGACGTCAAGGAGGTCACGGTCTCCGACGGCACGACGTACCGCGCCAAGGCGGTCATCCTCGCCACCGGCTCCGCGTACCGCGAGCTCGGCCTGGACGACGAGAAGCGCCTGTCCGGCCGCGGCGTCTCCTGGTGCGCGACCTGCGACGGCTTCTTCTTCAAGGACCAGGACATCCTGGTCGTCGGCGGCGGCGACTCCGCGGTGGAGGAGGCGACCTTCCTGACCCGCTTCGGCCGCAGCGTCACGATGGTCCACCGCCGCGACCAGCTCCGCGCCTCGAAGATCATGGCCGACCGCGCGGCGTCCGACCCGAAGATCTCGTTCGCCTGGAACAGCGAGGTCGTCGGCATCGACGGCGACGCCAAGGTCACCGGCGTGACGCTGCGGGACACCGTCACGGGCGAGACCCGGCGCCAGGACGCGGGCGCGCTCTTCGTGGCGATCGGCCACGTGCCGCGCACCGAGCTGGTGCTGGGGCAGGTCGAGCTCGACGAGAGCGGCTACATCCAGGTCCAGGGGCGCACCACCAAGACCAACCTGGACGGCGTCTTCGCGTGCGGTGACGTCGTCGACCACACCTACCGGCAGGCGATCACCGCGGCCGGCTCCGGGTGCGCTGCGGCGCTCGACGCCCAGCACTTCCTGGCGTCGCTCGGCGACGTCGTCGACCCGATGGTCCCCACCAAGGTTCCCGTGCTCGCCGAGGAGGCGCTGTGAAGGACGTGACCGACGAGACGTTCGCCGCCGAGGTCCTGCAGTCGGAGATCCCGGTCGTCGTCGACTTCTGGGCGCCCTGGTGCGGGCCGTGCCGCATGGTCGCCCCGGTGCTCGCCGAGCTCGCGACGCAGTACGAGGGCCGCATCAAGATCGTCAAGGTCAACTCCGACGAGAACCCGGGCGTCGTCGCGGACTACGGCGTGGTCTCGATCCCGACGCTCAACATCTTCTCCGGCGGCGAGCTGGTGAAGTCCGTGATCGGGGCTCGGCCGAAGGCCGCGTACGCGCAGGAGATCGAGGGCGTGCTCGTCGGCTGACGCGTCACGCCGGGGGCCACTTGCTCCCGACTGGCTGTGCAGCGCCTCCGGGTGCCCGTGCGACACTGCCAGGATGACCCAGCAGCCGATGCCCCGCGGAACGACGTCGGGCACCCCCACGTCCTCCGCCGCAGGCACGCGGCTCGACCCCTGGCTCGGCTCCTACGCCGAGCGCACGCACGGGATGCGGTCGTCGGAGATCCGCGCGCTGTTCGCCGTGGCGAACCGGCCTGAGGTGGTCTCGCTCGCGGGCGGCATGCCGTTCCTCGACGGCCTGCCGCTCGACGTGCTCTCCGACGTCGCCGCGCGCGTCGTCGCGGAGCGCGGGCTGCAGGCGCTGCAGTACGGCTCCGGCCAGGGCGACCAGGCGCTGCGCGAGCAGATCCTCGACGTCATGGCGCTCGAGGGCATCGAGGCCCACCCCGACGACGTCGTGGTCACCACCGGTTCACAGCAGGCGTTGGACCTGGTCACGCGCGTCTTCGTCGACCCCGGCGACGTCGTCGTCGCGGAGGCGCCCTCCTACGTGGGGGCGCTCGGCGTCTTCCGTGCCTACCAGGCGGACGTCGTGCACGTGCCGCTCGACGAGCACGGCCTCGTGCCCGAGGCGCTCGAGGAGACCCTCGGCGCGCTCGCCGCGGCCGGTCGCCGGGTCAAGCTCCTCTACACCGTGCCCAACTTCCACAACCCGGCGGGCGTCTCGATGACGCCGGAGCGACGCCCGCGCATCCTGGAGATCGCGCGCCGCTACGGGGTCCTGGTGCTCGAGGACAACCCGTACGGCCTGCTCGGGTTCGACCGCGAGCCGTGGCCGGCGCTGCGGTCGCTCGACGACGACGGCGTGGTCTACCTCGGCTCGTTCTCCAAGACGTTCGCGCCCGGGTACCGCGTCGGCTGGGCCGTCGCACCGCACGCCGTGCGGGAGAAGCTGGTCCTCGCCTCGGAGTCCGCGATCCTGTGCCCGTCCAACGCGGCGCAGATCTCGATCTCGACGTACCTGGCGACGTGCGACTGGCGCGGGCAGATCAAGTCCTACCGCGAGCTCTACCGCGAGCGACGGGACGCGATGATCTCCGCCCTGACCGAGCACCTGCCCGACGCGACGTGGAACGTGCCCGACGGCGGCTTCTACACCTGGGTCCGGCTGCCCGCGGGCCTCGACGCGAAGGACATGCTGCCGCGCGCCGTCACCGCGCGCGTCGCCTACGTGCCCGGGACCGCCTTCTACTACGACGGTGCGGGCGCGGACCACATGCGCCTGTCCTACTGCTACCCGACGCCCGAGCGGATCCGCGAGGGCGTGCGCCGGCTGGCCGGCGTCGTCGCCGGTGAGCGCGAGCTGGTGGAGCTGTTCGGTACCGGTGGCGGCCGTGCCCGCGGAGACGTGCAGACGCCCGCGCCCGACGCGTTCTGACCCCGCCCTCGGACCTGGAGCCCAACCGCCGTGCCCCTCGACCCTGACCTGATCATCGACGGCAGCGCCGTGACCGACCCTCGTGTCGTCGTGCTGGCCGGCGGCCTGTCGCACGAGCGCGAGGTCTCGCTCCGCTCCGGGCGCCGCGTCGCCGAGGCGCTCCGCTCGGCGGGCGTGGACGTCACGGTGCACGACGTCGACGCCGACCTGGTCCCGGCCCTCGAGGCGCTGCGCCCCGACCTGGTGTGGCCCCTCCTGCACGGCGCGAGCGGAGAGGACGGGTCGGTCCGGGACGTCGTCCAGCTCCTGGGACTCCGGCTGCTCGGCACCGGGCCGCGGTCGAGCCGCGTGGCGTGGAGCAAGCCGATCGGCAAGACCGTCGCCGCCCGCGCCGGGCTGGTCACGCCGGAGTTCGTGACGCTCCCGCAGTCGCTCTTCCGCGAGCTGGGCGCCGGTCGGGTCCTCGACACGATCGCCGAGCGGCTCGGTCTGCCCGTCGTGGTGAAGCCGTCCAAGGGCGGCTCGGCACTCGGAGTCTCGCTCGTGACCACGCCCGAGGAGCTGCCGCGGGCGATGGTCGAGTGCTTCTCCTACAGCGACACCGCGCTGGTCGAGCGAGCGGTCGCCGGCGTCGAGGTCGCCGCGTCGGTCGTCGACCTCGGCGAGGGTCCGGTCGCCCTCCCTCCGGTCGAGATCGTCGCCGAAGGACCATACGACTACGACGCCCGGTACAACCCGGGCCGCGTCGAGTACTTCACCCCGGCTCGGCTCGATCCGGCCGTGCTCGACGAGGTCGGCCGCGTCGCCGTCGCCGCGCACCGTGCCCTCGGCCTCGCCCGGCTGTCGCGCGCGGACCTGATCGTCGACGACGCCGGGGTCGTGCACTTCCTCGAGGTCAATGTCGCCCCCGGCATGACCGAGACCTCGCTCTTCCCACAGTCCGCAGAGGCCGCCGGGTACAACCTGGGTGACTTGTATCGATCCCTGGTGCGCGCTTCTCTCGCCGCGCGTCCGACGGGTCTCGAGCCCGTCCGCGGGTGATCTGACCCGATTTTTCGGCGCCGGACGGCGTTCCTCGTCACCGCGCGCCGCCGCTGGAGCCCACCGCGCCGTCAGCCGCGCAGCAGACCCGGGTCTTCCGGCGCGAGCGTCTCCAGGATGCGGTTGAGGTCCTGGACCGACGCGAACTCGACCGTCAGCCGGCCACGCTGCTTGCCCAGCACCACCTTGACGCGGGTGTCCAACCGGTCGGACAGCCGGGTCGCGAGCTCGTCGAGCGCCTCGTTGCGCTGACCCGCGCGCGGCGCCGTGCGCTTCGCGGGCTGCGTGTCGTCGCCACCGAGCGAGACGATCTCCTCGACCGCGCGGACGGACAGGCCCTCGGCGACGATCCGCTGCGCCAGCCGCTCGATCGCCGCACCGTCCGCGAGCCCGAGCAGCGCGCGTGCGTGCCCGGCCGACAGGACACCCGCGGCCACCCTGCGCTGGACCAGCGGGGGGAGCCGGAGCAGGCGCAGCGTGTTGGAGATCTGCGGACGGGAGCGGTGGATCCGGGAGGCGAGCTCCTCGTGCGTGCACCCGAAGTCGTCCAGCAGCTGCTGGTACGCGGCCGCCTCCTCGAGCGGGTTGAGCTGGGACCGGTGGAGGTTCTCCAGCAGCGCGTCCCGGAGCAGGTCGCTGTCCTCGGTCTCGCGGATGATCGCGGGGATCGTGTCGAGGCCCGCCTCCTGCGTCGCGCGCCACCGTCGCTCGCCCATGATGAGCTCGTAGCCGTCGTCGACCTGCCGCACCACGACCGGCTGCAGCACGCCGATCTCCTGGATCGACCCGACCAGCTCGCCGAGCGCGTCCTCGTCGAAGACCGTTCGGGGCTGCCGCGGGTTGGGTCGGATCGAGCCGACGGGCAGCTCGGCGAACCGGGCCCCCGGTACGGGCACCAGGCCGTCGACGTCGTCGACGCGGGTCGGGGTCGCACCCGGCTGGCTCGCGTCGACGGTGTCTGCGTCGATCCCGCCGTCGACGCCGCCCTCGGCTGCGCTGCTCACGTTCGCGGCAGCCGGCTCCGCGCCGGTCGTCGCCCCGTCGGCCTCGGGTGGCGTCGAGCTCTTGGTGTCGAGCACGCCTTCCGCTGCCGCCGTCGGCCGCTCGGCGTCGTCCCGCGCCTCCTGCTGCCGGTCCGGGAAGAAGACGTCGACGGGGCGGTCCCCGCTGGGCCGCTGTCCGTCCAGCCCGGTGGGGATCAGGGCACCCAGTCCCCTGCCCAGCCCGCGACGCTTCTCGCTCATCGTTCCTCCTGTGCGCCCGCGGGCGCGTCCGTGCTGGTCAGGGCGGCGGCGCCGCGCTCGGCGAGCTCGCGCGCCGCCTCGAGGTAGGCGAGCGCCCCCGAGGAGCTCGCGTCGTACGTCATGACGGTCTGGCCGTAGCTCGGCGCCTCGGAGATGCGCACGGAGCGTGGCACGGTCGTCCGGAGCGTGCGGTCAGGGAAGTGCTCGCGGACCTCCGACGCCACCTGCTGCGCGAGGTTGGTCCGCGCGTCGTACATCGTCAGCAGGATGGTCGAGACGTGCAGATCGCGGTTCAGGTGCGCCTGGATGAGCTGGATGGTCTTGAGCAGCTGGCTCAGACCCTCCAGCGCGTAGTACTCGCACTGGATCGGGATCAGCACCTCGCGTGCCACCACGAAGGCGTTCACGGTCAGCAGACCCAGGCTCGGCGGGCAGTCGACGAAGACGTAGTCGATGCGTTCCATGCCGTTGTCGAGACGCCACTGGAGGTAGGTGTCGAGCGAGGTGCGCAGCCGGGTCTCGCGCGCCACCATCGAGACGAGCTCGATCTCGGCGCCGGAGAGGTCGATCGTGGCGGGCAGGCACCACAGCGTCGGGATGTCGGCGCTCTGCTGGACGGCCTCGGCCATCGGTGAGCCCTCGATCAGCACCTCGTAGATGGACGGGGTGCCCGCGCGGTGCTCGACTCCCAGTGCGGTGGACGCGTTGCCCTGCGGGTCGTTGTCCAGCACCAGGACGTTGAGCCCGGCCTGGGCCAGGGCCGCCGCCAGGTTGACCGTCGTGGTCGTCTTGCCGACGCCGCCCTTCTGGTTCGCGACGGTGATCACGCGCGTCTCCGGCGGCGCCGGGAACCGACGTCCGCGCAGCTCGATGCGCCGACGCGCGTCGAGCTGGAGCTCGGCCATCAGGGGCGTGTCGTCGGTCGCCGTCGGCAGGCTCTCCACGAGGGCGGCGCGGCGGCGCTCCTCCGGATCGTGTTCGTCGACCATCTCTCCGTCGCGTTCGTCATCGGTGATGCGGACGCTTGGTGCGCCCGGACCATTGTCCTCCGGATCGACGGGTGCCCAGGCCACGGTCGACGCTGTTTCACGTGGAACATCGCGCGTACCCTCGCTCGCCTGCGTCTCGCCCACCTGGCCGGCCTGCTGCGGCACGCCTCCCTGCGACCCGGCGCCCGTGCCCGTCTCAGTTCCGCGTGGACCGGCACCCACACTCGCGCCGTCGCCTGCGGGCGGCAGCGTTCCGGGCTGCATCCCCTCATGATGACGCTCGAGAACTGCCTCGCTTGCCGGGCGGGCACCCGAGGTAGCCACTTCCAGGGCAGGCTCGACGAGCGCGACCGCGTTCGTCGCGCCCGCCGGCGACGATGCTGGTGGAACGGCCAGGCCCGCATCCGCCGGCGACGATTCGCGTGGAACGGCCGGGCCCGCATCCGCCGATGACGTTTGACCTGGTGCGGCCAGGTGCGCGTCCGTTGCCGACGTTTCACGTGGAACGGCCAGGCCCGCATCCGCTGGGGACGTTTCACGTGGAACGGCCACTGGGGCACCCGACGACGTCCCACGCAGAACTGCCGGGTCCGCGAGAGGGAGCCCGGCGGAACCGGCCATCTCCGACGGCGACGTTTCACGTGGAACATCGACGCCAGGGGCGCTCTCGCGCGGCTGCCGCTCCACCCCCCAGGTCGCCGCCCACGTCGCGGCACGCTCCGGCGTCGACGAGGCGGTCTCGACCTCGACCTCGGGGCCGCGCGAGGCAGCAGCACTGGAGGTGGCCCCCGCGGGGCGGCTGGCCGCCTCGGCGTGACCCCTCCCCTCCCCCGGCTCACGTGATGCGTCCGGCCTTGCCGTGCCGGCTCCGTCCTGCGCTGCGGGAACCGACGCACGAGCGGAGCCCACATGCTCGGCACGCGTCCCATCTGGTGCGAGAGATCCTTCGACAGCCGCGGCGCCGCGCGGGCCGGCCGCAGCGTCAGCCTGGGTCGCGTCGGCCGATCCCCGCGCGCTGTCGCCGCCTCCGCGCCGGCTCATGCCGTCGAGCTGCGCCGCGGCCGGGGCGACGGACTCGCGCGTGGCGGGCGCATCCGCGCTCTCCCGCTGCTTCCGCCTGCCGAAGATCATGCCGCTCCCCTGGTTTGCGCCACGACGACCCGCGTGCTCTCCACCCCGTCGAGAGTGGCCACCTCGTGCAGGTCGACCGCGATCAGCTTCGCTCGCTGCGCGGCACGTCGGCCGGCCGCGATCTCCTCCTCGGCACGGCCGCCCTTGAGAGCGACCAATCGACCTCCGGGCCGGATCAACGGCACCGCCCACGCATAGAGCTTCTCGAGCGATGCGACCGCGCGTGTCGTCACCACGTCGGCCTGGAGTTCCAGCGCCTCCTGCGCGCGGCCGCGCCGGACCGTGACGTGCGCGAGCTCGAGCCGCTCCACCACCTCGGTGAGCCAGTCGGTCCGCCGCTCCATCGGCTCGAGCAGGATGACGTGAGCCCGGGGAAGCATCGCCGCGACCACCACGCCGGGCAGGCCCGCCCCGCTACCGAGGTCGACGACCGTTCCGTTCTCCGGGAGGTACGGCACGACAGCCGCCGAGTTCAGCAGGTGCCGCTCCCAGAGGCGCGAGACCTCGCGCGGCCCGATCAGCCCGCGCAGCACACCCTGCTCGGTCAAGAGACGATGGAACGCCTCGACGGTCGGCCAGGCCGGGCCGAAGTACTCCGGCAGGCGTGGATCCTCGGACAACGGGTCGCGCTCCACGCGCTCCTCGTCGTGCCGCTCCGCCACGTCAACCCCTCTCGATGCACCGGCCAGTCCCCCCAGCCGTGCGCACGACACAGCACCGCGCAACGCGTCCACCGGGGCTGGTTCACCGTACCGGCTGGCCACGACATGTGTGAGAGGTCTGGCCCCTCGGTGGACCGACCTACACCCAGCCAGCGCCGCCCGCGACACCGGTCGACGATGGAGCGCCCGCAGGTACCGCGCTCGCGCCGCGACGGCCCGGGAGCAGGCGTGGGGCCACCCGTCCGGGTGGCTCGTGTCGCACGCGCCGCGCCGACGGGTCACAGCGCGCGGGCCTTGGCCAGCCACCTCACCTTGTTTCACGTGGAACCGAAGGTCGGCGCGCTTCTGCACGCCTGCGGCGAGCGCTCGAACGCGTCGCCGTGGCCTCAGGCGACAGCGCGAGCCTCAGGCGCCTGCACGACGCGACGACCACTCGTCCGGGGTCCGCACGTTCGGGGAAGGCGAGCTCGACGCGATCTCGGGCCGCTTCGTCAGGGCCGGGTCGGACTCGGCCTCGTCGCACGCCGTCCGACACCCACGCGCGGCCCCGCGCGACGGCTGCGGCGCGTCCCGGCACTGCAGGAGGCGCTCTCAGAGGGCTGCCACTCCCCCACGAGCCTGACGAGAGGGCGGCGCGCCCGTTTCACGTGAAACGCCGTCGAGCGGCACCAGCACCGCTTCGCGTGAAACGCCGTCGAGCGGCACGGGAGCCGCTACGCGTGAGACGTCGTCGAGCGGCACCGGCGCCGCTTCGCGTGAAACGCCGTCGGGCGAGCACCGGCGCCGTCTGACGTGAACTGCCGTCGGGCGGCGGGGGCGTCGCTCTTCGTGGACCGCCGTCGGGCGACACCGGCGAGGGGGCTGGGGCCGGGCGCACATGCTCCCCACAGTTGTAGGCGTGTACGCACCAACGAGCCGACGTACACCGCGCGCGTGCCCTTCACCAGGCGAGGCGCGCTGGCGCTGATAGGCGTGCCCGTCGAGCAGCTAGCGAGCATGCGCTCGTGGCGCCGGCTCGCGTTTCACGTGAAACAGCCGTCCGGTACGAGACCGCGCGTCGTCGTGGCCGAGCAGCGACCCGCCCAGCCTGGCTCCCCGCGCCGACGGCGGGCGCGGGCCGTCCACCAGCCGAGCCGGCGAGCGGAGCTCTCACGAGCCAGTCAGAGGAGCCCTCGAAGTGCGTCGCCATCCACGGGCGGCCCGACGCCGTGTCCCACGGCACTCCGCTCCCCCGACGGATGTGCGCCTCACAACCAATCCGCCGGAACCACGCGCTTCCCCATCGACGCCACTGCCTGGATCGTCGACCACGTGGCGCCAACGGTCCGCGAAGACGGGCCGGGCGCTAGGTAGTGGACGACACGCGGACGCTCTTCACCTGCCGCACCTCCACCCCTCGCCGAGGAGCACTTCGGCACCAGTGCTCGCCTGCGGCCGGAGTTCGAGCGTCCGGAGAAGGTCCGGTCCAACAGCGCCGCATCCCTATTCAGGCCGGCGGAACCTCGGCGTTCTCGTCGCCGGTCGACTTCCCCACCCCGCAGCACGCGCGCTCGTCGCTCCCGAGGAGCGCGCGCGCCCATACCCGGCCTTACCCAGGCGGGCCCCGGCACGTTCTATCCGAGCGCGGCGTGGAGTCGCACTTGTCCCCAGTCCGGCCTTCGCACCCGCGCGGCCCAGCCGAACGAAGCCCACGCGCGCACTGGTACCCAACCCGGCCCTGTGCACCCGGGCGGCCTCAGCCGAACGAAGCCACGCGCGCACCGGAACCCCACCCGGCCCTGTGCACCCGGGCGGCCTCAGCCGAACCGGACCCGAAGCGCGCGCACTGGTACCCGCGCGCAGGGGACCACCGACCGTCCGGCCGCGTCGGTCGCGCGCCGTCCGGGTCGCGCCCAGAGCCAGCAGCACGCAAGTCGTTTCACGTGAAACACGTGAGCCGCCCGGCGCCGCGCCCGCGACGCGCTCAAGCCTCGAAGCCACTGCCGGACCTGGCGCCGACCGCAGTGAGAGCGTCTCGCTCGACGACGAGCCCCTGAAGTCGCGACCCGCGACCCTCGCGGCGGCAACGGGCGAACCGCTCGGAGAGCGCCATGAGAGAAGGTCTTCTTCGCGAGTCGCGCCATCGTCACCCCTCGCGTCATCCAACGACAGAGGGCCGCGGCCGGGCATCAGCCCGGGCCGCGGCCCTCGTCGGTCAGCGACCGTCAGGCGGGACGAACCACCACGTGACGGTTCGGCTCGACGCCGTCGGAGTCGCTCGCCAGGCCCGCCTCGGCGACCGCATCATGCACAACCTTGCGCTCGAACGGGTTCATCGGCTCGAGCGCGACCGCCTCGCCGGTCTCGCGAACCCGCGCGACGGCCTCCTTGGCGACCTCGGTCAGCGCCGCGCGACGACCCGCGCGGTAGCCGGCGACGTCGAGCATGAGGCGGCTGCGCTCACCGGTCTTCGCCTGGACGGCCAGCCGCGTCAGCTCCTGAAGGGCGTCGAGCACCTCGCCGTCACGACCCGCCAGGCGGCGGAGCGAACGGTCGGACGCGTCCTCGGACACGATCTCCACCGCTGCGCGGCCGTGGTCGACGTCGATGTCGATGTCGCCGTCGAGGTCCGCGATGTCGAGGAGCTCCTCGAGGTAGTCGGCCGCGATCTCGCCCTCCTCCTCGAGGCGCGAGCCAGGGGTCTTCTCGTCCGCTTCAGGCTGCGTGGTCATGCATGTCTCCGATCGAGTGATCAGTGCCGCTGTGGCGCGGCTCAGTTCTGCGAGGGGCGGGGCTTCTTCTTCTTGCTGGAAGCACCCGTGGGCTTCTTCGCGGGGGCACCCGACGAGGGCGCGTCCGTGATCGGTGCGTCGCTGACCGGTGCATCACTGACCGGAGCGTCGCTCACGGGGAGCGAGGCGTCGCTCGACGCGCTCGACGACGCGCCAGAGGCGGTGCCGGCGGGCCGCTGCGTCTTGGCGCGGTCCTTGCGCTTGGGCTGCTCGCGCTGCCCGCGGGGACGCTCCTCGACCACCACGGCCTCGGCCTCGATCACGGTCGTGCCGCCCTTGCCCTTCCGCGCGCGGCGCTCGAGCATCGCCTTCTCGGCGTCCGAGCCGGGCGCCGGCATGCGGCGGATCGTGTAGAACTGCTGGCCCATCGACCACAGGTTCGTGGTGGTCCAGTAGATCAGGACACCGATCGGGAAGTTGACGCCGGAGAAGGCGAAGATCAGCGGGAGGACGTAGAGCAGCACCTTCTGCTGCTGCGCCATCGGGCCCTGCTTCGCGGCCGGCGGCATGTTCTTCATGGTCAGCTGGCGCTGCGTGAGGAACGTCGTCGCCGACATCGCGACGATGAGCAGGATGGTGACGATCTGGATGTGGATGTCGCCGTTGGCCTGCATGAACGTGCCGGACAGCGGAGCCCCGAGCACGGTGGCGCCCTCGGCGGACTCCGCGAGCTGCTGGGTCATCGGCCCGATGTGGTCGCCGCGCGGGTAGGTGCCCTCCGACAGCGGCTTGAGCGAGTTGAGCACCCGGAACAGCGCGAAGAAGATCGGTGACTGGAGCAGGATCGGCAGGCAGGACGCGAACGGGTTCGTGCCGTGCTTGCGGTACAGCTCCATGGTCTCGCGGCTCATCGCCTCGCGGGACGCGGGGTCGGACTTGCCCTTGTACTTCTTCTGGATGGCCTGCATCTCCGGCGCGAGCATCTGCATGCCGCGGGATGCCTTGATCTGCTTGAAGAACAGCGGGATCAGGGCGATGCGGATGACGATCACGAGGCCGACGATGGACAGCGTCCACGCGAGCCCGCCGTCCGGGTCCATCCCCAACCAGCTGAACAGGCTGTGGAACTGGACCATGATCCAGGCCACCGCAATCATGATCGGCTGCAGCAGGCCGTCGAACCACGACATGTGGGCAGAGCTCCTGTCAGGGGTCAGTGGGCGGGGTGCGCCACGTCGATGCGGCGGGACTCACGCGCCGGAGGCACGTCGTCGACCCCGCCAGGGGTCCAGGGGTGGCAGCGCAGGAGCCGCCGGGCGGCGAGCCACGTGCCACGCAGAGCACCGTGCCGCCGGACCGCGACCACCGCGTACTGCGAGCAGGACGGGTAGTAGCGGCAGGTCTGGGGGGTGAGCGGCGAAACCAGGTGCTGATAGAGCCAGAGCAGACCCAGCAGTGCGAGCCCCGGCAGCCGCACGACGAACCGCCCGACGGCGCGCGGTGCGAGCCGGCTGGTCACGAGGCCACCCGCGCTCGTCGGGCTGCCGTGCGGAGGGCACCGTCCAGGTCGGCGCCGAGCCGCTCGAACGTCGCGTCCGCGGCGGGGGCCAGCGCCCGGACGACGAGCCCGGCCTCGGTCGGCAGCTGCGCCGTCCGCGTCGCCATGAGCGCGCGCAGCCGTCGCTTGACGCGGTTGCGGACCACGGCTCCCCCTACCCCCTTGGACACGACGAAACCGACCACCGGGCCGTCGGGCCCGGGGTCGGTTCGCGTGGTCAGGTGCACCACCAGCGTCTCCCGTCCGCCGCGCGCGCCGCGCCGGACCGCCTGCTCGAACTCGGCGGACTGACGCATCCGGTGCGCTGCGGGCAGCACCGACGCTGGGATCAGGCCGAGAGCTCGGAGCGACCCTTGCGCCGACGGGCGGCGAGGATCGCGCGGCCGGCACGCGTGCGCATGCGCAGGCGGAAGCCGTGGGTCTTGGCTCGGCGCCGGTTGTTCGGCTGGAACGTGCGCTTGCTCACGAGAGTCTCCTACGTGGTCCATCGGATGGGCGCGCGTCGCGCGACCAGGTCTGTCTGCCGAGCTCGACTGCTCCTCCAGGACACGGACCGGCACTCGACCGGGCGTGCGGCGTCTGGGCGCGCCGACAGGAGCCATCAGAAGGCTGACCTACGGTACGCCGTGCGCACGCGAGGGGTCAAACCACGAGGGTAGCGCGAGGAGCGCGGACGAGCCCTACGGCCCCACCCACGCGGAATCGACCATGTTCGGCCACGGCGCACGCCGGCGGCCTCCCGACACGCCGGTGCGGCGCGGTCTCCGCGAGATTCCTCACCCTCCCGTGGCCTGCCCAGCGGGGAGTTCTCCACACTACGATCGACCCTCGTCTGTGGACGACGAGCCCGCGGCTCCCTCCTGCGCTCCGCGCCCGGGACCCCGCGTCGCGCCTCGTCGTGCGGGACACCCCCGGACGAGAGAGTGCCTGGACAGCCAGCACACAGGTGTGGACAACTGTGTGGACAACAACCCGCGTGCGAGACTCGCCCTCCGCACGGACGACGTGACAGAGGTAGGACGTGGCACAGGACGAAGAGCTCTCCCGGGTCTGGGGTCACGTGGTGACCACCCTTGAGGAGAGCCCGGACATCACCCAGCGTCAGCTGGCGTTCGTCCGCCTCGCCCAGCCGCTCGGCCTGCTCGACGGGACGATCATCCTGGCGGTCGGCAACGAGTACACCAAGGAGTACCTCGAGACAAAGGTGCGCTCCGAGGTCACCGAGGCCCTCGGCTCCGCTCTCGGCCGCGACGGCCGCTTCGCCATCACCGTGGACCCGGCCCTGGTGGACGACGCGCCCCCGGCGGTGCGCGCCATGACGTCGGCGCCCGAGCAGCTCGCCGACGCACCGCTCGAGCGTGCCTCGTCGGACGGTGCCGACGAGCCGGCCGGCGTCGCCCGCCCCTCGTCCGTCCGTGACGACGACCTCGTCGACGGCGGGCGGGACCGCACGCGTGACCAGCAACGTGGCCGCGACCTCGACGACGAGCCCGCGCGGCCCACGCGCTCGGGGTCCGACTCCGGCGCCCGCCGGCAGCAGGCCGAGCCGGCACGGCTCAACCCGCACTACCTCTTCGAGACCTTCGTCATCGGGTCGTCCAACCGCTTCGCGCACGCGGCGGCCGTGGCCGTCGCCGAGGCGCCGGCGAAGGCGTACAACCCGCTGTTCATCTACGGCGACTCGGGCCTCGGCAAGACGCACCTGCTGCACGCGATCGGCCACTACGCGCAGAACCTCTACCCCAGCGTCCGGGTGCGCTACGTGAACTCCGAGGAGTTCACCAACGACTTCATCAACTCGATCTCGGAGGGCAAGGCCGGCGCGTTCCAGCGCCGCTACCGCGAGGTCGACGTGCTCCTCATCGACGACATCCAGTTCCTGCAGGGCAAGGAGCAGACGATGGAGGAGTTCTTCCACACGTTCAACACGCTCCACAACGCCAACAAGCAGGTCGTCATCACGTCCGACCTGCCGCCCAAGCAGCTCAACGGCTTCGAGGACCGCATGCGGTCGCGGTTCGAGTGGGGACTCATCACCGACGTCCAGCCGCCGGACCTCGAGACCCGCATCGCGATCCTGCGCAAGAAGGCCGGCGGCGACAACATGCAGGCGCCGCCCGAGGTGCTCGAGTACATCGCCTCCAAGATCTCGACGAACATCCGGGAGCTCGAGGGCGCGCTCATCCGGGTCACGGCCTTCGCGAGCCTCAACCGGCAGCAGGTCGACCTCTCCCTCGCCGAGATCGTCCTCAAGGACCTCATCACGGACGACCAGACCACCGAGATCACCTCGACGCAGGTGATCGGCCAGACCGCCGCGTACTTCGGATTGAGCATCGAGGACCTGTGCGGCTCGTCCCGGTCCCGTGTCCTGGTCACCGCCCGGCAGATCGCCATGTACCTGTGCCGCGAGCTGACCGACCTCTCCCTGCCGAAGATCGGCCAGGCGTTCGGCGGCCGTGACCACACCACCGTCATGCACGCCAACCGCAAGATCCGCGAGCTCATGGCCGAGCGCCGGTCGATCTACAACCAGGTCACCGAGCTCACGAACCGGATCAAGCAGCAGAGCCGGGGCTGAAACGTCCCCAGGTTTTTCCACAGACGCTGGGTACAACGTCTCGTGATCACCCGTTCGGAGCAACGTGCGACGGGCCGCACTGGGGTAGCCCTCTGACCTGCGAGAACAGGGCCACGCGTGCCGTCGGTCCGGTCGGCCACCCCAAAACAGGACAGAACCGGACATCGATCCGGACGGATCGGGCGACCTTCATCCCCAGGTTCAAGCATGCATGGGATGACTGTTCACATCTGTGCACAGGCCTGTGGACAACGGTGGACGACGAGTCGGAACGTGTGGACCGGGGATGACGCACCGGTGGACGACGAATGACACGCGAACGACCGTCCACGTCCGTCCACGGCGAGAGCCCGCGGGCCCACAGGCGCCGTCCACACGTGAACGACACGTCGACCTGCGACGACAGCGCTTGTCCACACCGTGCACAGACGCGATGACGACGACGACAGATCTCCAGGACGATGATCCACACACCTTCGGTGCGTGCCGGCGGAGCCCGGCGTGCCCCGGCCCGCGCAGCAGGCCGGCGACAGCGCACGACACGGACGTCCCTGACCACCATGCACTCCCCACCAGCAGCAGGACCGCTGCCGCGTGTCCTCCCTCTCGCGTAGTGTTCGCGTCACGAGCGCCCGCACCACGTCCTTGTGATTCGTGCGCAGCAGCCAGCGGCACGTACGACGAGAGGTGTGGTCCATGAGGTTCCGGGTCGAGCGCGACGTTCTAGCCGACGCCGTCACCTGGACGGCCAGGAGCCTGCCGACCCGTCCCCCGGTCCCGGTCCTCGCCGGAGTGCGGATCGAGGCGGACAGCTCGGGCACCATCCAGCTCTCGAGCTTCGACTACGAGGTCTCGGCGCGGTCGCAGATCCCGGCCGACGTCTCCGAGCCCGGGACGGTCCTCGTGTCCGGCCGCCTGCTCGCCGAGATCTCGCGCGCACTGCCCGCGAAGCCCGTCGACGTGGTGCTCGACGGCACCAAGGTCGTCGTGACCTGCGGCGCGAGCCGGTTCACGCTCCTCACGATGCCCGTGGAGGACTACCCGAACCTGCCGGTCATGCCGCCCGTCAGCGGCACGGTCGACGGCGACGCGATGACGCACGCGGTCGCCCAGGTCTCCGTCGCCGCGAGCCGGGACGACACGTTGCCGCTGCTTACGGGCGTGCGCGTCGAGATCGAGGGCGAGAAGGTCACGCTGCTCGCGACCGACCGCTACCGCCTGGCGCTGCGCGAGCTGACCTGGACCCCGGCCTCGCCGGACATCTCGACGGTCGCGCTGGTGCGCGCCCGCACCCTGTCCGACGCGGCGAAGTCGCTGGGCACGGCCGGCTCGGTCGCGGTGTCGCTCTCCACCGGGGCGGGCGTCGACCTGATCGGCTTCGAGGCGGCCGGCCGCCAGACGACGAGCCTGCTCGTCGACGGCGACTACCCCGCCGTCCGTCGGCTGTTCCCGGACGAGACGCCGATCCACGCGATCGTCTCCAAGGCCCAACTCACCGACGCCGCCAAGCGTGTGGCCCTGGTCGCGGAGCGCAACACCCCGATCCGGCTGAGCTTCTCCGACGGCCAGGTGGTGCTGGACGCCGGTCAGGGGGACGACGCCCAGGCGTCGGAGGCGCTCGAGGCCACGCTCGTCGGCGAGGACATCTCCGTGGCGTTCAACCCGCAGTTCCTGCTCGACGGGCTGGGCGCGCTGGACACCACGTTCGTCCGGATGTCGTTCACGCACCCGAACAAGCCCGTGGAGTTCACCGGCCAGGAGTCGCTCGACGGCGAGGACGACAAGGGCTACCGGTACCTGCTGGTGCCCATCCGCTTCGCCAGCTGACGCGCCGCGACCACCGGTCTGCGAGACAGTGGACCGGGACAGCGGACGGGGCGTCGGTCGGGACGCCTGCGACAACGGAAGGACGCTCGTCATGAAGATCGGTCTGGTCGGGCTGGGCAAGATGGGCGCCAACATGCGCGAGCGCATCCGTGGCGCCGGGATCGAGGTCGTCGGCTTCGACCGCAACCCCGACGTCACGGACGTGCCGAGCCTCGAGGCCCTGGTGGAGTCCATGCCCGCGGGCGAGCGCGTCGTGTGGGTGATGGTCCCGTCCGGGGAGATCACCGACGGCGTCATCAACGACCTGGCCGGGCTGCTCGCCGAGGGCGACGTCGTCATCGACGGCGGGAACTCGTACTACCAGGACGACGAGCCGCACGCGGCGCTGCTGCGCGAGCGTGGCATCGGGTTCCTCGACGCCGGGGTCTCGGGTGGCGTCTGGGGCCTGAAGAACGGGTACGGGCTCATGGTCGGCGGCGACGCCGCGTCGGTCGAGCGCGTGATGCCGGTGTTCGACGCGCTGCGCCCGGAGGGTGAGCGCGCCGACGGGTTCGTGCACGCGGGCAAGGTCGGTGCGGGGCACTACGCGAAGATGGTGCACAACGGCATCGAGTACGGACTGATGCAGGCGTACGCGGAGGGCTACGAGCTCCTGGCCGCGAAGGACCTGGTCACGGACGTGCACGGGACCATGCAGGCGTGGACCAAGGGCACGGTCGTGCGGTCGTGGCTGCTCGAGCTGCTGGTCCGCGCGTTGCAGGAGGACCCGGGCCTGGCCGCGATCGACGACTGGGTCGAGGACTCGGGCGAGGGCCGCTGGACCGTCGACGAGGCGATCGACCTCGCCGTCCCCGCCCCGGTGATCTCGGCCGCGCTGTTCGCGCGGTTCGCCTCGCGGCAGGGCGAGTCGCCCGCGATGAAGGCCGTCGCGGCGCTGCGCCAGCAGTTCGGCGGCCACGCGGTGAAGCCGGCCGGCACCACCGGCCCGGTCACGAGCACGACGCCCGCGGCCGGCGCCGCGGTCCCGCCGTCAGCCTGACCCCGAGCCCAGCCGGAGCCTCGCCACCTCGATGTACGTCGCGCACCTGCACCTGACGGACTTCCGCTCCTACCCGCACGTCGAGCTCGAGCTCGACCCGGGTATCACGGCGCTCGTCGGACCCAACGGGCAGGGCAAGACGAACCTGGTCGAGGCGATCGGGTACGTCGCGACGCTCGGCAGCCACCGGGTGCCGACCGACGCCGCGCTGGTCCGTGCGGGGACGGCGCGCGCGGTGGTCGGGACCAAGATCGTCCGGGAGCTGGAGCCCGGCCGGCCGCGCGCGACGGTCGTCGAGGTCGAGATCACGCCGGGCAAGGCCAACCGCGCGCGCGTCAACGGCGGGAGCCCGGTGCGGGCGCGCGACGTGCTGGGCATGCTGCGCACGGTGCTCTTCGCGCCCGAGGACCTGGCGCTGGTCAAGGGCGACCCGGACGGACGGCGCTCGTTCCTCGACGCGCTGCTGGTGCAGCTCGCGCCGCGCGTCGCGGCGACCGTGCAGGACTACGAGCGGGTGCTGCGCCAGCGGTCGGCGCTGCTGAAGTCGGCCGGCGCGGCCGCGCGGGCCCGGCAGGGCTCCGACCTGCGCACGCTGGACGTGTGGGACGCGAAGCTGGCCCAGCTCGGCGCGCGCCTCGTCGTCGAGCGGCGGGCTCTGGTGCGGGACCTCGCGCCCCACGTCGCGGCGGCGTACGAGCAGGTCAGCGCGGGGCAGGGCGCCGCACGGATCGCCTACCGCGCGTCCCTCGACGCGGTGCTCGAGGACCAGGGGCCCGCCCCCGCGGAGGCCGGCGTCGACCTGGTCGAGGCCCAGCTCCTCGAGGCGATGGGGCGGCTGCGGCCGAAGGAGATCGAGCGCGGCGTGTGCCTCGTCGGACCGCACCGTGACGACCTGGTCCTGACGCTCGCCGACCTGCCGGCCAAGGGCTACGCGAGCCATGGCGAGTCGTGGTCGTTCGCGCTGGCGCTGCGGCTCGCGTCCTGGCGCGTGCTCACCGAGGGCGGTCAGCACGAGTCCGCGGACGCCGAGCCCGTACTGGTGCTCGACGACGTCTTCGCGGAGCTCGACGCGCGCCGGCGCGACCGGTTGGCCGAGCTCGTCGCCCCCGGACGTCAGGTACTCATCACCGCCGCGGTCGCGCAGGACGTGCCCGAGCCGTTGGCCGGAGCCCGCGTCGACGTCATGGGTGGTGAGGTGGCGCGTGTCCTCTGACGAGGCGCCCGCCGACGCCCGACCCCTGCGCGAGCTCGTCGAGCTCACCCCGGAGCGGGCGGTCGCCGCGGCCGCGCTGGGCCGGGCGAAGGAGAGCGCGCGGCGCCGGGGCCTGCGTCCGGGGGACGCCCCGCGCGGCCGGCGGTCGGAGGTCCAGCTCGGGGACGCGCGGCCGGGGGGCCGGGACCCGCGCACGGTCGCCGAGTCGCTCGACGCGCTCGTCGGACAGCTCGCGTGGACCCCCGGGGTGACGGCGGGGACGATCCAGGCGCGGTGGCCGGAGCTGTTCGGCGAGGAGGTCGCGGCGCGCGCCGCCTACGTGTCGTTCGACGCCGGCGTGCTGACGATGCGCGCGGAGTCCACGGCGTGGGCCACCAACCTGCGGTGGGCGGTCCCGACGATGCTGCGCACGCTCGGCGAGGCGCTGGGCGAGGGCGTCGTCGTCCAGATCGAGGTGCAGGGGCCGGGCGGGCCAGGGTTCTCCCGGGGCCCGCGGAGCGTGCCGGGCCGCGGGGTGCGCGACACCTACGGGTGAGCCGCGGGTGCGCCAGGGTGGAGTACCGGTGGAGTCACCGGTGGGGCTGCACGGGAGCCGGGGACGAGTGCGGACCCCCGTGGCGTGCCAGCCGTCCACCGCTCCTCCACCGCTCGACCACCGGTACCGCGTGGTTCGGGGGGTCCGGGGCCTGCGGACAGGTAGACTTCTAGGGTCATTCCTGGCGCCTTGGTGCCCGGAACTCCAGCGTCACGGAGTGATCTGCCCTCCTCGCGGCCGGGCGGCCCGCTCCGGCGCGTCTGCGACCTTGAGGAGTACCACCCGCGTGGCCGAGCAGCCCAGCCCCCAGCCCGAGTCCGGCAGCAGCTACGACGCCTCCGCGATCACCGTCCTCGAAGGCCTGGAGGCGGTGCGCAAGCGCCCGGGCATGTACATCGGCTCCACCGGCGAGCGCGGGCTGCACCACCTGGTCTACGAGGTGGTGGACAACTCGGTCGACGAGGCGCTGGCCGGCTACTGCGACCACATCGAGGTGACGCTGCGCGCCGACGGCGGTGTGCGGGTGGTCGACAACGGCCGCGGCATCCCGGTCGAGCTCCACCCGACCGAGGGCAAGCCCACGCTCGAGGTCGTCATGACGATCCTGCACGCCGGCGGGAAGTTCGGCGGCGGCGGCTACGCGGTCTCCGGCGGACTGCACGGCGTCGGCATCTCGGTGGTCAACGCCCTCTCGACCCGCGTGGAGTCCGTGGTCCGGCGCGACGGCTACGCGTGGGAGATGGACTTCGCGGACGGCGGCCACCCGGTCGGCGAGATCCGCCGGGGCGAGGCGACGAGCGACACGGGCACGCAGCAGACGTTCTGGCCGGACCCGGCGATCTTCGAGACCGTCGACTTCGACTTCGAGACCCTGCGGGCACGGTTCCAGCAGTACGCCTTCCTCAACAAGGGCCTGCAGATCACGCTGACCGACGAGCGTCCGGAGCACCTGGACACCGGCAACGAGGTCGCGGGCGACGAGGAGGAGACCGAGGCACGCGTCGTCACGTACAAGTACGACGACGGGCTGCTCGACTACGTCAAGCACCTCAACTCGACCAAGAAGGTCGAGGTGGTGAACCCCGAGGTCATCGCGTTCGAGTCCGAGGACAAGGACAAGAAGATCTCGGTCGAGATCGCGCTGCAGTGGACCACGGCCTACTCGGAGTCGGTCCATGCGTACGCCAACACGATCGCGACCACCGAGGGCGGCACGCACGAGGAGGGCTTCCGTGCGGCGATGACCGGCCTGATCAACCGGTACGCGCGGGACAAGGGCATCCTCAAGGACAAGGACGAGAACCTCACGGGTGAGGACATCCGCGAGGGGCTCACGGCGGTCATCTCCATCAAGCTCGGCGAGCCGCAGTTCGAGGGCCAGACGAAGACCAAGCTCGGCAACACCGAGGCCAAGACCTTCGTGCAGCGCGTGGTGAACGAGCAGCTCGGTGACTGGCTCGACTCGCACCCGAACGAGGCGCGGGACGTGATCCGCAAGTCCATCCAGGCGGCGTCCGCCCGCATGGCGGCCCGCAAGGCGCGCGAGGCGACGCGGCGCAAGGGTCTGCTCGAGTCGGGCGGCATGCCGGGCAAGCTCAAGGACTGCCAGTCCAACCGCCCGGAGGAGTGCGAGGTCTTCATCGTCGAGGGCGACTCGGCCGGCGGCTCCGCGGTCCGGGGTCGCAACCCGCGCACGCAGGCGATCCTGCCGATCCGCGGGAAGATCCTCAACGTCGAGCGCGCGCGCCTGGACCGGGCGCTGTCCAACCAGGAGGTCCAGGCGCTGATCACGGCCTTCGGCACCGGGATCGGCGAGGACTTCGACCTCGCCAAGCTGCGGTACCACAAGATCGTGCTCATGGCCGACGCCGACGTCGACGGCCAGCACATCCGCACGCTGCTGCTGACCCTCCTGTTCCGGTACATGCCGGAGCTCATCAAGCACGGGCACGTGTACATGGCGCAGCCGCCGCTGTACCGCATCAAGTGGTCCAACGCGGAGCACGACTACGTGTACACCGACCGGGAGCGGGACGCGTACGTCGCCGAGGGCCAGGCCGCCGGCAAGCGGCTGCCCAAGGAGAACTCGATCCAGCGCTACAAGGGCCTGGGCGAGATGGACTACTCGGAGCTGTGGGAGACGACCATGTCCCCCGAGCACCGCACGCTCCTGCAGGTGACGCTCGACGAGGCGGCCGCGGCGGACGAGATCTTCTCGGTCCTCATGGGCGAGGACGTCGAGGCTCGTCGTTCCTTCATCCAGCGGAACGCCAAGGACGTCCGGTTCCTCGATATCTGAGGAGTGAGCGAAGCGAGCCCCGCAAGATATCGACATAGGCAGAGTATTTAGAGGCGCCGCTCGTCGTCCTGGATACGACGAGCGAGCCCCACGAACCCGCGCGACCACGAAACTGACGAAGGACTGACGTGACGGACATCCCGAACGGCGACGGCATCGAGCACGGCCGGATCGACCAGGTCGACCTGCAGCTCGAGATGCAGCGGTCGTACCTGGACTACGCGATGGCGGTCATCGTCGGGCGCGCGCTCCCCGACGTGCGCGACGGGCTCAAGCCCGTGCACCGCCGCGTCCTGTACGCGATGTACGACGGCGGGTACCGCCCCGACCGCCAGTTCTCGAAGTGCAGCCGCGTCGTCGGCGACGTCATGGGCAAGTACCACCCGCACGGCGACACGGCGATCTACGACGCCCTGGTCCGCCTGGTGCAGGACTGGTCGATGCGTTACCCGCTCGTCTCCGGCCAGGGCAACTTCGGCTCCCCCGGCGACGACCCGGCGGCCGCCCCGCGGTACACCGAGTGCAAGATGGCCCCGCTCGCCATGGAGATGGTGCGGGACATCGACGAGGACACGGTCGAGTTCGGCGACAACTACGACGGCCGGACGCAGGAGCCGCAGGTCCTGCCGGCGCGGTTCCCGAACCTGCTGGTCAACGGCTCGGCGGGCATCGCGGTCGGCATGGCCACCAACATCCCGCCGCACAACCTGCGCGAGGTGGCGGCGGGTGTGCAGTGGCACCTCGACCACCCCGAGGCGTCGAACGAGGAGCTGCTCGAGGCGCTCATGGAGCGCATCAAGGGTCCCGACTTCCCCACGTCGGCGACGATCCTGGGCCACCGGGGCATCGAGGACGCCTACCGCACGGGCCGCGGCTCGATCACGATGCGCGCGGTCGTCGAGGTCGAGGAGATCCAGGGCCGCATCTGCCTCGTCGTGACCGAGCTCCCGTACCAGGTGAACCCGGACGCGCTGGCCAAGAAGATCGCGGACCTGGTCCGCGAGAACAAGGTCGGCGGGATCGCGGACATCCGCGACGAGACCTCGGGCCGCACGGGTCAGCGCCTGGTGATCGTGCTCAAGCGCGACGCGGTCGCGAAGGTCGTGCTGAACAACCTGTACAAGCACACGCAGCTGCAGGACACGTTCGGCGCCAACATGCTCGCGCTCGTCGACGGCGTGCCGCGCACGCTCAGCATCGACGCGTTCGTGCGGCACTGGACCGCGCACCAGCTCGACGTCATCCGCCGGCGCACGGCGTACCGCCTGCGCAAGGCGGAGGAGCAGATCCACATCTACCGCGGCTACCTCAAGGCGCTCGACGCGCTCGACGAGGTCATCGCGCTCATCCGCCGCTCCCCCGACGCCGACGAGGCCCGCACGGGCCTGATGGCGCTGCTCGACGTCGACGAGGTGCAGGCCAACGCGATCCTCAACCTGCAGCTGCGCCGCCTGGCCGCGCTGCAGCGCCAGGAGATCCTGGACCGGTACGCCGAGCTCGAGACGCAGATCAAGGGCTACCTCGAGATCCTCGCCTCCGAGCAGCGGCAGCGCGAGATCGTGTCCGACGAGCTCGCGGAGATCGTCGACAAGTACGGCGACGAGCGGCGCACCCGGATCCTGCCGTTCGACGGCGAGGTCAGCGTCGAGGACCTCATCGCCGAGGAGGAGATGGTCGTCACCATCACCCGCGGCGGCTACGCCAAGCGCACGCGCAGCGACAACTACCGGGCGCAGCGCCGCGGTGGCAAGGGCGTCAAGGGCGCGCAGCTGCGCGAGGACGACCTGGTGGACCACTTCTTCGTCACGACGACGCACCACTGGCTGCTGTTCTTCACGAACCTGGGCCGCGTCTACCGGGCGAAGGCGTACGAGCTGCCCGAAGGCGGCCGGGACGCGAAGGGCCAGCACGTCGCCAACCTGCTCGCCTTCCAGCCCGACGAGCGGATCGCCCAGGTGCTCGCGCTGCGGGACTACGACCAGGCGGAGTACCTGGTCCTGGCCACGAAGCGCGGCCTGGTGAAGAAGACCCGGCTCGCGGACTACGACTCCAACCGGTCCGGCGGCGTCATCGCGATCAACCTGCGCGAGGACGACGAGGGCCGGCCGGACGAGCTGGTGGCCGCACGCCTGGTCGACTCCGACCAGGACCTGATCCTGGTCTCGCGCGTCGGCCAGTCGATCCGGTTCACGGCGGACGACGAGCAGCTGCGGCCGATGGGCCGCGCGACCAGCGGCGTCACGGGGATGAAGTTCCGCGACGAGGACGAGCTGCTCGCCGCGGACGTCGTGCGCGAGGACGCGTTCCTGTTCACGGTCACCGAGGGCGGTATCGCGAAGCGCACCGCGCTCACCGTGGAGAACTACCGCCAGCAGGGCCGCAACGGCTACGGCATCCGGGTGGCCAACCTGCCGGAGCAGAACGGCCTGCTGGTCGGGGCGCTCGTCGTCGCCCCCGACGACGAGGTCCTGGTGATCATGGAGCGCGGCAAGGTGGTGCGCTCGGCGGTCTCCGAGGTGAACGCGACGGGCCGCACGACGCAGGGCGTGATCTTCGCCAAGCCCGACAACGGCGACAAGATCATCGCCGTCGCGCGGAACGCGGAACGCCAGGAGCCCGAGGATGCCGGTACCGTGGTCGAAGGACCCGGTGCTCCCAGCGCCACGGCTGCGGCCACCGACGGACCGTCGCAGACGGCCCCTGACACGTCCGCGGAGGATGCATGACCGACCCCGCACCGCCCTCGATCCCGCCTCGGCAGAAGCCGACCCCCGCGCCGACCTCGTCGGCGCGCACGGTCGGCTCGTCGGGCGGCAAGGGGGGCACAACCCCGCGGGCCGCCAGCGCGGCACCTGCTCCGGCCAGGCCGACGACGGGCTCGTCGGCCGAGGCGCAGCGCGAGAAGGACACGGTCCCTCCTCCCCCGGCGCCGCCGGCGGGCGGGGGCGCGGCGGAGCAGGACCCGCCCACGCCGCTGGCGACGGCCGTCGACAAGACGACCTCCTGGTTCAAGAAGGCGGCCGGCGCCACGACCGCAGCCATCTCCACGGCCACCACGCGGCCCCAGTCCGAGGACGACTCCATGACCACGACCTCCACGCGACCGGCGACGGCCACGTCCCCCGCGGCGGCCCCGCAGGTCCCGCCGCGCACGGAGACGGGCGCCGGCTCGTCGGCCCGCCCGGCGACCGGACGGATCGCGACCGTCGCCGCCGGCGGCGGTCCGCGTCGCGTGCGCCTCGCGATCTCGCGCATCGACCCGTGGTCGGTGATGAAGCTGTCGTTCCTGATGTCGGTGGCGTTCGGGATCCTGATCGTCGTCGCCGTCGGCGTGGTCTGGTACACGCTCAACGGGATGCACGTCTTCACCAACATCGACGACCTGGTGCGTCAGGTGACCGGTGACGAGAGCCAGATCGACATCCTGCAGTACGTCCAGTTCAACCGCGTGATCTCGGGCGCCACGCTCATCGCGGTGGTCGACGTGTTCCTGCTCACCGCGCTGGCTACGATCGGCGCTTTCCTCTACAACATCGTCGCCGCGCTCGTCGGCGGGCTGCACGTGACGATGACCGACGAGTGAGCTGACGGACGGGGCGTCCCGAGCGCCAGGTCGGCCCGGCCCCGGTTTGGGCCGGACGACAGCGCTGGGGTAGTCTCGTCCGGCGCGCTGCGAGTCGGCGCGCGACGGGCCTATAGCTCAGACGGTTAGAGCGCTTCCCTGATAAGGAAGAGGTCACAGGTTCAAGTCCTGTTAGGCCCACTCCCGACGCAGTCCCAACCCGTGGGGGTCCCGATGAAGAAGCTCCTGCTCCTGGTGGCCCTGGCCGCCGTCGGCTACGTCGTGTACCAGAAGGTCGCGCAGGACCGTGACGAGCGGGACCTGTGGTCGGAGGTCACCGACACCTTCGAGTGAGGTACTCGCTCGAAGATGCCCGCGCCCGGCTGACGGGACGCACGGGGCCATGGCGCAATTGGTAGCGCACCTGCTTTGCAAGCAGGGGGTTAGGGGTTCGAGTCCCCTTGGCTCCACCATCGCCGCCGCACCGCGACCCCGGTCCCGGTGAGCGCCCGGTGAGCGCCCGGCGGCCGGCCCGGCTGCAGGTCCGCGGTTCCCGGCCCGCAGTGCCGGACCCGCCCGCGTGCGCCACGCTGGGACGGGGCCGGCATCCGACGGCCCGGAGGGCGGTGAGCGGATGCCGGGCAAGCTGCGGCAGGGGGTGTCGTCGGGCGAGCTCGAGACGTACCGGTCGATGCGCGACTTCGGGCGCACCCCGGAGCCGGCGGGCGGGCAGCCGGATGCCTCGGGGACCGGCGCGCGCCGCTTCGTCGTCCAGCGACACCGCGCGCGCCGGCTGCACTACGACGTCCGGTTCGAGATCGACGGGGTCCTGGTGAGCTGGGCGGTCCCGCGCGGACCGACGCTCGACCCGAAGGCGCGGCGGCTGGCCGTGCACGTCGAGGACCACCCGCTCGAGTACGCGGACTTCGAGGGCGTCATCCCCGCGAAGCAGTACGGCGGCGGGGACGTGATCGTGTGGGACCGCGGCACGTGGGTCCCGTCCAAGAGCGACGACCCGGCCGCCGAGGTCGCGGCCGGTGAGCTGCACGCGGAGCTGCACGGCACGCGGCTGCGCGGGCACGTCCTGCTGGTACGACGTGGCGATGCGGCGGACCACGGCAAGGAGCAGTGGCTGATGCTCCACAAGAACGACGAGCACGCGGTCGACGGCTGGGACGCGGAGGACCACCCGACGTCGGTGGTGAGCGGGCGCACGAACGACGAGGTCAAGGCCGACCCGGACCGGGTGTGGCGCTCGGACCTGCCGGCGGCGCAGGCCTCGGTCGAGCTGCACCCGACGGTCGCGGGGCCGTCCGACGACGAGCTCGCGGCGCTCGACGAGCTCGGCGCCGCGGGCGCGTGGGACGTGTTCGGCCGGACGCTGCGGCTCACCAACCTCGACAAGGTGCTGTTCCCCGCACGCGGCGACGAGCCGCCGGTGACCAAGCGCGAGCTCGTGCGGTACGCGGCGCGCGTCGCCCCGGTCGCGGTGCCGTACCTGCGCGGGCGCGCGCTCAACATGCACCGCTACCCGCAGGGAGCGGGGCAGCGCGGCTTCTGGCACAAGCAGCTTCCAGGCCACGCGCCCGACTGGCTGGCGCGCTGGGACAACCCGGAGGCCGACGCCGACGAGACGAGCACCTACCTCGTGGTCGACGAGCCGGCCGCGCTGGTGTGGGCGGCGAACTTCGGGGCGCTCGAGTGGCACGCGTGGACCTCACGCACCGAGGCGCCGCAGAGCCCGACGTACGCGCTCGTCGACCTGGACCCGGGGCCGACGACCACCTGGGACGACCTGCTGCTCATGGCGCGGCTGCACCGGGACGCGTTCGCGCACCTCGGCGTCCGGGCGTACCCCAAGGTCACGGGCCGACGAGGCATCCAGGTGTGGGTGCCGATCGCGAGCGGACCGGGTTTCGACGAGACCCGCGCGTGGGTCGAACGCCTCTCCCGCACGGTCGGTGCGGTGATCCCCGACCTGGTGAGCTGGCGCTGGGAGGTGCGGGAGCGCGGCGGGCGGGCCCGGCTGGACTACACGCAGAACGCGATCAACAAGACCCTCGTCGCGCCGTACAGCCCGCGCGCGGCCGCGGGGGCGCCCGTGTCCGCGCCGATCACGTGGGACGAGCTCGACGAGGACTGGCTGCGTCCCGACGCGTTCACCGTCCGTACGGTGCTCGACCGCGTCGCGGAGCGCGGGGACCCGTTCCGCGGCGTGCTCGAGCACGACCAGGTGCTCCCCCGCCTGGCCTGAGCCCGGCGTCGGGATCACCCGGCCGGCGACTCGCGCCCGAGTTGTCCTGTTTGCGACCATGGGGCGAGGGGTGCGCAGCGGGGCGTGCCGGAGCCGGAGGTCGTCGTGAAGCGAGCATGGGCGGTGCTGGCCGCGCTCGCCGTGGCCCTCGGGACGGTCGGGCTGGCGGGGACGTCCGCGGTCGCCGCGCCGTCGCGCACGGTCGGCGTGCACGTGGAGACGACGAGCGGCGCGGACGTCGTGCTGCACGAGGTCGCCATGCGGTCGACCGCGAGCAGCCCGGGCACGTACGCGGGGACCCGGTGGACGAACGGGCTGGGCCGGGCAGCGTTCCCGCGCGTCCCGCGCGGGACCTTCGTGCTCGAGGTGACGGTCCCCTCGGCGTCCGGTCCGGTCACGGTGCGGCGCCAGGTCGCCGTGGGCTCGTCGGACGTCGACGTGACGCTGCGGCCGCGGGTGGACGCCGCCCTGCACGGCAAGGTCCTGCGCGGTGCCGGGGCCGTTCCGGACGCGTGGGTCTCCGCCCGTCGGGCCGCGGGGACCACCTGGTCCCCGACGACGCGGACGGCCCCCAACGGGGCCTGGGTCCTCACCGACCGCTCCCCCGGCCGCTACGTGCTCAAGGCCGACAGCTGGGGCACGCGCTTCCTGACCACCTACTCGGGCGACACGGTGCGCGAGCCCGACGCGCGGGCGGTGGCGGTCGTGCAGGGCGGCGCGACGAGAGTGGTCGTCCGGACCGTCGCGGCGGCGTTCCTCAGCGGCAGGGTGGTCGACGGGCACGGCAAGCCGGTCGCGGGCGTCTTCGTGCACGCGGACAACCTCGACCGGTACGGGAGCGCGGACGCCGTCACGGGCGTGGACGGGCGGTACCGGCTCTCCGGGCTGGCGACCGGGCGGGTGCGCGTCGACGTCCTGGACGAGCACTTCACGCTCCTGGCGCGCACCACGGTGGACGCGCGGCAGGGCTCGGTCGTCGCGGTGCGCACGCTGCGGGCGACGCGCTCGTCGGGTGCCATGGCGGGTGCGAGCGCCGACCTGTGGGCGGGCGGCGTGCGTCCGACGAGCGGTGTCGCGGTGGGCGGCGTCGTGCGGCACGCGGGGCGCGGCGTCGTCGGGGTGCAGGTCGTCGTCGGGACGGCGCAGGGTGCGGTGTCCGCGCGCGTGACCACGGACGACGAGGGGCGCTACCGGGTGCCGGGCGTGCCGGCCGGCTCGTGGCGGGTCTACGTCCGCGACCCGTACACCGGCGGGTACCGCGACGCGTCCCGCGCGGTCACGGTGGGCGCGCAGTCGGTGGCCGTCCCGCCGATCACCGTCTCCTGACGCCTCAGTCGCCCGCCCGACGAGCGCGCTCGGTGATCTCCGCGAGCACGCGCGGGGTGTAGACGGGCACGGGGTCGGGCGTCGCGGGGCCGGTCTCGAGCGAGGTCCAGTGCCAGTACGGCGTGACCGACGCGCGCCGGCCCTCGGTGTGCAGCCGCAGGTCCAGCAGCATGGCGTACCGGTACCCGAACCGGCGCTGCAGGGCCTGGGCCGCGCTGAGGCCGGGCCCCGCGGCCTCGTCGGACACGGGCTCGACCTCGACGTGGACCAGCATGAGGTTGTGCTCCGGGCCCAGCTGGCCGCGGTGGTGGACGATCAGGTTGGGCACCTGGGTCTCGCCGGAGAGCTGCACGGAGGACTCGAGCATCGCGCCCGAGCGGTCGTACTCGCTGTCGACGTCCCACGTGCGCTCGACCGTCTGGCGCAGGTACCAGCCCAGGTGGAACGCGATGGTCCGCACGCTCGGGCTGCTGGTGCCCGTGGTCGGGGTGAACAGCGTCCACTCCTCCACCAGCGTGTTGGTCAGCGCGATGCGCAGCCGTGACTGCAGGTCCGCCAGGATCATGGTCGGACGCTACTCGCGGCGATGTCACGCGACGTAGGCCCTTGGGTTACCGGGACGTTGAATCGTGCCGCCCGGGCGCGCGGCCCGGGCGGCGCCGGCGTCACAGCAGCGAGCGACGACGCCCGCGCGACGAGATCGCCGCGACGAACAGCGCGGCGAGGCCGATCTGGAGACCCAGCTCGACCCAGTCGACGCCGCCCGTGTCCTTCGCGCCGATGAGCGACGCGAGGAACGTCCCGACGAGCGCCGCGACGATGCCGACGAGGATGGTGACGATGATGCCGATGCGCTGGCGGCCCCGCACGAGCAGGCGGCCGAGCACGCCGATGATCGCGCCGATGATGATCGCGCTGAGGATTCCTTCGATGGTCATGATGACTCCTCGCATCCGGGGGAAGGTGCTCCGCTGACGTTAGGGCCGGCGGTCGCGGCGCGCGCGGCGAGCGGTGGGCGGGTACGGGACCGAAAGGGTTCGGTCGATGTCGGTGGGGGCGTCTACGGTGGGCGGCTGTGAGCGAGCACCCCGTCATCAGCGCCCGTGGCCTGACCAAGCGGTTCGGCGACTTCACCGCCGTGGACGGGATCGACTTCGAGGTGCCGCCCGGTGAGGCTTTCGGCCTGCTCGGCCCCAACGGTGCCGGCAAGTCGACGACGATGCGGATGGTCGGCGCCGTCTCGCAGCGCACGGGCGGTGATCTGAGCGTCGTCGGGCTCGACCCGGACACCCACGGGCCGGAGATCCGCTCGCAGCTGGGCGTGGTCCCGCAGGAGGACAACCTCGACACCGAGCTCCGGGTCCGGGACAACCTGATCGTCTACGGACGCTACTTCGGGATTCCGCGGGCCGTGTGCGCGCGCCGGGCGGACGAGCTGCTGGAGTTCGCCCAGCTCGAGGACAAGGCGAAGGCCAAGGTCGACGACCTCTCGGGCGGCATGAAGCGACGGCTGACCATCGCGCGCGCCCTGATCAACGAGCCGCGCATCCTCATGCTCGACGAGCCGACGACGGGGCTGGACCCGCAGGCGCGGCACGTGCTCTGGGACCGCCTGTTCCGGCTCAAGGAGCGCGGCACCACGCTGGTGCTGACCACGCACTACATGGACGAGGCGGAGCAGCTGTGCGACCGGCTCGTCGTCGTCGACCACGGCCGGATCATGGCGGAGGGCTCGCCCGCCGCGCTGATCCGCGAGTACTCGACGCGGGAGGTGGTCGAGCTGCGGTTCGGCTCGGACCGCAACGCCGACGCCGCGCGGCAGCTGGAGGGCCAGGCGGACCGCGTCGAGGTGCTGCCGGACCGCGTGCTGCTCTACACCGACGACGGCGAACGGCTCCTCGAGCGCGTCGCTCACCTGGGCCTGCGCCCGACGACCAGCCTGGTGCGCCGCTCGAGCCTCGAGGACGTCTTCCTGCGCCTGACCGGGCGGAGCCTGATCGAATGACCGAGCCTGATCGCCTGACCGAGCCTGATCGAATGAACGAGCCGGCCCACACGACCACGCCCGGCGCCGTGGCGGAGCCGATGGTGGCCGCCGCGTTCGCGGGTGCGCTGCGGCCCCGACGGTTCGGCGCCTGGTACATCGCCGAGCACCAGCTGCGGCAGATGCGCTCCTACGGCTGGACCGTGGTGATGTCCGGCATCGGCAGCCCGCTGATCTACATGCTCGGCATCGGGCTGGGCCTGGCCGCCTTCCTGGACGTGCCGGTCGCGAGCGGCCCGGACGGACCCGTGGACTACCTGTGGTTCGTCGCGCCGGCGCTCCTGGCCACCGCGGCGGTCTCGGTCACCACCGAGGAGTTCACGTACACCGTCATGGCCGGGTTCAAGTGGCGCCGGCTCTTCTGGGGCATGAACGCCTCGCCCGTGAGCCCCGAGCAGATCTGCTCCGGCCTGGTCATCGCCGTCACGCTGCGCATGGTCTTCGTGTCCGCCGCGTACTACCTGGTCATGGTCCTCTTCGGCGCGGTCGGCGACGTCGTGCTGGGGACCCTCATGGTGCCCGTGGGCGTGCTCGCCGGCCTCGCGTTCGGGCTGCCGCTGCTCGCGTTCTCCGCCGGGATCGAGGAGGACCGCGGCCAGTTCGCGATGGTGCAGCGCTTCGTGTTCACGCCGCTGTTCCTGTTCAGCGGCACGTTCTACCCGCTCGACACGCTGCCCGTGGGGCTGCAGTGGGTCGGCTGGATCTCGCCGATCTGGCACGCGAGCGAGGCGGGCAGGCTGCTGTCCTACGGCCCCGGGCCGGGATCCTGGCCCCTCGGCGCGCACCTCGCCGTGCTCGCGCTGCTCGCCGTCGTCGGGTGGTTCGTCGCCCGTCGCGTCTTCGTCGGGAGGTTGCGCTCATGACCACGGTGGCGACCACCCGGAACCCGGGCTCCCTGCGCGCGCTGTACTCCGGCAACGCGCTCGCGGTCGTGTCGCGTGCACTGCAGGCGACCCGGTCCAGCAACTGGGTCGTGGTGGTGTCCGGCTTCTTCGAGCCGGTGTTCTACCTGCTCGCGATGGGCTGGGGGCTCGGCTCGTTCATCGGCGACGTGACGCTCGAGTCGGGCGAGACGGTGCCCTACGCGGCGTACATCGCGCCCGCGCTGCTCGCGGTCTCCGCCATGAACGGCGCGATCTACGACTCCACGTGGAACGTGTTCTTCAAGATGCACTTCGGCAAGCTCTACGACGCGATGCTGGCGACCTCGATCGGCCCGCTCGACGTGGCGCTCGGGGAGATCGTCTACGCGCTCCTGCGCGGCGGCGTGTACGCGGTGGGCTTCATGTCCGTCATGCAGGTGCTCGGCCTCAACCTGTCCTGGACCGCCGTGCTGGCCATCCCCGCGGTCCTGCTGGTCGCGTTCGGGTTCGCCTCGGTCGGCATGGCCGTGACCAGCTACATGAAGACCTTCCAGCAGATGGACTGGATCACCTTCGCGCTGCTGCCGATGTTCCTGTTCTCGGCCACGTTCTACCCGCTGTCGGTCTACGCCGAGCCGATCCAGTGGGTCATCAAGGCGCTCCCGCTGTGGCACGCCGTCGAGCTGGTGCGCGGCCTGACGACGGGCGTGCTGGGCCCCGTCATGCTGGTGCACGTCGGCTACTTCCTGGTGATGATCACCGCGGGCGTCCTGGCCACCACGACGAGACTGCGCGCCCTCTTCCTCTCGTGACCCGAACTCCTCTCGTAGCGCGGGGTCCCGATCACGTGAGACGGCCGACCGCGAACATGAGGCCGGCGGCGGCCGCGGTGGCGGCGAGCAGGACGAACCCCGCGATCCCGCTCCACCGGTGTGTGGCGCGGGCGGACGGATCGGCCGGCACGTCGAACGGTGAGGTGATCGGGTCGTCCGGAGCCGACCTCACGAGCTCCACCACGGCGGCGCCCAGGAGCAGCGCCGCGCCCGCGGCGAGCATCGGTGCGCCGCCGACCTCGATGAGGGTCGTGCGGATCAGGACCGCCGGCAGGGGCACCACCAGCACCACTGCTCCCGCACCCAGGACGAACTGCCAGGTCGAGCCGACGACGACCCGGAGCACCTGGTCGCCGAACCGGAGCACGAGGCCTGTGACGACGGTCGCGAGGAGGACCGTCACGAGGACCCCCCAGGTGAGCGGAGCGGGTTGCCGCGCGCCGAGCGCGTAGCCGCCGCCGACCAGGAGGACGGCACCCGCCACCTGGCCGAAGGCGAGCGCGACGTCGACCGCGCCGGGCTTGGTCTCCTGAGTGGGGTCGGGCTCCAGCGCGAGCGAGCGGGCGTACTCGACGGGCTCGCCGAAGGCCGACGCCGCGCTCTCACCACTCTCGACGACGTGCGACTCGACCTCCGCCAGCACACCCGCGATCCGGCTCCCGCCGACGCCCTGCAGCCGCAGCTCCAGGAGCACCTGCTCAGCCCACAGCGGGTCGACGTGGGGCGCGATCCGCTCCTCGATCCGGAACCGCGCCCGCCCGCGTGCCGTCTGCCGCGCGTTTGCTCCCCTGGTCACGGTCCTCACCTCTCGTCGCCCTTGCGAGCACCCTCGTCGTGCCCGTCTCTCGCCGGCAGGTCGGCCGCGTCCTCGTCGGACGTGGTCAGCACCCTGGTGACGGTGTCGCTGAAGGCGACCCAGTCCCCTGCCCGGCGCTGCGCCTCGGCGCGGCCGGCCGCCGTGAGCGTGTAGTACTTGCGGCCCGGCCCGCCCGCGCCCGGACGCCACTCGATGTCGACCAGACCGGCCTGCTCGAACCTCGTGAGCAGCGGGTACAGCGTCCCGCCCTTGACCGAGCCGAGGCCGGCCTCCTCCAGCGCTTGCCCGATCGCGTAGCCGTAGGTCGGTCCGAGACCGACGACGCGCAGCACGCAGACCTCGAGCACGCCCCGCATCCACTCGGCCGGCCACTGCACATCGGTCACGACTTAGACAGTACGGCTATCTAGTGGGTACGTCTATCTAGCGCGAAGCGATCCGGCCCGAAAGCGCTCCTTCCAGCGGCGGCCACCGCCTGGGCGCGACGGCGCGATCAGTCGTCCGCGGTGGTGGACGGGGTGTGCGCGGACCCGGACCCGTCCGCGCCGTCGAGCCGCAGGAACGCCCGTAGCGGACCGACGCCCTCGAGCTCGACCGGGGGGCGCAGCTCTGGCGGGCGGGCGTCCCAGTCGGCGCGCTCGAGGACGTAGCGTCGGCTGACCACCGGGGCGTCCTCACGCACGGCGGTGTCGGTGCCGTTCTCGCGGTAGCCCAGTCGGCGGGTCACGGCGTTCGACGGGCCGTTGTCCGCGAATGCCGAGGTCGTCGCGCGTTGCGCGTCGAGGCCCTCGAACAACAGGTGCAGCACCGCCAGGCGCATGCGCGTGCCGACACCCTGCCCCTGGTACCGCAGGCCGAGCCAGGAGCCGGTCTCGCCGGACCTCGTGAGTGTGAACTTCTCGGTGTACATCCCCTGGATCCCGAGCACCTCGCCGTCGCGGAGGACGGCGAGCTCGAGCGCCCACGCCTCGGGGCCGAACGTCGAGCGCAGCTTCCACTGGTACTGCAGGACGCTGCGGGCCACCTCGTCGGGCGTTCCGCGGGTCCAGGGGTTGGTGAAGGGCATGAAGTCGGGCGCGTGCACCCCGTCCGCGGCGAGCAGTGCGAGCCGCAGCGCCAGCTCGTCGTCCAGGTACCTCAGCTCCAGGTCACCGCTGCGCACCAGCACGCCCGCCGCGGGCCAGACCGTCTCCATGCCGCTCGTCATCCGAGCATCCTGCCCCGACCCGCCGCCCCACCCCACCTCATTCCCCACCAGTTCGCTCCCCACAGTCCCGGAGCCCCCCAGCCCTCGACCTCGTCAGTTGGTTGCGAGGGCGCGGTTGGGGCGCGCGCTCTCGCGCAGGAGTGACGATCTCGGCGGTCGGATCCTCGAGCTCGTCAGTTGGGTGCGAGGGCGCGGTTGGGGCGCGCGCTCTCGGGTGCGGGTGACGATCTCGGCGGCCGGAGTGGCGTTCCAGCCTGCCGGTCCCTGGCCGGTGCGGCTGGTCGAGGCGGCGCGGTGGCGTGGAACATGCGCGGAGAGGAACGGGCGGTGATGGGACGGGCGGTGATGGGACGGCGGAGGGGCCGGCGCGCGTGGCGCCGGCCCCTCCGGTCGATCGGTCAGACGCTCCGGGTCAGGAGCAGGTGGTGCCGTTGACCGTGAAGGTCGACGGCGAGGTGTTGGTGCCGTTGTGCGTGCCCTGGAAGCCGATCTCCGTGCTCGCGCCCGGAGCCAGCGTCGCGTTCCAGGACAGGCCCGTAGCGGTCACCGCGGTGCCCGTCTGGGTCCAGGTGGCGCTCCAGCCCGAGGACAGCTTCTGACCGGACGGGAACGCGAACCCGAGGGACCAGGTGAGCGGCGAGGTGCCCGTGTTGGTGATCTTCACCGACGCGGTGAACCCCGTGTTCCAGCCGTTGGGCGTGTAGACGACCTTGCAGGAGCCCGCGGGATCCGGGGGCGGGGTCGTCGTGGTGGTGGTCGTGAACGTCACCGCCGCGCTGGACGCGGAGGTGTTGCCCGCGGCGTCGACCGCACGCACCGCGTAGGTGTACGCGGTGCCGGCGGTGAGGCCGGTGAGGGTCGTCGACGTGGTGGTGGGCGAGGCGACGAGCGTGCTCGTCGTCCCCTGGACCCGCAGCACCTCGTACTTCGCCACGCCGGAACCGGCGTCCGTCGACGCGGCCCAGGTGAGCGTCGCGCCCGACGAGGTCACGGCCGAGGCCGTGGGCGTGCCGGGGACGGTCGGCGCGGTGGTGTCCGCGGGTGCGGCGGTCGTCGTGAAGGTGACGGCCGACGAGGCGGCGGACACGTTCCCGGCGGCGTCGCGCGCCTTGACCACGTAGGTGTAGGCGGTGCCGGCGGTGAGGCCGGTGAGCGTCGTCGACGTGGTGGTGGGCGAGGCGACGAGCGTGCTCGTCGTCCCCTGGACCCGGTAGACGTCGTACCCGGTGACGCCCACGGCGTCGGTCGAGGCGGCCCAGGTGAGGGTCGCGCCGGTCGACGTGATCGCGGACGCGGCGGGCGTGCCGGGTGCCGTCGGGGCGGTGGTGTCGCCCGGCGTGGTGCCGGTCGGCTCGGTGCCCCAGATCAGCTTGCCGCCGTCGTAGAGCGTGATCGCGGGCGCCTTGGCCAGGCCGGTCTGCGTCAGCCCGGCGAACGACGGGTCGTTGGTCGCGTCCCAGCCGGCGGGGCCGGTGAGCCGGAACTGGATCTCGCGGCGGTGCTGCGACTGGCCGCCCGGGTAGATGTTCTGGCCGGCGCAGGAGAGCTGGACGTAGCCCAGTGTGCCGCCCGCGCTGACGCCCTTGCCCGACTGCGCGCCGCACTCGGAGTAGTTCGCCGTGAGGGTCACGTCCGACGCGGCGAAGCCGTCGGTGCGGAACCAGTAGCGCACCGTGCCGTTGGTCAGGGACCGCGCGGGGAACGCGGACTGGTTCCGGATCATGGCCTTGACCTCGGTGAACGTGCCGCTCGGCGGCTGGTTCAGCTGGGCCTCGACGAAGATCTGGTCGCCGTCGGGCGTTTCGGCCCGCGGGAACGACGCGAGCGGCGTGCCGCCGTACTCGTCGACCAGGTACGCCAGCGCGGACGAGAAGCCGGCGTTGTAGTCCGTGGCGACCTCGTTGGCCACGTAGTCCTGCCGGTCGTCCTTGTACGCGTCGTCGGGCGCGCCGGGGCCGCCGACGAGCGCGCCGTACAGGACGTGCCGGGACTCGACCGGCGTGGTGATCGAGTCGAGCCAGGAGCCGTGCGCGGTGCGGTGGTGCGGCTTGGTGGGCGAGTTGGTGCCGAAGCCCACCACGTACGACGACTTGCGGGGGTTGTCGCCGAGCGCGTAGTTGATCTGCCGCAGGCCGAAGTCGTGGTAGCGCGCCTTGCGCGTCGCGTCGCCGACCCAGTCGGAGTAGACCAGGGCGACGAACGAGGTGTTCGCGGCGTACCGCAGCGAGCCCCACGAGTCGAGCACAGCCTGGCCGCCCGGGGAGTAGCGGACCTTCTCGCCGTTGACGCCGACGGTCCAGTAGTCGAGCCAGCGGTTCGCGTCGTCGACGTACTTCTGCTTGCCGGTCTCCATCGCCAGGAGGGCGTAGGTGGCGAACTGCTTGTTGTCCCACGCGACGGTCCACTTGTAGGAGCGGGTCGTCGACTGGTTCTCGGTGCCGAGCTTGTCGTACTCCGCCTCCGCCTTGGCCAGGTACGTCCGGTCACCCGTCGCCTTGTAGAGCCAGTACGCGCCCCAGACCAGCTCGTCCTGGTAGCCGGACCAGGACTTGTAGTACGCGGACGCCCCCGTCACGCAGTCGGAGTACGCGCCGCGGTAGGTGTCCGCGAACGAGTAGAGCTGCTTGGCGTGGGTGACGAGCTTGGCGGCGTACGCCGGGTCGTCGTCGGCGAACACCAGCGAGGAGGCGGCCATGGCGGCGGCCGTCTCCCCCGCGACGTCGGAACCCGGGCAGGACGCCGTGATCTTCATCGACGGCCGCGCCATCGTCATGACCTCGGCGGGGCCCCACCACTTGTGGTCGGCCTCGCCGTCGCCCACCTGCACGTACAGCTCGTTGGGGGCGGTGTGCGCCTTGACGAAGTAGTCGTTGACCCAGCGCAGGTTGCTCTGGATCTCGTCGGTCTGGCCGGCCTTCGCGTAGCCGTCCGGGCTGGCGACAGCGCCCCAGGCGAGCATCGTCGTCGTGAAGGCCATGGGGAAGCCGAACTTCACGTGGTCGCCCGCGTCGTACCAGCCGCCGGTGAGGTCCTTGCCGACGTCCGCGCCGTCGGTCATGCCGGAGTCACCGCGCCAGGACACGGGGTAGTTCTCCGGCAGGTCTCCGGAGGCCTGCGCCTGGTAGAAGAACATCGACTTCTGCAGGGCCTCGGCGTAGTTGAACGCCGGGGCCGCGGACGCGGCGCTCGCGAGGGGGACGACGAGGGCGCCCGCGGTGAGCGCGAGCGCGGCGACACCCGCGACGCTGCGGGTGCGGCCGCGCCGGGCGCGGGGGGGACGGGGTCGTGGCGACATGGCTCCTCTTCCGACAGGACGGACGGCAGGCGTCCGCGTCGGAGGGGGTCGCCACCGCGCGACACGCCAGGCGAATAGTCCGCTGACGAGCACTTTCGCCACAATGGCCTAAACGGTTCAGGCAGCCGGGATCCCTCTCCCGCCTGCGCTGAGAGCACGCGACCTCGCCGACAGCCACGTTGCTCGAGCGTGTGCTGTCGGCGAGGTCGCGTGCGGTGGCGCCGAGGGGGCGCGCTACCGACGATCCGGCCCGCGGTGGTGCGCCGCGTCAGATCGCCGGGTCGGTGCCCTCGGCATCCGGCTTCTTCGGGGCCGCGCGGCGGGTGACCTTGCGCGTCGCCTCGGTCGCGGCGTCCTTGGCCTTCTCGCTCAGCTCCTCGACCTTCTCCGCCACGTCGTCCTTCGCGTCGCTCAGGGCGTCCGCGGCCTTCGCGGCCGCGTCGCGGCCCTTGGCGACGGCCGAGCCCGCGGCCTCGCCGATCGCGTCCGCGGCGTCACCGGCGGCACCGGCCAGGTCGGCGCGGGCGTCGCTCGCGCGGTCCGCCGGGGAGCCGTCGGTGGAGCCGAACGAGTCGGCCGGCTCCCACGGCTCGGCCCACGGGTCGACCGTGCTGCGCGAGCTGCGCCAGGCCGCGAACGCCGCGGCGGCGCCCGCGAGACCGACCAGGGTCCAGAAGACCTTGGCTCCCGTGTGCTTCTTCTCCTTCTTGGCGGCGGCGGCAGCGGCGACGGCTGCCGCACCGGCGGCCGCCTTGTCGGCCGCGGCGTCCGCTGCGTGCGCGGCGGCGGCGCCGGCCTTCTCCGCGGCCTCGTTCATGGCCTGGACCAGGCGCGGCAGCAGGTCGTCGACCAGCTTGTCGTGCGCCGTGTCGATCGCGGGCGAGACCTTGTCCGCGGCCTGCTCGACCTTCGGTGCGGCGGCCTTCACGCTCTCCTTGTACAGGTGCTCGACGCGCGGGAGCAGCCAGTCGATGAACCCCTCCACCTTGGGGGTGGTCCAGTCCTTGGCGTGGCTCGCGGCGTCGGCGGCCTTGGCGGCCGCGCTGCTGCTCGCGTCCTTGAGCGAGTCGGCGGCGGCCTTCGCCTGGTCGGCGGCCTGCTTCTTGAGCTCGTCGGTGTCGATGTCCGGGCGGCGGTTGAACGGCATGTTGGACTCTCCCACGGGTTCTAGGCGCTGACCTCACACTCTGCCACCGGTCGGCGCCCCGCGCATGGGCCGCGTCGCCCGACCTCGTCGTCTGCTCCCGCCCACAGGAGTGACGACCTCGGCGACGGTGGGTGCTGCGTGGGAGACTGGCGCCATGTTCGCGACCCTGCACACGACCGCCGGTGACATCCGGATCGAGCTCTTCGAGAACCACGCGCCGCGCACCGTCCAGAACTTCGTGGGCCTGGCGACGGGCACCCAGGAGTGGACCGACCCGTCCACGGGCGCCACGCGCAACGACCCGCTGTACGCCGGCGTGGTCTTCCACCGCGTGATCGACGGCTTCATGATCCAGGGCGGGGACCCGCTCGGGAACGGCCGCGGTGGCCCCGGCTACAACTTCGACGACGAGATCCACCCGGAGCTCTCCTTCTCCGAGCCCTACCTGCTCGCCATGGCGAACGCCGGCAAGCGCCTGGACCCGACCACCGGCAAGGTCGGCGGGACCAACGGCTCGCAGTTCTTCATCACGGTCACGTCCCCCGACTGGCTCAACGGCAAGCACACGATCTTCGGCAAGGTCGCGGACGACGCGAGCCGCGCGGTCGTGGACGCGATCGCGACGACCCCGACGCGGCCCGGTGACCGGCCCGTGCAGGACGTCGTGATCGAGTCCGTCGACATCGAGGCCTGACCCCGGCGCGGGCGGCGCCCCAGCACTCACGACAGGACCGACGATCAGCGAGAACCTCTCCCCCGACCCCACGGTCGAGGCTCCCGTGTGCCCGCGTCACCCGGACCGGGTCTCCTACGTCCGCTGCCAGCGCTGCGGCCGGCCGGCCTGCCCGGACTGCCAGCGTCCCGCAGCGGTCGGCATCCAGTGCGTCGACTGCGTGCGCGACGCCGCGCGGGGCACGCGGTCGGTCAGGACGCGGTTCGGCGGCGTGGTGCACCCGGGAGCGCGTCCGGTGGGCACGCTCGCGATCATCGCGCTGTGCGTCGTCGCGTACGTCGCGCAGTGGACGATCGACGGGTTCACCGACCGCTGGTACTACACGCCGATCGACGGGCACGAGGAGCCGTGGCGGTTCCTGACCGCGGCGTTCCTGCACTCGCCGAGCTCGTTCTTCCACATCCTGCTCAACATGGTGGCGCTGTGGGCCGTCGGGCCGTACCTCGAGGTGCAGCTCGGCCGCGTCCGGTACGTGACGCTCTACCTGATGAGCGCGGTGGGCGGGTCCTGCGTGGTCCTCGCGACGGCCGCGCTCGGCTGGTCGGACTGGCGCGGTGGCGTGGTGGGCGCGTCGGGGGCGATCTTCGGGCTGTTCGGCGCCACCTTCGTCGTCATGTGGCGGTCCGGTCACCCCGCGCAGGGGATCCTCGGGATCATCGGCGTGAACATGGTGTTCAGCTTCCTGGTGCCGGGGATCTCCTGGCAGGGCCACCTCGGCGGGCTGGTCACCGGGGCGCTGCTCGCGGCGGCGTACGCGTTCGCCCCGGCCGCGCGTCGCCGACTCGTCGCGGTGGTCGCGCCCGTGCTCCTCGCGGTGCTGCTGCTGGTCGTCGTCCAGTGGGCGTACGGCACGGCACCGGAGTGGGTCCAGCTCTACTGGCAGGCCACCGCCGACGAGCAGCGCGCGATCTGGAACTACTGGCTGGGCGGCGGCTGAGCCCGGTGCGTCGAGACCAGGGGCGTCCCCTTCCCGGGGGCGCCCCTTCGTCGTCCCCAGGGTTGCTCACACGTGTGGAACTACACGCGTGTAGTTATCCACAGACGTGTCCACCGCTGGGGACGGGGGAACGACGAAGAGGCGCCGCTCCCGTGGGGAGCGGCGCCTCTCGACGAAGCGGTTGACCGGGGCCGTGTGGGGCGGACGCGCCCCAGAAGGCGCTCGGCGTCAGCGCCAGCGCGTGGTCATCGCGAAGCCCGCGATGATCAGGACTGCGCCGACGGCCAGGTTCCAGGTGTCGAACAAGGGGATGGGGAGGCTCGACCCGCTCACGGACCGGCCGATGTAGAACACGACGATCCAGGCCAGCCCCAGGAGCATCAGGCCCAGCATGACCGGGACCCACCAGCGCGGGTTCGGCTTGGCCGCGGCCTTCTGCGGGGGCGGCGTGTAGGTGGCCTTCTTGCGTGACCTCGACTCGGGCACGGGGAGCTCCTGTCTGCGGCGGGCGGCGGGGTGCCGCGCCGTCGGTTCGGCGTGCGGCGCCGCCGCACCGTCACGGCTGCGCCACCGCATAGCGTAGTGCGCGACAATACCCATCCCGAACTCGCGACCCACCCCCCGCGCCAGGACGTGCCGGCGGGTGGACCACGATCCGACGAGGAGCGCCGCGTGACCGAGCACCCGCACCGACGCCGCCGCCTCGCGCGCGGGACGCTGTCGGTCGCCGTGGTCCTCGCGCTCTCGGGGGCGCTGTTCGCCGCGAACGCCAAGTTCGCGCGCTCGTCGGACGAGGCACGGAACCCCGAGGACCTCGCGGGCCTCACGAGCGGGGAGGTCGCGCGCGTCGACAGCCTGACCACCCAGGTCGACGACCTGCGCGGCGAGGTCGACGCGCTGACCAGGGCCGCGAACACCGCGGCCGGCAACGAGATCGGCGCGCCGGGGACCGGGTTCCTGGTCGAGGGCGGGCAGGTGGGCGTGACCGGGCCGGGCGTGACGGTGACGCTCGACGACGCCCCGCAGGACCAGCCGGGCCTCGACGGCGTCAGCCCCGACGTGCTCGTCGTGCACCAGCAGGACATCCAGGCCGTGATGAACGCCCTGTGGTCCGGCGGTGCCGAGGCGATGGCGCTCATGGACCAGCGGGTGATCTCGACGAGCGCGTTCCGCTGCGTCGGCAACGTCCTCCGGCTGCAGGGGCAGGTCTACTCGCCGCCGTACACGGTGCGTGCGGTGGGCGACCCGGAGCGGCTCCGGCAGGCGCTCGAGCTCTCGACCGAGGTCTCCGCGTACCGGGCGGACGCCGCGACGGTCGGCCTCGGGTGGGACGTCGCGAACAGCACCGAGCTGGACCTGCCGCCCTACGCCGGGGCGACCGAGCTGCAGTTCGCCACCGTCCCGGACGGCACGACGATCCTGCCCGGCCTGCCCACGTCCGCGCCGAGCACGCGGTCGACGACCGAGGGCACCGAGTCGGTGGGTACGCAGGCCGGAGGCGCGGAGTCGGCCGGGACCCGGTCCGGGTCAGCGGCCGGCGCGGCCCCCGGCGCCCAGCGGGGCGTGACCACGTGGTGAGGCGCTCGCGCACGTCCCGCGCGGTCTACGGCGTCGTCGGCGTGGTCGGGGAGCTCCTCATCACGCTCGGGGTGCTCCTGCTCGCGTTCCTGGTCTGGCAGCTGTGGTGGACCGACGTCGAGGGCAACCGGGCGCAGGCCGAGGTGGTCCGGGAGCTGCCGCGCATGCCCGTGCCGACGCCGACCGCGTCGCAGGACACGGGCCCGCTGGTCGCCACGCCACGGCACGACGAGCCGCCGGTCATGGCGGAGCCCGACTTCGCGACGACGTTCGCGACGATGCAGGTGCCGCGCTGGGACGGCGAGCCCGAGCGGCCGATCAGTGAGGGCACGGACAAGGCGGAGATCCTCGACAAGCTCGGCGTCGGCCACTACGTGGGCACCGCGATGCCGGGGGACTTGGGCAACTTCGCGGTCGCGGCGCACCGGACCACCTACGCCAAGCCGTTCAACCGGATCGAGGAGCTGAAGGCGGGCGACGCGCTCGTCGTGCGCACCGCGACCGGCGACGGCGGCCCCGGGACCGACACCTGGTACGTCTACCGGGTCACGTCGACCCAGGTGGTGGTGCCGTCGCAGGTCGAGGTGATCGCGCCGGTGCCGGGGGAGCCCGGCGCCGAGCCCACCGAGCGCGTCATCACGATGACCACCTGCCACCCCATGTACTCGGCGCGCGAGCGGTACGTCGTGCACGGCGTGCTCGACTACTGGGCCCCCGTCGCGGACGGCACGCCCGCGGAGCTGCTCGAGGGCGCATCATGAACGAGGTCCGACGAGCACGCGGCGGGAGGCGATGATGTACGGATGGCTCTGGCGGCACCTGCCCGGCCCCGCCGCGGTGCGCGTCCTGCAGCTCGCGGTCCTGGCCGCCGCGGTGCTCGTCGTCTGCTTCGTGTGGGTCTTCCCTGCCGTCGCGCCCTTCATGCCCTTCAACGACACCACGGTGGGTGAGTGATGACCCGGATCCTCGTCGTCGACAACTACGACTCGTTCGTCTACACGATCGTCGGCTACCTCGACCAGCTGGGCGCGGAGACGGTCGTGGTGCGCAACGACGCCGTGCCGCCCCTCGCGGAGCGCGCCGGGTTCGACGGCGTGCTCATCTCCCCGGGACCGGGGACGCCGGCCGAGGCGGGCGCGAGCATGCAGGTCATCCGCGATTGCGCGGAGTCCGGCACCCCGATGCTCGGCGTGTGCCTGGGCCACCAGGCGCTCGGCGAGGTGTACGGCGGCACCGTCACCCACGCGCCCGAGCTCATGCACGGCAAGACGAGCGAGGTCGAGCACGAGGGTGAGGGCGTGCTGTCCGGCCTCGCGAGCCCGTTCACCGCGACGCGGTACCACTCGCTCGCGGTCGTGTCCGGCACGGTGTCCGACGAGCTCGAGGTCACCGCGCACACCGGCGACGTCATCATGGGCCTGCAGCACCGGACGCTGCCGCTGTACGGCGTGCAGTTCCACCCGGAGTCGGTGCTCACCGAGGGTGGGCACCGCCTCCTGGCGAACTGGCTGCAGGTGTGCGGCGACGACCAGGCCGTGGAGCGCTCGGCGGGTCTGCACCCGCTCGTCCGCCTCTGAGCTCACGCCCTCGAGCGGTGAGGTCAGAGCTCCTCGGGGCGGAGCCAGGGCTGGGTCTGGACCGACCCGCCGTCGCCCGTGCCGTCGCCGTTCCCGTTGCCGTTCCCATTCCCGTCGCCGTTCCCGTCGCCCGGGGCGTCCGTCGTCGGCTCGGGGTCGGGCTGCGGGCCCAGCGAGACATGCAGCTCCACCATGTCGCCCTTGGGCAGCTCGGTCCCCTTGTCGGGGTCGCTCCAGAGCACGCGCCCGGCCTCCTCGTCGGACGGCTGGTCGACGCGGCTCGCCTGCAGACCGACCGCCGCGAGGGCCTGCACGGCCTCCTCGTACGTCATGCCGACCAGGTTGTCCGGCACGGTGGCGGTCTCCGGCGCCACGGCGACCTCGAGCGTCACGCGGGTGCCCTGGGGCACCAGACCGGCCTGACGGTCCTGGGACAGGACCGTCCCCGGCTCCTGGTCGGTGGTGGTGACCTCCTTGACCGTCGAGGTCAGCTTGAGGTCCGCGAGCGTGTCCAGCGCCTCGTCCTGCTGCTTGCCCACCAGGTCCGGCAGGTCGACGTTGCCCGTGGAGACCCAGAGCTTCACGGACGTGCCGGTGTCGACCAGCTCGCCCTCCTCCGGGTCGGTCTTGGTGACCTCGCCCTTGGCGAAGTCGGGGTTGTTGTCGTCCTCGCGGACCGGGTCGACCTCGAGCTTGGCCTCTTCCAGCGCGTCCTGCGCCTGCGACTCCGTCATGCCCTGCACGGCGGGCACCTCGACGGAGCCCGAGCCGGTGGAGACCACGTACGTGACGGTCGACTCGGGGTCCACCTGCGTGCCCTCGGCCGGGTCCGTGCTGATGACCAGGCCCTCGGCGACCTCGTCGGACTCGGCGACCTCCCGCTTGGGGATCAGGTCCGCGTCCGTGATCGCCTGCTTGGCGGCGTCCTCGGTGAGCCCGACGAGCTTGGGCACCGGGACCTGCTCGGGCTCCTTCTCGCCGTTGCCCTGGGCCAGGAGGAGGGCGATGATGCCCGCGACCGCCAGGATCGCGATGCCGACCAGGACCCAGATGAGCCACGGCCGCTTGTTCTCGTCCTCGTCGTCGTCCGGGACGGTCGCGACCGCGGCGCCCGCGACGCCCGTCGCACCCCACGGCGTGACCGGCGGGATCGCCTGCGTGGGCGCGGGCGCCATGACCTGCGTGGCCTCGGCCGCCGCCACCGCGGGGACGATCGCGCCGACGGCCGGCGCGGCGACGGTCCCGCCGCGCAGCACGGCCTCGAGGTCGGAGCGGAACTCGCCCGCGTTGGAGTAGCGCGAGTCGCGCTCCTTGGCGAGCGCCTTCATCGTGATCCGGTCGAGCTGCTCCGGGACGTCCGACGCGAGGGAGCTGGGCAGCGGCGGGATCTCCCGCACGTGCTGGTAGGCGACCGAGACGGGGGAGTCGCCGGTGAACGGCGGCCGGCCGGTGAGCAGCTCGAACAGCAGGCAGCCGGTGGAGTACAGGTCGGAGCGCGCGTCGACCGTCTCGCCGCGCGCCTGCTCGGGGGAGAGGTACTGCGCGGTGCCGATCACGGCCTGCGTCTGGGTCATGGTCGCCGCGGAGTCGGCGACCGCGCGGGCGATGCCGAAGTCCATGACCTTGACCGCGCCCGTGGGCGTGAGCATGACGTTCGCGGGCTTGATGTCGCGGTGCACGATGCCGGCGTGGTGCGAGTACTCGAGCGCCGAGAGCACCCCGATGGTGATCTCGACGGCCTCCTCGATCGGGACCGCGTTGCCGTCCCGCAGGATGTCGCGGACCGTGTGCCCCTCGACGTACTCCATGACGATGAACGGCACGTGCGCGACGACGCCCGTGGGCTCGGTGAAGACGTCCTCGCCCGTGTCGTAGACCGCGACGATCGCCGGGTGGTTCAGGGCCGCGGCGGCCTGGGCCTCGCGCCGGAACCGGTTCTGGAACGACGGGTCGCGCGCGAGGTCGGAGCGCAGGATCTTGATGGCGACCGTGCGCCCGAGCCGCGTGTCGTGGCCGATGTGCACCTCGGCCATGCCACCGCGCCCGATGAGCTCGCCGACCTCGTACCGGCCGGCGAGGATGCGGGGTCCGCTGTCCACCACTAGGTGTCCTTCACTTCCGTGCTCGTCCCCAGGACCGACGGGTCGCGGGGTACATCCTGGCCGATCATCGCATCTGGCAACGCCCCAGACCCGGAGGTCCAGGTCACGATACGGGCGAGAGGTGGCGAGACGGGGGACCCGTCCGCCTTGGTGAGCTGCCCCGCCAGCGCGGCGCCCAGCAGCGCGACCAGGAGGAGCACCAGCGCGACGAGCGGCCAGGACATCCGCCCGAGGGGGCCGAGCCGCGGCCCGGAGCCCTGCAGCGGGCTGCCGGAGCTGGCCGTCCGCGGCGGCCGCGAGGGCGTGGCGTCCGACCGCAGGTCGCGCCGCGGCGGGTAGGAGGGCGGCCTCGTCGTGCTGGGCCCCGAACCGGGCGGCGGCGGGACGGCCGGCGGACCGGACGGCGACGGGCTGGACGACGACGGGCTGGACGACGACGGGGGGGCGGGGACCGGCCGGGCGGGCGGCTCGTCGGGGACGGTCACGACGACGGGGACGCCCGCGGGCGGCGTGCGGGGCACCAGCCGGTCGAGCTCGGCGGCGAGCTCTGCGCCGGACGCGGGCCGGGCCGCCGGGTCCTTCGAGAGCAGCCGCACGACGAGGTCGGCGAGCCGGGGGTCGACGGCCGCGGGCAACGGCGGCACGGGGTTGTTCACGTGGGCGACCGCGATGTCCACCGCGGTCGGGCCGGTGAAGGGACGATGCCCGACGAGCGCCTCGTACGCGATGATCCCGAGCGAGTACAGGTCGGACAGCGGCGTGGCCGGCTTGCCGACCGCCTGCTCGGGGGACAGGTACTGCGCGGTCCCCATGACCATCCCGGTCGCGGTCATGGTCATCTGGTTGTGCGCCAGCGAGACCCCGAAGTCGGTGATCTTCACGCGGCTGCCGCGGCCCAGCAGGATGTTGCCCGGCTTCACGTCGCGGTGCACCACGCCCGCGCGGTGGGCGGCGTGCAGCCCGCGCGCGGTCTGCGCCAGGATCGGCAGCAGCCGGCGCACCGGCAGCACCGGCTCGCGCTCGAGCAGGTCGGACAGCGGCTCGCCGGGGACCAGCTCGATCACCAGGTACCCGGAGCCCTCCTGCTCGCCGTAGTCGAAGAGCTGGGCGATGTTGGCGTGGGAGAGCGCGGCGGAGTTCCGGGCCTCGGTGCGGAACCGCTCGAGGAACCCGGCGTCCCCCGCGAACTCGGCCTTGAGCACCTTGACCGCCACGGAGCGGGCGAGCGACTCGTCGTACGCCTCCCACACCTCGCCCATCCCGCCGACGGCGATCTGGCGGACCAGCCGGTACCGGCCGCCGAGCGCGACGCCCTGCGCGGTCCTCACGAGCCCAGCACCGCCTGGATCACGGCCCGGGCGATGGGCGCGGCGACCTGGCCGCCCGTCGCCTCCGAGCCCAGCGCGCCGCCGTGCTCCACGATCACCGCGACCGCGACCTGCGGGTCGTCCGCGGGCGCGAAGGACGTGAACCACGCGTGCGGCGCGGCGCCGTCGCTCGTCTGCGCGGTGCCGGTCTTGCCGGCGACCTGCACGCCCGAGATCTGCGCGGCGGTCCCGGAGCCCGACTCCACGACGCCCAGCATCATGTCCGTGAGCTGCGCGGCCGTGCCCGGGGAGACGGCGGTGGACAGCAGCTCGGGCTGGGTCTCGGAGACCACCGAGAGGTTCGCGGCGCGGACGCTGTCCACCACGTACGGGCGCATCAGCTTGCCGCCGTTCGCGATCGCGGCGGACACCATGGCCATCTGGAGCGGCGTGGCCTGCACGTCGAACTGGCCGATCGCGGACTGCGCGGTCTGCGGCGCGTTGGGGTCCGCGGGGAACCGGCTCTCGGCGACGGCCATCGGGATGGTGAGGCTCGCGTCGTCGAACCCGAACCGCTCGGCCTGCTCGCGCAGCGCGTCGTCGCCCAGGTCCATGCCGAGCTGCGCGAAGGAGGTGTTGCAGGAGACGCGCAGCGCGTTCGCGAGCGTGATCGGGTCGCTGCCGCAGCCGCCGCCGCCGAAGTTGCCGATCGTCGCCGAGGTCTGCGGCAGGTCGAGCCGCACGGGCGCGGGCAGCTCCGACTCCTCGTCGTACTGCCCGCTCTCCAGGGCGGCCGCCGCCGTGACCAGCTTGAACGTCGAGCCCGGGGGGTAGGTCTCGAGCGTCGCGTTGCTCCGCAGGGGGTTGCCGTCCGCCGCCGCGAGCTCCGCGTAGGCCGCGTTCGCCTCCGACGAGGTGTGCGACGCGAGGTCGTTGGGGTCGAAGCCGGGGGTGGAGACCAGGGCGAGGATGCGGCCCGTGCTCGGCTCGATCGCCACGACCGCGCCCTGCTGGTCGCCGAGCCCGTCCCGCGCCGCCTGCTGCGCCGCGGGCAGGATCGTCGTCTCCACCGCAGCGCCCTCGGGCTTGCGGCCCGTGATCAGGTCTCGCACGCGGGAGAAGAAGAGCTGGTCGCTGCGGCCCGTGAGCTGGTCGTTCGCCGCGTGCTCGAGCTGCGTGCTGCCGTGCACGATCGAGTAGAACCCGGTCACCGCGGAGTACAGGTCGCCGTCGGAGTACTCGCGCTGGTAGCCGAACGGGTCGTCGACCTTCACGGACTGGGCCACCGAGTCGTCCGCGACGACGATCGGGCCGCGCGCGTTGCCGTACTCGCGGTAGAGGGTGCGCACGTTGCGCGAGTCCGTGTTGAGCGACTCGGCCTGCAGGTACTGCACGGACGTCGCCGAGCCCATGAGGACCAGGAACATCACGAGCATCACGGTCGCCAGCCGGCGCAGGGGCGTGTTCACCGGGCCTCCCGCTCGCCGGGCAGGCCGGCGATCCGCTGCGTGGGCTGGTCGTCGCCCTCCGTCAGGCCGTCGCCGGCGACACGGGCAGAGGGCGCTGCCGGCACGGAGGGTGCATCGCCGAGCAGCTCCGCCGGGATGGGCTCGTCGAGCCCGAAGGCGGGCGTCGCGGGCGCGGGCCGGCGCGCGTCGTGCGAGATGCGCAGCAGCAGCGCGACGATCATCCAGTTGGCGAGCAGGCTGGACCCGCCGTAGGCCAGGAACGGCGTGGTCAGGCCGGTGAGCGGGATGAGCCGGGTGACGCCACCGACGACGACGAAGCACTGCCACGCCACGACGAACGCCAGGCCGCCGGCGAGCAGCTTGCCGAAGCCGTCCCGCACGCCGATCGCGGCGCGCATGCCGCGCTCGGTGAGGACGACGTACAGCATGAGGATGGCGAGCAGGCCGGTCAGGCCCAGCTCCTCGCCGAGCGACGCGACGATGAAGTCGGACTCGGCGTAGGGCACCAGGTCCGGGCGGCCCTCGCCCCAGCCCGTGCCGAACAGCCCCCCGCTCGCCATGCCGAACAGCCCGCGCACCAGCTGGCCCGAGCCGCCCGGGTCGCGGTCGAAGATCGCCGGGTCGAGCGCGTGGAGCCACACGTCGAACCGCGCGGCGACGTGGCCGAACACGCTCGCCGCGAGCACGGCGCCGCCGACGAACATCATCAGGCCGATGACCACCCAGCTGATCCGCTCGGTGGCGAGGTAGAGCATCGCCACGAACAGCCCGAACAGCAGCAGGGACGTGCCGAGGTCGCGCTCGAGGACCAGGACGGCGATCGAGCCGGCCCACACCACGAGGATCGGCCCCAGGTCCCGCGCGCGCGGCAGCTGCAGGCCCAGGAACCGCGGTCCGGCGAGCGCCAGCGTGTCGCGGTGCGTGACGAGGTACCCCGCGAAGAACACGGCCAGCGCGATCTTGGCGAACTCCGCGGGCTGCATCCCGACCGGGCCGAAGTAGACCCAGATCCGCGCACCGTTGATCGACGAGCCGATCACGGGCAGCAGCGGGAGGGCCAGCAGGACGAGCGCGGCGACCATGGCGGTGTACGTGAACCGGCGCAGCGTCCGGTGGTCCTTCAGCAGCACGAGCACCAGCGCCGCGAGGGCCACCGCGATCGTGGTCCAGAGGAGCTGCTTGGCGGCGAACAGGTCGTCGCCGCCCTTGCCCTTCTCCGCGAGGTCCAGGCGGTAGATCATGGCGAGCCCGATGCCGTTGAGCGCGACCGTGACCGGCAGGATCACCGGGTCCGCGTACGGCGCGCGCCAGCGCAGCACCAGGTGCATGAGGACCGCGAGGCCCGCCAGGCCGGCGCCGTAGCCGATCACGTCCGGCGGCACCTCGCCCTCGACGCCGAGCCCGACGAGCGCGTACGCGCCGACGCCGAGCGCGAGCGCGAGCACGAGCAGCCCGAGCTCGACGCCCCGGCCGCGACGGACCTGGTGCGGCTCGACGGTCGCCACGCTCAACCGTCCGTGCCCGCGGCGGACCGGGTGGTGCGCGGGGTCGGGCGGGTGGTGGCGCGCGTGGTCGGGTCGACGGTCGGCCGCACGGTCGGCCGCACCGTCGGCTGCCCGGTCGCCGGCGCCGTGGGCTCGAGCGTGGGCTCGGGCGTCGGGTCGTCGGTCGGGTCGTCGGTCGGGTCGGTCGCGACGAGCTCGTCGACGAGCCGGCGCGCGGCCTCGCGGTCGTCGGCGTGGATGCTCTGGCCGAGCCGGTCGCGCACGTACTGGGACTCGATCTCGTCGGTCGTGATGCCCGTCCGCTCCACGACGGTGGACAGCGAGAGCGGGCCGATGGTCCCCGGCACGCCCTGGAAGATCGCGACCTCGTCGCCGTCGATGCCCACGTAGTACTGCGTGCGGGTCCAGGCCGCGGCACCGCCGACGAGCGCGACCGCCAGCACGGCGACCAGCACCGCGACCAGCGCACCGCGGCTGCGCCGGGTCCCGGCCTCCTCGTCGTCCTCGAGCTCGTCGTCCTCGCGCTCGTCCCCGTCGCGGGCCCGTGCCGCGGTCTCGTCGGGAACCGTGCCCGGCTCCGGCGCGGGCTCGTCGCCCGCGGACCCCGCCAGGCCCGAGCGCTGGGCGCGGGCCGCCGCGGCCGCGAGGCCCGCGGCGCGCGCGGCCGGGCCGTCCGCGGCGACCGTCGGGTCGTCCCGCGTGGTGGCGGCCGCCCCGACGACCTGCGGCGACGTCCCCGGCGCGGAGCCGTCGGGCAGCTCGTCGAGCTCGACGACGTCTGCGAGCACGACCGTCACGTTGTCCCCGCCGCCGCCGCGCAGCGCCAGCTGGACCAGCCGGTCCGCGCACGCGTCGACGTCCGTCAGCTCGCGCATGGTGGTCTCGATGGTCTCGGCCGACACGAAGCCGGAGAGGCCGTCGGAGCACAGGAGCCAGCGGTCGCCCGGCCGTGCCTCGCGCACCGACATGTCCGGCGTCAGGTCGGTCTCGAAGTCGCCCAGCACGCGCATCACGACCGACCGCTGCGGGTGGTGCTCCGCCTCCTCGGGCGTGATGCGGCCGATGTCGACCAGGTGCTGCACGAAGGTGTGGTCGGTGGTGACCTGCGCGAGCACGCCGTCGCGCATCAGGTACCCGCGCGAGTCGCCCAGGTGCACCATCGCGAGCTTGTTGCCCGTGCGCAGGATCGCCGTGACCGTGGTGCCCATGCCGGCCAGGTCCGGCTCGGCCGCGCTGCGGGCGCGGATGTCGTCGCGTGCGTCCTCGATGGCGTGCTCGAGCTCCCCGAGCGCGTCGTCGGGGCCCAGCGCCTCGTCGTCGAGCGGCGCGAACGTCGCGATCGCGAGCGAGGACGCGACGTCGCCGCCCGCGTGGCCGCCCATGCCGTCGGCGACGACGAGCAGGTGCGGGCCGGCGTACGCCGAGTCCTGGTTGTTGGTGCGCACGAGCCCCACGTCGGAGCGTGCGGCGTACCGCAGGGCGACCCCCATCCGGGTCAGCCCTGCAGCTCGATGACGTTGCGCCCGACCCGCACGGCGGTCCCCGGCGTCATGAGCACCGGGCTGCTGATGCGCTGCTCGCCGACGAAGGTGCCGTTGGTGGACCCGAGGTCCTCGACGTACCACTGGCCGCCCTGCGGGAACACGCGCGCGTGCCGCGAGCTCGAGTAGTCGTCGTCCAGCACCAGCGTGCTGCCGGGCGCCCGGCCCAGGACGACCGCGGACTGCGTGAGCGGGATCGTCGTGCCCGCGAGCGGGCCGGTGGTCACGACGAGGCGCGCGGTGCGGGCCGTGCCGCGCGCGGACCGGGGCACCGGCTGCGCGGCCTGCGCGGGTGCTGCCTGCGGGGCGGCCGGTGCCGCGGCGGGAGCGTCCGGGGCCGCGGCGGCGACGGCCGGCGGCCGGGCGCGGCGGCGCGAGATCCGCGTGCCGTACAGGTCCCGGCGCAGCACGGCGATCGACGAGAGCACCAGGATCCACAGCAGGGCCAGGTAGCCCAGCCGCAGCAGGGTGATCGTCAGCTCGCTCATCGCGTCAGGGCCGCCGGTCGCTTCACTCGTCCGGGTCCGGCTCGCCGCCGGTCCAGAACAGGATCCGGGTGCGCCCGATCGTCAGCGTGTTGCCGTCCAGGAGCGTCGCGGCCGGCACCTTGTGGCCCTCGACGAACAGGCCGTTGGTCGAGCCCATGTCCGAGGCGACGACGCCGTCCGGGTTGACGCGGATCTCGAGGTGGCGGCGGGAGACGCCCGGGTCGTCGACGATGATGTCCGCCTCCGAGCCGCGGCCGATCACGGTGACGGGACCGGTGAGCAGGTAGCGCTGGCCGTCGATGTCCAGGAGCGGGTGGCGCGGGCTGGGGGCGGTCGAGGTGGCCGGCGCCACGGCGCCGCGCACGGTCGCGCTGTGCACCTCGAACCGGCCCGCCTCGAGCTCCACGTCCTCCGTGAAGCTCACGGTGACCGGCCCGACGAACGCGTAGCGCTGGCTCGAGGCGTAGTCCGTGACGTTCGCCGCGAACTCGTCGGCCAGCGCCTCCGCGCCCCAGGCCTCGACCTGGTCGTAGTCCGGGGTGGAGAGCTCGATGGTGAAGTCGTTGGGCACGACCGTGCGGTCACGGCCCACCACGGCGGCGCGCTGGTCCACCTCGCGGCGCAGGCGGCTCGCCATCTCGACCGGCTTGAGCTCGCTGCGGAACGTGCGGGAGAACGCGTTGTTCACGGCGCGCTCGACCCCGTTCTCGAACTTGTCGAGGAAGCCCAACGTCCACCTCCTTCCCGCTCGCGGCACGTCCGGCGGACGGTGCCGGGCACGTCCCGCCACCGTCGATCCGTCTCGATGGTATCCGCGAGGCGCCTCCGGGGTGGCGCGCGCCGCCCGCGCGCCCCGTGCGAGGTGCCGCCGGTGGGGGCGGGATCGGGGGGATCGTCCCGGTCCCGGCGCGCCGGGACGCCCCGTGTCAGTGGTCGGGCGCACCCTGGGGACATGGTGACGATCTCCTGCTCCTGCGGCGCCACGGCGACCTCGCGGCGCAACCCCCTGGCCGGCATGACGCTCGCCGAGCGGCTGGAGCGCGTCCGCACGGCGTGGAGCGCGCACGACGGCTTCCTCACCCTGGAGCTGGACGCGGCGTGGCACCCCGGCTCGTCCGAGCCGGACCCGTCCTGCGTGGTGCTGGTGGACATGGACGCGCTGGACGCGTGCGCCGGGCTGGGTGCGCAGGAGGGCGAGGGCATCGCGGCCCTGCTCCGGCTCGCGCACGTCCACGGGCGCGTGCTGCCGCCGGTCGTCGAGGTCGGCGCCGTCCGGTTCCGGGTCACGCCCGCGGAGGACTTCGTGGGCGAGGTGACGTACCTGGTCCACGAGGGCGCGCGCACCCTGCTCGAGGTCACCTGCCGCTACGGCGGGCGCAGCGAGCTCGCGGCGCTCGTCGAGCTGTACCGGTCGCACGGACCGGCCGCGGTCGTGCAGGTGGACGGGCTCGCCGGCCGGCTGGGGCTGCCCGCCGCGATCGAGGGCGTCACCCGCGCCCGGACCGCGTCGGTCGCCTGAGCGCCGCCCGGGTCCGGTCCCTCACGCGGTGCGGTCGACCGTCCCGAGTGCGCGGCGGACGGCGTCGACCGTGCGTCGCACCTCGGCCGCGTCCGTCCACGCGTTGCTGACGGAGAAGCGCAGCACCTCCACGCCCCGCCACCGCGAGGTCGAGGCGTACGCCTCCCCGTCGTCGCGCAGCGCCGCGGCGACGGCCGCGGTGCGCTCGTCGTCCCCGAACGTCACGCACACCTGCGTGTAGACGACGTCGTTGAGCACGGCGACGCCCGGCACGTCGCGCAGCGCGGCGGCCAGGTCCTGCGCCGCGTCGACCAGGCCGTCGACGAGCGCGACCACGCCGGAGCGGCCGAGGGTCGCGAGCGTCGCCCAGACCGGGACGCCGCGGGCTCGTCGGGACATCTCGGGGACGAGCGTCCACGGGTCGTGCCCGGTTGCCGTGTCGACCAGGTAGCTCGCCTGGGCGCCGAGCGCCGCCACGGCGTCGGCCGGCCGCGAGACGATCGCGAGCCCGCAGTCGTACGGCGTGTTGAGGGTCTTGTGCGCGTCGGTGGCCCACGAGTCCGCGTCCGCGAGGCCGTCCGCGAGGTGCGCCAGGCGCGGCGAGGCGGCCGCCCACAGCCCGAAGGCGCCGTCGACGTGCACCCACGCGCCGTGGGCGTGCGCGGCGCGCGCGGCCGACCCGACGTCGTCGAACGCTCCCGAGTGGAGGTTGCCCGCCTGCAGGACCACGATCGTCGGGCCGGTGGTGTCCGCCAGCGCCGTGGCCAGCGCGGGGACGTCGACCCGGCCCTGGTCGTCGGCGGGGGCCAGCTCGGCCGACCCCAGGCCCAGGTAGCGCAGCGCCAGGTCCACGGAGCCGTGCCGCTCCGCGCCGGCCAGGACCCGCACGTGCGGGGCCCCGGACAGGCCGTCGCGCTCCACGTCCCACCCGGCGTCGGCCAGCACGCGGTGCCGGGCCGCGGCGAGCGCCGCGAAGTTCGCCGCGGTCGCGCCCGTGGTGAAGCCGACGCTCGCGCTCGCCGGCAGGCCCAGCAGGTCGAGCAGCCAGGTGCCCGCGAGCTCCTCGACCGCGGCCGTGCCCGGCATGGTGGTGCGCATCGCGGCGTTCTGGTCCCACGCGGTGACCAGCCAGTCGGCGGCGAGCGCGACCGGGTGCGTGCCGCCGATCACCCACCCGTAGAAGCGCGGCGACTGGCTGCCGATCAGCGCGGGCTCGACCGCGGCGACCAGGCGGCCGACGACGTCGACCGCCGCCTGCGGGTCCGGGGGCAGCGTGGCGCCGAGCGCCTCCTGCACCGTCGCCACGTCCGCCGCGGGGGCGATCGGACGTTCCGCGACACGGCTGAGCCAGTCCTTCGCGCGGGCGACGGCGAGGTCGACCGCGGACTCGTCGGTGAGGTCCATGCCGAGCAGGAGCCGGCACGCGCCCGCCAGATGCACCCGGCGTGGCGCGGGTCACCCGCCGCGGACCCATCCGCGCCCCTCGTCGTGACGAACCACGGACGACCCACCGGAGGCGACCGATGTCCACGACCCTCGCGGTGCGCGTCGCGGGACCGTTCCGGGTGCCCGGCGCGCGTCCGCGCCACCGACAGGAGACACTGACCCGCGTGCCGACCGACGACCCGCCCGTGCGTGCGCCCGACCGCGCCGCCGACGCGCTCGTCCAGGACGTCGCGCGCGGGGACCAGGGCGCGTTCGCGCGGCTGTACGACCTGCTGGGTTCGGCCGTCTTCGGCGTGTGCCTGCGCGTGCTGCGGGACCCGGACCACGCGGCCGAGGTGGCGCAGGAGGTCTGGCTCGAGGTGTGGCGGGGTGCGGCGCGGTTCGACGAGCAGCTCGGCACCGCCCGGACGTGGACGCTGACGACCGCGCACCGCCGCGCGGTCGACCGGGTCCGGTCGGTGCAGGCGCAGCGCGACCGGGACCAGCACGACCTCGACCTGCAGCCCGCGCGCCCGTTCGACGAGGTCGCCGAGAGCGTCGAGACGTCCCTCGAGCGCGTGCGCGTGCAGCACTGCCTGGAGACGCTCACCGACACGCAGCGGCGCGCGGTGGAGCTGGCCTACTACGGCGGCCGCACCTACCGTGAGGTCGCCGACGAGCTCGGGGCCGCCCTGCCGACGGTGAAGTCCCGGATCCGGGACGGTCTGCTGCGGCTGCGCACCTGCCTGGGGGTGAGCGCATGAGGGACGACGAGACGCGCGAGCTGCTCGGCGCGTACGCCCTGGACGCCGTCTCCGACGACGAGCGGCGGGCCGTCGACGCGCTCGTCGCACGCGACCCCGACGCGGCGGCCGAGCTCGCCGAGCTGCGCGCGGCCGCGGCCGACCTGGCCACGGCGCTCGCCGCCGAGCCCCCCGCCGACCTGCGCGGACGCGTCCTCGCGGCCGCCGCGGCGACCCCTCAGGGCGACGCGCAGCGCGTCGACGAGGTCCGCGCGGCGGACGAGAGCGAGGTCGCGGCCGTCGTGCCGCTCGCGCCGCGCCGTCGGACGCCCGCCCGCTGGGCGGCGATCGCGGCCGCGGTCGCGATCGGCGCCGCGATCCCGGCCGGCCTGGCGGTGCAGCAGCACCGGGAGCTCGACGCGATGCGGACCGAGCAGGCGCACCTGGCCGCGATGCTCAAGGACCCCGACGCGGAGATGATGCACGCCGACGTCGCGGGCGGCGGGACGGCCTCGGCCCTCGTCGCGACCGACGGCGCGGTGTTCATGACGCAGGACCTGCCGGACCCGGCACCCGGTCACGTCTACCAGCTGTGGGTGGTCGCGACCGGCGACCCCGTCTCCGCGGGGATGATGGCCGAGGGCGGCTCGCAGACCGCGATGGTCGTCGACGACTTCGTCGAGGGCGCCGCGCTCGCGATGACGCTCGAGCCGGCCGGGGGCTCGCCGCAGCCCACGACGGACCCGCTCGTCGTCCTCGCCTCCTGACGGCCACGCCCGTCGCCCGCCCGACGCAGCCACCAAGCACGACGCAGCCCCCTCGACCGGCGGGCGAGGGGGCTGCGCGGGGTCGGTCGGGGAGCGACCGACCCGCAGGTCGGGCCGCCCGCGCAGGGGGCGCGGCGGGCGGCCCGACCGGGTCAGGAGGTCACATCGTCGACGGCGGCATCAGCACCGTGTCGATGAGGTAGACCGTGGCGTTGGCGGTGTGCACGCCGCCGCAGACCACCTTGGCGTCGCCGACCATGAGGTCGTCGCCCGAGCCGGTGACCTTCACGGTCTCGCCCTGCACGGTCTTGTGGTCACCGACGACCTGGTCCGGCGAGAGCTGCCCGGGCACGACGTGGTACGTGAGGATCGTGGTGAGGGTCTTGTCGTCGGTCTTCAGCGAGTCGATCGTCTTGCCGTCGATCTTCGCGAACGCGTCGTCGACCGGCGCGAACACCGTGAACTCGTCGCCGTTGAGCGTGTCGACCAGGTCGACCTTCGGGTTGAGCTGGCCGGAGACCGCGGCGGTCAGGGTGGTCAGCATCGGGTTGTTCGACGCGGCGACGGCCACGGGGTCGGTGGACATGCCCTCGACCGAGCCGGGACCGTCCGGCACCTGCTCGGCGTAGGCCGCACATCCGGGGCCGACGAGGTCCGCGGCCGGGTCGGCCATCATCGAGTCGTCGGTCGGCTCGTCGGTCATCGCGTCGTCCGTCATGTCGTCGGTCATCGAGTCGTCGGTCATGGCGTCGTCCGGCATGGCCGACTCGGACTGCATGGGCGCGTCGGCGGTGTCGTCGTCGCCCGACGAGCACGCGGTGAGCGTGAGGCCGACGACGCCCGCGAACACGGCGGCGCTGATGCGGGTGGTTCGGGTCCTGGTGCTGGTGCGCATGGGTCCACTCCCTCGTTCCGATCCATCTGACGGCGCCCCGGCGGGGCGGTCATGGCAGGGGTTCGGGGCGGTGCGCGCGGCGGATGGGTCCGATCTGCGACGGGTTCCGGGGGCTCGTCGCACCCATCCGCCGCCGTCCCGGCCGCGAACCGGTGGCATGGACCTGCTCACGCTCGCGCTCATCGGCCTGGTCGGCGGCCTGGTCACGGGGATCTCGCCGTGCATCCTGCCGGTGCTGCCGGTCGTCTTCTTCTCCGGCGGCGTCGAGGGCGCCCGGTCCCGACCGCGTGGGGTGACGGTCGCGTCGGCACCCGCCGGCGGCGGCACGTCCGCGGGCCCCCGGGTGGGCGCGATGGCGCAGCCGTCGTTCCTCACCCAGGGGCGCGCGGCGGGCACCGCGACGCTGCCCGTCCCGGGTGACGCGCCTGCGGGCGACCCGCCGGCCGGGGGCGCGGCGTCCGACGAGCCGGCACCGCGGCGCGGCGCGGGGAGCCGCCCCTACCTCGTGGTCGCCGGGCTGGTCACGAGCTTCACGCTCGCGACGCTCGTCGGGACGCTGCTGCTCAACGCGCTGCACCTGCCGCAGGACCTGCTGCGGTGGGCGGGCATCGCCGTGCTCGTCGTGATGGGCCTCGCGCTCCTGGTGCCGGGTCTCGAGGAGATCGTGGAGCGGCCGTTCGCCCGGCTCGCGCCGCGCCGGGCGCCCGGTGCGGGCCGCGGCGGGTTCGTGCTCGGCCTGGGGCTCGGGGCGGTGTACGTGCCGTGCGCGGGCCCGGTGCTCGCGGCGATCACCGTGGCGGGGGCGACGGGCGAGGTCGGCCTGGGGACCGTGGTCCTCACGGTCGCGTTCGCCGTCGGCGCGGCGATCCCGCTGCTGCTGCTGGCGCTCGCGGGCCGGCGTGCGGCGGAGCGGATCGCGGCCTTCCGGACGCGGCAGCGCCTGTTCCGGGCGATCGGCGGCGCGACGATGCTCGTGCTCGCGCTGGCCCTCGCGCTCAACCTGACCGACGCGCTGCAGCGCGCGCTGCCCGGCTATACGGAGCAGCTGCAGGACCGGATCGCCGCCAACGAGACGGTCCAGCGCAGCCTCGACCTCGGCGGCCTGGTCACCGAGGAGAACGAGGGCCTGAGCCGCTGCACGGACGACTCACCGGAGCTGCAGGACTGCGGCCCGGCACCCGAGCTGCGCGGCATCGACACGTGGCTCAACTCCGACCCGCTGGCGCTCGCGGACCTGCGCGGCAGGGTGGTGCTGGTCGACTTCTGGGCGTACTCCTGCATCAACTGCCAGCGGTCCACGCCGCACCTGGTCGCGTGGGACGAGGCGTACCGCGACGCGGGCCTCGTCGTGATCGGCGTGCACACGCCCGAGTACGCCTTCGAGCGCGAGACGCGCAACGTCGAGGAGGGCGCGCGCCGGTTCGGCATCACCTACCCGGTGGCGCAGGACAACTCCTACGCCACCTGGACCGCGTACCGGAACCGCTACTGGCCCGCGCGCTACCTGGTGGACGCGGACGGGCAGGTCCGGCAGGTGTCCCAGGGGGAGGGCGGGTACGACGAGACCGAGGACCTGATCCGTGAGCTCCTCGTGGCCGCGGACCCGGGCGTCGAGCTCCCGGAGCGGACCGACGTCGCCGAGGCGGAGCTCGGCTCCCGGACACCGGAGACCTTCCTCGGCATCGGCAAGCGGAACAACCTGGCGGGCGGGTACCGCGAGGGGGAGTCGACCTACAGGCTGCCCGCCGAGCAGCCCGCGGACACCGTGGCGCTCGGGGGGACGTGGACCACCGACTACCAGGGCGCGACGGCCGGCCCGGACGCAGCGCTGCGGCTGCGGTACCACGGCGACGTCGTCCGCATGGTCGTCGGCGGGGAGGGGCAGGTGCGGGTGACGGTCCGCGACGACGAGGGTGCGGTGGTCGACCGCCGCACCGTGGACGTCTCCGGCCCGCCGGACGGCCGCGACCTGGTGCGGGACGACGGCCCGGGCGCGGGCACGCTCGAGATCGCCCTGGACCCGGGCCTGCAGGTCTACTCGTTCACGTTCGGCTGAGCGGCATGCGTCGATCCGGCCACGACACGATGACGGATCGGCTTCACGGCCGCGGCGCCCCGCTCGGGGCCCTAGCCTGCACGGATGCGGGCCGTGGAGCACCGAGCAGGTCGTTGGCGCGCGGCTGCCGTCGCCGCCGTGCTCGTCGCCGGGGGCGTCGCGACGGTCGCGACCACGGCTCCGCTCGAGCGGTGCCCGGAGCCCACGTCCGAGGTCACGGCGAGCGCGTTCTTCGGGGACCAGGAGTACGACGACCCGCGCGCCCGTGCTGCGGATCCGAGCACGGGTGCCGTTGCGGGGTTCACGGTCGCGGATGCCCAGGTCCGCGTCCCGTCCTGCGTCGCCGCGAGCGGGAGCACGGCGGAGGTCTCGGTGTCGATGGACTACGCGGCGGCGGGCGATGCGCCCTCGGGGCCGGGCGACATCGAGGACGTCGGCGCGGGGATGCGGATCACGGACGGCGACGGCCTCACGTGGCCGGCGCGTGACGTGCACGCCTACCCCGGCAGCCCGGCGCAGGATGGCCGGGCCGCGATCCCCGCGACCCTCTCGGTGAGCTTCGGCCTGCCCGTCGACATCGCGAGTCCCGTGGTCCTCCACCTCGGCGGCCCTGAGGACGACGTCCTGTCGCTGGACCCCGGTCTGCGCGCCGACCCGAGCCCCGAGTCGGGACGCCTGCCGGGCGACCGTGCCGACGTGAGCGCGCTCCGGTGAGCGGGTCACCCGGGCGCCGGGTCCGTGGCGACCTCGTGCTGCACCCGGTCGCCCTCGTGTCGCTCGGCGTGCTGCTGCTGAACGACCACGTGCTCAAGGCGGCGGCACCGGGGTGGGTCACCGGCAAGCTGTCCGACGTCGCGGGCCTGGCGTTCTTCCCGTTCCTGGTCGTCGCGCTCGCCGACGTGCTGCGACGCCGCGGGCGACCGGGAGTGGTGACCGCCTGCGTCGCAGCGGTGGTGACCGCCGGCGGGTTCGCGGCCGTGAAGCTCGCCGCGCCGATGCGGGAGGCGTTCGTCGGGCTCGTCGGCTGGGTGCGGTTCCCCGTCGACGCCGTCCTCTCGGGTGCGGCCTACCCGCGGCCGCTCGTCGTCGTGCCCGACGCGAGCGACATCGTCGCGGTCCTCGCGTGCGCGGCCGTCGTCCTGGTGGTGGTCCGTCAGGCCGGGCCGCGGGGGGCCCGGCCCGTCGGTCCTGCGGACGGGCGCTGGCTGCGGACGTACGCGGCGACCTCGGCGAGGGTTGCCCACGGGACCTGGCGACGCACGTCGCGCACCGCCGCGAGCTCCCCGTGCGAGGCGATGAGGGCCCGCACCTGAGCCGGGTCCAGCGCCTCGAACGCCGCGTGCCGCTCGGCCGGGTACTGCGGACCCCGCGGCCTTCGCGGCAGCGCGGAAGCCAGCACGACGCCGCCGAGCAGAACCACCGCGGTGAGCACGCCCGACCAGGGTGCGATCGCGATCGCGGCCGCCGCGCTCACCACCAGGGCGAGCACGGCGAGGGCCAGCGTGGTCCACAGCCGCATCCGGCGCTCCCGACGGCGGGCCTGGTCGAGAGCGTCCTGGCTCGGCGTCGTCATGCGGGTCCCCCATGGGAGGTGCGGTCGGCGCCGGACCCGGACTCGGGTGCCGTCAGGTAGGCGAACACCTCGGCCAGCAGTGCCTCCTGTGCCTCCTGCGGCGGTGCCGCGAGCGTGAGACGCCGCTCGAGGTCGGCGCGCGCGGCGCGGGCTGCCTCGGTCAGCAGCGCGGACAGTGCGAGCCCGCTCGCCGCGGCCACGCGCATCCCGCGCAGCGTGCAGCCGACGAGCCCGCCCGCGCCGACCCGCACCTCGACCTCGCCGTCGAGCGCGACCCCGACGCCGGTCGCCGCGGGCACGTCGGCGCCCTGGGCCAGTGCCTGGTTGACCGCCGTGAGCGAGGCGATCGCGTCCTCCGCCACCTCGTCCAGCGAACGACGCACGCCCCCGGACGTCGTGGCCGGCGGCGCCACGGACCCCCACGGTCCGTCGCCGGTCGGCCCGGTCGCCGCGACGTCCGTGCCGACCGCGCGCTCGAACGCGAGCCGCGCGCGCTCGTCGAGGGCGCGGCCCGCGGCGCCGGCCGCGGAGGTCACGGCCTCACCGAGCCCCGCCGGCGCGGCCCGGTGCTGCCAGCCGTCGATGACACGGATGCCGACGGGCACGCCCCGCGGGTCGACGCTCACGCACACCAGGCGCTCGGGGTCCCAGGCGCTGGTCTCCGCAGGGAGCGCGGCCCTGACGTGCTGCAGGGGACGCAGGGTCGCGGCAACCACGGCGTCGAGGTCCGGGGACAGGTCCGGGGGCAGGTCCGGGGACAGGGCTCGCGAGCCCGGAACGAGGGCTGCGGTGCGCACGGCACCGTGCGGGTGGGACATGCGGGCTCCACGTCGTCGGCGGCACCTGCGACCCGGACGGACCGGACAGGTCAGACCCGCACTCTGACGCGTCGCGCGACCGTTGGCCACCCGCGCGCAGCATCTGTGGACAACCGGGACCGTCCGGGACCCTCGTCAGGCCGAATGGCCCTCGGTCCCGCCACAGCGCTCGGCGAGCCAGCCGAGCAGGAGCGCCTTCTCGGCGGCCTGGACGCGGGCGCGCAGGCTCGCGACGTCGTCGTCGGGCTCGACCGGCACCACCGCGCGAGCCAGCACGGGACCCTCGTCGTACTCGGCCGTGACGACGTGCACGGACGCGCCCGTCTCCCGTGCCCCGTCCGCGAGGACCGCCGCGTGCACGCGGTCGCCGTACATGCCGACGCCGCCGTACGCGGGCAGCAGCGCCGGGTGCGTGTTCACCACCTCGCCCGCCCACCGGGCGAGCGTCCGCGGTCCGAGCTTCTTCATGTAGCCGGCCAGCACGACGAGGTCGGCGTCCGCCTCCTCGAGCGCGGCGAGCATCGCGGCGTCCAGCTCGTCGGGGTCCAGGTGCGTCACGCCGCTCAGGTGCCGGGTGGGCACCCCGCGCCGGCGCGCGTGCTCGAGCGCCCCCGAACCGCTGTTGTTGCTGATCACCAGGCACACCGTGCCCGCCAGGGACCGCCCCGCGGCGTCCATGATCGCCGCGGCGGTGGAGCCGGTGCCCGACGCGAGCAACGCGATCCGGACAGGACGGTGGTCAGCGCTCGCGGTCACCGCGTCAGCATAGGGAACCGGCGCCCGGTCACGTCCCGGCACGGCCGCCGTGGGCGGACCCCGCCGCTATCGTCACGGGCGTGCCGAGCGAGCAGGACGAGATGCGTCAGCCCGATCCCGCCGCACGTCCGCGGGTGGTGTGCCTCTGCGGCTCGCTGCGGTTCCCGCACGTGTTCGAGGCCGAGCGGCGGCGCCTGACGTCGCTGGGCGTGATCGTGCTCGGTCCCGAGCCGGTCGACGGCGAGGTGACGCCGGACCGGCGCGCGGCGCTGAGCGAGCTCCACCGCAGGCGCATCGACCTGGCCGACGAGGTCCGCGTGGTGAGCGAGGGCGGCTACGTCGGCTCGGCGACGCGTCGCGAGATCGCGTACGCACGCGCGCACGGCAAGGCCGTCAGCACGGTGGAGCCGGCACTCGAACTGGGGTGACGGCCGCGTCCGGCGTGTCGTCGGGCGGACCGTGACCTGCGCGCAACACGCTCGTCACACCACGCTCGTACCGTCGCGCCAACGGGGCAAGGACAGCGCGGTCGCACCGCACCGCCGCCACCCCGCGGACGGGGAGGAGCGCCGGGGTGTTCGAGCACGTCGACCCGTTCATCGGCACGGACGTCACCGCGCTGCCGCCGCAGAGCGGGCTGGCCGCCAGCTGGTGGTGGCCCAAGCCGCAGGTCGGCAACACGCACCCGGGCGCGACGTACCCGTTCGGGATGGTCTCGGCGTGCGCGTACTCGGGCGCGTACCCGACGGGCTACGGACGCTACGACCTGTCGACCGAGGGCCTCCCGCCGGTGCTGCACGACGGGCTCGTCGCGAGCGGGTTCACGCACTTCCAGCAGTCCGGAACGGGCGCGATCCGCAAGTACTACAACTACTTCCGCGTGACGCCGATGCTGCGTCCGCTGGACGACCTGGGCCAGGTCTGGGACATCGTCGAGGAGCACGCGGAGCCGGGGTACTACGCGGCGACGCTGAGCTCGGGGATCCGCGCGGAGATCACGGTGGGGCCCAAGTCCGCGGTGCACCGCTACACCTTCCCCGCGCACCACGACGCGCGGGTGGTCATCGACTTCTCCCTCGGCGGCCTGGACATCCCGTACGGGCGGACGGTGCCGCTGCGCGCGCACCTCGCGTCGGTGGGGCCGGGCTGTGCCGAGGGCGAGGTGGTCGTCGAGGGGGCGCCGCTGGCGGTGCGCGTCGAGTGCGACGCCCCGCAGTGGCGGCAGATGCTCTGGTACGACCGTCGGCTCATGCCCGGGGGCACCCGCCTGGACTTCGACCGCATCCGTCCGACGACGCTGCGGCCCTTCGGGCTCATGTGGGCGGGCCCCGCCGAGCCGGGCCAGGTGGTGGAGCTGCGGTTCGGGTTCTCGCTGCGCGGCGCGGAGCAGGCCCGGGAGTCGCTGCACCGGGAGTGCGGCCCCGGTCCCGGGGTCCCGTCCTTCGAGGTCCGACGAGCCGCCACGCAGGACGCGTGGCGCGAGCAGCTGGCCAAGGTCGCGGTGGACACGCCCTCGTCGGACAAGCAGACCGTGCTCGCGACCGCGCTGTACCACTCGCTCGTCAAGCCGTGCCTGGCACCCGACGAGTCGCCGTTCTGGCCCACGCCCGGTCCGTTCGCCTTCGACCTGTCGACGATGTGGGACATCTACCGCACGCACCTGCCCCTGATGACGGCGCTGGTCCCGGACAAGGCCGTCGAGCTGGCCAACGCGCTGCTCCAGATCGCGGAGGAGGAGGGCAACCTGCCGATCGGGTACCGGATGGCACGCGGCGCGGACCGGTTCTCGCGGCAGGGCTCCGCGCTCGCCCACACGTTCCTGGCGGACGTGTGCGCGCTGGGGCTGCCGGGCGTCGACTGGGACTGGGCGCTGGTGCACATGCACGACGACCTGCGCCGCACCTACGGCGAGGAGTACCTGCAGCGCGGGATCACCCACCCGGTGAGCCACACGCTGGACCTGGCGTTCGGCTACTGGTGCACCGCGATCGTGGCGGCCCGTGCGGGCGACCTCACGCTCGTCGACCAGTTCAGCGCGCTCGCCGGGGGCTGGACCACCGCGTTCGACCCGGCCACCGGACTGCTCGTCGACTCCACCTGGTACGAGGGCGGCAAGTGGAACTACTCGTTCCGGCTGCTGCACGACATGGCGTCGCGCGTCGCGCTCGCCGGCGGTGACGAGGCGTTCGTCGGGATGCTCGACCGGTTCTTCGGGTTCGGCGCGCCGCCGGTGCGCCAGCCGGGCCTGCTCCCGGGGCTCGACGAGCTGGCCGCGGGCTACGCACTGGACCGGTTCGAGGGGCTGAACAACGAGCCGGACATGGAGGCGCCCTGGGCGTACATGTACGCGGGCCGGCCGGACCGCACCGCGCAGGTGGTGCACGACGTGGTGCAGCAGCAGTTCGGCACGGGCCGCGGCGGGCTGCCCGGCAACGACGACTCCGGCGGGCTGTCCTCCTGGTACGTGTGGGCGTCGCTCGGCCTGTTCCCGGTCGCCGGCCAGAACCTGTTCCTGCTCAACGCGCCCGCGTGGCGGGAGGCGCGCCTGGACCTCGGCGGTGCCGCGCTCACGGTGGAGACCACCGGGTTCGTCGAGCCCGAGGCCGGTGGGCCGCCGCAGCACGTGCAGTCCGTCCACCTCGACGGCGAGCCGCTCGACCGGCCGTACCTGACCGGCGGCGAGCTGCACCGCGGCGGCCGGCTCCTGATCGGCCTGGGGCCGGAACCGTCCGGCTGGGGCACCACGCACCGGCCACCCAGCTCACCCGCCCCGCCTACCCGCCCCGGCCGCGCCGGCCACCTGACCCCGCTCGAGAGGACGACACCGTGAGCACCGTCACCGCCACCCGCCCGGAGCGCCGCCTCGTCATCGTCGTGCGCGCCGACCCCGTCATCTGCGGCCACTCGGGCGAGGCCCGGAACCTGGCCGAGGCCGCGCTGCGCCGCGGGTTCGACGACGTCCGCATCGTCACCTGGCCGGTCGACCGGCTCCAGGAGGCCGGGCTGCCGCTCAAGCCGCTGGACGGCGTGCTGCCGTACAGCCCAGGCATCGTCGTGGAGCGACCCGGGCCCGTCGGCGACTACAAGGTGCCCGACGGCCGGTACCTCGCGGGGCTGACCGGGCGGCTCGTCGAGCTGTTCACCGACGGCGTCCCCACGGTCGCGCTGTCGCTCTACCTGTCCCCGCACTCCACCGCGGTGGACGACGCGGTCACGGCGGCTCGTCGGACCGGCCTGCCGGTGGACGTCGTCACGGTCGCCGAGGCCGTGGGCTCCGACGTGACCAACGTGGTGCGCGCCTGCGTCGAGGAGGACCGCTTCGGGGCCGCCGCGCACGTGCTGACCCAGTACCTGGCGCACGACGTGTGCCTCGCGGTCTCGCAGTACACGCGCGACCTCGTCGTCGCCGAGGCCGCCGCCCTGGACGCGCGGCACGGGACGCGTTTCGCCGAGCAGTGCGCCGCGCGCGTCGCGGTGTCCTACCCGGCGGTCGACGTGGGCGCGTACCTCGCCCGCGACGACGACGAGACCGACGGGGTGCTCGCCGCCCGGGGCCTGACCCGCGGTGGGTACGTGCTGTACCTGTCGCGCCTCGCCCACGCCAAGGGCGTCGACGACCTCATCGACGGCTACGTGCGCTCGGGCGCGCCCGCGGCCGGGCAGCGGCTGGTCGTCGCGGGCAACGGTCCCCAGGCGGCCGAGCTGCGCGCGCAGGCCGCGGGCACGCCGGTCGCGGACCTCATCACGTTCCTCGACGACGTGCCGGACGACGAGAAGGGGCACCTCATGGCCGGCTGCACGGCGTTCGTGCTGCCCTCCAAGCCGCGCCCCGAGTTCGTCGAGACGTTCGGCATCGCGCTGGTCGAGAGCATGCTCTCGGGCGGCGGCCCGGTGATCACCACGGTCACGGGCGGGATCGGCGAGGCGGTCGGCGACACCGCGCTCGTCGTCCCCGTCTCCGACCCGGGCGCGATCGCCGCCGCGCTGGACCGCGTGCTGGCGATGCCGTCCGACGAGCGCGCCGCCTGGTCGCAGCGTGCCCGCGAGTACGCGCTGCAGTTCGACCGTGCGGTGGTGCTCGACCACATCCTGACCCGGGTGGCCGCGGTCCGCCGCACCCCCGCACTCACCCGGTGAGACCGGGCCAGGAGTGCCGCGCTCGGCCGCGCGTCGCCGGTGACGAGGCGCGGCCACGGGACCGGTGGGCGGCGTCCGGCGTCGGATAGATTGCGGCTGCCGCGGGACGGACGGGCGCGCCGTGCGACGACGCGAGGGGGTGGGCCGTGGTCACGATGGCCGACGTCGCGCGGCGTGCGGGCGTCTCCACGAAGACCGTCTCGAACGTCCTGAGCGGCAACGTCCCGGTCAGCGGCGCCACGCGCGAGCGGGTGCTCGGCGCGGTGGACGACCTGGGCTACGAGATCAACGTGACGGCGCGGATCCTGCGCCGCGGGCGCAGCGGCCTGATCGGGTTGGCGGTCCCCGAGCTCGGCCAGCCGTACTTCGGGGAGCTGGCCGACGAGGTGCTCGCGGCGGCCCGTCGGCACGGGCTGCACGTGCTGATCGAGCCGACCGGCTTCGCGCGGGAGCACGAGCTCGCCGCGCTCCGCGTGCCGCGCCGGCGCCTGCTCGACGGCCTGATCTTCAGCCCGGCCGCGCTCGACCAGGGCGACGTGGCGGTGCTCGAGGGGCTCGACTACCCCCTGGTGCTCCTCGGTGAGCAGATCTTCTCGCCGCGCGTCGACCACGTCACGATGCACAACGTCGACGGCGCACGCACGGCGACGGACCTGCTGCTCGACGCGGGCCGCCGGCACATCGCGGCCCTCGGGATCCTGAGTGCGCCGACGGCGGGCGCGTCGCGCCTGCGGTTCCAGGGCTACCGGGAGGCCCTCGCGGCGCGCGGGATCGGCGTCGACGAGCGGCTCCTGGGCCGGGCCGACGAGGGCTGGCACCGCGCGAACGGTGCGCGGGCGATGGCGTCCGTGCTCGACTCGGGCGTGGCGGTGGACGGCGTCGTGGCGTTCAACGATGCGCTCGCGATCGGCGCGATGCACGAGCTGCAGGTGCGCGGGCACGCCATCCCGCGGGACGTCGCCGTGGTCGGGTTCGACGACATCGAGGACGCCCGGTTCTCGGTCCCGTCGTTGACGACGATCGACCCGGGACGACGCGAGGTCGCGCAGGTCGCGGTCGACGTGCTGCGCCGCCGGCTCGACGAGCGGGAGACGCCGCACCTGACGGGCACGCCGCCCGTGCGTCACCTGGCCGCGCTGCGGCTCGTCGAGCGCGACAGCACGCCCCCGCGCCGGGCCTGACGCAGCATCTCGTCGGGCTCACACGACCCGATACTTGCGATCCGGGGACGGGCCGCCGGTTCGTGACAGACGAGCGACGTCTCCAACGTACCGCCGGCCAGCGTGGATTACACCGGTGAAGTCACCCGAAAGTGTACCTAAACGCTTCGAATCAGCGTGCGAAAGTATCTGACCCCGCTCCGACTCTTGACCCTGCTCGTCGGCGGGACGAAAGGTGGCCTGCCGGGTGATCCGCACCCCGGCGACAACCGATGAGGAGGGATCGATGACGACCCCACAGCACCGACACCCCGGCGGCGGCAGCCGCCGAGCGGCCGCTCTCGTGGGCGGCCTCGCCGCGGCGGCGATCGCCGTCACGCTCGCCGTCCCGGCGCAGGCGGCCGGGAGCACCCTGCAGGCGGCCGCTGCCGAGACCGGCCGGTACTTCGGCACCGCGATCGCGGCCGGCCGGCTGAACGACGGCACGTACACGGGCATCGCGAACCGTGAGTTCAACATGATCACGGCCGAGAACGAGATGAAGATGGACGCGACGGAGCCGTCGCAGAACCAGTTCAGCTACGGGAACGGCGACCGGATCCTGAGCTGGGCGCAGCAGAACGGGAAGCGGGTGCGCGGCCACGCGCTCGCCTGGCACTCGCAGCAGCCGGGCTGGATGCAGAACATGTCCGGCAGCGCGCTGCGCAGCGCGATGCTCAACCACGTCACCCAGGTCGCGACGCACTACCGGGGCAAGATCTACGCCTGGGACGTCGTCAACGAGGCGTTCGCCGACGGCTCGTCGGGCGGACGCCGCGACTCGAACCTGCAGCGCACCGGCAACGACTGGATCGAGGCCGCCTTCCGGGCCGCCCGCGCCGCGGACCCGAACGCCAAGCTCTGCTACAACGACTACAACACCGACAACTGGTCGCACGCCAAGACCCAGGGCGTCTACACCATGGTCCGTGACTTCAAGTCGCGCGGCGTGCCGATCGACTGCGTCGGCTTCCAGGCGCACTTCAACTCGGGCAACCCGGTCCCGTCGAACTACGACACGACGCTGCGCAACTTCGCCAACCTGGGCGTGGACGTGCAGATCACCGAGCTCGACATCGAGGGCTCGGGCAGCTCCCAGGCGCAGCAGTACCAGGGCGTCGTGCAGGCGTGCCTCTCCGTCGCGCGCTGCACCGGCATCACGGTGTGGGGGGTGCGGGACAGCGACTCGTGGCGCGCCTCCGGCACGCCGCTGCTGTTCGACGGCAACGGCAACAAGAAGGCCGCCTACACGAGCGTCCTCAACCAGCTGAACTCCGGCGGCACCACCGTCCCGGGTGGTCCGACCGGCCAGCCGACGGACCCCACCGGCGAGCCCACGACGAACCCGACGACGCCGCCGCCGACCGGGGGAGGCAGCTGCACCGCGACCTACTCCGAGGGCCAGAAGTGGGGCGACCGGTTCAACGGCACGGTGACGATCCGCGCCAACGGCAACATCAGCAGCTGGACCTCGACCGTGACGGTCCGCTACCCGCAGAAGATCATCGCCACGTGGAACGGCTCGCCCACGTGGGACTCGAGCGGGAACGTCATGACGATGCGGCCGAGCGGGAGCGGTGCGCTCGCCTCCGGTCAGTCGACGTCGTTCGGGTTCACCGTGATGCACAACGGGAACTGGACCTGGCCGTCGGTCACCTGCTCCGCCTCGTGACGCACTGACGACGGGTGCCGACGGGCGCGGCCGGCCTCGAGCCGCCGCGCCCGTCGCCACGTCACCCGCCGGGCGCCTGGGCCAGGAGGTCGTCGACGCCGTGCTCGAGCGAGGCTCGGGCGACCTGCGGGTCGGTGAGGTAGGCCGCGACCATCGCCCCGTCGCGCAGCGCCATCCAGTGCCGTGCCGCGCCGGCCGCGTCGGGGTGGCCGCTCCGGGCAAAGGCGGTGCGGACCGCACCCTCGAGCCACGCGCGGTGCTCCAGGACGGCGACGCGCACCGCGCTCGTCGGGTCCGGGTACTCCGCGGCGGCGTTGATGAACGGGCACCCGCGGAACCCGGCGCCGCACACGGTGCGGCCGAGCTCCCTCGTCGTCGCGCGGAGCCACGCCCGGGCCTCGTCGGCCCCGCCGGGGGGCTCGCCCGCGTGCTCGCGCACCGCCCCGTCGGCGGCGCGCAGGTACGCCACGACGAGGTCGTCCTTGCCGGGGAAGTGCCGGTAGAACGTCGCGCGGGTCACGGCGGCCTCGGCGACGACGCGGTCGACGCCCACCGCGCGCACGCCGTCGCGGTAGAACAACGCGGCCGCGGTCCGCAGCAGGCGCTCGCGCGCGGCGGACGGCGGACGACCCGGGCTAGCGACCGGGGACGCGGAGTCGGGCTGGCTTGACATCGTCCCTCCTCGGGGTTGTAGTGGATCCTACAGAGAGAACGACCGTTCTATCTACCGACAGTCCCTGCCGGGACCGCCAGAGGAGCGTCATGACCGCCGTCTACACCGCCGTCGCCACCGCCACCGGAGAGGGCCGCTCGGGGCACACCCGCTCGTCGGACGGCCTGATCGACCTGGACCTCGCCATCCCGAAGGAGATGGGCGGCCCCGGCGGCCTGACCAACCCGGAGCAGCTGTTCGCCGCCGGGTACGCCGCGTGCTTCCACAGCGCGCTGGCGAGCGTCGCCCGCTCGCGCAAGGTGACGTACGTGGACTCCGCGGTCACCGCCGAGGTCGGCATCGGCCCGCGTGCGGAGGGCGGCTTCGGGCTCGAGGTCACGCTGCGCGTGGAGCTCGGCGGGATCGACCAGGCCGCCGCGGAGGAGCTGGTCGAGGCCGCGCACCAGGTCTGCCCGTACTCCAACGCGACGCGCGGCAACGTCCCGGTCACCCTGGAGACGACGACCGCCTGACGAGCCCGGCCCCACCCGCCGGCCCCACCGTCGCCGACCCGGGCGCGACCGAGCCGTGATCGCACGGGTGGTCGCATCGAGAGCGCCCGTGACGGTCGCTCCGGATGCCACCACCGGTGCGGCGACGAGCAGGGCGGTGGGCGGGGGTGACGGGGTGGGGACAGACGCGGGGGCCGGCCGTCAGGGGCGGACGCGGCCCGTCTCGTAGGCCCACATCGCGATCTCGACGCGGTTGCGCGCGCCCAGCTTCGTCATCAGGCCGGTCAGGTGCGTCTTGACCGTGCTCAGGCTGATGTGGAGCTCGGTCGCGATCTCCGCGTTGGTCAGGCCGCGGGCCACGGTCGCCAGCACCTGCTCCTCGCGCCCGGTCAGCGGCTCGAGCGGGTCGCGACGGACGGCGTGGCGGGCCTCGGCGAACGCCGCGAGCAGCCGGACGGTCACGGCCGGGGCGATGAGCGCCTCGCCGGACGCCGCCGCCCGCACCGCCTGCGCCAGCAGCTCGGGTCCCGCGTCCTTGAGCAGGAACCCGCGGGCCCCCGCGCGCAGCGCGCCGTGCACGTACTCGTCCAGGTCGAACGTCGTGATGACGACGACCGCGAGCGGCTCGGCGACGTCGGGTCCGGCCAGCTCCCGCGTCGCCGCGAGCCCGTCCAGCTCCGGCATGCGGATGTCGAGCAGGCACACGTCCGGCCGCAGCTCCCGGGCCAGGCGGACGGCGGTGCGCCCGTCGCCCGCCTCCGCCACCACCTCGATGCCGGGCTGCGCGTCGAGGATCATCCGCAGGCCGGTGCGCACGATCTCCTGGTCGTCGGCCACCAGCACGCGGATGCTCATGGGCGCAGCCTCTCGCGCGGGAGCTCGGCCGTGACCAGCCATCCACGATCCGTCGGGCCCGCGACGAGCGTGCCGCCCAGCAACGACGCCCGCTCGGTCATCCCGGCGATCCCGTAGCCGCCCCCGCGCGCGGGACCGGCCGCCTCGCCGTCGTCGGACACGGTGCAGCGGACCGCGTCGTCGTCGCCGACGACCCGCACGACGATCCTCGTCGCGGACCGCGCGTGCCGGACCGCGTTGGTGACCGACTCCTGCGCGATCCGGTAGACCGCACCGCCCACGGCCGGGCCCAGGTCGTCGAGCCGGCCCGTCCGCTCGACCACCACGCGCGGGTCGATCGCCGCCAGCCCGGGCACGTCGGCGGCGTCGCGCGTGGGCGCGAGGGCGGCCTCGTCGGACCCCCGCAGCGCGCCGACGAGCGTGCGCATCTCCGCGAGCGTGCGCGCGCCCTCCTGCTCGATCACGGCCAGCGCCTCCGCGGCGGCCGCGGGGTCCGCCCCCGCGACCACGCGCCCGGCCTGCGCGCGCACGACGATCGCGGACACGTGGTGCGCCACCGTGTCGTGCAGCTCGCGCGCCAGCTGCTCGCGCTCGCGCAGCCGCACCGCGTCGAGCGTGCGCGCGCGGGACGTGACGGACAGCCGTACGACGAGCCCGACGACCGCGGGCGCCGCCATGAAGCAGAACGCGGCGATCGTCTCCACGACGGACGTCCAGTCGCGCGCGATCCCGAGCGTGAAGGCCGTGAGCAGCACCGCTGAGCCGAGCACCACCTGCCGGCCCGAGCCCCACCGGTACAGCGCGTAGCCGAGCAGCAGGACGAACGCCATCGACCCCAGGCCGATCTCCTTCGTCGTGCCGGTCGCCCGCGCCACCGCGTCGACGACGATCACCGTGGAGAACGCGACGACGACCGTCGTGAGCGGGTGCGTCCGCCGCCACAGGAGCGTCCCGGCGAGCACGAGCGCCATCACCCATGCGGCCACCGGCCACGCGACGTCCTTGCGCAGCGTCACCTCGAGCGTCGCGCCGACGACGACGAGCCCGACGAGCGCCCAGTCCCGCCAGACGCGCACGGGCGGGTCCGGCACGGGCGGCAGCGCCCACAGGCGTCGGGCGGCGTCGGGGATCACGCGCCCAGCGTAGGGACCGCGGCTGCCGCGCGGATCGGCCGAAAGGACGGGCCTGACCTGCCCGTTCGGCGGGTCGAGCGCGGACCTCGCGGCCGATGTGGCGCACCGGCCCGTCTCGCGAGGATCGACGCGACCCCAGCCGCCGCTCGTCGTGAACCCCCGGAGGACCCCATGCTGTCCCAGACCCTGTACCGGCTCGCCCGGTGGACCACCCGCCGCCGGTGGGTGGTGATCGGCGCGTGGCTCGCCCTCGCGGTCGTCGTCGCGGGCGCCGCCGGCGCGTCCGGCGCCAAGCTCGAGGACGGGTTCACCGTGCCCGGCCTGGACTCGCAGCAGGCCAACGACCTGATCGCCGCGTCCGGCGGCGGCCAGGACGGCATCACCGCGCAGGTGGTTGTCACCCCCGCCGGGGACGGCACGTTCCGGTCCGACGAGGCCGCGCGCACGGCCCTCGCGCAGCTGCAGACCGACGTCGCGGCGCTCCCGCACGTGCTCGGCACCACGGACCCGTCCGGGGCGCTGGCGACCGACGCCTCCGCGACGAGCGGCGTGGTCTCGTCCGACGGCCGCGTCGCGCTGCTGCGCGTGCAGTACCCGACGCTCGACCAGCTGTCCGCGGCCGACCTCGAGGCGCTCAAGGCGGTGCCGCACGACGCGGCGCTGCGCGTCGAGATGGGCGGGGACCTGTTCTTCGCCTACGAGGGATCGGGGGAGAACCTCGGCGAGCTCGTCGGCATCCTCGCCGCGCTCGTGATCCTGCTGCTCGCGTTCGGCTCGTTCGTCGCGGCGCTGCTGCCGGTCGGGATGGCCGTGCTGGGCCTGGCCGTCGGCATCGGCGGGATGACGCTGCTCGCCTCGGTGATGACGGTGCCGAGCTACGCGCCGGTGCTCGGCGCGATGGTCGGCCTGGGCGTCGGGATCGACTACGCGCTGTTCGTCGTGACGCGGCACCGCGAGAACCTCGCGCGGCTGGTGCCGGCCGACGAGTCGATCGCGCGGGCCCTGGCGACCGCGGGCCGTCCCGTGGTGTTCGCGGGCGGGATCGTCGTCGTCTCGATCCTGGGGCTCGCCGTCGCGGGCGTGCCGTTCATGACCGCGGGCGGCATCGCGATCTCGCTCGTCGTGCTGGTGATGGTCGTCGCGTCCGCGACGCTCCTGCCCGCGCTGCTCGCCGTGGCGGGCCGCCGTGTGGTGGGCCGGCGACGCCTGGCGACGACGAGCCCGCGGTGGGAGCGCTGGACGCGGCACGTGACCCGGCACCCCGGCATCTACGCGGTGGGCGTGAGCCTGGTCCTGCTGGCCCTGGCCGCGCCCGTCGTCGGACTGCGGGTCGGCATCCCCGACGACGGTGCGCTGCCGCCCAGCCGGACCGAGCGGCAGGCCTACGACCTGGTGGCCGAGGGCTTCGGGCCGGGCCGCAACGGGCCGCTCGTCGTGGCCGTGGAGCTGGCCGGCGACCCGGCTGCCGCGTCCGCCGTCGCCGCGGCGGTGGCCGCCGACCCCGGTGTCGCCGGCGTCGAGGAGCCCGTGGTGCGCGGCGACCTCGCGACGATCGTCGCCTACGCCACCACCGGTCCCCAGGAGGAGGCGACCGCGGACACCATCGCGCGGCTGCGGGCCGACGTGTTCCCCGCGGCGCTCGCGGACAGCGCGGCCGTCGCGCACGTCGGCGGGCAGACCGCGAACTTCGCCGACGTGGGCCAGCGCGTGAACGACCGGCTGCCGGTCTTCGTCGGGGCCGTCCTGGCGATGTCCTTCCTGCTGCTCATGCTGGTGTTCCGCTCGGTGCTGGTCCCGCTCAAGGCCGTGCTGCTCAACCTGCTGAGCATCGGTGCCGCCTACGGCGTGATGGTCATGGTCTTCCAGTGGGGCTGGGGCGCCGACCTGATCGGGCTCGAGGCGACCGTGCCGATCGTGTCCTTCATCCCGATGTTCATGTTCGCGCTGCTGTTCGGGCTGTCCATGGACTACGAGGTGTTCCTCCTGTCCCGCGTCCGGGAGTCCTACGCGGAGACGGGATCCAACGACGAGGCCGTGGTCCGCGGCATCGCGCGCACCGGCCGGGTCATCACCTCCGCCGCCGCGATCATGGTCTGCGTCTTCCTGGCCTTCGTGCTGGGCGAGGACGCCGCGACCAAGATGTTCGGCGTCGGCCTGGCCACCGCGATCCTGGTCGACGCGACCCTGGTCCGGCTGGTGCTGGTCCCCGCGACCATGAAGCTGCTCGGCACCGCGAACTGGTGGCTGCCCGCCTGGCTGGACCGCGTCCTGCCGCACGTGGACGTGGGCCACGACCCGGAGCCCGCCGCCGTCCCGGTCCCCGCCCCGGCGCCCGCGCGCGTCTGACCGCGGGCGCCCTCGCCGCACCGGTGGTCGCACCCGGAGCGACCCTCACGGTCGCTTCCGATGCCGCCACCGGTGCGGCGACCGGCAGTAGGCTCGCGACGTCACGCGAGACACACGGAGGAGCGATGGCCGAGTTCTCCCGCGGGTTCGGCGGTCGTCGCCGGGACACCGACGTGCGGCTGCCCCCGGGGCAGTACCTCACGGAGGACTTCCCGGTGCTGTCCGCCGGGCCGACGCCGCGGATCCCCACCGACGAGTGGGCGTTCAGCATCACGACGGAGACCGGCGAGCGGCTCACCTGGAGCTGGGCCGAGCTGATGGCCCTGCCGGCCGAGCAGGTCACCACCGACATCCACTGCGTGACGCGCTGGTCGAAGCTCGGCACGTCGTGGCGCGGGGTCTCGCTCGACGTGCTGTTCGCCGATGTCGAGACGTCGTTGGACTTCGCGATGGTGCACTCCTACGGCGGCTACACCACCAACGTCGCGCTCGAGGACCTGCTCGACGAGCGGTCCTGGGTCGCGTTCGAGTTCGACGGCGAGCCGCTCGACCCCGAGCACGGCGGTCCCGCGCGGCTGCTGGTGCCGCACCTGTACTTCTGGAAGAGCGCCAAGTGGGTGCGCGGGATCGAGCTGCAGGAGCGCGACGACCCCGGCTTCTGGGAGCAGAACGGCTACCACCTGCACGGCGACCCGTGGACGGAGGAGCGCTACTGGTGAGCGCGCCCCGGTGGATGCCGGCGCGGGTGGCCGAGGCGGTGCCGAGCACGGCGCACGCGCGCGTCCTGCGGCTGGCGGTGCCCGGCTGGCCCGGCAACCTGCCCGGTCAGCACCTCGACGTCCGGCTCACGGCCGAAGACGGCTACCAGGCCGAGCGCTCCTACTCGATCGCCTCGTCGGGTCCCGGCGAGCTCGTGGAGCTCGCGGTCGACGAGGTCGTGGACGGCGAGGTCTCGCACTACCTGGTCCGCGTCGTCGAGCCCGGTGACGCGATGGAGGTCAAGGGGCCGCTCGGCGCGTACTTCGTGTGGGACGCGGGCGATCCGTCCCCCGTGCAGCTCGTCGCGGGCGGGTCCGGGATCGTCCCGCTGCTCGCCATGCTGCGCGCCCGGGTGGCCGGTGGGGTCGGCGGACCGTTCCGGCTGCTGTACTCGGTGCGCTCCGCGGCCGACGCGATGTACCGCGACGAGATCGACGCGCTGGCGTCCGGCGACATCGAGGTGACCTGGGCGTACACGCGCGCGGCCCCGGACGGCTGGGGTGGGCGCGTCGGGCGCCTGGGCCCGACGGAGGTCGCCGCCGCGACGTGGCCGCCGGACCAGAAGCCGCTGACCTACGTGTGCGGTCCCACGGGCTTCGTCGAGGCCGCGGCCGACGCGCTCGTCGCCGCGGGTCATGACCCGCTGCGGGTCCGCACCGAGAGATTCGGAGGCCGGTGATGAGGCAGCACCCGGAGGGTCCGCGCGGTCCCGCGGAGGTCGTCGACGGCAACGCGATCGCCGGCAGCCTGCGCGCGCTGCTCGAGACGGACGCGACCGTCGTGGTCGTCGAGTGCGCCCACTGCGGCGCCTCCGCCCCGATGGCGACGGCGGTCGTGGAGGTCGACGAGCGCGCGGCGATCGTGCGGTGCCGCGGGTGCACGCGCACCCTGTTCACGGTCCTGCGTCACGACGAGCGCGTCGAGCTGCGGATCGCGGCCGTCGCCTCGCTGAGCACGCCGCCGGCGTGACCGGTCAGTCCCGGGGCACCTCGAGCACCTGACCGTCGTCCACGTGCCACCGGCGCGTCAGGCGGACGGTGTCGAGCATCCGACGGTCGTGCGTGACCAGCAGGATCGTCCCCTCGAACGACTCCATCGCCTGCTCGAGCTGCTCGATCGCGGGCAGGTCGAGGTGGTTCGTCGGCTCGTCGAGCACCAGCAGGTTGACGCCGCGGGCCTGCAGCAGCGCGAGCGTCGCGCGCGTGCGCTCGCCGGGTGACAGCGAGGAGGCGGGCCGCCCGACCTGGTGCCCGGCGAGGCCGAACTTCGCGAGCAGCGTCCGCACGTCCGCGGTGGTCCAGTCCGGCACCTCGCGCGCGAACGCGTCGCCGACGGGCTCGTCGCCCTCGAACGCGGCACGCGCCTGGTCGACCTCCCCGACGAGCACGCCCGAGCCGAGCGTCGCGCTGCCCTCGTCGGGCGCCAGACGGCCGAGCAGCAGCGCGAGCAGCGTCGACTTGCCGGAGCCGTTGGGGCCGGTCACCGCGACCCGGTCCTGCCAGTCGAGCTGCAGGTCGACGGGGCCGAGCACGAAGCCACCGCGCCGCACCACGGCGGCCCGCGCGGTCGCGACCACCGCCCCCGAGCGCGGTGCTGCCGCGATGCTCATCCGGAGCTGCCACTCCTTGCGCGGCTCCTCGACCACCTCGAGGCGCTCGATCATCTTGTCCGTCTGGCGCGCCTTGGCCGCCTGCTTCTCCGCGGTCTCGCCGCGGTGGTGCTTCACGTGCTTGTCGGGGTCCGTCGCCTTGCGCCGGGCGTTGCGCACGCCCTTCTCCATCCAGGCGCGCTGCATCCGGGCGCGCGCCGCGAGGGCATCACGGCGGCCCGCGTAGGCCTCGTACGCCTCGCGCGCCTGCCGCCGGGCCGTCGACCGCTCCTCGAGGTACGCGTCGTACGAGCCGCCGTACGTCGCCACGCGCTGCAGGCTGCGGTCGATCTCGACGACCGTGGTGACGGTCCGGGCCAGGAACTCGCGGTCGTGGGAGACGACGACGACGGGCGCCTGCGCCTCCTGCACGAACTCCTCGAGCCGGTCGAGGCCGTCGGCGTCCAGGTCGTTCGTCGGCTCGTCGAGCAGGTACAGGTCGAACCGGGACAGCAGCAGCGCCGCCAGCCCCACGCGTGCGGCCTGCCCGCCGGAGAGCGCGGTCATGGGCAGGTCGAGGTCCACCGCGAGCCCGAGGTCGTCGGCCACGACGCCCAGCCGCGAGTCCAGGTCCGCGCCGCCGAGCGCCATCCACGTCTCCAGGGCGGAGGTGAACACGTCACCGGCGTCGGGCTCGTCGGCCGCGAGCGCGTCCGACGCCGCGTCCATGGCGCGCTGCGCGTCGAGGACGCCGGTGCGCCGCTCGAGGAAGGTGCGCACGGTCTCGTCGGACCGCCGCTCGACCTCCTGCCGCAGGTACCCGACCTGCGCGGTCGGCGGCGACAGCGTCACCGTGCCGCCGTCCGGCGCGCGGCTGCCCGCGAGGATGGTCAGCAGGGTGGTCTTGCCCGCGCCGTTCGGTCCGACGAGCCCGACGACGTCGCCGGGAGCCACCACGAGGTCGAGGCCGGCGAACAGCTCACGGTCGCCGAACGCCGCGGACACCCGGCGGGCCTGGAGGGTCGCGCTCATGCCCCCATCCTGCCGGTCGCCCGCGTCCCGGCGGGACGCGGGCGCGTCAGGTGCGCGAGCGCATCCGGCCGACGAGCCAGCCGATCAGGCTGATCACGAGCAGTGCGATGCCGATCCAGAGGATGATCTTCGCGGCCTCGATCGCGATGCCGAGGACCACCATGACGACGGCGATGATGATGAGGATGAGCCAGAGAGCCATCCCGTGATCCTGCCCCGGCCCGGGCGCGCCCGCTCGTCGAGCCGGGGACGCGGGAGGACGCCGCCTCCCGAGGTGCCGCCGCGCGCCCGCACGCGTCTACTGGTCACATGCGCATCGCGAGCCTTCCCCCGCGCCTGGCGACCGGCGCGTTCATCCTGCACGAGGGCCTGGGCAAGCTCCGGGGCGACGAGGAGCGCGCGAAGGGCGTGCACGGAGCCGCCGCCGACGCCTACCCGTTCCTCCAGCACGTGCCGCCGACGAGGTTCCTCCGCCTGCTCGGCATCGCCGAGGTGACCCTCGGCGCCGCGCTCCTGGTCCCGTTCGTCCCCGACCGGCTCGCGGGAACCGGCCTGACCGCGTTCTCCGGCGGGCTGCTGGGCATGTACCTGCGCACGCCGGGGATGCACGAGCCCGGCAGCGTCTGGCCGACGCCGGACGGCCTCGCCGTCAGCAAGGACGTCTGGATGCTCGGGATCGGTGTCGGACTCGTGGCGTCCCGCAGCCGGCCGTGACGCACCGAGCCGTGAGGCGACACCCTCGGGATCTCGCTCAGGGCTCGGTGGTGAGGGCGGTGGCGACCGGGCAGGGCGCCTCGGTGACGCAGATGTCGGACGCGAACCGCACGCAGCTGCCCTCGGCCGCGACGGTGTACTCGGCGGGCAGCGCGTCCGTCGGCGGGCTGTCCACGAACCGGCGCTCGGCGCCAGGCTCGAGCTCGACGGTGCCGACGACCTCCCACACGGACGCGTCGGGCGCCCGGCGGGCGACGAGGTACTCGGTGGCAGCCAGGTGCTCGCGCGTGTCCCGCCAGGTCACGACGACGTCCGCGCCGTCCGGCTCGGCGACGACCTCTTCGATGTCGACCGCGAGCGCGCAGTGCTCCTCGAGACCGACACCCGCGCTCGACGGCGGCGCGGGGTCCGGAGTGGCGCCGCACCCCGTCAGCACCACGACGGCGACACCCGTCATGCACCACGCACTCAGCGTCGCCCTCATCGCGCCCCCTCGCCCGACCGCCGACCGGCGGTGCCCTGAGCGTGAGGGACAGGCGGGGCGTCCGGGGTGATTCGCTGAGATGTCACCGGATCGGGCGAGCCGCCTCCGCGGCGGGCCGGTACAGGATCGTCCGCCGCGTCTCGAGGCCACGCCGGAACGACGAACGGCCCGGATCCCGAGGGATCCGAGCCGTTCGATCTGTGTGCGCGAGGGGGGATTTGAACCCCCACGCCCTTTCGGACACTGGCACCTGAAGCCAGCGCGTCTGCCGTTCCGCCACTCGCGCGCGCCGCAGAAGATTAGCACGGCTGGAGGGTGGTCCAAGACCAGGTGAGGGAGGGCGGCGCCTGCCAGGATGGCGGGGTGGACGACGACGCTGCACGCGACGACGACGCCCCGGTGCTGGTCACCGGCGGCACCGGCATGCTGGGCCGCGAGGTGGTGGCGGAGCTGCTGCGGCGCGGTCGCGCGGTGCGGCTGCTGAGCCGCCGGCCGGCCACGGACGACGCGCCGGGGATCGGGCGCGTGGTGGGGGACCTGACGACCGGCGCCGGTCTGGACACGGCCCTGGCCGGCGTGGCCGCGGTGATCCACTGCGCCAGCGAGCCGGGGACGCCCGCGCGCGACGTCGAGGCCGCGGGACGGCTGCTGATCGCCGCGCGGGCGGCCGGCACGCCGCACCTGGTGTTCATCTCGATCGTCGGCGTCGACGCGATCCCGTACTCCTACTACCGCGCCAAGCTCGAGGTCGAGGGACTGGTGGAGGCGGGCGGCGTCCCGTGGACCACGCTCCGCGCGACGCAGTTCCACCAGTTCGTGCCGCGGCTCCTGGACCGGATGACCGTCGCGGGGCTGACGGTGCTGCCCGGCGGGACGAGCGTGCAGCCGGTCGAGGTGCGGGAGGTGGCCGCGCGGCTCGTCGACCTGGTGGCCGCGGGTCCGTCCGGACGGGTCGAGGACCTGGCCGGTCCGCAGGTGCTGAGCGCCCGGGAGGCGTACCGGATCGTCGCGGCGGCGCAGGGCCGGCGGCCGCGGAGCGTGTCCGTGCCGCTGCCCGGGAAGGCGTTCGCCGCGGTGCGCGCGGGGCACCACCTCGCGCCGCCGGACCACGCGACCGGTCGGGTCACGTTGGCGGAGGCCCTGGCCGACGAGGCCGCGCAGGGCTGACGCTCGCCGGCTCGTCGGCGCCGCGCCGGGGACGCAGGACGCCCGCGTCACGGACGCAGGTCGAACCAGAAGCAGCGCGCGTGCGCGAGGCGCTCGGGGTCGTAGCCGTCCCACTTCGAGGCGGGGACCGCGTCCTGCGGCACCTCGCGGAAGCCTCGTCGCACGAAGAAGGCGGCGGCGTCGTCGGACACGGTCACCGCGAACAGCGCCCGCAGCCCGGCCCCGCGCGCCCGCTCCACCAGGCCGTCGACCAGCAGCCCGCCGGAGCCGGCGCCGGAGAACTCGCTGACGGTGATGAGGGCGGAGACCTCGCCGAGCCCGTCCCGTCCGTACGGCTCGGTCTCGAGCCCGACGATGCCGGCGAGGTGGCCGGTGCGCAGCACGCGGGCGCCGAGCCCGCCGACCGCCATCCGGGCCACCTGCTCGCGGCTGCGCGGCTTGAGCACGCCGTCGGCGACGCCCTGGGCCACCAGCCGCTCGACCGCCGGCAGGTCGTCGACCCGCAGCTCGGTCAGGTGGACGTAGCCGCCGAGGGTCAGGAGCGTCCCGGTGCCGTCGAACGTGAACAGCTCCAGCTCGATGTCCTGCGCGCGGCACAGGTTGACGCTGAACGCGCCGCCGCGCAGCGCGGTCTCCGCGGCGTGCAGCAGGCTGCCGTCCCCGCGCTCCCGCAGCGCCGAGTCGAGCGCGTCGCGGTGCAGCTCGAGGTCGACGAAGCTCCGCGGCGGGTCGCCCCAGCCGCCGTCCGGGTCCGTGAGCACCACCTTGGACGCGCCGAGCCCCGCGGCGACGAACCCCGCGCTGGCGGCCACGGCCCGCGGGTCGGCGGCCACGACGACGACCACGCGGGCGTCGGTCGCCGTGATCCACAGGCCGGCGAGGGCGTCCTCGGACCAGACCGTGGGCGCGGTGAGCACCGCCGCCTCGCCGAGCGCCGGGTGGAGCCGGGCCTGCAGCCGGGCCGCGTCGCCCTGGTCGGCGACGACGAGCACCAGGCGGGTGTCGCCCTCGTCGAAGCCGCGCACGGTGCGGGACAGCGGCTCGAGCGCGTCGTCGTCGAGGACGGGCAGCGAGAGCACGATCGTGACGCCGCGGAACTCCTGGACGAAGAACGCCCGCTCCGAGTCCGGGATGGCACCGGGCTGCCCGGCCCGCGGCGTCGCGCGCTGCTCCCGCTCCGCGTGCACGGACGGGCGCGGGCGGACGGGCTCGGGGGCGCCGTGGATCGAGGAGGACATCGCGGACCAGTGTGGACCAGCGCGGTCAGGCGCGGTGGCCCGTCCAGCGCGCGCCGTCCCAGAACGCGTGGCTGCCGTCCGGCTGCGGGTACCAGCCGGCCGGCGCGGGCAGGGGCGCGATCCGCACCATGTGGTGCGGCAGGACGCTCCAGACGAGGCAGATCAGCCAGCCGATGCCGGTCCACCCGAGCAGGAGCGTGACCCAGAAGATCGACCAGCGGTCCGCCTTGCCGCGCGTCGCCGCGATCGCCCACGGCAGCAGGTAGAAGCCGGTGAAGAGCACCAGCAGCCACGCCACCAGGACGGTCACGCCGCTCGGGACCACCTGGTCGCTGCGGACGGTCGACCAGGCGATCGACGGGACGGGGGCACCGTCGCGGACGTCGTCGTACCCGGGGTGGACCGGGGGCGCCGTACCGTACGGCGCCGTGCCGTACGGCGCCGTGCCGTACGCGACCGGTTCAGCCGGCAGGTCGTAGGGCCGTGCCCCGGAGTCGTACCGGTCGTTGCCGCTCATCGCACGATCACCGGGTCCCCCTGCCGTCGGTCCCACGTCGTCAGTCCCACGTCGTCAGTCCCACGCTGTCAGTCCCACGCTGTCAGTCCCGCGCCGTCAGGACGACAGGGCCGTCCTTGGTGAGGGCGACGGTGTGCTCGAAGTGCGCCGCGAGCGACCCGTCCGCGGACCGGATGGTCCAGCCGTCGGGGTCCACCACGTACTCGTCGCCGCCCGCCATGAACCACGGCTCGATCGCCACGACCAGGCCGGCCTGGAGCTTGAGCCCGCTGCGCCGGCGGCCGTCGTTCGGGACGTGCGGGTCCTCGTGCATCGTCCGGCCGACGCCGTGGCCGCCGAAGTCGGTGTTGATGCCGTAGCCGCCCTTGTGGCCGACCTCGCCGATCGCGGCCGAGACGTCCCCCATCCGCCCGCCGACCCTGGCGGCGGCGATGCCGGCGGCGAGCGCGCGCTCCGTGGTCTCGATCAGGCGCTGCGCCTCCGGCGTGGGCGTGCCGAGCTGGAACGTGATCGCCGAGTCCGCGACCCATCCCTGCACCTGCGCCGCGAAGTCGATCGAGAGCACGTCCCCGTCCTGCAGGACGTACGACGAGGGGAGCCCGTGCAGCGCCGCGTCGTTCACCGAGGTGCACAGCACGCCCGGGTACGGCATCGCGCCGAAGGACGGGTGGTAGCCGAGGTAGACGGAGTGCGCGCCGGCGTCCCGGATCATGCCGTGGGCGTGGTCATTGAGCTGCTGCAGCGTCATCCCGACCGTCGCGACATCCCGCAGCGAGGACAGGACCCCGGCGACGAACGTCCCGGCCGGGCGCATCGCGGCGATGTCCGCCGCACTCTTCAGCATCACGCCCCCACCTTGCCACCCCGGAGGCCGGCGACGACGTCGTCGGTCACCCAGGTGCACGTCGTCCACGTGGTCTGGACCACCTGAGCCGCATGTGCTGGCCGGACACCGGGGGCGCCGAGGTCACCGCGCTCGCGCAGAGCCGCTTGCCCGCGGCCTAGTGTCGAACGCGGGAGTCCGACCGCGTCACCCCGACGAGGCGGGACGGACGGACCCGCCGCCGGGGAGGCGAGGAGGGGCCATGACACAGGCGACGCACATGGTGCTGCTGTGGGGCGACGAGCGCGCGTGGGCCGCGCGCACGCCGCAGGAGGAGACGGTGAACGGCGCGGCGCACGAGCGCTTCCGGGCGCTCGCGGTCGAGCGCGGGCACGTGCTCGTCGCGAGCGAGGAGCTCGCCGCCGCACCGGTCGGGAAGGTGGTCCGACGACGAGCGGCGGGCGCGCCGCCGAGCGTCACCGACGGGCCGTTCGGCGAGCTCACCGAGGTGGTCGGCGGCTTCTACCTGGTCGCGACCGACGAGCCCGAGGACCTCGTCGCGCTCGTCGCCGACGTGCTGCTCGAGGACGCCGAGATCCGGCCGGTGGTGGACCACTCCTGACCGTCGGGGAGACAGCCGGGGAGCCAGTCGGGGAGAGCGTCGGAAAAAGCGTGTGGCGGCGCGCGGGCGCGGGCGTAGCGTCGGCGGCACACGGAAGGAGGTGGTCCGAGACATGAAGAATCTCAGGACGCGTGAGGTGGCTGTCCGCTAGCCGCCCGAGCACTCGGACGGACTGCGAGGTCCGCCCGCAGGCTCCGCAGGGACCACCGAGTCCCGGCAGGGCGGCGAGCGAATACCGGCAGTCACCGCAGCCCGTGGGAGCCGCGACCTCGTCCTTCGCGGCAGGGCCCCCGACCGGGGGTCCGGCCCACGGGCTGTTCCCTGCCCCGGCACGGGTCGGGACGACGAGGTCGCCGGAACGACGAGGTCGCCGGCACGACGAGGTCGCTCAGCCGAACTCGACGCGGACCTCCTGGCCGACGAAGCGCTCGTGCTCCGCGAACGCCGCGAGCACCGACGCGTGCTCGGCCGCGGTGAGCTCCCGGGCCGGGCGGACCGTCACCTCGACGCGGCCCGGCCGCGTGTACCGGCGCCACCACCCGGCCACCAGCCCGTCGACCAGCAGGACGTGGATCGCGGCGTTGTCCTGCGGCCGGTGCGCGGCCAGGCCGGCGGGGTCCATGAGCGAGCGCGTCGCGGGGAACGAGCCGTGGGCCTCGTCGAACGCCTGCAGGAGGTCGACCACGGGGCCGTCCCCCGTCCCGTTCCCGACGACGTCCCGCGCCGCGCCGCCACCGTCGTCGGACGGCAGCGCGGCGGGGACCCACCACAGCTCCGTGCCCGCGACGTCGAGCCGCTCCACCTCGTCGTCCAGCGCCGCCAGCGCGCGGCGCACCTGGGTGAGGGTGAGGCTCGCCCACCACGCGAGGTCCCGCACGCCTGCGGGACCGTGCCCGACGAGGAAGCGCCGGACCAGCTCGACGAGCGCCTCGTCTCCCGTGAGGTCGCGGCCCGCGGGCGCGCGCTCCTCGGCCAGCGCGTAGGTCTGGTGGACGCCCTGCGCGCGCCCGCTGACGAGCACGCCCTCGAGCTCCGCGTGCATCACGGCGAGCGTCCACCACATCGCCGAGCGCTCGGTGCCGAGCGCCTCCCGCAGCCCCTCGCGCGTGAGGTGGCCGCGGGCCCCGACCGCCGCGGCGAGCAGGGAGTCCGTGCGGCGCAGCGCGTCGGCGTCCAGGCCCTCGCGCCGGCACGCGGTCACGGACGCCTGGTGGACGCGGGGCGACGTGGCGCGCAGGACCCAGCGCAGGTCCTCGGGCGCCAGCAGGTGCCACGTGGGCCGCAGCGCGTGCGTGCGGAGCACCGCGCCCTCGTCGAGCAGCCGGCGTACCTCCTCGTCGTCGCCCGTGCTCCGCTGGGCCAGGGACCACCGCGCGACCGGCAGCTCCTGCGCCTGCACCGCGAGGAGCTCCCGCACCACCTGTGCCGGCCCCTCGGCGCGCCCTCCCCGCAGGTGCTGCGCTCGCAGGCGGTGGCGGACGACGTCGGCGGGCTGCACGCCTCCGACCCTAGGGTGCGACTCCCACACAACTCCCCCCTACCACGCCCTGCCGTCCCGGCGGACCGCGGGGTACTGTGGCGGAGCGATCGGCGACCCGCCTTTGGCAGACGACAGCCCCGCGCCGGTGCGTGGGCCTCGACCGGGCAGGTACTCATCGCTTCTTCCTCCGTCTCCCCGTCCGGGACCGCACTGCGTGAAGGCTTCCGCCCCACGGTCCCGCGCGACGGCTCCTCCTTCCCGCACCTGACCCACGCGTACACGCAGGTCGCCGCCGTGGTCCGGGACCGCGGGCTGCTGCGCCGCGCGTACGGGTTCTACGGGGGTGTCGGGGCCGTGATCCTCGCCGGCTTCGCCGGTGCGCTCGCGGGCTTCATCCTGCTGGGCCACTCGTGGTTCCAGCTCCTGATCGCCGGCGCGCTGGGCATCCTGCTCACGCAGACCGCGTTCATCACGCACGAGGCCGCGCACAAGCAGGTGCTCGCGGGCGGCCCGGCGAACGACCGGCTCGCCCGGATCCTGGCCTGCGGCGTCGTCGGCGTGAGCCTGTCCTGGTGGAACACCAAGCACAACCGGCACCACGCCAACCCCAACAAGATGGGGAAGGACCCGGACATCGACATGGACACCATCTCCTTCGTCGAGGAGGACGCGGTGTCCGCGACCGGTCTGCGCGCGCTCATCACGCGCCGGCAGGGCTGGCTGTTCTTCCCGCTCCTCACGCTCGAGGGCCTCAACCTGCACCGCCTGGGCCTGCAGCACCTGCTGGGCCGCGGCGAGGTCAAGGGCCGGGCGACCGAGCTGACGCTCATCGCGGTGCGGTTCCTGGCGTTCTGGGTCCCGGTGTTCTGGTTCCTGCCGATCGGCATGGCGTTCGCGTTCGTGGGCGTGCAGCTCGCGGTGTTCGGCGTCTACATGGGCGCCTCGTTCGCGCCCAACCACAAGGGCATGCCGGTGATCGCGCGGGACGCCAAGCTCGACTTCTTCTCCAAGCAGGTCCGCACCTCCCGCAACGTCGCGGGCGGCTGGTGGGCCACGTCCCTCATGGGCGGCCTGAACTACCAGGTGGAGCACCACCTGTTCCCGAGCATGCCGCGCCCGCACCTCGCCAAGGCGCGCCTGCTGGTGCGCGAGCAGTGCCGCACGCTCGACGTCCCCTACACGGAGACCAGCCTGTTCCGGTCCTACGCGATCGTCGTCCGGTACCTGAACGAGGTCGGCCTCGCGGCGCGCGACCCGTTCGAGTGCCACGTCGTGTCCCGGTTCCGCCGGGTCTGACGGCCACGACCACACCCAGGAGCCCCCGGGCGGACCTCACGGTCCGGCCGGGGGCTCCTGCGGTTCGTGCCGGAGCCGCGCGCTGCGGCACGGCTCCGGGGACGACGAAGGGGGCCGTGCTCACGCACAGCCCCCCTCGAGGATTGACCACCGGTCGCCGCGCCTGACGGCTAGGCGACCGGTGGACGCGTCGTCACAGCGGGCGGATGTTCTCCGCCTGCGGGCCCTTGGGGCCGCTCGCGACGTCGAACTCGACCTGCTGGTTCTCCTCGAGGGTACGGAACCCGCTCGTCGCGATCGCGCTGTAGTGCGCGAACACGTCGGCCGAGCCGTCGGACGGGGCGATGAAGCCGTAGCCCTTCTCAGCGTTGAACCACTTGACGGTGCCGGTGGCCATGATGTCTTCTCTCGTTCGAGGGGCGCAGTCGCGGCCGCGACTGCGCTCGCCGCGCCTGGGAGGGCGCGGACGGTTGTGGGCGCGGGCTCGGCGAGCTCGCGGGGTGGGCCGGGTCGCCCGGGCGGCGACGGGGTCGAGCAGCGCGGTGGCTGCGGCCCAGGTCGCGGCGATGCCGACGTGCCGCGTGAAGCGGTCGCTGACGTGGAGGCCGTCCGACGTCCGCAGGGCGAGGCCCGCGTACTCGTCGTCGACGGTGGCGACCCAGAGGTCCTCGTCGGCCTGGCGCCAGCGGGGCGTCGCGTGCCGGGGACCTGTCGGGGACAGGGGGTCAAGACTGGTGAAGAAGATGGTGACTACTCTCGCTCCCCGCAGCTCTCGCGGAGAGGTGGATCGGTGACGACGGGTGCCGTCCTGGCTCGCGGTCCTGCTTCGATGCCTGACCGAAGAGCGCAGCGGGGCAGCCCCGCGACATGAACGCAGCCCTCAGCGTACACGGCGAAGCCCCGCAGCGGGAGTGCCCACGTGCAGGTCACGTGCAGGTCACGGCCGCGGACGGGCCCGTGGGGCGGTGAGCGGGCGGGGACCGGGCAGGGCGCGGACGCGATGCGGGCGGCGGCGTGCGTACTCGTCGGGTACCCGCCGCAGGACGTTCACCTGCGGTTCGACGAGCCGTCACCGGCTGCCAGGACGCTTCGGTCGACCCCCGTACCGAGGAGATCCGATGCTGCCTGCACGCCCCCGCCGTGCGCTTCCCCGACCGGCCGCCGTCACGGCGTCCGCCGTCGTCGCCGCTCTCGCCGTCACCGCGCTGACCTGCGCGCCCGCCACCGCGGCGTCCGCCGTCGTCGCCGCTCTCGCCGTCACCGCGCTGACCTGCGCGCCCGCCACCGCGGCGTCCCCCGCCGCCCCCGGGTGGTCGGACGCCGGCTGGACCGGCCCGGCCGCCGAGGCGACGTTCCACCGGCTGTCGACCTACCCCGTCTACCTCAACCGTCCGGCCGGCACGGACGCCGCCGCCGAGACCGTCGCGGAGATCTCCGCGGTGTCCGAGGACGGGAAGACGTTCGTCCACACCGACGCGCTCGCGCGGCGCATCGGGTTCGTCGACATCACGGACCCGGCGAAGCCGGTGGGCCGGGGCACCCTCGACCTCGCGGCGGACCTGGGCGTGGGTGCCCACGCCGAGCCGACGTCGGTCGCGGTGGTCGGCGGCTACGTGCTCGTCGTCGTCGACACCTCGGAGTCGTTCACCGCTCCGTCGGGCGTGCTCGTCGTCGTCGACCTCGAGACGCACGCCGTGGTCCGCACCCTCGACCTGGGCGGCCAGCCCGACTCGATCGCGCTCACGCCGGACAAGAAGCACGCCGCGATCGCGATCGAGAACCAGCGCGACGAGGACGCGACCCCGGAGGGCGCCGACGAGGGCGACCTGCCGCAGCTCCCGGGCGGCTCGCTGGTGCTCGTCGACCTGCCCGACGCCACCGCACCCGCGGGCTGGGCGCTGCGGCCGGTCGCGTTCACCGACGGTGACCAGGCGCTGCCGGCGTTCGTCGCGGCCGGGATCGACACCCCGCAGGACCCGGAGCCCGAGTACGTGGCGATCGACCCCACGGGCTCGACGGTCGCGGTGACGCTGCAGGAGAACAACGGGATCGTGCTGGTCGACGTCGCGTCCGGCGAGATCGACCGGGTGTTCACGGCGGGCACCGCGTCGGTCTCCGGGATCGACACCACGAAGGACGGCGTGATCGACCAGTCCGGTGCGATCACCGACGTGCCGCGCGAGCCCGACGCGATCGGCTGGCTCGACGCCACCCACGTCGCCACCGCGAACGAGGGCGACTGGAAGGGCGGCACGCGCGGCTGGTCGGTGTTCGACACGACCACGGGCGAGGTCGTGTGGGACGCCGGCGCGTCGCTCGAGCGGCTGGCCGTGCGCACGGGCCTGCACACCGAGGACCGCGCCGCCAAGAAGGGCGTCGAGATCGAGGGCCTCGCGGTCGCGACCATGGACGGCACGCCGTACGCGTTCGTCGGCTCCGAGCGGTCCAACTTCGTCGCGGTGTACGACGTGTCCGACCCGGCCCAGCCGGTGTTCTCGCAGGTCCTCGCGACCACGAACGGCCCCGAGGGCATCCTGCCGGTGCCGGGCCGCGACCTGCTGCTGGTCTCGTCGGAGACGGACGAGGCGGGCGCCGGCGTCCGGTCGGCCGTGAGCGTCTACGGGCTCGGCGAGGCGTACGCCGACGAGGCGGGGTCCCCGGCCTTCCCGTCGGTGGTCTCCGCCGACGCGGGCGGTGCGCCGATCGGCTGGGGCGCGCTCGGCGCGCTCGCGGCCGACCCGCGCGACGACCAGCGCCTGTGGTCCGCGACCGACGCGGCCTACAAGGACACCCGCCTGCTGTCGATCGACGTCGGCACCAGCCCTGCGGTCATCGACCGGCAGCTGCGCGTGACCCAGGGCGGCGTGGGCGTCACGCTCGACGTCGAGGGCGTGGCGACGCGCGCGTCCGGCGGCTTCTGGCTCGGCGTCGAGGGTGCCACGGGCGCGGCGAACGAGATCGTCCGGACCAACGCGTACGGCGCGATCGTCGAGAGGGTGGGTCTGCCGTCCGACGTGGCCGCCGGCCTGTCGAAGTGGGGCGTCGAGGGCGTCACCACGGTCGTCGACGACGAGGGCGAGCACGTGTGGGTCGCGCTGCAGCGCGGGCTGACGAGCGACCCGGGCGGGCTCGGCGGCACGGCCCGCCTGGGCCGGTACGACGTCGCCGACGGCTCGTGGACCTGGTTCGCGTACCCGCTGTCGACGACGAGCGTCGCGGGCGACTGGATCGGCCTGTCCGAGGTCGTGGCCGTCGACGACGACACGCTCGCGGTCATCGAGCGCGACAAGCTCAACGGCGAGGACGCCGCGGTCAAGCGGGTCTACACGGTGCAGGTCCCGGCCGAGGACCCCGCCGAGGGCACGGTCGGCGCACTGACCAAGACCCTGGCGCGCGACGTGCTGCCGGACCTGCGCGCGACCGCCGGCTGGACGCAGGAGAAGCTCGAGGGCCTCACCGTCGCGGGCGACGGCACGGTGTGGGCGATCACGGACAACGACGGTGTCGCGGACGCGACGGGCGAGACGGTCCTGCTCGACCTGGGCTCGCGCACGTCGGTGTTCGGCAAGGTGTCGACCACGACGAGCGCGAGCGTCACGGCCACCACCTACGGGCGCGCGGCCAGGGTCGACGTGACCGTGACCGGCGCCGGGCAGGCGCCGACCGGCCGGGTCCAGGTGCGCGAGGGGTCGAAGGTGCTCGGCACGGGCACGCTGCTGGTCTCGGGTGACCGCGGCACCGCCAGGGTGACGCTGCCGTCCACGCTCGCCGTGGGCACGCACCGCCTCACCGCGGTGTACGCGGGCACCTCGACGCTGGCGGGCTCGTCGTCGTCGCCGGTCCTCAAGGTCACCCGGGCGACGCCCACGGTGAGCCTCGGCGCCTCGGCCTGGACCGTGAAGAAGGGGGCGCGGCCCACGCTCGTCGTCGTGGTGTCCGGCCCGGGGGCGAAGCCGGCCGGGACCGTGACCGTCAAGGTGGGGTCCACGAAGGTCGCCACCAAGAAGCTGTCCGGCGGCCGCGTGGTCCTGACGCTCCCGCCGGTCACGCGCACGGCCAAGGTGACGGTCCGCTACGCGGGCTCGACGTCCTACGTCCCGGTCACCGCCAGCCGCACCCTGACGGTGCGCTGACCCGTCCCGCCTCGAGCGCGGGAGACAGGTCCCGAGCGCCCCGGTCCCGCACCGGCGCTCGCGACCCGTCTCCCGCGCTCGTCGTCCCGGCCCGTACCCGCTCGTCGTCCAGTGCCGTCCCGTTCGTCGTTCCGGCCCTGCGACCGGGGCCGCGCACTAGGGTGGGCGAGCAGCAGGGACAGGGCGAGGAGGCAACGGTGCCGCGGGTGACCAGTGCGGACGTCGCACGGGAGAGCGGGGTCTCGCGCACCACGGTGAGCTACGTGCTCAACGCGAAGTCGGGCGTCGTGATCACCGAGGCCACCCGCCAGCGCGTCCTCGACGCCGCCGCCCGCATGGGCTACACGCCGTCGGCCGCCGCACGCGCGCTGCGGTCCGGGCGCAGCGACCTGGTGCTCTGCGTGCTGCCGGACTGGACGTTCGGCCCGGTGATCGACCGGCTGATCGACCACGTCACCACCGCGCTGGCCGAGCACGGGCTGTCGGTGCTGGTGCACAGCGGCCGCGGGACGCAGTCGCTGCAGGAGCTGTGGCGGGCCGTGACGCCGTGCGTCGTGCTGGGCCTCGCGCCGTTCGCCGACGCGGACCGGGAGGCCTTGCGCCGCGCGGGCATCCCGGTGGTGGGCGCCGCGCTCGACGAGGACCCGCACCCCGACGTGTTCGCCGTGCCGCAGATCAGCATCGGCCGCCTGCAGGTCGAGCACCTGGCCGACCGCGGCCACCGCGTGCTCGCCTACGCGGCGCCCGCGGACCCGCGGCTGTCCGCGTTCGCCGACCGGCGGCTCGCGGGGGTGCGGCTCGAGTGCGAGCGGCGGGGGCTGCCGGAGCCCCGGGTCGCGGCCGTCGACCTGGCGGTCGAGGACGCCGCGCGCGCCGTGCGGCAGTGGCGCACCGGCGAGCCGGTGACGGCCGTCGCGGCGTACAACGACGAGGTCGCGCTCGCCGTCCTGGCCGGGGCGCGGGCCATGGGGCTGCGCGTGCCCGACGACGTCGCGGTCATCGGCGTCGACGACATCCCCGCCGCCCGGCTCGCCGCCCCCGCGCTCACCACCGTGTGGCAGGCCATCGACGCGCAGGCGGACCACCTGGTGGCGTCGGTGCGGGCGGCGCTCGACGCCACGCTGCCCCTGCCCGCGCGCACCGACGACGTGTTCCACGTCGTCGCGCGCGAGTCGACCTGACGAGGCGCCCCGCCGGGGAGCGATCCGGCGGGACGCCTCGAGGTCGCTACCGGGTCACTGGAACGTGAACCAGTTGAGGTTGACGAAGTCCGCCGGCTGACCGGACTGGAACGTCAGGTACACCGTGTGGGTGCCGGTGGTCCCCGTGATGTTCGCGGGGACCGTGCGCCACGTCTGCCAGCCACCCGTGCTGCCGATCGCGAACGAGCCGATCGGGGCGGACGTCAGGCTGTCCAGCCGCACCTGGACCAGGCCGCTGACCCCGCCCGCGGCCCCCGACGCCACGCGTGCCGAGAACTGCGTGCGCGGCGTGCTGCCGAACCGGACCCCGTCGAACCGCAGGTGGTCGCCGTCGGCGATCCAGCCCACGTTCGCGCCGCCGTCCACGTCCTCCGTCGCCTGCGTCGCGACACCCGCGGCGCCGCTGAACGACTCCGCCTGGATGCGGCTGGTCGCGTCCACCCCGGTCGTCGGGCCGGTGGGGTTGGGCGTGGGCGTGGGCGTCGGGGTGGGGGTGGGCGTCGGGGTGGGCGTAGGCGTCGGCGTAGGCGTCGGGGTCGGCGTCGGGTCCGGGTCCGGGGTGCCGCCGCCTCCCGCCGAGCTCGCGACCGACCGGGCCGGGACGCTGAGCGTCTTCCCGTCCGAGAACCGCACGGTCACGGCCGACGAGCCCATGTTGGCGGCCTGGTACGTCCGGACCCCGTTCTTGACGAACACCGCGTGCAGCGGGGTGTTCGCGGTGACCGAGCGGTCGACCGTCCCGAGCCCGGACAGGTTCTTCAGCCAGTAGAACGTGTGCGCCCGGGACTCGCCCTCCTCGACGGTGTACGACGAGGCCTGCGACCGGAACTGCGCCAGCGCCGTCGGGGCGTCCGCCAGGGCCTGGAACTCCCAGATGATGTCCTTCCACACCGTCGCGGGCCCGCCGTTGTTGCGTTCCAGCTCGGCGAGGTTGCGCGTGATGTACGCCGGGTCGTAGCCGAGGTACAGGTGGCCGGCCGTGGAGGGCAGCAGGTTGATGCCCTGGATCATCTCCGGGTCGGCGCTGAACCAGGTCGAGTACGCACCGCCGTCGCCCCACACCATGCCGACCGTCGAGTGGCCGAACGCGGCGGGGAACGCCTCGTCGTCGGTGTCGAACCAGTAGTTCTCGATGGCCGACGCCTGCGTCGTGTACAGGTAGATGCCCAGGTCGCGGATGGTCTTGTCGCCGGTGGCCTGGCCCCACTGGATCAGCCCGCTGGCGAAGTTCATGCCCTCGGACGACGACTCCTGGTTGTTGCCTGCCCCGAACGCGCCGTGACCGGCGGCCCAGTCGTGGCCGGCGTAGATGTCGAAGTCGCGCAGGAACGGGAATCGGGTGTCGGTACGGTCCCAGTTCGCGGCGTCCTTGATGACCGTGTCGACCATGCCGCCGTACGCGGAGTCCGCGGCCCACGACGGGTCGAACTGCGCGACCGTCGCCGCGCCCACCACGTAGTACCCGTAGTGGAAGTGGTGGTCGTTGAGGTCGGTGTCCGAGCCGTAGGACGCCGGGTAGCCGATGAGCGTGCCCCACGCCTTGTTGTAGAAGAAGGCGCGCTGCGTCTCCCCGGGTGAGGCGGTCATCCAGTCCGTGAGCCGCGTCTTCACCGAGGCCAGGAGCTTGTCCCGGGCGGTGGTGTTGCCGGTGGCGTTCGCGATCTGGATGACCTGGGTGGCGCGGCCGATCGCCTTGCCGGTCCAGTAGGTGTCCTCGCCGAAGCCCGCGAACGGGTCGGTGGCCGCGACGTCGTTCACGTAGCCGTTCAGCTGGTTCGCGTCCGACGAGCCCGCCGGGAAGCCGGTGCTCGCGAGCTGCGGCAGGACGCCGTTGAACGGGGTCACGGTCTTGAAGCTCGTCGCGCCGATGGCGACCTTCATGGGCCCGCGCGGGGACACGTACGAGTACGCGCTGAGCGTGGTCCCGGACAGGTGGTCGCGCTGGTGCGGGTAGAGCGCGAACACCGTGCCCGTCGCCGACCCCTGCTTGGCCGTGGTCGTGAACGCGTACGTCGCGGTGAGCCGGGCGCTCGCCTCGTCGTACGACCACGAGACCTTGGTACCCGTCACGTGGTTGTGCGCGTACGGGAGGTAGGCGTTCAACGCCGCGACGCGCGCGGCGTCGGTGGTGGCGGTGGGCAGCACGGCGACGGAGAAGTAGGAGCCGCCGTTCAGCGACGACGAGATGGTCGTCCCCGACGTGCTCCACGACGAGCCCGTCGGGCCGAACGCGGCGTAGTCGTGCCCGTTGACCGTGAAGCCGACCGCCCCGTTCGCGGTGCTCCACACGCGGGGCGTGCCCGTGGTGGTGAGCGTCGCGTTGCCGCCCGTCTTCGTCGCGTAGACGAAGGGCAGGCCGTGGCCGAACGTGGTGCGCAGGCTGCTCGAGCCGTTGCTCCACAGCTCGCTCACGGTCCAGTCCGAGTAGCCGTCGACCTTGCCGTCCGCGGTCAGGCCCGCGATGCCGAGCCGGAAGTCCTCGGCGTAGGAGTAGTGGTACTCGCCGACGCCGGTCGCGGTGCCGGAGATCGTCGGGGTGGTCGGGTAGCTGACGCCGAGGCCGTTGGTGAACGCGTGGAACGCCAGCGGGTGCGCCATGAGGTTCTCGGAGATCGACGCGCAGTCGAACTTGCGCCAGAGCAGCGACGTCCACCAGTCGTTCGTCGGGATCGCGCCCGCCGGGAAGCTGCTGGTGACGTGCGCGCGCGGGTCGGTGACCGGGCGGTTGTCGCACTCGGTCGGCACGGCGCCGCCGGCGGGCGTGCCCTCCGCGTAGCTGCCGGCGCCCACGCCGACCGCGTCCGCGCGCGGCGTGGGCAGCAGCACGGCCTGCACCAGGTACAGCACCAGCGCGCCGAGCACGACGAGCGCCACCAGGGCCCGGCGGTCGAGGCGGTGGCCGTCGTGCGGCCCGGTTCCTGCGGGCCGGGGCGACGTCGGCCCGGTCCGCGCGAGCTCTGCGTGAGCAGACATGCGGTTCATCTCCGTCTCTCAGGGGGGACGGGTGCGCGACGCGGGTCGTCGGTGACGCTCGTCGGGCACCGGGGGTACGGCACGGAGGCCGACGTCGGGGTGGTGTCGGCCGGCCGTGCCGGTGCTGCCGGCGGCCCGGCAGGCCGCCCCACGCCGGCCGGTGTCACGGCCCTCGACGCTGAGGGGATTATCCGTTGACTCGTGTCACCGAGGCGTCTGCCCAGCGTGCTGCCCGTTTCACCCGGTGTCAACTCGAACGGGGCCCGGCGGGTCCGCGCACGGGCACCGCGCGCACCGGATCACCGCGTCGGAGCTCGCCGCGCGGGACCTGGTGCTGCCGATGACGGCGCAGCACGCCCGCGCGCTGCGCCGGCTCGCGGCCGGGTCGCCCGACGCCGCGGTCGACACGGTGGTGCTGCTGCGCCGGTTCGACCCCGCCGCGCCCGTCGTGGCACCCGGCGAGCCCGAGCACGTGCTCGACATCGACGACCCCTGGTACGGCGGCATGCGCGACTTCGAGCAGGCCCTGGCACAGATCGAGGCGGCCGCCGACGGGGTGGTGGCCCACATCCGCACCCGCTTGCCCTGACCCCGGCCTGACCCCGGCTTGACCCGGACAGACTCTCCCGAGCACCCGCCGCGCGTCGGCGCCGCCGGGCAGGATGGGGGGATGAAGGTCGCCGCTCGCGCGCACGTGCCGCCGTTCGCCGTCATGGAGATCCTCGCCGCGGCCAACGCCCGCCGCGCGGCGGGGGAGCGCGTGCTGAACCTGTGCGCCGGGGAGCCCGCGACGGGGGCGTCGGAGGCGGTGCGCCGGCGGGCGGCCGAGCTGCTGACGAGCGGGGACCTGGGCTACACCGAGGCGCTCGGGGCGCCCCGCCTGCGGGCGGCGATCGCCGCGCACTACCGCGAGTGGTACGGCGTCGAGGTGGACCCCGCGCGCGTCGCGGTCACCACGGGCTCGTCGGGCGGGTTCGTGCTCACGTTCCTCGCCGCCTTCGACGTGGGCGACCGGGTCGCGCTCGCCCGCCCCGGCTACCCCGCCTACACCAACATCCTCGCGGCGCTCGGGTGCGAGGTCGTCGAGCTCGCGGCCGGTCCGGGCACGCGGTTCCAGCCGACCGTCGCGATGCTCGAGGAGGCGCACGCCGCGGCGCCGCTCGAGGGGCTCGTCGTCGCGTCGCCCGCGAACCCGACGGGCACGATGATCGACGCCGCCGAGCTCGCCGCGCTCGCGGACTGGTGCGGTGCGCACGGCGTCCGGCTGGTCAGCGACGAGATCTACCACGGCATCACGTACACGGCGGCGGAGGTGGCGACGGCCGCGCGCTACCTCGGCTCGGGCGCCGTCGTCGTCAACTCGTTCTCCAAGTACTGGGCCATGACCGGCTGGCGGCTCGGCTGGCTGGTGCTGCCGGAGGACCTGGCCGGGCCCGTGGACGCGCTCGCCGGCAACGTGGCGCTCTGCCCGCCGGCGCTGGCGCAGCACGCGGGGCTCGCCGCGTTCTCGTCGGAGGGCATGGCCGCCGCGCGGGAGAACGTCGAGCGCTACGCGGCCGCCCGCGCGCTCCTGCTCGAGCGGCTCCCGGAGCTCGGCTGGACCGACGTCGCCCCCGCCGACGGCGCGTTCTACCTCTACGGGGACGTGTCCGCGTCCGGGCTCGACTCCGTGACGTGGTGCGCCCGGCTGCTGGACGAGGCCGGCGTCGCGCTCACGCCCGGCACCGACTTCGACCCCGTCGACGGGCACCGGTACGTGCGGCTGTCCTTCGCGTCGTCGGTCGAGGTGGTGGCCGAGGCGGTCGACCGTGTGGTCGCCTGGCAGCGCACGCTGCGGCCCTGAGCCGTCCGACGAGGCCGCGGGCACCTCCCGTCGTCGTCGTTCGTTCGGTCAGGGACACCGATCCCCGAGCCGGAGGACCGCTCATGAAGTGCCCCGTCGACCAGGTCGACCTCGTGATGTCCGAGCGTCAGGGCGTCGAGATCGACTACTGCCCCACGTGCCGCGGGATCTGGCTGGACCGTGGCGAGCTGGACAAGATCCTCGACCGCGCGGCGGCGATGGCCCCCGCCACCGAGCCGGGCGTGCCGGGCGCTCCCGCCGTTCCCGCCGTTCCCGCAGCTCCCGCCCCCGCGCCCGCCCCGGCGTACGGGACGCCGCCCGCCGACGTCCGGCCGGACACCCGCACGGCCTACCCGGACCCCCGCTACGCGGACCCGCGCCCGGGGTACGACCGGTACGACGAGCGCTCCTCCGACCGCCGCTACGACGAGCGCTCGCGGGACTCGTCGTACGACCCGCGCCAGGCCGACCCGAGGTACGGCGACCCGAGGTACGGCGACCCGCGCTACCGCCGCAAGAAGAAGCGCGAGTCCTGGCTGGGCGACCTCCTCGACTTCGACTGACCCCTCATCTCCCGCCGACCACGCCATCCCTCCGGCTCCGGGGCCGCCAAGCGCGAGCGATGGCGTTCTCGCGGACGTCGTAGGTTGGGGGGATGGGGACCGCACCGCTCGTCGAGGCCGTCGGGGAGCTGAGCGACGAGCAGGTGGCCCGCGGCGCGCGGCACCTGCTGCTCCCGGGCATCGGGCTGCTGGGGCAGCGGCGGCTGCGGGCCGCGCGCGTGTGCGTGCTCGGTGCCGGCGGTCTGGGTGCGCCGGTGCTGCAGTACCTCGCGGCCGCGGGCGTCGGCACGATCGGGATCGTCGACGACGACGAGGTGGACCTGTCCAACCTCCAGCGCCAGGTGGTCCACGGCTCGTCGGACGTGGGCCGGCTCAAGGTGGACTCGGCCCGGGACGCGGTGCTCGAGCTGGACCCGAGCATCGTCGTCGTCACCCACGCCACGCGTCTGACCGGCGAGAACGTGCGGGAGCTGCTGACGGACTACGACGTCGTGGTGGACGGCACCGACAACTTCCCGACCCGCTACCTGGTCTCCGACGCGGCGGCGGAGCTCGGCATCCCGGTGGTGTGGGGGTCGGTGCTGCGGTTCGACGCGCAGGTGAGCGTGTTCTGGTCCGCCGCGCCGGGCGGCGGGGTCACGCTGCGGGACCTGTTCCCGCGCGAGCCCGGGCCGGACGAGGTGCCGTCGTGCGCCGAGGCCGGCGTGCTCGGGGCGCTGTGCGGGCAGGTCGGCTCGGTCATGGCGACCGAGGTGGTGAAGCTGGTCTGCGGCGTGGGCGAGCCGCTGCTCGGCCGCGTGCTGGTGCTCGACGCGCTGCGCGCCCGCTGGTCCGAGATCCCCCTGCACCCGGCCTCGTCGCACAGTCGGCCCCGTCAGCACTCACCGAGTGCGGGTCGAGCCGGCGCGGGCGCGCCGAGCCCGCGCGGTGGTGCCCGAGGCGCCGCACCGGCCACCGCCGGTATCCCGCAGGTGACCGCCGACGAGCTGGCCGCGCGCCTGACCGACCCCGACGACCTCGTCGTGCTGGTGGACGTCCGCGAGCCGCACGAGATCGCGGCCGCCGCCATCCCCGGCTCGGTCGCGGTGCCGCTCGCGTCGATCCTGGACGGGTCGGCGCTGCGCACCGGGCCGCTGAGCGGCCTCGTCGGACCGGTGGTGGTGCACTGCCACACGGGCGGGCGTTCGCAGGCGGCGGCCGAGGTGCTGCGCGCGGCGGGCGTGGACGCCGCGAACCTGACGGGCGGCATCGTCGCCTGGTCCGCCCGCCCGTGAAGCCATCCACCCCGCCGTTCCTCTGGCTCCGGTACGCCAGAGCCGGAGGAATAGCGGGCTCGGCGGGAGGGTGAGCGGGGCGTGGGACGATCGGGGCCGGTCCGGGTACGTGGTGAGGGGAGGGGTCTGGGTGCGGGGGCTCGACGAGCACCGGGCGGCGACGCTCGCGTTGGCGACGCCCCTGCCGACCGTCGAGGTCCACCTGCTCGACGCGCTCGGCCTGGTCCTCGCCGAGGACGTCGCGACCCCTGAGGCGCTGCCGCGGTGGGACAACTCCGCGATGGACGGGTACGCCGTGCGCGCGGCCGACGTCGCCGCGGCGCGCCCGGACGCGCCGGTCCGGCTCCGGGTGGTGGCGGACCTCGCCGCGGGCTCCGACGACGAGCCCGAGGTCACGCCCGGCGCCGCGGCCCGCATCATGACCGGTGCGCCCGTCCCGCCCGGCGCGGACGCCGTGGTCCCGGTGGAGCTGACCGCGACGGCCGTCACGGGCGGCGCGTGGGAGCCCGACGAGGGCGCGGTGCTGGTCCGTGAGCCCGTGGCGACGGGGGCGCACGTCCGATGCGCCGGCGACGACGCGGCCGCGGGCGACACGGTGCTCCGCGCGGGCGCGCTCGTCGGACCGGCGCACGTGGCGGCGGCCGCGTCGGTCGGCCGCTCGACGCTCGTCGTGCACCGGCGGCCGCGGGTCGCGGTGGTGTCGACGGGCGACGAGCTGGTGCCGCCGGGCGAGCCGCTGCGCCGGGGGCAGATCCCCGACTCCAACTCCTGGCTGCTGGCCGCCGCCGCACGGGAGGCCGGCGCGGACGTGCTCCGCCTCGGGCCGGAGCGCGACGACCCCGCGGCGTTGCACCGGCTGCTGCGCGCGCTGGACGCCGGAGAGCACGGCGCGGTCGACGCGATCGTCACCTCCGGCGGCGTGAGCGCCGGGGCGTACGACGTGGTCAAGGCCGCGCTCGCCGACGAGCCGGGCGTGGCGTTCGTGCCCGTCGCCGTGCAGCCCGGCAAGCCGCAGGGCCTCGGCCGGCTCCCCGGCGGGACGCCCGTCTGGACGCTGCCCGGCAACCCGGTGAGCTCGGCGACGTCGTTCGAGGTGTTCGTGCGGCCCGCGCTGCTGCGGATGCGCGGGCTGGTGGACGTGGAGCGGCCGCGGGTGCCCGCCGTGGCCGCGGACTCATGGTCGACGCCCGTCGGCCGGGCCCAGCTCATGCCGGTCGTCCGCGCCGATCCCGGTGCCGACTCCGGTACCCGCCCCGGTGCCCTCGCGTCGGACGGAGCGGACCCGGCGGCCGCCCGCTCGGGGGACGGGCGCGTGGCCGTGCGCCGCGCGACCCCGCGCGGCTCCGGGTCCCACCTGGTCGCCCGGCTCGCGGTGGCGCAGGGGCTCGCGGTGATCCCGGCCGGGGTGGAGCAGGTCCGCCCCGGCGACAGCCTGGAGGTCTTCTGGACATGAGCGACTTCACCCACCTCGACGCGCGGGGCCACGCGCGCATGGTCGACGTCACGGAGAAGCAGCCGACCGTGCGCTCGGCGACCGCGTCCGGCCTGGTCGCCTGCGGGCCCGCGGTGGTCGCGGCGCTGCGTGACGGCGCCGTGCCCAAGGGCGACGTGCTGGCCGTGGCTCGGGTCGCCGGCATCGCCGCGGCCAAGCGCACGCCCGAGCTGCTGCCGCTCGCGCACGTGATCGGCGTGCACGGCGCGGCCGTCGACCTGGCGGTGCACGACGAGGGCGTGCACATCACCGCGACGGTCCGCACCGCCGACCGCACCGGCGTCGAGATGGAGGCGCTCACCGCCGTGAGCGTCGCCGCGCTCGCGGTGGTGGACATGGTCAAGGGGCTCGACAAGTCGGTACGCATCGCGGACGTGCGGCTCGAGGCCAAGACCGGCGGCAAGTCCGGCGACTGGCACCGCACGGCGTAGCCGCGGACGGCGCCTGGGTGTGCAGCCGTGACCGGGAGGCGGTGGTGACGACGGACTTCGACGCGATCGTGCTGGCCGGCGGGGCCGGGCGGCGGCTGGGCGGTGCGGTCAAGCCCGAGGTCCGCGTCGCGGGCGTCGCGCTGGTCGACCGTGCCCTGGCCGCGGTCGCCGGCGCCCGCCGCGTGGTGCTGGTCGCGCCGCCGGACCTGGCGCGCGCGGGGGTGCCGCGGACGCTCGAGGACCCGCCGCTGGGCGGTCCGGTCTCGGGTGTGGCCGCGGGTCTGGCGGCGCTCGGAGCCGGCACCGCCGTGAACCCGGGGGGAGCGAACCCGGGGAGAGCGAACCCGGTGGAACCGAACCCGGTGGAACCGAACCCGGTGGGACCGAACGAGGTCGGGGGCGAGGTCGGGGGCGAGGGCGAGGTCTGGAGCCAGGTGGTCGTGGTGCTGGCGTGCGACGTTCCGCGGGCCGGGTCGGTGGTCGCGGAGCTCGTCGGCGCGGCGCGTGGCCCGGGCGTGGAGGGTGCGCGGCTCGTGGACCGCGAGGGACGGCCGCAGCACCTGGTCGCCGCCTACCGTCGGACGGCGCTCGAGCGAGCGCTCGCCCGGCTCGGCGACCCGCACGGGGCCTCGGTGCGCGCGCTGGTCGACGGCCTGGACCTGGCGGACGTGCCCGACCCGGGCGGCGCGGCCGACGACGCCGACACCTGGGACGACGTCCGCCGCCTGGACGCCGAGCTCGCCGGGGACGTCGACCGCGGGGCGGCCGCGTCGTGGGACGATCGGACCGAGCCGCCGACCGACGCACCGACCGACGCACCGGCCGACGCACACGAGCATCCCGACGCAGACGAGCAGCCCGACGCACACTCCGACCGGAGGACGCCATGACCGATCCCCGCCGCGCCCCGGGCGCCGACCTGCCGCAGTGGGTCGCGCACGTGACCGACCGCCTGGGCGTCGACCCCGCGCTGGTCGACGTCGACCGGCTGCTGAACGTGTCGAGCGAGGTCGCGCACACGGTCGCGCGTCCCGCGGTGCCGGTCACGATGTTCGTCGCCGGGCTGGCGGCGGCGGGCCGCACGCCCGACGAGATCGCGGTGCTGCTCGCGGACGTCGAGGCGAGCGCACGCGCCTGGGACGACGAGCCCGCGTGATCACCGTCCGCTACTTCGCCGCCGCCGCCGAGGCGGCCGGTGTCGACTCCGAGCAGGTCCCCGCGGGCGACGGCGCCGCGCTCCGTGCCGACCTGGTGACGCGCCACCCGGCGCTCGGCCCGATCCTGGACCGCTGCGCGCTCCTGGCCGACGGCCGTCGCGTCGAGCCGGGCGACCCCGTGCCCGCGGGGGCGACGCTCGACGTCCTCCCCCCGTTCGCGGGCGGCTGACACCACACCCACCTCACACCCCACCCCGCCGAGTGCGGACGGTCGCACGCGACCGCGGACGGTGACCGGCCGCACTCGGGTGACGACGTCCGCACTGGGCGGAACAGACGGCGGGAGTGCGCCGTCGGTCGGGTCAGCCGCCGATCGCGCTCATGGGGCGGGTCGGCTGGAGGAACTTCGGGTCGTCGATGCCGTGGCCGGCCTTCTTGCCGGCCAGGCAGCGCCGGTACGCCGCCGCGACGCCCTCGTCGACGACGTCCGCGGGCTCGTCGGACCGCAGGGCCTCGCGGGTGTCGACCTCCGCCTCGGAGAACAGGCACGCGCGGAGCTGGCCGTCGGCCGTGAGCCGCAGCCGGTCGCACGCCCCGCAGAACGGCGCGGTCACCGACGCGATGACGCCGACGGTGTGCGGGCCGCCGTCGACGTACCAGAGCTCGGCGGGCGCGGCGCCGCGGCCGGGCACCTCGGTCAGCGTGAACTGCGAGGTCAGACGCTCGAGGATCTCGGCCTGGGTGACCATGACCTGCCGGTCCCAGGTGTGCCCGCCGTCCAGCGGCATCTGCTCGATGAACCGCATCTGGTAACCACGGTCCACGGCGAACCGGGTGAGCGCGACGACCTCGTCGTCGTTGACGCCGCGCATGGCGACCGCGTTGATCTTGACCGGGTGGAGGCCCGCGGCGTCGGCGGCCGCGATGCCCGCGAGGGTCTCGACCAGCTTGTCGCGCCGGGTCAGCTCCAGGAACTTCGCCCGGTCGAGCGTGTCGAGGCTGATGTTGACGCGGGAGAGCCCGGCGTCCCGCAGCGGCGCGGCGAGCGCGGGCAGCCGCAGCGCGTTGGTGGTGAGCGAGACTTCGACGGGCGCGCCGTCGGGCGTGGTGAGCGCCGTCAGCCGCCGCACGACGTCCACCACGTCGACCCGCAGGAGCGGCTCGCCGCCGGTCAGCCGGATCTCCCGGATGCCGAGCTCGACGCCGACGCGAGCGACGCGCACGATCTCGTCGGTCGAGAGCATGGTCGAGCGCGCGAGCCACGGGACGCCGTCGGCCGGCATGCAGTAGGTGCACCGCAGCGAGCACCGGTCGGTCAGCGAGATGCGCAGGTCGTGGTGCGCCCGCCCGAACCGGTCCGTCAGCGTGCCGCGTGCGCTAGTCGTCGTCACAACCCCACCCAGTGGTGCGTCCCGTCCGCGAGGATCTCGCGCTTCCAGACCGGCAGCTCGGCCTTCACGGTCTCGACCAGCCGCCGGCACGCGTCGAACGACTCGGCCCGGTGCGCCGCCGCGACCGCCGCGACGATCGCCGCCTCACCCACGCCCAGGCGCCCGGTCCGGTGGCTGACCGCGACCCCGAGCACGTCGTCCTCGGCCGCGATCCGCTCCGCGATGCCGCGCAGCGTCGCCTCCGCGTCGGGATGGGCGCTGTAGTCCAGCCCGACGACCTCGCCGGTCACCGACGGGTCGTGGTCGCGGACCAGCCCGACGAACGTGGCGACGGCTCCGGCCCGCGCGCTGCCGACATGTTCCACGTGAAACAGCAGGTCAAGGGGCGCGTCCGTGACGGTCGCGATCACGCGTGGTCACCGCCCTCGACCTGGCTCAGCAGGTGCGGCAGCAGCGGCAGCAGCACGTCGAGCCCCTCGCGCACGCCGCCCGGCGAGCCGGGCAGGTTCACCACGACGACGCCGTCACCGGTCACGCCGACGAGCCCGCGGCTCAGCACCGCCGTCGGCACCTCCGACGAGCGCCGCAGCAGCTCCGCGACGCCGGGGAGCTCCTTGGCCAGCAGGGGACGCGTGCCCTCGGGGGTCTCGTCGCGGGGAGCGACGCCCGTGCCCCCGGACGTCACGACGAGCGCCGCGCCGTCCGCCACCGCGGCGCGCAGCGCGCGAGCGACCGAGTCCGCACCGTCGGGCACGACGACGGGATCGGCGACCGCCAGCCCGGCACCGCGGAGCAGGTCGGCTGCCACCGGCCCGGACCGGTCCTCGCGCGCACCGGACGCGCTGCGGTCGGACACGACCACCACCACCGCCCGCTGCCCCTGGTCCATCCCCCCAGGCTATCCGCGGGTGGAACCGCCGCCCGACGACGAGCCCACGTCCCGGGCGGGCGCCGGTGGCCGCACGCCTCGTCGCACCGGGCGCGACCGGTACGGGCGCGCCGGACGCGACCACGGGTGCGCCGCTCGGGATGCCGCACGCAGGCGCGTCGTCGGGGTGCGGCTGCGGGTGCCGCCGGCGGCGGGGTGCCGGGTAGGCTGGGGGCACAACCGAACACGCTGCTCGAACCGAGGCGGGAGAGTCCCGCGTACGCGGGCGCCGAAGGAGCAACCCTCCCCGGGAATCTCTCAGGCCCCTGTACCGCCCCGGCGAGGCAACTCTGGAAAGCGGCGGCCCCCGGGCCGCCCACCGACGGTGCAAGCCGGCGCGCCCCGGGCTGGGAACAGCCACGGCGGACCGGCAAAACTCTCAGGTCGTCGCGCTGCGACGGATGACAGAGCGGGGAGCCCACCGCCCGTCCCGGCCCGCGCCGGACGACCCCCGGAGCAGCCCGTGTCGATCGCCCCCACCACCCGCGCGCAGACCCACGCGCCCGCGGCCCCCGACTTCGCCGACCGGCACATCGGCCCGCGCGGCGACGACACCGCGCGCATGCTCGCGGCGGTCGGCTACGGCTCGCTCGACGAGCTGGTCGACGCGGCCGTCCCCGCCTCGATCCGCAGCGAGCGGCCGCTGGACCTGCCCGGAGCCCGCTCGGAGCAGGAGGTGCAGGCCGCGCTGCGCGCGATCGCGGACCGCAACCAGGTGCTGCGCCCGATGATCGGCCAGGGCTACTACGGCACGCACACGCCCGCGGTGATCCGCCGCAACGTGCTCGAGTCGCCGGCCTGGTACACCGCCTACACGCCGTACCAGCCGGAGATCAGCCAGGGCCGCCTCGAGGCGCTGCTCAACTTCCAGACGGTGGTCGAGGACCTCACCGGCCTGGCGATCGCGAACGCGAGCCTGCTCGACGAGGCGACCGCGGTCGCCGAGGCCGTCGCGCTGATGTGGCGCGCGCAGCGCAACAAGCCCGGCGTGGTCGTGCTCGACGACCAGCTGTTCGGCCAGTCGCTCGCCGTGACCGTCGGCCGCGCGCAGGCGATCGGGCTGCCGGTGGTCGTGGCCGACCTGGCGCAGGGGCTGCCCGAGGTCGAGGGCGACCTGCTCGGGCTCGTCGTGCAGCAGGTGGCGGCGTCGGGCGAGGTGCGGGACCTGCGCGGCGTGGTCGCGGCGACGAAGGAGCGCGGCGGGCTCGTCACGGTCGCGGCCGACCTCCTGGCGCTCACGCTGCTGACGTCGCCCGGGACGCTCGGCGCGGACGTCGCGGTCGGCTCGGCGCAGCGGTTCGGCGTCCCGCTGTTCGGCGGCGGCCCGCACGCGGCGTTCATGGCGGTCCGGGAGGGGCTCGAGCGCATGCTGCCGGGCCGGCTCGTCGGCGTCTCGGTCGACGCGGACGGCGCGCCCGCCTACCGACTCGCGCTGCAGACGCGTGAGCAGCACATCCGCCGCGAGAAGGCGACCAGCAACATCTGCACCGCGCAGGCGCTGCTCGCGATCGTCGCCTCGATGTACGCCGTCTACCACGGGCCCGACGGCCTGCGCGCGATCGCGGAGCGCGTCCGCGGGCACGCGCAGCAGCTCGTGGGACGGCTGCGCGCGGTCGGCGTCCGCGTGGAGCACGACGTCGTCTTCGACACGGTGCGCGCGGTCGTCCCGGGCCACGCCCACGCGGTCGTCGAGCGCGCCGCGCAGCGCGGCGTCAACCTCTGGGCGCCGGACGCGGACCACGTGCAGGCGAGCGTCGACGAGACGACCACGTCCGACGACGTGATCGCGGTGCTCCTGGCGTTCGTCGAGAGCGGCAGCACCGACGTTCCGGTCGACGCCGACGAGCCCGTGGAGTACCGGTCGGCGGACGGCAGCCTCCAGATCAGCGGCGGGAGCCTCGCCGTCAGCCCGTCGTCGTCCTTCTCCGCGCCGCTGCCGGGGTGGACCGCGCGGGCCGACGCGTACCTGACGCACCCGGTGTTCCACCTGTACCGCTCCGAGACCGCGATGCTGCGCTACCTGCGCCGTCTCTCGGACAAGGACCTGGCGCTGGACCGCACGATGATCCCGCTGGGCTCCTGCACCATGAAGCTCAACGCGGCCACGGAGATGGAGCCGATCTCCTGGCCCGAGTTCGCCGACGTCCACCCGTACGCCCCGGCCGACCAGACCACGGGCTACGCCGAGCTGGTCACGCAGCTGCAGGACTGGCTGGCGGAGATCACGGGCTATGCCGCGGTGTCGGTGCAGCCCAACGGCGGCTCGCAGGGCGAGTTCGCGGGCCTGCTCGCGATCAAGGCCTACCACCACGCGCGGGGGCAGGCGGAGCGCGACGTGTGCCTCATCCCGGCCTCGGCGCACGGCACCAACGCGGCCAGCGCGGCGCTCGCGGGTCTGCGCGTGGTCGTCGTCGCGACCGCCGAGGACGGCGAGATCCAGCTCGACGACCTGCGCGCGAAGCTCGCGCAGCACGGCCCGCAGGTGGCCGCGATCATGATCACCTACCCCTCGACGCACGGCGTGTTCGAGGCGCACGTGCGCGACGTCTGCGACCTGGTGCACCAGGCGGGCGGCCAGGTGTACATCGACGGCGCCAACCTCAACGCGCTCGTCGGGCTGGCCCGCCCGGGCGAGCTGGGCGGCGACGTCAGCCACCTGAACCTGCACAAGACGTTCTGCATCCCGCACGGCGGCGGCGGCCCCGGTGTCGGCCCGGTCGCGGTGGCGGCGCACCTCGCGCCCTACCTCCCGGGAGACCCGACGACGAGCCCGACGCGGCCGGTCGCCGAGTCGGACCCGGGCGTCGACCCCGCGCTCCACGTCCCGCCCGTCTCGGCGGCGCCGTGGGGGTCCGCCGGCATCCTGCCGATCTCCTGGGCCTACGTGGCGCTCATGGGACCCGACGGCCTGCGCGCCGCCACCGAGACCGCCGTGCTGGCCGCGAACTACCTGGCCACACGCCTCCGCGAGCACTTCCCGGTGCTGTACACCGGCCCCGGCGGCCTCGTCGCGCACGAGTGCATCCTCGATCTGCGCGAGCTGACCAAGGCCACCGGCGTCACGGCCGAGGACGTCGCCAAGCGCCTCATGGACTACGGGTTCCACGCCCCGACGCTGAGCTTCCCGGTGGCCGGGACGCTCATGGTCGAGCCGACCGAGAGCGAGGACCTGGCCGAGCTCGACCGGTTCGTCGCGGCGATGGTCGCCATCCGCGCGGAGATCGACGAGGTCGCCGCGGGCACGTGGCCGCTCGAGGACTCGCCGCTGCGGCAGGCGCCGCACACCGCCGCGTCGGTCACCGCCGACACGTGGTCGCACGCGTACGGTCGCGAGCAGGCGGCGTACGCGCTGCCGAGCCTGCGGCAGGACAAGTACTGGCCGCCGGTCCGGCGGATCGACGGCGCCCGGGGCGACCGTCAGCTGGTCTGCTCCTGCCCGCCCGTCGAGTCGTTCGCGCAGTGAGCGCGCACGTGGCACGTGAGGAGCCGTCGATGACCCGCACGTCCCCGCTGCACGACGAGCACGTCGCCCTGGGCGCCGCGCTCACCGACTTCGCGGGCTGGCAGATGCCCCTGCGGTACGGCTCGGACGTCGCGGAGCACACCGCGGTGCGCTCGGCCGCGGGCCTGTTCGACCTGTCCCACATGGGCGAGCTGGAGGTCACCGGGCCGGGTGCGGGCGACGCGCTCGACCGCGCGCTCGTCGGGAACCTCTCCGGCCTGGCGACCGGCCGTGCGCGCTACACGATGATCTGCCAGGAGGACGGCGGGGTGCTCGACGACCTCGTCGTCTACCGCCTGGCGGAGGAGCGCTACCTCGTCGTCGCCAACGCCTCGAACGTCGAGGTGGTGCGCACGGCCCTGACCGAGCGGTTCGCCGGGCGGACGGACGTGCGGCTCGACGACCGGTCGCTCGCCACCGCGCTGGTGGCGGTCCAGGGCCCGGCCGCCGAGGCGATCGTCGTCGGCCTGGTGGCCGACCAGGACCAGGCCGCGGCCGTGCGTGCGCTGCGCTACTACGCGTCCGTCCCGGCCACCGTGGTCGGCGTCGACGCGCTGGTCGCGCGCACCGGCTACACCGGCGAGGACGGGTTCGAGCTGTTCGTGGCCGCGGCGGACGCGCCGGCGGTGTGGCGTGCCGCCGCCCAGGCCGGGCAGCCGCTGGGCCTGGTGCCCGCCGGGCTGTCCGCGCGCGACTCGCTGCGCCTCGAGGCCGGCATGCCGCTGTACGGCAACGAGCTGGACACCACGACGACGCCGCACGACGCCGGGCTCGGCCGCGTGGTCAAGCTCGACAAGGTGGACGACGAGGGCGCGCCGCTGCCCTTCGTCGGCCGCGCGGCGCTCGAGGCGCGGGCCCACGCGGTGCCGGCGCGCACGCTCGTCGGCCTGGTCGGGCTCGGCCGTCGGGCCGCCCGGCACGGGTACGACGTGGTGACGCCCGGCGGCGCCGTCGTCGGGACCGTGACCTCCGGGGCGCCCTCGCCCACGCTGGGCCACCCGGTCGCCATGGCGTACGTGACGCCCGAGGTGAGCGCGCCCGGCACCGAGCTCGCCGTCGACGTGCGCGGACGGCACGAGCCCGTCCGCGTCAGCACACTTCCCTTCTACCGCCGCGAGCGGTAGACCTCCTACTAGCGACCCCGAGACCGGAGCCCCACGATGGCCGACCTGCCCCCCTCGCAGCTCCCCACCGAGCTGCAGTACACGATCGAGCACGAGTGGCTCGCCGCCGGGACCCCCTCCACCATCGGCATCACGTCGGTGGCCGCGGAGGCGCTCGGTGACATCGTCTACCTCGAGCTGCCCGCCGTCGGCGAGACCGTCACCGCGGGCACCGTGGTCGGCGAGATCGAGTCGACCAAGTCGGTCTCCGAGCTCTTCTCCCCCGTCACAGGCACCGTCGCCGAGGTCAACACCGCGGCCGTCGACGACCCTGCTCTGGTCAACGCCGACCCGTACGGTGCGGGCTGGCTGCTCAAGATCGACGTCTCCGAGACCGGTCCGCTGCTGACCGCCGAGGAGTACGCCGCACACACGTCCGGCTGAGCGGGGCCGGCCGGTCGGCAGCGACGCCGCCCGGCTGACGTCCTCACCACCGGCGGGCGTGTCCGCATCGACGCCGGTGGGCCGAACGGGTGAAACCTCTGCGGCGTCGTCGGGACGGGTGTATCTGGCCCGGACCGCGACGTTCATTGTGGAGCACAGACGGATCGCGTCCGGTGTGGACGGGCGACTGGAAGAAAAGTTCGGGAAACTCGCGTCATGGACGCCCGTCCGAACCCTCTCAGTCTCCGAACCACCACGGACGCCCGGCCAGGCCGCCGGGTCCGTGCAGCCGAACGGAGGACATGATGAGCATGCTGGAGACCACGGGGACCATGACGGTCACCGAGACTCTCACCCGACGCGAGCGCGTGGTGCTCGCCGAGCTCACCGAGGACGTCACCCTCGAGGAGATCGCGACGCGCCTGTTCGTGACCCGCAACACGGTCAAGTCGCAGGTCCGCAGCGTCTACCGCAAGATCGGCGTCTCGACGCGCGCCGAGGCGGTCGCCTGGGCGGAGGCGCACGGCATCCGCTGAACCCCTCCCGGCCCGACGCGGGCCACCAGCCCCTGCACCACGCACCCGTTCCCCCTCGAGCGGCACCATCGACGACGACGTCGACACACGACCGGCCTGCCCCACGGGGCGGGCCGTCGTCGCGTCCGGGCTGGCAGACTCGCCGCCATGGCACCCCAGCTCGTCGTCGCGGCCGCGATCGTGGACGACCTCGACCAGCCCTACGAGATGCTCGCCGCGCGCCGGGCGACGCCCGCGAGCCTCGCCGGCCGCTGGGAGTTCCCCGGCGGGAAGGTCGACGACGGCGAGACCCCGGAGGACGCGCTGCACCGTGAGATCCGCGAGGAGCTCGGCGTGCGGATCGCGCTGGGCGACGAGGTCGTCGGGCCCGACGACGGGCTGTGGCAGCTCTCCGAGAAGTACGTCATGCGCCTGTGGTGGGCGGAGCTGGTGGCGGGCACGCCGGAGCCGCTCGTGGAGCACGACGAGCTGCGCTGGCTCACCCGCGCGCGCTGGCTCGACGTGCCGTGGCTCGACGCTGACGTGCGCATCGTCCACCACCTGCAGGGCGCCTGACGCCCTCCGTCAGGCGGGGAGCACCGAGGCGAGGCGGCGCACGGCCTCCGTGAGGAGCTCCGGCGACGTGGCGAAGTTGAGCCGCACGTGCCCCGCGCCCGGCGCGCCGAAGGTGGGGCCGGGGTTCAGCGCGAGCCGGCCGTCGCGCAGCAGCGCCCGTGCCGGGTCGGGGTCGCCGGGCAGGGCGTCGCGCAGGTCCAGCCACGCGAAGTAGGTGGCCGCGCCGGGGGTCCAGCGGACCGCCGGGGCGTGCTCGGCCAGGAGCTCGGCGAGCAGCGTGCGGTGCGCGCGCAGCTCGGTGAGCAGCTCGTCGAGCCAGGAGCCGCCCTCCCGCAGCGCGGTCGCGTGCGCGAGCACCGGCACGTGCCCGACCTCGGACGCCACCAGCTCGGGCAGGTGCGTCAGGTGCTCCGCCTCGGGCCCCGGGACCGCGATCGCCGCCTTGAGGCCGGCCAGGTGGAACGCCTTCGAGGCGGAGTGCAGCGCCACGGCGTCGGGGATCACGGTCGTCGCCGAGACGAACGTGCCGTCGAGCGTGAGCGGCGCGTGCACCTCGTCGGACACCACGCGCACGCCGTGCCGGGCCGCGAGCTCACCGACCGCGCGCAGCTCGTCGGGCGTGTGCAGCGTGCCCGTCGGGTTGTGCGGGTGGCACAGCAGGTAGGCGGCGCGGCGGCCGTCGGCGCGGGCCTCGTCGAACGCGCGGTCCAGCGCGGCCAGGTCCAGGCGGTGGTCCGGGCCCAGCGGCGCCTCGACGATGCGCCGGCCCGCGTGGCGCGGGTACGCCCAGAACGGCGGGTACACCGGCGGGTTCACGACGACGGCGTCGCCCGGCTCGGTGAGCAGCGCGATCACCTCGACCGTGCCCTGCATGATGTCCGGCACCAGCCGGATGCGCGACGCCGTGGTGGACCAGCCCCAGCGCCGCTCGGCGAACTCCGCGAACGCGTCCTGGTACGGCATGCCGGACGGGTACCCGGTGTCGCCGCGGCGCACGGCGTCGCTCACCGCGTGGACCACGGGCGCGCACACCGCGACGTCCATCTCCGCGACCCACAGCGGCAGCACGTCGTCGGGGTACCGGCTCCACTTGCTGCTGGTCCGGCTCCGGAGCTCGGACAGAGGCACGTCGAAGAGCGTCACCCGCCCACGCTACCCGCGCCCCACCACCCCGCCCCGCCCCCGTCCGCCCCCGGCCCTGTCCCACCCGCCGAGAACGTCATATCTCCGGCTCTGCTCCGCCAAAGCCGGAGATATGACGTTCTCGGCGGTAGGTGGGGGGTGGGTGGGGTGGGGAGGGAGGGGTGGGTGGGGAGGCCAGGGAGGGGTGGGGAGGGAGGGGTAGGTGGGGTCAGAGGGTGGTGCGGACCGCTTCTGTGGCGCGGAGCATGTGCTCCAGGCTCGCCGTCGTCTCCTCGTAGCGGCGCGTCTTGAGGCCGCAGTCGGGGTTGACCCAGAGCTGGTCGACGGCGATGGCCTTGACCGCCCCGGCGAGCAGGTCCGTCATCTCCTCGACGGAGGGGACGCGCGGGGAGTGGATGTCGTAGACGCCGGGGCCGACGGCGCGCGGGTAGCCCGCTGCGGCGATGTCCTCGACGATCTCCATCTTGGAGCGGGCCGCCTCGATCGAGGTCACGTCGGCGTCGAGGCCGTCGATCGCGCCCATGATCTGGCCGAACTCCGAGTAGCACAGGTGCGTGTGGATCTGGGTGTCCGGGCGCACGCCGGCCGTCGAGAGGCGGAAGGAGCGCACCGACCAGTCGAGGTAGTCGGCGTGGTCCTTCTCCCGCAGCGGCAGGAGCTCGCGCAGGGCGGGCTCGTCGACCTGGATCACGGCGATGCCGGCGGCCTCGAGGTCGGCGATCTCGTCGCGCAGCGCCAGGCCCACCTGGTTCGCGGTCTCCCGCAGCGGCTGGTCGTCGCGCACGAAGCTCCAGGCCAGGATCGTGACCGGGCCGGTGAGCATGCCCTTGACCGGCTTGCTCGTGAGCGACTGCGTGTACGTGGTCCAGTCGACCGTGATCGGCTTCGGCCGCGAGACGTCGCCCCACAGGATCGACGGGCGCGTGCAGCGCGAGCCGTAGGACTGCACCCAGCCGTTCTCGGTGACCGCGAAGCCGTCCAGGTTCTCGGCGAAGTACTGCACCATGTCGTTGCGCTCGGGCTCGCCGTGCACCAGCACGTCCAGGCCGATCCGCTCCTGCAGCTCGACGACGCGGCGGATCTCCGCCTTCATCTCGTCGGTGTACTGCTCGTCGGTCAGCTCGCCCTTGCCGTGCGCGGCGCGGGCCTTGCGGATCTCCGGCGTCTGGGGGAACGAGCCGATCGTCGTGGTCGGCAGCGGCGGGAGGTCGAGGCGCGCGGCCTGGGCGTCCTTGCGCTCGTCGAACGGGCCGCGGTTGAACGCGTCCTCGGTCAGGCCGGCCGTGCGCTCGCGGACCTCGGGCCGCACCACGCCCGGCGCGCCGCGGCGCGACGCGACCGCGTCCGACGCCTCGAGCAGCTGCTCGTGGATCGCCTCGCGGCCCTCGGACAGGCCCTCGGCGAGCGTGACCACCTCGGCGACCTTCTGGTCGGCGAACGCGAGCCAGGTCGTGAGGGTCGGGTCGAGGTTCGGCTCGTCGGCCGTGTCGTGCGGGACGTGGAACAGCGACGTCGACGTGCCGACCGTGACGGCGGCCGCGCCGAGCACCTCGAGCTGCTCCAGCACCTGGAGCTTGGCGTCCAGGTCCGCGCGCCAGATGTTGTGGCCGTCGATCACGCCCGCGACCAGGGTCTTGGTCTCGAGGCCGGGGACGGCCTCGGTCGGGGTCTCGCCCTTGACGAGGTCCAGGCCGATCGCCTCGACGTCGGTGGCGGCGAGCACCGGCAGCGCCGCGCCCAGGTCGCCGTACGGCGCCGCGACGAGGATCGCCGGGCGCTGCGGACGCGCCAGCTCCGTCGCGAGCGCGCGGTACGCCTCGACGGTCGCGGCGAGCAGGCGCTCGACGGGCACGTCGATGCTCTCCGAGACCAGGGCCGGCTCCTCGAGCTGGACCCACGTGGCGCCGGCGGCGGCGAGGTCGCGGAGCAGGTCCGCGTACACGGGCAGCAGGTCGGGCAGGCGGTCGATCGGGGAGAAGTCGTCCGGCGCGCCCTCGGTCGCCTTCGCGAGCGCCAGGTACGTCACCGGCCCGACGAGCACGGGCCGCGTCACGACGCCGTCGGCCAGCGCCTCGACGAACTCCGCGACCGGGCGCGTGCCGACGTAGCGGAACTCCGTCTCCGGGCCGATCTCGGGGACCAGGTAGTGGTAGTTGGTGTCGAACCACTTGGTCATCTCGAGCGGCAGGTCGTCGCCGCGACCGCGCGCGACGGTCGAGTAGCCGGCCAGGTCCAGGCTTCCGTCCTCGCCGACCAGGTCGGCGAACCGCGCCGGGATCGCGCCGACGACGGCGGTCGCGTCGAGCACGTGGTCGTAGAAGGAGAACGCGCTCGGGATCGCGGGCACGTCCGTGGGCAGGCCCAGCTCGGCCAGGCGCGTGCGGGTCCGACGACGCAGCTCGGCGGCCGTCGCCTCGACCTCGTCGGCCGTCGACCGGCCGGCCCAGAACGCCTCGATGGCCTTCTTGAGCTCGCGGCGCGGCCCGATGCGCGGGTAGCCGAGCACGGAGCCGGTCGGGAACTGCGGGGTCTCGCTCATCAGGGTCCAGCCTTCGGTGTCGTGGTGGTGCTGTGGTCGGGTTGCCGTGGTGCGGGTGCCGGCGGCGACGCGGTCAGTCGCGCTGCTTGCCGTCCAGCCGGGCGCCCTCGAGCAGGTCGAGCGCGGCCTCGTGCTTGTTGTACGTGTAGACGTGGACGCCGGGCGCGCCGCCGTCCAGGATCCCGTTGATCAGGTCCACGCCGGCTCGGATGCCCCGGCGGTGCCGGTCCAGCTCGTCGTCGGCCGCGCCCAGGTGGTCGAGCAGGTCACGCGGCACGGGGACGCCCGTCAGCTCCTGCACGCGCAGCAGCCGGGCGGGGTCGGTGGTCGGGATGATGCCCGGGATGATCGGGATGACCACGCCCGCCTCGCGCGCCTCGGCCACCAGGCCCAGGTACGCCTCGGCGTCGTAGAACACCTGGGTGATCGCGAAGTCGGCACCCGCGTCCTGCTTCGCGAGCAGCGACGCGACGTCCTGCGCCCGGGTCCCGCCGGTCGCCGCGTTGCCGCGCGGGAAGGCCGCGACGGACACCGACAGCGGCCGCACGCGCGCCCGCACCGCCTGCGAGGGGCTCGCCACGCAGCGGCGCGCCTCGATCTCCCGGAGCAGCTCGACGAGCGCGCTCGCGGTCTCGACGCCTTCGGGGTGCGGTCGCCAGTCCGGCTCGCCCGCGGGCGGGTCGCCGCGCAGCGCCAGGAAGGACCGCACGCCCTCGTCGAGGAACTCCTCGACGATCGCCGTGATCTCCGCCCGGCTGGTGCCCACGCAGGTCAGGTGCGCGATGGGGGACAGCGACGTCTCCTGCAGGAGGCGGGACACGAAGGCCCGTGAGGTCTCGCGCGTCTTGCCGGCCGCGCCGTAGGTGACCGAGACGAAGTCCGGGTGCACCGACTCGAGCTGCCGGACCGTCTCCCAGAGGCGGGGCGCGGCCTGCGGGTTGCGCGGGGGGAACAGCTCGAACGAGATCGTCGGCCGGTCCACCGAGCCCAGCGGTCGCGCCGCCGGGGCCACGTGCACACCGGTGCCGGCGTGCGCGTCCTGCGCCCGCGGCGCGGGGGCCACGGGCGGTTCCACCGTCGCGGCGCTCACGCGCGCGACCTGTTCAGACCGAGGGTCTGCGACATCGTCCACTCCATCGATCCTGGCGGAAGCACCCACTCCCTCGTCGCGGAGGGGGGTTGCTGCGACGTCGACGAGCCAGGTCTCTCGGCCGCTCTGGATGGTTGACCGCGATCGTAAGCCGCCGGACCACATGGTGGGCAGGGCTTCTCACCCTGCGAGACGTCGGCGACCCGTCCCGCGGACGGGCGGCGCCGTCGCCGTCAGGACGTGAGGCGGGGGCGCTGGTGCGGGACGTCGACCCAGCTCGAGCTCGCGCCGAGACCGGAGAGCAGTCCGGCCTCGACCGCCTGCAGCACCCGCGCGTCGGGCGGGGTGGTGTCGCCGAGCGCCTCCTGGGCGCCGCGGACGGCGTCGAGCCGGCCGTCGGCGTCGGGCATCTCGGTCATGCGCGGAACTGTAACCCCCGTTCACCCGTCTGCCGAGATCGCGACCTCCAGATCACCCGAGGGGAGCACAGCCGTTGCCCCGACCACCGGGCAGCCGGCCAGGTGGTCGTCGACCAGACCGCAGGCCTGCATGGCCGCGTACGCCGTGGTCGGGCCGACGAACCGGAACCCGAGCGACTTCAGCTCGCGAGCCAGCGCCTTGGACTCCGGGGTGGTCGCCGGCACGTCCGACCAGGTCTGCGGGCGCGTGTGCTGGGTGCGGTCCGGGGCGAACGACCAGAACAGCGCGTCGAGCGAGCGGCCGGACGCGTGCAGCGCGAGCAGGGCTCGTGCGTTCGCGACGGTGGCCTCGATCTTCTGCCGGTTCCGCACGATCCCCGCGTCCTGCAGCAGCCGCTCGACGTCCCGCTCGTCGTACGTCGCGACCACCGCCGGGTCGAACCCCGCGAAGGCCGCGCGGAAGGCCTCGCGCTTGCGCAGGACCGTGATCCAGGCGAGGCCGGACTGGAAGCCCTCGAGGGCCAGGCGCTCGAACAGCGCCTCCTCGCCGTGCACCGGGTGGCCCCACTCGTCGTCGTGGTACCGCTCGTAGAGCGGGTCGCCGTCCCCGAAGCACCGCCGGCCCGGCACCGGCCGTGCCGGCTCGCCGGGTGCGCTCGCGTCGTCCGTCCCCAGGTCCATGACGGCAGTCTGCCCGCCCCCGCCGACACGTGGACGACCCCTGTGCACACCGACCCGACCCCACCCCGTGCCGGGGTCAGGTGCGGGCGATGAGGGTGGCCAGGCCGTCGAGGATCAGGCGGGTGCCCAGGTCGAGCCCCGCCACGGGCTGGTTCGCGGGGTCCAGGGCGCCGCCCGCCACCGCGCGCGCCATCGCGGGGTGCTCGGCGGGGTCGACCAGGCGCGCGATCACCGAGTCGTGCCAGTCCTCGTCGGACCCGTCCCGGCCCTGCGCGGCCGCGACGGCCCGCTGCCGCGTGCCCTCGGCGTCCATGAGTCGTGCCCACTCGAGCTGGTGGCCGCTCAGCGCGCCGACCGCCTGGAGCTTGGTCGCCTCGTCCAGCGGCGTGTCCTCGAGGGCCGCGACCATCGCCTCCATCCACGCCAGCCGGTTCGGGCCGACCGCGAACAGCAGCGTCGTCGTGCGGCTCATCCAGGGGTGGGCGGCGAGGATCGGCTGCGTGAGCTCGAGCAGCAGCTCGAGGCGCGCGCGCCAGTCGCCCACCTCCCGCCCGACCCGCGGCGGGCGGTCAGCGACGCGGTCGGACATGAGCATGAGCAGCTCGTCCTTGGAGGTCACGTACCGGTAGAGCGACATCGTCGTGAAGCCGAGCGACTCGGCCACGCGCGCCATCGACACGGCGTCGAGCCCCTCGGTGTCGGCGAGCGCGATCGCGGCGTCGGCGATCTGGTCCAGGCTCAGCCCCGGGCGCGGGCCGCGCCGCGGCGGGGCCGGCTCCCGCCACAGCACCGCGATGTCCGGGGGGAGGTCGCGCAGGCGGTCCGACGAGCGCGCGGCACGGTCGCCGTCGGCACCCCCGTCCGTGCCCTCGTCCGCCCGCTCGGCCTCGCGGCGGGCCCGCGCGGCCTCCCGCGTGGCGCGGAGCTGGGCCAGCGCTGCCGCGCGCTCGGCCTTGGCGGCCTCGCGGAGCGCGCGGCCCGCCTCCTTGGCCGCGTCCTGAGCCGCGCGCTCGCGTTCCCGACGAGCCTGCTCGGCGGCCCGCTGCGCGTCCCGCTCGGCCTGCTCGCGCGTCCGCACCTCGGTCTGCTCGCGGCGCTCCGCGTCCCGGCGGGCGCGGTCCTCGTCCTTGCGGCGCTGGTCCGCCGCCTTCTCCTCGTCGCGTCGCGCCCGCTCGAGCTCCTTGGCGACCGCGCGCTCGTCCCGCTCGCGGTCCCGCCGCAGGGTCTGCGCCTCGCGCCGTCCGTCCTCGTCGGGCGTCCCCGTCTCCTCGGTCACGTCGCACCACCTCTCTTGACTGCCGATCCTATAAGTGTGTATGACATACACACACAGTTTACGACGTACACAGAACGGGGATGACATGGAACCGACGATCGTCGTCCGGGGACTGCGCAAGTCCTACGGCGACCTGACCGTGCTCGACGGGGTGGACCTCGAGGTCGGCCGCGGCGAGGTGGTGGCGCTGCTGGGCCCGAACGGGGCGGGCAAGACCACGACCGTCCGCATCCTGTCGACGTTGCTGCGGCCCGACGCAGGCACCGTGCACGTCGCGGGGCACGACGCGCTGCGCCACCCCGACCGCGTCCGTGCCGCCATCGCGCTCACCGGGCAGTTCGCGGCGGTGGACGAGCTGCTCACCGGCACGGAGAACCTGCGCCTCATGGCCCGGCTCTCGCACCTGCCGCCCGACGAGGAGCAGTCGCGGCCTGCCGCGCTGCTCGCGGCGTTCGACCTGACGGACGCCGCGGACCGGCCCGTCACGACGTACTCGGGCGGCATGCGGCGCCGTCTCGACATCGCCGCGAGCCTGGTGGGCCGCCCGCAGGTGCTGGTGCTCGACGAGCCGACCACGGGGCTCGACCCCCGCAGCCGGCTCGACGTCTGGGCGCTCACGCGGGCGGCGGTCGACGCGGGCACCACGGTCCTGCTCACCACGCAGTACCTGGAGGAGGCCGAGCGCCTCGCCGACCGCGTCGTGGTGATCGACCGGGGCCGCGTCATCGCGCACGGCACGCCGGACGAGCTCAAGGCGCGCGTCGGGCGCGCGCACGTCGAGCTGGTGCTGGCCGACGGCACGCGTGAGCGCCTCGAGACCGACGGCAGCGTCGGCGACGTGCGCCGCGTGCTGGAGGACGTCGAGCGCCGCCTCGAGCGGGGCGGGCCCGTGGTCGCGAGCTGGCAGGTCCGCACGCCCACGCTCGACGACGCCTTCCTGGCCCTCACCGGCCGGCCCGCGCAGGACTCGTCGGACGAGGACTCCCAGGAGGGTGCCCACCCGACCCCAGCCGACCCCGCCCACCCGACCCCAGCCCCGCCTGCCCACCCGACCCCAGCCCAGCCCGCGTGGTCATCGGACCCCCGCGCGGCCGAGCTCGTCACCGACCGGAGGACCCGATGACCACGCTGGACGCCGTCCGCCCCACCCTGCTCGACCTCAGCCCCCGCACGGACACCCCCGCGCCGCGCCCGCTGCGGGACACCCGGGCGTTCGTCGCGCGGTGCCTGCGCCGCTCGCTGCGCCAGGTCGACACGCTCCTGCTCGCGGTGATGCTCCCCGTGATGCTGCTGCTGATGTTCGTCTACGTCTTCGGCGGCGCGATCGAGGCCGGCATGGACTACGTGGACTTCGTCGTGCCCGGCATCGTCATCCTGGCCGCCGGGTACGGCGCCGCCAGCGCGGCCGTCGACGTCGCGACCGACGCGGCCACGGGCATCACCGACCGGTTCCGCTCGATGCCCGTGCGCGCCACGGGCGTGATCACGGGCCACGTGGTCGCGAGCCTGGTGCGCAACGCGGTCGCGACCGCGCTCGTGATCGGGATCGCGCTGCTGGTCGGTTTCGACGCGGGGGCGTCGCTGGGCGGCTGGCTCGCGGCGCTGGCGCTCATCGCCCTCTACATCGCGGCGATCACGTGGGTCTCGGTGGCGGTCGGGCTCGCGGCGTCGGGTCCGGAGGCCGCGAACGGGTTCACGTTCGGGATCATGTTCCTGCCGTACGTCTCGAGCGCGTTCGTGCCGGTCGACAGCATGCCGTCGGTGCTCCAGGCCATCGCGACCTGGAACCCGGTGACCCCGGTCGCGGACTCCGTGCGGGCCCTGCTCCTCGGCGCGCCGGTGGACGGCGGGGCGCTCGCCGCGGCGCTCGCGTGGTGCATCGGCCTGGTCGTGGTGGCGCGGCTGGTGGCCGCCCGGCTGTTCCGGCGCCGCGCGTGAGTCGGCCGCTGCGCGCGCGCCGGGCCGGGGACCTGGGTAGAACGGTGCGATGAGCACACCCGAGCAGGCGACCCGCCCGTCCCGCGGCCACGGCGTCTGGATCGCCGTCGTCAGCCTGGTCGTCGTCGCCGTCCTGGTCGCCGTGGGCGCCTGGGCGGCGACGACCGGCGACGACGAGCCGGCGGGGGCCGCGTCGTCGACGTCCCCGACCGCGGGCACGGACCCGTCCGACCCGTCGTCGGGCGCACCGACGGACACCGCGACCGACGGCTCGACCGGTGACGGGGCGACGCCGACGTCCGCCGCCGGCTGCCCGGCCGGCGGCGACGCCGTCCCCGCCGGCGCGGACGTCCGGCCCGCGGTCGACGTCGACGGTGACGGGCAGCCCGACAAGGCGTGGATCAGCGCGGGCGCGGACCGTCGGTTCGGCATCACCACCGCCTCGGGCGCGACGTTCTCGGTGCCGATCGACTCGGCGAGCCCGCAGCGCGCCTCGGCCGTGGTCAACGTGGTCCAGCGGGAGGAGCTGCCGATCGCGCTGGTCGACACGGGCCGCGAGGCGCTGCTGTACTCCCTGACCGGCTGCGCGGTGACGGCGGTGCAGAACGCGCAGGGCCGGCCCTACACGTTCGACCGCGGGTTCGGCGACGAGGGGACGGGCGTGGGCTGCGTCGAGGACGGCGGGTTCCTGCGGCTGGCGGGCCTGGACGCGGACCCCACGGGCGACGGCACCCGGTTCGACGTCGAGCGCACGTGGGTGGACCTGGACCCGACGGGCCGCACGGCGACCAACGGCGACGACGAGACCGTGGCCGAGGGCGTCACGGCGGACGACCCGGCGCTGCGGACCGCCCAGGAGGTCAGCTGCGGCGACCTGCGCGCGGGGCGGGACGGACCGCTCGAGCCGCGGTCCTGACGCTCACAGCGTCGCGAGCGCCTTGCGGATCCGCTGCGGCGAGACCGGCGTGGGCGTCCCGAGCTGCTGCGCGAACAGGCTGACCCGCAGCTCCTCGAGCTGCCAGCGCACCTGCGCCACCTGCTCGGGGTCGGCGCCGGGCGCGCTCGCGAGGGCGTTCTCCAGGTCGTGCACCTGCCAGGCCAGGTCGGCGTCGCGCTGCGGGCCCTGGGCGGCGCGCTCGAGCCGGTGGCGGGCGGCACGCAGGTAGCGCGTGAGGTGGTGCAGGCGGTCGGCCCCGGTCTCGACGACGAAGCCCGCGTGGACCAGCCGCGCGGACTGCTCGCGCACGTCGGCCGCGGTGGCCAGCAGCGGCAGGCTCGTCGTCCCCCGGAGGTCGACCTCGAGCTCGCGCCACGCGGTCAGCACCTGCACCAGCGTCCCGACGAGCGTGTGCACCCGGTCCTCGAGCCGGTCCCGCAGGTAGGCGCGCAGCGCGGCGTAGTCCGCGGGCGTCCGCACGTCCGCCGGGGTGCGCCCGGCGTCCGCCGGCCGCGTGCGCAGGTGCTCGGCGACGAGCGCGTCGACCGCCGCGAGCTGCACGTCCTCGACCAGTGCGTCGCGGCTGGGGTAGGGGTTCGCCGCGAGCGCGAGCGCCTGCGCGCCGGACCAGCGCGACGTCACGCGCGCGGGTGCGAGGCCGCCGTCGATCAGCAGCAGCCGCCGCAGCCCCGCGCGCGCGGCGGCCGGGCGCGCGGACCCGTCGGCGAGCGTCCGCACGGCGACGGTGCGGTCCCGCTCCTGCACCAGCGACGGGTAGGCGCGGACCAGCGTCGCGCCCGTCCGCACCTCGACCACCTCCGGGAGCGTGAGGTCGTCGGGCCACGTCGTCAGCCCGGTGCGGGTGACCTGCTCGGCCAGGCCGGGCGCGGGGCCGGGTGTGGGGCCGGGTGTGGCGGTGTGCTCGGGTGAGGCGGACGGCACCGGGTCCGACGAGGGTGCGGAAGCCGTCCCGCGCGCGGGTCGCCCGCCGGCGCCGGGGCCCGGCCGCGCGGGCTCGTCGGACGTCAGACCCGCCTCGCGCATGGCCTGCCGCAGCGCCGACCGCACGGCCGTGTCCACCGCGTCCTGCGCCCGGTCCGCGAGCCGGTGCTGCAGCGCCGCCAGGTCCCGGCCCTCGTCGACCACGCCACCGCGGTCGCCGACCACCCGGAACGTCAGCCGCAGGTGGGCGGGCAGGCGCTCGTCGTCGAACGCGTCCTGCGGGACCTCGACGTCCCGCAGCTCGCGGACCGCGCGCGCGAAGGCCTCGTGGAAGGACGGCGCGGCGTCGCCCGCGCGCACCGTGTCCTCCCAGGACGCGGACTGGGCGCGCAGCCGCTCCGCGACCGCCCGGCCGACGTCCGGTGCGGGCACCAGCTGCACCCGCACGGGCTTGGGCAGGGACCGGATGGTCGCGACGACGAGCTCGTCGAGCAGCCCCGGCACCATCCAGCCGAACCCGTCCGGCGTCACGCGCGGGAGCTGCGCCAGCGGGATGTGCACGGTGACGCCGTCCGCCTCGGTGCCGGGCTCGAACTGGTAGGTCAGCGGGAGCGACAGGTCGCCCTGCGGCCAGCGCGACGGGAACGACGACTCGTCGATCGCGTGCGCGTCGTCCGCCACCAGCAGCGCGCGGTCGAAGCTCAGCAGGTCCGGGTCGCGCCGGCGAGCCGTCTTCCACCACTGGTCGAAGTGCCGCGCCGAGACCACGTCGTCGGGGACGCGCTCGTCGTAGAAGTCGTAGAGCGTGTCCTCGTCGGCCAGCAGGTCCGCCCGTCGCGCACGCGCCGCGAGCTCCTCCGCCTCGGCGAGCAGGCGGCGGTTCTCGTGGAAGAACTGGTGGTGCGTGGTCCACTCGCCCTGCACCAGCGCGTGCCGCAGGAACAGCTCACGCGCGTGGCCCGGGTCCACGGCCGCGTAGAGCACGCGCCGTCCCGCGACCACGGGCAGGCCGTACAGCAGCACGCGCTCGGTGCACGTCGCCGCGCCCTGCTTGGTGGACCACGCGGGCTCGGAGTACGTGCGCTTCACCAGGTGCGCGCCCAGCTCCTCCGCCCACGCCGGGTCGATGCGCGCGGTGTCCCGCGCCCACAGGCGCGACGTCTCCACGAGCTCCGCCGCCATGACCCAGGCCGGGGGCTTCCGCGCGAGGCCCGAGCCGGGGAAGATCGCGAACCGGGCACCCCGCGCGCCCAGGTACTCGTTGCGGCCGCGGCGGTCGGGCCGGCCCTGCGGGCGGCGGTCGCCCTTGCGCGGCGCCGCGACCTCGGTGGCCTCCTGCATCCCGACGTGCGAGAGCAGGCCGGCGAGCACCGAGCGGTGGACGGCGTCGGCGTCCCACTCGCGGCGCAGCTCGCCGCGGCGGGGTCCGCCCGCGGGCTCGTCGGGCGCGGTCTCCGCGAGCGCCGGGGCGCCGTCCCCGCCGGTCCGTCGCTCGGCGCCGGGCAGGTGCTTGGACAGGTCCTTGAGCTGGGTGACCACGTCCTGCCACTCGCGGACGCGCAGGTAGTTGAGGTGCTCGCTGCGGCACGTCCGGCGGAACGCGCTGCCGGACAGCTCGCGCTGCTGCTCCCGCAGGTACGTCCACAGGTTGAGGTAGGCGAGCAGGTCCGACGAGGGGTCGGCGAACCTCGCGTGCATCGCGTCGGCCTTGTCCCGCTCCTCGGCCGGGCGCTCGCGCGGGTCCTGGATGGACAGCGCGGCCGCCACCACGACGACCTCGCGCAGCACGCCGTGGCGCGCGGCCTCGACCACCATGCGCGCGAGCCGCGGGTCCACGGGCAGCTGGGCGATCGCGCGGCCCGTCTCCGTGAGCCGCGTGCCCTGGGCGCCGGACTCGATCGCGCCCAGCTCCGTGAGCAGCTGCACGCCGTCGCGCACCGCGCGCACGTCCGGCGGGTCGACGAACGGGAAGCCGACCACGTCCTCGGGCGTCGCCGCCACGCCCACCGCGATCATCTGCAGGATCACCGAGGCCAGCGACGTGCGCAGGATCTCCGGCTCGGTGAACCGGTCCCGGCGCTCGAAGTCGTCCTGCGAGTAGAGGCGGATCGCGATGCCGTCCGCCACGCGCCCGCACCGGCCCGAGCGCTGGTTGGCCGAGGCCTGGCTGATCGGCTCGATCGGCAGCCGCTGCACCTTGGTCGCCTTGGACCACCGGCTGATGCGCGCGGTGCCCGGGTCGACCACGTACCGGATCCCGGGGACGGTCAGCGACGTCTCGGCGACGTTCGTCGCGAGCACCACGCGGCGGCCCGGGTGCGACGAGAACACGCGGTGCTGCTCCGCCGCGGACAGCCGGCTGAACAGCGGCAGCAGCTCGACGTGCTGCGGGTGGCGCGGGTCGGTCGCGCGGGTGCCCAACGACGCCCGCAGCGCGTCCTCCGCGTCGCGGATCTCGCGCTCGCCGGACAGGAATACCAGCACGTCGCCGGGGCCCTCCGCGCACAGCTCGTCGACCGCCTCGGTGATGCCGGTCATGAGGTCGCGCTCGCGGACGGGCTGCCGGGCCGGGGTGCGGGGGCGGCGGGCGGGCCGGCCCGTGGCCCCGTCGGTCCCGGTGCCCTCGTCGTCCTCGTCGTCGACGCCGAGCGCGTCCGGGGACAGCGGGCGGTACCGGATCTCCACCGGGTACGTGCGGCCGGTGACCTCGACCACCGGGGCGGGCACGCCCTCGGGGCGGTCGGCCGTCGGCGGCGTCGCGAAGTGCCGCGCGAACCGCGCCGAGTCGATGGTCGCCGACGTGATGACGACCTTGAGGTCCGGCCGCCGCGGCAGCAGGCGGGTGAGGTACCCGAGCAGGAAGTCGATGTTGAGCGAGCGCTCGTGCGCCTCGTCGATGACGAGCGTGTCGTACGCCAGCAGCTCGGGGTCCCGCTGGATCGCCGCGAGCAGGATGCCGTCGGTCATGACCTTGACCAGCGTGTGCTCGCTCGACGTGTCCGTGAACCGCACCTGGTAGCCGACCAGCTCGCCGAGCGGCGTGCCGATCTCCTGCGCGATGCGCTCCGCCACGCTGCGCGCCGCGATCCGGCGGGGCTGCGTGTGGCCGATCTGCCCGGCGCGGCCGCGGCCGAGGTCCAGCAGGATCTTGGGCAGCTGCGTCGTCTTGCCGGAGCCGGTCTCGCCCGCGACCACGACGACCTGGTGGTCCCGGATCGCCGCCGCGATGTCCTCGCGGCGCGCGCTGACCGGCAGCTCCGGCGGGTAGTGGATCGGTGGGACGACCGCGGCGGTGCGGGCCGCCGCCGCGCGGGCTCGTCGGGCGTGGCCGCCGCGCTGGTCCCCGCCGCCGCGCGCGTCCGGGCCGCCGCGTGCGGCGCGGCCACGGCGTGGACCCCGGTTCCGGCGAGCGGCCTCGCCGGGCGCGCCGTCGTCGGACGCCGGGTCCGGGCGGTGCGGGGAGTCAGTGGTCACGACGTCCCATCCTCCCAGCCCGCCGCGCGTGCCGCGCCCTGTTTCCGCGCAGGGCGGACCTCGGCCGGCGAGCACGCCCGCCCCGTGCCCCGACCAGGGCGCCGCTACCGTGGGGCGATGGGTGAGACGGAGGGTGAGCGCCGGGCCGTCGCGGCGCTGGCGGCGTCGGGGCTGGAGCACGTCGTGACGCGGCACGGACGGGTCGGGTCGCTCGCGGAGGCGGCCGAGGTCCGCGGCGTCCAGCCCGGCGACATCGTGAAGTCGCTGGTCGTGCGGCGCGGGGACGACGACTTCCTGTTCGTGCTGGTCACGGGCGAGCGGGCGATCTCGTGGCCCAAGCTGCGGGCACTGCTCGGGGTCAGCCGGCTGTCCCTGCCGGACGCCGAGACCGCGCGCGAGGTGACGGGCTACGAGCGCGGCACGATCACGCCGTTCGGCTCGCTCACCGCGTGGCCGGTGGTCGCCGACGAGCGGGTGCGTGGCCACCGGGTGTCGATCGGCGCGGGTGCGCACGGCGTCGCGGCGACCGTGGACGGCGACGAGCTCGTCCGCTCGCTCGGGGCGACGGTGGCGGACGTGACCCAGGACGCCGCCGGCGACTGAGGCTCGGCGTGCACGGCCACCGACCGCCGCGCCCCGACGGTCCGTGGACCGGCGGGGCGCGACATGGGGGTGGGCGTCAGAGCGTCGGCACCGTGCCCGGGCTCGGCGGGACGACCTGGGGGCGGTCGTCGCCCACCGTCGTCGTCGCCTTGTCGAACCCCGAGTCGCCGTCGATCTTCGTCGGGAACGGCTGCGAGTCGCCGCGGCACGTCAGGCCGTCCTGCGGCGCCTTGCCCGTGACGAGGTAGTTCGTGACCGCCTTGGTCACGCACTGCGACGTCCCGTAGGCGGTGTGCCCCCACGAGTTGCTCGAGATCAGCGAGCTGTTCGGCAGGAGCGCCGCCGCCTTGACCGCGCCTCGGTAGTTGGTCGCCGGGTCCCAGTAGTTGCCCACGACGAGGACGGGCGCAGCCGTCCGGTGGGTGAACGTGCCGCGGTAGGAGTCCTCCGCCCGCGCCGTCCACGTGGCCGACGCGCACGGCGCCGACGACCAGGTCCACAGCGGGCCGAAGCCCGAGCCGGTCTGGGCCGCCTTCGCAGCCGCCGCGGGCCAGCGCGAGGCGTACCGCGGGTTGAGGCCGTCGGTGCACAGCACGGACTGGAACGCCTCCGGCGCGCTGTTGTAGGGGAACGCGAAGCCGGGCGCCTCGGCCAGCTCGGCGACCCGCGCGTCCGCTGCGCGCTCCTGCGCCTCCGCCGCGCTGAGGCGGGCCTTGAACCGCTTGACGGCCGCGGCGCGCTCCGGGCTCTTGGCGCTGCTCGACTCCTTCGCCATCGCCCAGAACATGTCGATGTCCCAGTCGACGTACTGCCAGGCGTCGGCCGCGTACAGGTCGCTGAGCAGCACCGACATCATCATCGGGTAGTCGATGGTGGCGGTGAAGCCGTCGCCGTAGTCGAGCTCGATCGGGGACTTCTTGAGCTTGTTGGACAGCTGCGTGAAGACCTTCGTCGGCTCGCCGATGCGGGCGGTCCAGCAGTAGTCCGGGCCCTTCGCGCCGCAGACCGCGAGGATCCGCTGCAACGCCTTCCACGCACCGTCGCCCGACTTGATGCGCTGGGTCTGCGGCACGTCCGCCGTGGCCGCCGTGCCCTGCCAGGCGACCGGGTCGAGTACACCGTCGAGCACCACGGCGCGCACGCGGTCGGGGAAGAGGTTGGCGTAGACGTTGCCGAGGTAGGTGCCGTAGGAGAAGCCGAGGTACGTCAGCCTGGTGTCACCGAGAGTGCGGCGCAGCACGTCCATGTCCCGGGCGACGTCGGCGGTCGACATCGAGGCGGACAGCGGCTGGCCCGTCGTCGAGCAGGCGCGGCCGAACGCGGTCGACGCGCGCACGAAGTCCGCGCTCTGCACGGCGCCGCGTGGGAACGGCGTCGTCAGCAGCGGCAGGATCGCGTTGGTCTGCTCGCCCAGGTTGCGCCAGCACTGCACGTTGTCGCTGAAGTTGGTCCCGCGGGGGTCGAAGCCCACGACGTCGAACCGGGCCAGGACGTCGGCCGGGAAGAGGTCCGGCGCGTACGTCGCGATGTCGACGCCCGAGCCGCCGGGGCCACCGGGGTTGACGAAGAGCGTGCCGACCTTGCGGCTCGGGTCGGCGGTCCGGTACCTCAGCAGCGCGACCGACGTGGTCGCGCCCTCGGGCTCGTCGTAGTCCAGCGGGAGGTCGACCGTCCCGCAGTCGAACCTCGGCCCGACCACGTTGGTGCAGTCGAACCAGTCGATCGTCGCGTCGACCGTGTCGACGCGCGCCCGCTCCTGGGCGGACGTGCGGTCTGCCGGTGCGGGCGTCGCGGACGGCGTCGTCGCGGCCGTCGCGGCCGTGGTGCCGCCGACGACGAGGCCGAGCGTGACCGTGAGCGCTGTGAGCGCCGCGAGCGCGGCGCCTCTGCGTGGGACGTGCATGTGGAACCCCCTGGGTGGCGCGCCGGGGTGGGTCGCCGTGACCCGGGTGCCCCGCGCTGAGCACACCTTGGCCTCCGGGACCCCCGCCCCGCTGCCGAACTCGGCAACGAAAGTGTGAAGATCCGCGGACGTGACGCGCGCCCCGGCGCCGGGCGGCCTGTCCTGCCGGGCCGTGTCGGAGGTGCGGGCTAGCGTCCCGGGCATGCGGATGCTGCACACGTCGGACTGGCACCTGGGCCGGTCGCTGCACGGGGTCGACCTGCTCGACCACCAGGCGGCGTACCTGGACCACCTGGTCGACGTCGTGCGCACCGAGCAGGTGGACGCGGTCGTCGTCGCGGGGGACGTGTACGACCGCGCGATCCCGCCCGTCGAGGCGGTGACCCTGCTGTCGGAGACCCTGGCCCGCCTCGCCGAGCACACGACCGTCGTCGTCACGTCGGGCAACCACGACTCCGCGACCCGGCTGGGGTTCGGCGCCGCGCTCATGCGCGAGCGGGTGCAGCTGCGGACCCGTGTCGCGGGGCTGGCCGCTCCGGTCGAGGTCGCCGGTCGTGACGGTGCCCGCGCGCTCGTGTACGGACTGCCGTACCTCGACCCGGACACCGTGCGCACCGCGCTCGCCGAGCCCGGCGCCGACGTACCCTCGCGCTCGCACGAGGCGGTGACGGCGGCCGCGATGGCTCGCGTCCGCGCGGACCTCGCGTCGCGGACGACGAGCGAGCGCCCCGCGGTCGTGGTCGCGGCGCACGCCTTCGTGGTCGGCGGGCTCGCGAGCGAGTCGGAGCGGGACATCCGCGTCGGCGGGGTGGACCACGTGCCGTCGCAGGTCTTCCAGGGCGCGGACTACGTGGCGCTCGGCCACCTGCACGGCCCGCAGCGGGTCACCGGTCCGGAGGGCACGACGATGCGGTACAGCGGCTCGCCGCTCGCCTACTCGTTCTCCGAGCAGCACCACGCGAAGTCCACGGTGCTCGTCGGACTCGGCGCGGACGGCGCCGTGACCACCGAGCTCGTGGCCGCGCCGGTGCCGCGCCGGCTGGCCGACGTGACGGGCGCCCTCGAGGACCTGCTGGGTGCGGCGGGCGAGCCGCACGTCGCGGACTGGGTGCGGGTGGTGGTGACCGACCAGCAGCGACCCGCGGACCTCTACGCGCGGGTCCGGGCGCGGTTCCCGCACGCGCTCGTGGTGCAGCACCGGCCGCCCGCGGGTGCGCCGGGCACCGCGCTGCGGGCGGTCACCGCGGCGCACGACCCGGTCGAGGTCGCGGGCGACTTCGTCGCGCACGTCACCGGCGCGCGCCCGTCCGCGGCGGAGGTGGCGGTGCTGCGCACGGCGTACGAGCAGGCCGTCGCCGCGGAGCGGAGCGCCTGATGCAGCTGCACACGCTCACGCTCCAGGCGATCGGCCCCTTTGCCGGCCGGCACGTCGTCGACTTCTCCGCGCTCGCGGCCTCGGGGCTGTTCCTGCTCGAGGGGCCGACGGGCGCGGGCAAGTCCACCGTGATCGACGCCGTGGTGTTCGCGCTGTACGGCAAGGTGGCGTCCGCCGACGCGAGCGAGGACCGGCTGCGCTCCGCCTACGCGGGGGACGAGACGGAGTCGTTCGTCGACCTGACGTTCGAGGTCCCGTCCGGGCGCTTCCGGGTGCGCCGCACGCCCGCGTACGAGCGCGCGAAGAAGCGCGGCTCGGGGACGGTGCGCCAGCAGGCGTCGGTGCGGCTGTGGCGCCTGTCGGCAGGCGAGGGCGCGGGTGCCGAGGTCGCAGGCCCCGCGATCGAGCCGCCCGGTGGCGAGGTGCTCTCGACCCGGTTGGACGAGGCGGGCGCGGAGATCCAGCGGATCGTCGGTCTGGACCGGACGCAGTTCGTCCAGACGATCGTGCTGCCGCAGGGCGAGTTCGCGCGCTTCCTGCGCGCCGACCCCGAGGACCGCCGGGGCCTGCTGCAGAAGATCTTCGGCACGCAGGTCTACGAGGACCTGCAGGCCCGCCTGGCCCAGCTGCGCCGGGACGCGGAGCGGGCCGCCGCCGCGGGGCGCGCGGTGGTGGACGACCGGGTCGCCCACCTGGCCGGCGCCGCACGCCTCGACCCGGAGGCGCTCGCGGCCGTGCGCGCGGCGGTCGACGAGGTCGTCGCGGGTGGACCGCTGACCGTGGTGGAGGACGCACTCGCCGTGACCACGGGTGCGCTCTCCGCCCGGGCGGCGCAGGCGGCTCAGCAGGCCGCGCTCGCGGCGACGGCCCACCGCGAGGCCGGCGTCCGGCTGACCGAGCAGCGCGAGCTCGGCCGGCTCGTCGCGCTGCGGGACGGGCTCCTCGCGGAGCGGGCGGCCCTCGCCGAGGCGGACGAGGCGCAGGCCGAGGCGAGCCGCCGCCTGGTCGCGGCGCAGGCGGCCCGGGCGCTGCGACCCCTGCTGCAGGCCGCCGACGAGGCCGCACAGACCTCCGAGACCGCCCGCAAGTCCTTGCTCGCGGCCCGCGACGTCGCGCCGGCGGACCTCGCCGCGCTGGTTCCGGGCGAGGACGCCCCGGCGGACGGTGCAGCGGCGAGCCGGACCGGGCTGGCCGCGGAGCAGAGCGCGGCCGTGGCGGCCGCGGCGGCGCTCGAGCGCGCGCTCGACGTCGAGGCGCGGCTCACGGCGGTGCGGCTCGAGGCCCGTCAGGCACGCGGCGCCGTCGAGGACCGGGACACCGAGATCGCGGCGCACGACGCCTGGCTCGCGGCCCGGCCGGCCGCGCTCGAGGAGCTGACGGCCGCGCTCCGGACCGTGCGCGGTGCTGCGGACCAGGAGGCCGAGCTCGCGCTGGCCGCACGCGCCGCGGACGCGCTGGTCGACGCGCACCGCTCGCTGGCCGGGCTGCTTCCGCGTCACGAGGCCGCTGCGGCGCTCGTCGAGGAGCGCGCGGTCGCGGCGCAGGCCGCTGTCGTGCGGGAGTCGAGCCTGCGGTCCGCGCGGATCGCCGGTCTCGCCGGCGAGCTCGCGGCGGACCTCGCCGACGGTGCGGCCTGTCCCGTCTGCGGGTCCTGCGAGCACCCGGTCCCCGCCGCGCTGGCGGCCGACCACGTGACGGTGGACGCGGTGCAGGCCGCGGAGACCGTGCGGCAGGCGGCCGAAGCGGCGCTCGGGGCGGCCCGTGAGGCGCACGCCGCGCTCGAGACCGAGGTGGCGGCGGCCCGTGCCGCGACGGCCGGCTCCACGCCGGAGGAGGCCGAGCAGGCCCACGGCTCGGCCGCCCAGGCGCTCGCCGACTGCCGCGACGCCGGGCGGCGTGCCGTGCGGCTGACGCGCGACGTCGACGAGCACCGCGAGGCCACGCAGGCGCGCGAGCGCACCCGGCTGCTCGCGGTCGCCGAGCGGGAGCGCGCGGCGCTCGTGGTCGACACGCTGCAGGCCGCGGTCGAGGAGGCCGAGGCGGAGGTCGCCCGCGCGCGCGGCACGCACCCCACCGTGGCGGCGCGCCACGCCGAGCTGGTCGAGCGGGCCGCCACGGCGGCCGACCTGCTCGCGGCGCTGGACGAGGCGGCGGGCGCGGCGGCCGACCTCGGGCGGCGGCGCACGGCGCTCGCGCACGAGCTCGAGCACCACGGGTTCGACGACGTGGCGGCCGCGCGCGCCGCGTCCGCCGGCGACGCCCAGATCGAGGCGCTCGACCGGGTGGTGCGGGAGCACGCCGCGGCCACCGAGCGGGTGCGCGCCGGGCTCGCCGACCCCGCGGTCGCCGGCCTGGCGCCCGACGTCACGGGTGCGGTCGTGAGTGCCGAGCTGCTCACCGCCCAGCAGGCCGAGGGGGCGGCCGCGGCCGAGCTGGCGCGCGCGTCGGGCGAGGCGGGCGTCACCGAGTCGATCGGTGCGGCGGCGGACGCGGCGGCCGAGGAGCTGCGCGCGGCGGTGGCCCGCCACCGGCGTCAGGTCGAGGAGGCGGCGCCGGTGCTGCGCCTCGCCGGGCTCGCGGCGGGGACGGGCGGGGACAACGCGACCGGGCTGTCGCTCGCCACCTATGTGCTGGTCCGGCGGTTCGAGGACGTGGTCGCGGCGGCGAACGCGCGGCTGGTCGGCATGTCGGACGGCCGGTTCGAGCTGGTGCGCAGCGACCGCAAGGAGGACGTCAGCTCGCGGCGGACCGGCCTCGCGATGCGCGTGCTCGACCACCACACCGAGCAGCAGCGCGACCCCCGGACGCTCTCGGGCGGGGAGACCTTCTACGTCTCGCTCTGCCTCGCGCTCGGCATGGCGGACGTCGTGACCGCGGAGGCTGGTGGGATCGACCTGGGCACGCTCTTCGTCGACGAGGGCTTCGGCTCGCTCGACCCCCGCACGCTCGACCAGGTGCTCGCCGAGCTCGACCACCTCCGTGCCGGCGGTCGGGTGGTCGGCGTCGTGTCGCACGTCGAGGCGCTCAAGCAGACGATCGCGGACCGCATCGAGATCCGCCGGACCGCCGCCGGTCCGAGCACGCTCGTCGTGCGCGCGGGCTGAGCCCTCACCAGGACCAGCCGCGGGAGGTCAGCTCGACCTCGCGGCGGAACCGCTCCGCAGGGTCGCCGAGCGCGGCCTGCTGGATCTCGACGCCCGCGAGTCCGCAGGCCGTGCGCAGCAGGTCGTCGTAGGCGAGCTGGGTGGCGATGATCCGTTCGGCGCGCGCGAAGCAGTGGGTGTCGGCCTCGAGACGGCGCACGTGCCCGGCCACGGTGCCGAGGCGCTCCTGGACCCAGAGCGCAGCGAACGGGTCGTGGACCTCGGGCGGCGGTCGGTGCAGGCGGTCGGCCCAGGACCGCAGCCGACGAGCCAGGTGCACGCGCCAGCGCGGCGCGTCCTCCTCGCCCGGGAACAACGAGAACGCGAACCCGAACAGGAGCGCCGGAAGAAGGGTGATCGCGATCAGCAGAACCCACGTCATCGGGCGTCCTTCTTCGATCCTCGCCCCAGGCTAGGACCGCCCCCGGGCGCGCGCCAGCGATGTCGACGGGCACCGCGCGCCCGGGGCCCCTAGCGTGTGCGGGTGAGCGCGCGCGGGTGGGTCGTCGGGGTGTCGGTGGTCGTCGTGCTGGGCGCCGGCGTGGTGGTGGCGGACCGGGTCGCCCTGGTCCGCGCCCAGGAGGTCGTGGCGGACGCGATCGTCGAGAACCTGGACGACGTCCAGGGCGAGCCGCAGGTCGACATCGACGGATTCCCGTTCCTCACGCAGCTGCTCGCGGGCTCGCTCGACGAGGTGACGGGGCACGTCGAGGGCGCCACGATCGGCGGCCTCGCGATGACCGACGTGGACGTCGTGGCGCACGGCACCTCCACGAGCGAGCCGTACACGGCGCAGGACGCGACCGTGGTCGCGACGATCCCGAGCGCCTCGATCCAGGAGCAGCTCGCCGCCCGCACCGAGCTGGAGGTCGCGGTCCAGGCGGACGGGGACGTCCTGCGGATGTCGGGCGACGTGCTCGGCATCGAGCTCTCGGCCGGTCTGGTCCCGCGTGTGGAAGGCGGTCGCCTGCTCGTCGACGTCGAGGACCTGCAGCTCGGCGGCGCCACCATCGACGTCGGCCAGCTCCCCGGGGCGGTCGGCAGCCGGCTCACGGACCTCGAGGTGCCCGTGGAGGAGCTGCCCGAAGGGCTCGAACTCACGCAGGCGACGGTCGTCGCGGACGGGGTCCGGGTCACCGCCGCCGGCACCGACGTCACGCTGCCCACCTCCGCTCCCTGACGTACGGCCCCGGCGCGGCACCGGATCGAGCCGCGCCGACGCACCAGGTCACACCGTGACGCAGGTGGACAGCGCGTCCTCGAGAGCCGCTCGCTCGTCGGGCGTCACGCGGAGCCCGTACGCGGACTTCACGCGCACCTGCAGCAGCGCGTAGACGCACGCGTACCCCTGGTCGGGCGGGAGCCAGGCGTCGGCGTCTGCGGCGCCCTTGTCCTGGTTCGCCGGGCCGTCCACCGCCAGGAGGTTCGCGGGGTCGTTGGCGAACGCGCGGCGGAGCGCGGGGTCCCACGTCCGGGCCCCGGACGCCCAGGCGTCGGCGAGGGCCACGACGTGGTCGATCTGGACGTCCGCGGAGTCCGGCCCCCGCGCGAACTCGATGCGCGCGCCGGTGTACGGGTCGTCGAGGACGCCGGCCAGGACGGTGCAGCCGTCGACGTCGAGCCGCGGGCCGAGCAGGTCGCGCCGCAGGACGTCGTCGCGGGTGTCGCACCCGTTGCCGTCGACGTCGTCCCACGCGGCGCCGAACTCCTCCCGCTCGTAGCTCTCCGCGCCGGTGCGCGGCGCGACCACCAGGTCCGCGAGCGCAGCGCGTCCGCTCGCCAGGTCCGCCGCCGTGACCGGGTAGCGGGCGGACGCGTGCTCGGCGACGAGCTCCGGTCCGCCCAGTCCCGCCAGCAGCGCGAGCGCCAGCACGACGAGCGGGCGCCACGACTCCCGCAGCCACGGCCGGACCCGCCACGCGAGGGCCCAGGTCACCGCCTGGACGCCGATCCGTACGCCGGCTCGCGCGCCGACCAGGACGGCGCGCGCGCCGACGACCACCCCGCCCCGCACCCCCCGCCCCTCTCCCGTCGTGTCCGGCCACGGCCGGCGCCACCGTCAGCGTGGCCCCGGCGGTGGCGGACGGGTCCGGCGGGACCAAGGTCGGGGGAGCGGCGGGCGCGGCGGGGGGCTGGGGTCGGCTCGCGACCTCGGGACCACGTCGACGGGGCCGTGGCGCGTGCGCGGAACCGCCCGCTCCTGCCAGGGTGGGGCCATGGACCCGTCCTACGACCTCGCGACCCGGCTGGCCTGCGAGTTCATCGGCACCGCGATCCTGATCATCCTGGGCAACGGCACGGTCGCCAACGTGCACCTCAAGGGCTCCAAGGGGTACCGCGGCGGCTGGTCGTTGATCGCGATGGGCTACGGGTTCGGCGTCATGATCCCGGCGCTCATGTTCGGCGGCGTCAGCGGCAACCACATCAACCCCGCGTTCACCATCGGCCTGGCCGCGTGGGGGCTGTTCCCGTGGTCGGAGGTGGCCCCGTACGTCGTCGCGCAGCTCCTGGGCGCGATGGCCGGTCAGCTCGCGATCGTCGTGACGCACAAGCCGTACTACGACCGGACCGAGGACCCGGACGACATCCTGGCGACGTTCTCGACCGTCAACGCGGCGCGCTCGCGCGCGAACGGGTTCGCCAACGAGCTGCTCGGCTCGGTGGTGCTGTTCTCCTGCGCCCTCGCGATCGTGCACTCGCCGCTCACCGCCGACGAGCCGGCCACCGCCCACCTGGCGCTGGGGTTCCTGGTGTGGGGCCTGGTCGCCGGCCTGGGCGGACCGACGGGTCCGGCGCTCAACCCCGCGCGCGACCTGGGTCCGCGCATCGTGCACGCGCTGCTGCCGCTGCAGCACAAGGGCGGCTCGGACTGGCGCTACTCGTGGGTGCCCGTCGCGGCGCCGGTCCTGGCGGGCCTGATCGGCGTCGGCGGCTGGAAGCTCCTGCTCGGCTGAGCGGGCGGTCTCAGTCCTGCGGCACCAGCACGAAGACGGGGATCACGCGGTCCGTGCGCCGGGTGTAGGACTCGTAGTCGGGCCAGGTCTCCAGCGCGTAGCCCCACCACTCGTCGCGCTCCGCGCCCGTGGCCTCGTGGGCCAGGTAGTCCTTCTTCGTCGGACCGTCCTGCAGCTCGACGTGCGGGTTCGCGACGAGGTTGTGGTACCAGGCGGGGTGCTCGGGGGCGCCGCCCTTGGACGCGACGACCGCGTACCGGCCCTCGTGCTCGACCCGCATCAGCGCGGTCTTGCGCAGCTTGCCCGAGCGTGCGCCGACCGTGGTCAGCACGATCACGGGCCGTCCGTTCATCGTGGCGCCCTTGGCGCCGTCGGTGGCCTCGTACAGCTCGGCCTGCGTGCGGGCGTGCGGCGACGTGCTCGGTGCGTACTCCCCGGAAAGCGGCATGCCGGTGGCAACGCCCGGGCGGCGGGGCGGCATTCCCGCGACCGGCTCGAGGGTCTTCGGTCCCACCTCCGGCCCGCGGCGGTGCGCGACGATGCCGGTGCGGGTCAACGCCGACCCGCACCGAGGTGGTGACGAGATGAACCCGCAGGCACAGACCCAGCGGAGGCCGGTGGCGCAGTGGCTCCCGGCGGCCGTGACGCACGCCGAGGCCGCCGAGCAGGTGGACCGGGCACGACGCAGCCTCGAGGCGGCTCCGCCGTCGGCGAGGGTGAGCGCGCGGCTCGCGCTCGCGCTCCGGCGCCGGCGGCTGCGCGAGCTGGCGCAGGACCTCGACGGCGAGCAGGCGGCGCACGTGGCCGAGTCGGTGATCGACGACGCCGCGACCCGCGTGCACCCCGACCCCGACGAGCGGGCACGCCTGGTCCTGGAGCGGACCCAGGAGATCGTGCAGGAGGTCGCGGTGCAGCTCGAGCGGCCGACGCTCGTCGTCGCCGGCCACGCGCCCCGTGCGCCCCGGGACGTGCCCGCGCTGGCGTGCTGGCTCGACGACGCCCGGATCCGCGCGCACCTGGAGCACTCGGTGCGTCACGAGCTCCCGGGGCACTGCCCGCGCTAGACCACGGGGCGACCCCCTGGTGGTCCACGGGGCGGGTCCACGGGCCGGTCCACGGGCCGGTCCACGGGGCCGCGACCGCGGTGCTCCCGGGTGCGTGCGGCACAATGGACGGCGGCCGCCGAGCGAGCGGCACGTCCGGACCCCGGTACGACGAGCACGTCGTCGACCGGGTGGACGGGCGAGAGCACGGGCCGGACGACAGAGCCGTACGACAGGGCCGGACGACAGGCGAGGAGCACGCGGATGCACGGCATCGCAGGTTGCGGGGTGGCCGGCACGGCCTGCTCAGGCGACGCGCGCCTCCGCGTCGACCCCTCCTGACCCGTCCTCGGCGCCCAGCCGGCGTGTCACGCGGGGCCGACGCCCTGCCCGCTCCCCGCCGTGCAGCGAGGTCGAGCACGCCCCGGGCCGCGACCGGCCCCGGCGCCCTCGTCGTCCCGTGGCGGTGGAGGTCGACACCGACCGGAAGACCGAGAACCCATGGAACCCCTGACCGAGAAGCAGATCCGCGCGTCCTTCGTGAACGCGTCCCGCCGCGAGGCGACCAACGCCGTCCTGCCCGACCTCGACGCGCTGGACTGGGACCGCCTCGACTACCTCGGGTGGCGTGACCGCAAGGCGCCGCTCGTCGCGTACGCGATCGTGCCCCTCGACGGCACCCCCACCGGCGTGCTCCTGCGCTCGACGGACGCCAAGGAGCGCATCCGCCGGCGCGCGGTGTGCGCGTGGTGCGAGGACGTCGTCGTGACCGAGGACGTGAGCCTCTACGTGGCGCGCCGGGCCGGTGCGTCCGGGCGCCGCGGCAACACCGTCGGCACACTCGTGTGCACGCACTTCACGTGCTCGAGCAACGTGCGCCGGCCGCCGACGCGCACCGAGGCGGGCAACGACGAGGACGCGCGCCACGCCCTGGTCGCGCGCCGGATCGAGGGCCTGCGCGAGCGGTCCGCCCGCTTCCTGGCCGAGGTCCTGCGCGACGTGTGACCGGCCCGGCGGACGTCCGGCCCCGAGCGGGGTCAGACGTCCGCCAGGGCGCGGGCCCGCAGGAGGACCGCGTCGAGCATCGCGGGGGTGAGCCGGCCCGTGAAGGTGTTCTGCTGGCTCACGTGGAAGCAGCCGAGCAGCGTCAGGCTACGCTCGTCGTCGCCGGCGCCGCGGGTGACGACGACCTCCGCGCCGTGGGCGAACCGCGGAGACGGCCGGGGCACGGCCCAGCCGAGGTCGCGGAGCGTGTCGAGCAGCGCGGCCCAGCCGAACGCCCCGAGCACCACGGCCACCACGGGGTCGACCGCCGCGAGCTCGCGCGCCAGGAACGGCGCGCACGCGCGGCGCTCGTCGGGCGTCGGCTTGTTGGCGGGCGGGGCGCAGCGGACCGGTGCGGTCGCGCGGATGCCCGTCAGGCGCAGGCCGTCGTCGGCCCGGACCGACGTCGGCTGGTTGGCCAGGCCCGTACGGTGCATGGCGGCGAACAGGAAGTCGCCGGAGCGGTCGCCCGTGAACATGCGGCCGGTCCGGTTCGCGCCGTGCGCCGCGGGCGCCAGGCCCACGACGAGGATGCGCGCGGCCGCGTCGCCGAACCCGGGCACCGGGCGCGCCCAGTACTCCTCGTCGCGGAACGCGGCCCGGCGCTCGCGCCCCACCTGCTCGCGCCACGCCACCAGGCGCGGGCACGCGCGGCACACGACGACGTCCGCGTCGAGCGCGGCGAGCGCGGGGGAACCGGCGGCGTCCGGGTCCCCGGGCGGGACGACGAGCGGGGCGCTCACCGGAAGCGGTCGGGGTCCCCGGCGCCCTCACGCACGACCTCCGGGGCGCCGGAGGTCCAGTCGACGACGGTGGTCGGCGTCGTGCCGCAGTCCCCCGCGTCGACGACGGCGTCGAGGTCGTGGTCCAGCTCGTCCTTGATCTGCCAGCCCTCGGTCATCGGCCACTCGTGCCCGGGCATCAGCAGGGAGGAGGACAGGATCGGCTCGCCGAGCTCGCGCACGATCGCGAGCGCCACCGGGTGGTCGGGGATCCGCACCCCGACCGAGCGCTTCTTGGCGTGCGCGAGGCGCCGCGGCACCTCGGGTGTCGCCTGCAGGATGAACGTGTACGGGCCGGGCGTCGCGGCCTTGATCGCGCGGAACGCGGCGTTGTCGAGGTGCACCAGCTGGCCGAGCTGCGCGAAGTCCGCGCACACGAGCGTGAAGTGGTGCTTGTCGTCCAGGTGCCGCAGCCGGCGGATCCGCTCGGCTCCGTCCGCCGAGCCCATCGAGGCGCCCAGCGCGTAGCAGGAGTCGGTGGGGTAGGCGATGACGCCGCCGCCGCGCAGCACGTCGACCGCCTGCGCGACGAGCCGCGGCTGGGGGTCCTGCGGGTGCACGTCGAGATACCGGGCCATGCTCGCCAGGGTAGGCCCGACGAGCCCGACGGGCACCCGCACCGGGACGTTTGTCCAGGTCAGGACCCCCAAGCGGCACCCTGAGAGGTCCCTGGGAGAAGTTCAGGGTCGACCCGGGGGACAACCCCATCGCCACCGCTCCCGGGCGGGAGCAGGATCGAGCACGTGAACACGGCACCCGCCCCGCTCCCGCCCACGCCCGACGTCATCGCCTCCGCGCGCGGGCTCGTCAAGACCTACGGCCGCGGCGACACCGCGGTCCACGCCCTCGCGGGCATCGACGTGGACTTCGAGCGCGGACGACTGACCGCGACCATGGGCCCGTCCGGCTCCGGCAAGTCGACCCTCATGCACTGCATGGCCGGCCTCGACCGGCCGACCGGCGGCACGGTCGAGGTCGACGGCCAGACCGTCTCCGCGATGTCCGAGCGTCGGCTCACCCGGCTCCGCCGCGACCAGCTCGGCTTCGTCTTCCAGGCCTTCAACCTGGTCCCGACCCTGACCGCGCTCGAGAACATCACGCTGCCGCTCGACATCGCGCGGCGCCCGGTCGACCGCGACCACCTCGACGCGGTGGTGCGCGCGGTGGGTCTGCAGGACCGCCTGAGCCACAAGCCCGGCGAGCTGTCCGGCGGTCAGCAGCAGCGCGTCGCCTGCGCGCGGGCGCTGGTCACCCGGCCCGCCGTCGTGTTCGCCGACGAGCCGACCGGCAACCTCGACTCGACCTCGGCCCGCGACGTGCTCGGGTTCCTGCGCCGCAGCGTCGACGAGCTCGGGCAGTCCGTCGTCATGGTCACGCACGACCCGACCGCAGCCTCCTACGCCGACCGCGTCCTGTTCCTGGCGGACGGCAGGATCGTCGACGAGCTGCGCGAGCCCACGGCCGAGTCGGTGCTCGAGCGCCTGGGCGCCCTCACGCGTCGTGCCGAGTCCGCGGCGACGCCCGTCGCGCCGTCCGGCGTCGCGCCCGCCGGGGTGCGGTGATGCTCCGCGTCACGCTCCGCGGCGTGCGTGCGCACGCCGTCCGCTTCCTGCTCTCCGTCCTGGCGGTCGCGCTGGGCGTCGCGTTCGTCGCGGGCACGTTCAGCCTGCGCACCATGATGTCCAGCACGTTCGACGGGATCGTCGAGGCGTCCGCGCCGGCCGACGCGTACCTGCGCGGGGCCACGCAGGTCGCGGGCGGGGACGACGGGTTCAGCGTCGGCGAGGCGCGCAACCCGGTCCCGCTCACGCTCGCCGACGACGTCGCGTCCGTGGACGGCGTCGCGCTGGCGCTGCCGGACGTGCAGGGCTCGATCGTGCTCGTCGGCGCGGACGGCACCGCCGTGCAGTCCACGCAGGCCCCGTCCTTCGGCCTCGGGTACGACGAGCGGGACCCGAGCCTCGAGCTCGTCGCGGGCCGGACGCCGTCGGGTCCCGACGAGGTCGCGCTCGAGCAGGCGACGCTCGCGTCCTCCGGCCTCGCGCTGGGCGACGAGACGCGCGTGGTGATCGCCGGCGACGTCCGGCCCGTCACCGTGGTCGGTGAGGTCACCGCGGGCGGCCCCATGGCGGGCGCGACGATCGTGCTCCTCGACCCGCAGGCCGCGGCCGACGCGTACGCGCCCGACGGCACGGTCGCGACGGTCGCCGTCTACGGCGAGCCCGGCGTCGACGAGGCCGCGCTGACCCAGCGTCTCGACGACGCGCTGACCGGGCTCCCGGACGGCGCCGACGCGCAGGCGGTCACGGGCTCGGAGCTGCGTGCCTCGATGCAGTCGGACATCGACGAGATGCTCGGGTTCGTCACGACGTTCCTGCTGATCTTCGCCCTGATCGCGCTGTTCGTCGGCGCGTTCATCATCGCCAACACGTTCGCGATGTCGGTGCGCCAGCGGGTGCGGGAGTTCGCGCTGCTGCGGGCGCTCGGCGCGTCGCCGGCGCAGGTGTTCGGCGTCGTCGTCGGGCAGGCGGCGGTGGTCGGGCTGGTCGGGTCCGTCCTCGGCGTCCTCGGCGGCCTCGGCCTGGTCTCGCTGCTGCGGGTGGCGCTCGCGGGCGTCGGGATGGAGCTGACGGCGGACATCCCGCTGAGCACCAGCACCGTCGTCGGGTGCCTGGTCCTGGGCACCGTGGTGTCCGCGGTCGCGTCCGCGTTCCCCGCCCGCACCGCGGCGCTGGTCGCGCCGGTCGAGGCCATGCGGGGCGAGGTCACGGTCAAGGAGCGGTCGCTGCGGCTGCGCGGCGTGCTGGGCGGCGCGGTCGTCGCCGCGGGTGCCGCCGGCGTCGCCGCCGCGGCGCTGCGGCCGGACTCCGCGGCGGCCGACGGCCTGCTCGGGGCCGGCGCCGCGCTCGTGCTCGTCGGCGTGCTCGTCGCGTCGCCGACGCTCGCCCGGTGGGCGATGCGGGCCATGGCCGCACCGTTCGTCGCGCTGCTGCGCCCGGTCGGCCGGCTCGCGCAGGGCAACGTCGTGCGCAACCCGCGCCGGACGGCCAACACGGCCGGCGCGCTGATGATCGGCATGGCGCTCGTCGGCGCCGTGTCCGTGATCGCGACCACCGCGCAGGCGTCGCTCAAGGACGTCGTCGAGAGCTCGACGGACGCCGACCTCGTCGTCCGCTCGGCCACCTACGTCGTCCCGCAGGGCGCGGCGCAGGACGTCGCGGCGCTCCCGGAGGCCGGCGACGTGGTGCCCCTCGCGTTCACCTACGCGGGCATGTCGCCCTCGTCGGGCGTCGCGCCGACGCCGCAGGACGCGGCCGGCGTGGTCGCGATGGACGCGGACGCGTTCGGCACGGTGCTGACGGTCGACGTGACCGCGGGCGACACCGCGGACCTGGCCGACGGGACGACGCTGCTCAACACGAACCTCGTCGGCGACGGGTGGGCCGTGGGCGACACGGTGACGCTCACGACGGCGGCCGGCTCGCGGGACCTGGAGGTCGCCGGGCTGTTCGACAGCCGGGTGCTGGGGTCCAGCGCGGTCGTCACCCCGGCCGTGCTCGACGAGCTCGCGCCGGGCGAGGCGCAGAGCATCGACACGATCTTCGTCGACGCGGCGCCGGGCGTGAGCCAGGCCGAGCTGCGCGCCGCCGTCACCGCGGCGGTCGCCCCGTACGTCGTGGTGTCGGTGCAGGACCGCGACGAGTTCGTGGACCAGATGGCCGGCCAGGTCGACCAGCTGCTCGTGATCCTCTACGCGCTGCTGGGCCTGTCGCTGGTCATCGCGGTGCTGGGCATCGTCAACACGCTCGCGCTGTCGGTGATCGAGCGCACCCGCGAGATCGGGCTGCTGCGGGCCGTCGGCCTGGGCCGGCTCCAGCTCGCCGGCACCATCACGGTCGAGTCCGTGCTCACCGCGCTGTTCGGCACGCTCGTCGGGCTGGTGGTGGGCGTGAGCCTGGCGTCGGTCCTGCCGCTCGTCTACGCCGACGAGGGGCTGGACCAGCTCGTCGTCCCGTGGGGCGGCCTGCTCACGATGGTGGTGCTGGCGCTCGTCGTGGGGGTGCTGGCCGCACTGTGGCCCGCGACCCGCGCCGCCCGCATGCGCGCCCTGGACGCGATCGCGAGCGAGTGACCGCGCCTGCCTGAGGCCCGGCCCCCACCCCCGCCGAGAACGTCATCGCTCCGGCTCTGATCCCTCAGAGCCGGAGCGATGACGTTCTCGACGGAAGGGGCAGCGGTGTGCGCCGCGTCAGGAGGGCGTGGCGGCGCGGTAGTGGTGCGCGATGACGTGCTCCGCCGGCTTGCCGAACGGGCAGTAGTCGTCGTCGGTCGGCGCGTCCTGCTCGTCGTACAGGTGCGCGGGCCAGTCCCACAGGACGAACCCCCGGACCCACGCGCGGGCGGCGCACGTCGCGAACATCTCGCGGTACCAGGTCGCCTGGGCCTCGCCGTCCGGCTCGCCGGGGAGCGCCCAGTCGTTCGGCAGGGCGGGCGAGCCGCTGCGGCTCGGGCAGCCCGCCTCGAGGAAGACGAACGGCTTGCCGTGCGCCGCGACCACGGGCTCGATGCGGTCGAGCTGGTTCTCCCAGTCGCCCAGGGGGTAGTAGCCCGAGGAGGAGATGACGTCGACCGCGTCCCACCAGGTGACGCGGTCCTCCTGGTACTTGTCGCAGTTGTAGGTGACCAGGCCGGGGTAGACCTCGCGCACCGCCGCGACGAGCGCGCGCCACTCGTCGGCGCGGCGGTCCGTCTGGACCATCTCGCAGCCGACCGAGAACATCTCGCAGCCCTCCTCGGCCGCGACGCGCGCGTAGTGCACGACGAACTCGCCGTACGACGCGAACCAGTCCGACCACGTCGGCTCGCACGGCACGTCGTGGTCGAAGAAGTTGATGTGCGCGCGCCAGGTGCCGTCCGCGCAGTTGACCACGGGCTTGAGGAGCACGCGCTGGCCGAGCGCGCGGGCGGCGCGGATGGCGTGCCGGACCTCGTCCTCGGTGACGGTGGGAGCGTCACGCCAGCGCACGGTGGTCGAGTGCGCGGTGTCCTGCAGCGCGGCGAACGTCACCGCCGTCCAGGTGGTCGCGGTCCGCTCGACCATGAGGCGCATCGACTCCGCCGCGGCCTCGTCGGTCCAGGTGCCCCGGACCCCGGTCCACCCCCACGTCATCCCGGCCACGAACCCCGACAGCTCCGGACGCACACCCATGTGCCCCACCTCCCCCGGGATGCTCCCACAATCTTCACCCCCCGAACAAAGTCCCCCGGACCCGCCCGCGCCCCGACCACCCCCCCACCCGCCGAGAACGTCATCGCTCCGGCTCTCAGCGCCCAGAACCGGAGGGATGACGTTCTCGGTGGGTGGGGGCGGTGGGTGGCGGGGGTGGGGGCGGTGGGTGGCGGGGGTGGGGCGGCGGTTGGCGGGGGCGGAGGGATGGGGTCTCGGCGGGAGGCGGGGCGGGCGGGGGGAAGGAGGGCGGGCCGGGAAGGGGGGTGGGTCAGGTGGGGAGGAGGTGGTCGGGGCAGGGGTCGTAGTGGGAGGGGTGGACGGTCAGCTCGGCGCGGCCGCCGGTCAGCGAGCGCAGGTCCAGGACGTAGCGGGCGAGCTCGGCCTGCGGCACGTCGGCCTCGATCGCGACCAGGCCGCCGTCGCGCGCGCTCGTCGTCGTGATGCGCCCCCGCCGCCCGGACAGGTCGCCCATGACGTCGCCCTGCGCGGCGGACGGGACGACGACGGTGACGTGGTCGATCGGCTCGAGCACCACCGTGCCCGCGGCCGCGAGCGCCTCCCGCACGCCGTTGGCTGCCGCGGCCCGGAAGGCCATGTCGGAGGAGTCGACGGAGTGCGACTTGCCGTCGTAGACCTCGACCCGCAGGTCCACCACGGGGTAGCCGTGCGGGCCGCCGTGCGCCATCGCCTCGGCGGCGCCGCGCTCGACGGACGGCAGGTACTGACGCGGCACCGACCCGCCGACCACCGAGTCCACGAACGCGTACCCCTCGCCGTGCGGCAGCGGTCCGACGCGCAGCTGCACCACCGCGAACTGCCCGTGCCCGCCGGACTGCTTCTTGACTTTGCCCTCGGCCTCGACGGTGCGCCGGATGGTCTCGCGGTACGCGACCGGCACCGCCGAGGTCGTGACGTGGACGCCGAACACGCGGGCGAGCCGCTCGAGCGCGACGGCCAGGTGGGTGTCCCCGAGCCCGCGCAGCACCGTGTGGTCCGACGAGCGGTCGACGACGAGCGTCGCGTCCTCGGCCGCCAGCCGCGTCAGCGCGCCGGAGAGCCGGTCGTCGTCCGACTGCGACACGGGAGTGAGCGCGAGCCCGAACACCGGCGCGCGGTGCGGTGGCGGCGGTGCGGTCATCGCGGCGCCCGGGCCCGCCTTGTCGGTCAGCAGCGAGCCGCTCGGCGTCGCGGTCAGCTTGGCGACCGCGACCACCTGCCCCGCGACGGCCGCGTCGACCGGCAGGTGCTCCTTGCCGCGCAGCCGGAACAGCCCCGGCACGCGCTCCTCGGTCCGCGAGGTCGTGTTGAGCAGCCGGTCGCCGGGTCGCACGGTGCCGCTCAGCACGCGCAGCAGCGTGACCTGCCCGACGAACGGGTCGGCGACGGTGCGGAAGGCGTGCACCAGCACCGGTCCGGCGGGGTCCACGGCCACCTCCACCCTCGTCGGACCCGCCGACGAACCGCTCGTCGGCCCCGCGACGACGACCGCGGGACGCTCGCCGGGCGCGGGACCCAGCTCGCAGACCAGGTCCGCCAGACGGTCCACACCGACCTCGGTGACGCCGGAGGCGACGAGCACGGGGAAGGCCTCGAGGTCCCGCACCTCGTGCGCGAGCGTCCGTCCCAGCTCGGCCGCCGACGGCTCGTCGCCGCCGAGGTAGCGCTCGAGTGCCTCGTCGTCGTGGGAGACGATCTCCTCGGTCACCTCGCCGTGCAGCCGGTGCTCCTCCTCCGCGACGTCCGCCGGGACGGTGCCCGTGCTGTGCCGGCCGTCGGCGGCGTACTCGAGGCCCTCCTCGCTCAGCACGTCCGCCACGCCGTGGAACGCGGCCTCCTCGCCGAGCGGCAGCTCGAGGGGCACGAACCCCTCGCCGAACGCCTCGCGCAGGTCCGCCAGGACGTGGTGGAAGTCCGCGCGGGCCTTGTCCTCCTTGGTCACCACGACGAGCCGCGGGAGCCCGGCCTCGGCCACCGCGCGCCAGGCGGCGTGCGTGCCGGCCTGCACGCCGTCGACCGCGGACACGACGAGCACGGCGAGGTCGGCCACCGCGAGCGCGGCGTCCAGGGAGCCGGCGAAGTCGGCGGACCCGGGGGTGTCGAGGAGGGTCACGTCGTACTCGTCGCCGGTCCCGAGCCGCCACGTGAAGGGCGCGAGCCCGAGCGAGAGCGAGAGCCCGCGCGCGATCTCCTCGGGCTCGTGGTCGGTCACCGTCGAGCCGTCCTCGACGCGTCCCGGCCGGCCGGTCACGCCGGCCCGGTGCAGGAGCGCCTCGGTCAGCGTGGTCTTGCCCGCGCCGGCGGCGCCCACCAGGGCGACGGTGCGGATCCTGGGCGTCGTCGCCTGGTCCATGCTCGGCTCCCCGGCCGCCAGGTGGGTGCGCGGGCGGGTCCCGCGCGAGGTCGTCGGCGACCTGCGGCCCACACTAACGACGCACCCCCGGTGCCGGCAGGACGTGGGTCCCGCGGCACCGGGGGTGCGGTGGTTCGAGCGAGCGGTCAGCTGGCCCAGAGGATGTCGACGACGAAGACGAGCGTCGACCCGGCCGGGATGTCGCCCTGCGCCGTGTCGCCGTAGCCCTTGTCCGGCGGCACGACGAGCAGCACCTGGCTGCCGACCTTCTGGCCGACCAGGCCCTCGTTCCAGCCGTCGATCACCTGGGCGGTGCCGATCGACGTCACCGGGAACGGCTGGGCGTCCCACGACGAGTCGAAGACGGTGCCGTCCCAGAGCGCGCCGGTGTACTGCACCAGGAGGTTGTCACCGGACTCGACCGTGGCGCCGTCGCCCTCGATGAGCGGCTCGACGGTGAGCTTGGTCGGGGCGTCCGCGTCGGACGGCGTGATCGTCGGGGTGCCGTCGTCGGCGAGCTCGACCGTCGGCAGGCCCTCGACCGGGTCCGCGGCGGTACCGGACGCCCGGCTGGGGATCTTCGCGGTGGGCTCGAAGACGTAGACGGCGGTGTCGTCGCCGCTGGTCAGGGCCAGCAGCACCTGCGCGCCGATGTTCACGGTCGCCAGCGCGTCGTCGAGCGCCGGGAGGCTGTCCGCGACGGTCCAGGGCTGGCTGGCCTCGTCCTCGTAGGTGCTGCCCAGGCGGGTGCCGGCGCTGTCGACCGCGGTGAGCTGGGTCTCGAGGATGTCGCCGACCTCGATGGCCTCGCCGTCGCCCTCGGTGATGACCCGGGCCACGTTCGCGGTGACGGTGAACGGGTTGGTCGGCAGCGTGATCGTCGGCTCCGAGCCCGGCTCGCCCTCGACCGTGACCTTCTCGAGCGCGGCGACGTCCTCGGCGCTCGGCGTGGCGGCGGCGGTGGCCGCGGGGGTCGGCTCCGCGGAGGCGCCGGCGTCGGCCGTGGCCGTCGGCGTCGCGTCGGCGCCCGTGTCGTCGGCGTCGCTGCCGCAGGCGGCGAGCGTCAGGGCGAGCGTGGCGGCGGTGACCGTCGCGGTGACGGTGGCGGCGACGCGACGAGAGGTCGTGCGGCGGAAGGCGTGCACGGGTGTGCTCCGTGAGGTCGGGGGTGAGGTCGGGAGAGCGAACCGCAGCGGCGGCACCCGTGCACGGTACGCGACGTTCCTGGCAGTCCGCTGGGAGCGACCGTTCCCGAACCGGTTGAGCACGGGGCGGCGGCGGCTCTCACGGCGTGAGGTCGACGACGAGCGCGCGGTGGTCGCTGACGCCGGTCGCCACGGCCCGCGCCGGTCCGGCGGGCCGCACGCCCCGGCCCAGGACGTGGTCGATCTGCGCCCGCGGCTCCTCGGCGGGGTAGGTCGGCGCCGCGGCGATCGCCTCGAGGCCGCGGGCGCCGGCCACGCGCCGGACGGCGGGCGGCCGCAGGTTGAGGTCCCCCAGCACGACGAGCGGCTCGGCCGTGCCCAGCGCGGCCAGCAGGTGCTCGAGCTGACGCTCGCCCTGCCCCGGCAGGTAGGACAGGTGCGTACCGACCACGGTCACCGCGCCGTGCGGCGTCTCGACCACGGCGACCAGCGCGACGCGCGGCTGGTCCCGGTACGGCCGTCGGACGCGCCCGGCGCCGACCAGGGTGACGCCCGGCAGCCGCGGCAGCGGGATCGTCGTCCACTCCCGCACGGTGAACCGGCTCACGATCGCGACGCCGTACGCCGCCCCGCCGCGGTCGCGCGCGGTAGCGCGCCGCCACAGTCCCGCGGGCCCGACGAGCGCGGGCGCCATCCGCACGTGCGCCGCACCCGACGCCTGCGCGACGAGCGCGGCCTGGTCGCTGCGCCCGGAGCGCAGCTGCCCGCGGTCGACCTCCTGCAGCGCGAGCACGTCGGCGTCGAGGGAGCGGACCGCCCGCGTCAGCGCCGCGTGGTCGACGCGCCCGCTCGTCGTCGCGCGCCCGTGCTGGAGGTTGAACGTCGCGATGCGCACGCCCGATGGTCCCAGCCGGGGACCCCGTCCGCGAGCGCCGTCGCGAGGGTGGTGGCGAGCGCGGTCACGTCCTGGTCGGCACCGGGTTCCCGACGAGGGCGCGGGCGGGCATCCGGCGGTCGATCAGGATGATCAGCAGCCCGAGCAGCGTGAAGCCGATGCCGTAGACCAGGACGTTGAGCAGCAGCCCGCCCCAGCCCAGCTCGCCGAGGTCGATGAACCCGTACGGGTAGTCCAGGTCCCACACCGTGCCGCGGACGGTCGTGAACGTCACGTACGCCAGCAGGTAGACCAGCCACCACCACGAGTACCGCCAGCGCAGGCGGCGGTGCTGGTCGAGCAGCAGGAAGTCCAGGAAGGCGAGCACGGGGTCGAGCTGGTGCTCGATCTGGCCGGACGTCAGCCCGATCGCGAGCGTGGGCGCGTCCGCGGCCTCGGGCTCGAGCACGAAGTACGCGACCAGGCCGGTGATCGCGAGGAACAGCGTCACCCCGCCCTTGAACCAGCCGGGCGGCTGGCGCTTGCCCAGCAGCGAGGCGAACCCCGCCCAGATCATCACGACCGCCAGCAGCACGCCGGACTGGTTGGTGAAGTAGAGCAGGTCGTCGAGCTGCCCGTGCAGCCAGACCTCCTTGGTCCCGGCCAGCGCGAGCGCGGCGACCCCGAACCGGAACAGCGCGACGACGACATTCACCGGGTTCACGGTGCCGGCCGCGTCGGGCTCCCGGCTCGGCTCGCTGATGGTCACGTGTCCCCCTCGTCGTGCCGCCCGGTCGGCTGCCGTGTCAGAACCTAGTGGCCGACTCCCTTTGCCGTCGTCACCCGAGGCTGGTTTGGTGGCCGGACGGGCACGACGAGCACGACGACGAGGAGGTCGCATGGCACCGCTGCGGTTCGGGATCGTGGGGAGCGGGTGGCGCGCGGAGTTCTTCGCGCGGATGGCTCGCGTGCTGCCGGAGCGGTTCGAGTGCGTCGGCGTGGTGTCGCGGTCGGCGGAGCGCGGTGCGGAGGTCGAGGCGCAGTGGGGCGTGCCGACCGTGCGCACGGTCGCGGAGCTGGTGGGCGGCTTCCCCGAGCGCCCGGAGCTGGTGGTCGCGTCGGTGCCCTGGCCCGTCACTCCCGGCGTGGTCCGCGAGGTGGTCGCGGCCGGCGTCCCCGTGCTGGCCGAGACGCCGCCCGCGCCGGACGCGGACGGCCTGCGCGCCCTGTGGTCGGACGTGGGCGCGAGCGGCCTGGTCCAGGTCGCGGAGCACAGCCCGTTCATGCCCGCGCACGCCGCGCGGCGCGCGGTGGTGGAGGCCGGGCTCATCGGCGAGCCGACGAGCGTGCAGGTCTCCTCGACGCACCTCTACCACGCGACGGGGCTGGTGCGGAGCCTCCTCGGGGCCGGTCGCGGCCCGGCCGTGGTGCGCACCTCACGCTTCGAGGCGCCCCTGCTCGACCCCCTGAGCCGCGACGGCTGGACGGGCGCCACCGAGCCGGCCACCGCCGCCACGCTGCTTGCGACGATCGACCTGGGCGACGGGCGCAGCGCGCTGTACGACTTCACCGACAACCAGTGGCACAACCCGCTGCGCACCAACCGGATCGTGGTGCGCGGGTCCCTCGGCGAGATCGTCAGCGACGAGGTGACGCGCTGGGCGGGGGAGCGCACGGTCGTCACCTCGCGGATCGAGCGCCGCATGTCCGGGATCGAGCAGAACCTCGACGGCTTCGACCTCGAGCACCTCAGCCTCGAGGGGCGCGTGCTCTACCGCAACGAGTTCCACGGCGCACGGCTCGCGGACGACGACCTCGCCGTGGCCGGCCTGCTCGCCGGCTGCGCCGCCTGGCTGCACGACGACGGGCCGCAGCCGTACCCGCTCGCGGACGGCTGCCACGACCACCTGCTCGGCCTCGCCATCGAGGAGTCCGCGCGCACCGGCCGGCCGGTGGAGGTCGAGACCCCGCCCTGGGCCACGTGACGTGGGGGTCGGTGAGGCAGTCGTGCCCGACGTCGTTCCGAGCTCGCGGCAAGACGGGTCGACCTCGGCCGCCGTTCCGCTAACGTCGGCGCCTGGGCAGGCTGCGCGGGCAGGGGGACGCTTGAGTCCGACGACGGACGGGGTACGGGTCGAGCCGGAGACCGGGCGTGCGCGCCCGGGGATGTGGCGGTGGCTGCCGGCCGCCGCGACGGCGCTCGTCGTCCTCGGTGCGCTCGGCGCAGGTACGTGGTGGCTGACTCACCCGGAGCGCTTCGTCGAGGCGGGAGACGGAACCGAGTTCGATCAGGGCGCGTCCGACGTCGCCGTCGGTATCCACCACCTCTCCGGTCAGGACGGCGAGGTCGTGATCCGTGACGTGACGGCGACCGTCACGCGCAACGACGCCGGTGCCACGTTCGAGGCGAAGCGGTGCACGCTGGACCCCGGGCTCGGCTTCGGCGCGATCGGGACGGCCGGTGTCGAGGATCTCTCGACGATGTGCACGGACCTCGTCGACGCCGCCGGCGCCACCCTGAGCCTCGACGAGGCCGACCGGCAACAGCTCCTTCTCCTCATCCATGCCCCGGGCTCGGGCCGGGTGGAGATCAACGGCGTCCACGTCACGTACCGCGACGGCGTGCGGTGGGGCGCCGAGGACACGGGTCCGGACGTCCTGCTCCCCTGACGGGCCACCCGGTCGGGTCGAGGTCTCGTCACGCTCGTGCCGCCGTGGCGGCGTGAGCCAGGCGGAGCCGAATGCCTGAACCCGGAGGCCGGTGCGCAGGATCCTCGGAACTGCCGATTCGAGGATCCGAACTCGCCCCGATGACCGGTTCGCCCTTTCTGCGGCTGTCACGATGACGGGATGACCACGAGTGCTCCCGTGCCCACGCGCGCCCAGAAGCGGCGCTGGCGGCAGTACCTGGCCGACGAGCGCGCCGAGGCGGCGGTCTACCGCGACCTCGCCGGCCGCCGGACCGGGGAGGAGCGCGAGATCCTCCTGGCGCTCGCGGAGGCCGAGCGGCGGCACGAGCAGCACTGGCTCGACCTGCTGGGCGACGACGTCGGCAAGCCGCTGCGCGGCGACTGGCGCACGCGCAGCCTCGCCTGGCTGGCGCGCACGTTCGGCTCGGTCTTCGTCCTCGCGCTCGCGCAGCGGGCGGAGGCACGCTCGTCGTACGACGAGGACGCGGACGCGACGCCGCAGATGGCGGCCGACGAGCGGATCCACGAGGAGGTCGTGCGCGGGCTCGCGATCCGCGGCCGCAACCGCATCTCCGGCACGTTCCGCGCGGCCGTCTTCGGCGCCAACGACGGCCTCGTCTCGAACCTCGCGCTGGTGCTCGGCATCGGGGCGTCGGGCGCCTCGAACGCGACCGTGCTCCTGTCCGGTCTCGCCGGGCTGCTCGCCGGTGCGCTGTCGATGGGTGCCGGCGAGTACGTCTCGGTGCGCTCCCAGCGCGAGCTGCTCGAGGCGTCCCGGCCCGGAGCGCACGCGCGCGCCGCGCTGCCGCACCTCGACGTCGACGCCAACGAGCTCGCCCTGGTCTACCGCGCCCGCGGGATGGCGCCGGACGAGGCCGCGGAGCGCGCGCGCACCGTCCTGATGTCGCTCGAGGCCTACGCGGGCAGCGCGCTCGTCGTCCCCACAGAAGGCACAACGGGTGCGACCGGCCCGGCTGACGCGACTCACACGACTGACGCGACCGGCACAGCCGACGTGACCGGTGCGGCGCGGCCGGCGCCGGACGCCGCCCCCGTCGAGGAGGCCGACGAGCACGAGACGGTGGGGACCGCGCTCGCGGCCGCGGTCGCGAGCTTCTGCTTCTTCGCGTCGGGCGCGGCGATCCCCGTGCTCCCCTACCTGCTCGGCGCGACCGGCTGGACCGCGGTCGCGTGGTCCGCGGGGCTGGTGGGCGTCGCGCTGCTGGGAACCGGTGCCGTCGTCGGGCTGCTGTCCGGCACGTCGCCGGCCAAGCGCGCGCTGCGCCAGCTCGCGATCGGCTGGGGCGCGGCCGCGGCGACGTACGTCCTGGGCCTGGTGTTCGGCACGACGGTCGGCTGAGTGTGACGCGCGCCTCCTGACCGGCAGGCTTGTTGAGGTAAGGCTTGCCTGCCTACAGTGTCCGCGTGACTGCGACGACCGAGACCGAGGCTCAGGCCCGCACGGAGCCCGCGTTCCGCACCTTCGCGGTGACGGTGCGCAGCCTCCAGCGGCTGTGCCCGAGCGTCCTGCGCGTGACGTTCGCGGGCGACGACCTGCACAAGTTCGCGGACAACGGGTTCGACCAGCGCATCAAGTTCTTCCTCCCGCTCGACTGCGGCTACGCCGAGCTGCTGGACCTCACGCAGTCCGGCGACTGGTACGGCACGTGGCGGGCGCTGCCCGACGACCGCCGGCACCCCATGCGCACCTACACCGCCCGGGGTGTGCGGCAGCACCAGCGCGAGCTGGACGTCGACATCGTGCTGCACGGCGACCACGGCCCGGCCTCCCGTTGGGCGGGCCGGGCACAGGTCGGGGACCAGCTCGTCGTCCTCGGTCCGAACGCGGACGCGGCGGGCGCGCACGGCGGCGTGGACTTCGTGCCGCCGCTGCGGACCGAGCAGTTCCTCATCGCCGGCGACGAGACCGCCCTGCCGGCCATCGCGAACATCCTGGAGCGCCTGCCCGCGGACGCCCGGGGCGAGGCCCTCATCGAGATGCCGCGCTCCGACGACCGCATCGACCTGGCCGCACCCGCCGGCGTGACCGTCCGCTGGCTCGGCCGCGACGGCGCCGCCCACGGCACGTTCCTGGACCCCGCCGTCCGCGAGGCCGCCGCGCGCGTGCTGCCCCAGGGCGCCGGTGCCGAGCTGACCGAGGTCCCGTGGGCCGCGAACGGCGACGACGACGTGTGGGAGGTGCCCGTGGACCACGCCACCCACCGGTCCCTGCGCGAGGCCGCGCCCGTCTACGCCTGGCTCGCGGGCGAGTCCGCCGTCATCCGCGGCCTGCGCCGCCACCTGGTCGCCGACCGCGGCATCGACCGCAAGGCCGTCGCGTTCATGGGCTACTGGCGCGCCGGACGGGCCGAGAACAGCTGACGCCCGACAGCATGTCCGCGGCCTAGGCTGCCGCTCATGGAGGCGTTGACCGTCCCGCTCGACGAGGCGCGGGAGCTGTTCGTCGCCCAGGCGGCCGAGTTCCTGGCGGCCTGCGAGGCGCTGAGCGACCTCGAGCTGCTCGATCCCTCGCGCTGCCGCGGCTGGAGCCGGCTCGACCTGCTGGTGCACGTGCGCGCAGGCCTCGACGAGATGGCGGCCGACCTGGCGACGCCGTCGACCGCCCCGCCGGACCACGACGCCGCCGGCTACTGGGGGAGCCACCCCGACGACCGCGACGAGGACGTGGTGCCGCACGTGATGTGGCTGCGCCGGACCGCGTCCGCGTACGGGAGGCCGCGCGCGGCGGTCCGGCACCTCGCGGACTCGACCGGGCGCGCCGTCGCCGCGGTCACGAGCGCCGCCGAGGCGCCGTCTCCTTCCAGGACAAGGTGCTGACCAGGGGAGACATGATCGCGACCTGGGTGGTCGAGGTGGCGGTCCACCAGCTCGACCTCGACGTCGGCGGCGCGCCGCCGACGGGGGCCGCGCTGGCCCGGCGCACCCTCGAGGCGATCGCGGAGCACGCGCTCCCCGAGGCGTTCGGCGACGACGAGGCCGTCCTCGCGGGCCTCGGCCGCACCGGCTGGCCCCCCGGCGTCCCCGGACGCGGCCCCTTCCCCGTCTCGCTCTGAGCGACGAGCGAGGGCGGCGTGTCGGTGGTCGCTGCCACGATGCCGGCATGACGATCACCGCCGACGAGCTGCGCCGCCACTTCCTGGCCGCCTGGGGTCCCGACACCTGCTACCCCCACATGGCGGAGGAGTGGGACCCGCAGCGTCCTTCACGCGACCAGTGCGGGATGACGGCACTCGTCGTCCAGGACGTCCTCGGCGGTGACCTGGTGCTCGCCGAGGTGCACGTCGACGGGGCGCAGGTCGGCCACCACTACTGGAACCGCCTGCCGGACGGGACGGACCTGGACCTGACCGCCGACCAGTTCCTCCCGGAGGAGTCGGTGGTGGGGGGCACGGTCGTGATCCGCCCGCCCGACGCCCCGCGGTACCACCGCGAGCAGTACGAGCTCCTGAGGAAGCGCGTCTTCGACGCCCTGCCGGAGCCGCCGTCCTGACGGGCCGTCACACCGCGACCCCGCGCGCCCGGCGACGAGGTGCGAGGGTGGAGCCATGCCGAGCGCAGAGGTGTCCGCAGCGACCGAGGCCCTGGACGTCGTCGACTGGCGACGCGAGGTCGCCGCGACCTACGCCGACGTGCGCCGCCTGGCCGCGGACGACCCGGCGGCCGCGCACGCGGAGTGGGTGCGCCGCCGCGACGCGCTGCTGGGCCACCACCCGGCCTCGCCGCTCAGCCCGGCCGAGCGGGCCGGGTTCGTCGGCCTGGACGTGGCCGGCTACGACCCGGCGTACCGGTTCGAGACCGTGCTCGAGCCCGCGACGAGCGAGCGCCTGGAGGTGCCGACCGGTACCGACGGCGTCGTGCCGTACGAGCGGATCGGCACCGTCCGCCTGGACGGCCTCGGGTCTCTGGCGGTGTGGGCGCTGCGCAGCTACGGCGGCGGGCTGTTCCTGCCCGTCAAGGACGCGCTGGCCGGGACGGCGGGCGGCACCTACGGCGGCGGCCGGTATGTCCTGGACACCGTGAAGGGTGCCGACCTGGGCTCCGCGGGTGCACGCCTCGTCGTCGACCTGAACTTCGCCTACAACCCCTCCTGCGCCTACGACGACCGGTGGGCCTGCCCGCTTGCGACGTCCGCGAACACGCTGGACGCGCCGGTGCCGGTCGGCGAGCGCGCCTGGGCCTGAGCGCGCGACGCACCTCCGTGGGCGCTCCGCGTCCCGGGCCTGAGGGCGGGTCGTATCGGGAAAGACGACGGATCGGGCGTGTACGTCCAGCGTGCGTACACGCCCGATCCCGAGGTGTGCTCGGCGCTGAGGCTGACGCGCGGGGGGGGGGCGCCGGCGCGTCTACGCGAGCCAGTCGGCGATCGCGCGGTTCACCTCCTGCGGGCGCTCCTGCTGGATCCAGTGCCCGCTGTCGAGCACCACGACCTCGGCGTTCGGCACGACGTCGGTGAGGCGTTCCGCGGGGCGCACCTCGTCGCGGGAGCCGTGGATCATGAGCACGCGGTGGTGGACGATCGGGTCCACCTCGGCGAGCGCGCGCCAGTTCCGGTCGAGGTTGCGGTACCAGTTGATGCCGCCGGTGAAGCCCGAGCGCGCGAATGCGGCGGCGAAGACCTCGAGCTCGGACTCGGTCAGCACGGCCTCCCCCGTCGGCTTCTCGGCCAGGGCGAGCTCGATCATCACCATCCCCGGCCCCGGCGGGGCGGGGTCCCGGTGCGTCCGGTAGAGGTTGCGGAGGAACCGCTCGGTGTTCGCCTCGAGGACGGCGTCGGCCACGCCCGGCTGCCGGTTGAAGTGGACGAAGTAGAAGTTGCCGCCGAGTGCCGCCTCCATGCCCTCGATCCACGGCACGTCGCCGCGCTCCTGGTACGGCAGGCTCAGGTTGACGATCCGCCGGACGCGCTCCGGGTGCAGCAGCGCGAGCCCCCACACGACCATCGCGCCCCAGTCGTGGCCGACGAAGTCGGCTGACGCGTACCCGTAGTGGTCGAGCAGACCGACGAGGTCCGCGGTGAGGTGCTCGAGGTCGTACGCCGTCACGTCGGCCGGCCGGGACGAGCCGCCGAAGCCTCGTTGGTTCGGGACGATCACGTGGTGGCCGGCGGCGACGAGCGCCGGCACCTGCTCGCGCCAGGACTGGGCGAGCCCCGGCCAGCCGTGGCACAGCACGACAGGCCGGCCCGCGTTCTCGCGGCCGGCCTCGAACACCTCCAGGTGGATGCCGTTGACGGGGACCGTCACGGGCTCGGGGAAGGGGTACAGCGTCGTCGGGAGCGTCATCTCGATGCCTTCGTTCGGGCCGATCACGCGTCGGATCGGTCGGTCCTCCGGACGGTAGGAAGGAACGTGGACGGAAGATGTCCGGGTCGGCTGCCAGACTCGAGACGTGCAGCACGATCCGACCGGCAGGGTGCTGGCGCTGCTCTCGCTGCTGCAGAGCCACCGCCTCCGGAAGTCCGCCGAGCTCGCGGCCACCCTCGGGGTGACCGAGCGCACGCTGCGGCGCGACCTCGACCGCCTCCGCGACCTCGGGTACCCGGTCGACGCCGTCCCCGGTCGGTACGGCGGCTACCGCCTCGCGGTGGGCGCGCACCTGCCGCCGCTGGTCCTCGACGACGAAGAGGCGGTCGCCGTCACCGTCGGGCTGCGGTACGCGGCCGAGGCCGCGATCGACGGCATGGCGGAGACCTCGCTCCGCGCGGTGACGACGATCGAGGCGCTCCTCCCGCAGCGGCTGCGCGGCCGGGTGTCCGCGCTCCGGTCGCGCGTCTCCTCGGTGCCGCGGACCGACGACGAGCTCGTCGACCCCGAGGCGCTCGGCGTGCTCCCCGCCGCGTGCCGTGACCACGAGCTGGTGCGCTTCCGCTACCGGCGCGGCGACGGCGACGACGCCGAACGGGTCGTGGAGCCGTACCAGCTCGTCACCGCGGGTCGGCGCTGGTACCTCGTCGCGTGGGACCGGGACCGCGACGACTGGCGCACGTTCCGGCTCGACCGCCTGCGGGAACCGCGCCTCGAGGGCCGACGGTTCGTGCCGCGCGAGGTCCCCGGGGGTGACGCCGCGCTCGTCGTCGCCCGTGCGATCGGCTCGACCCCGCGGGACACCGAGGCGACGCTCGTCGTGCGCGCCGCGCCCGCCGACCTCGCGGACGTGCTCCGCTGGGTCGAGCACAGCGTCGTCGAGCAGCGCGCCCGGACGACCACGATCCGCGTCCGCGGTGAGGACGAGGGCCGCCTCGCCCTCACCGTCGCCCGGATCGCCCTGGTCGCCCCGCTGACCGTGGTCGACCCGCCGCGGCTCGTCGTCCTCGTCGACCAGCTCGCCCGCCACCTGTCCGATGCGCCCGCCCCGGAGGAACGATGACCACCGACGACGCCGTGCCGCCCGTCTCCGACCACCCCGCGACGTGGAAGTTCGACTACCCGGTCGTCCACGTGGAGAGTCGTGCGCAGTGGCGCGACTGGCTGACGGAGCACGCCGGCACGGCCCGCGGCGTCTGGCTCTGCTCGTGGCGCACGCCCACCGGCCGGCCGCGGTGCCCCTATCCCGACGCGGTGGAGGAGGCCATCTGCTTCGGGTGGATCGACTCGACGACCACCGTCCTCGACGAGGACCGCGGCCTGCAGCTGTTCACGCCCCGGCGCGCCAAGAGCGCGTGGACCCGGCTCAACCGCGAGCGCGCCGCCGAGATGGAGCGGCGCGGCCTGATGACCGCGGGCGGCAGGTCGGCGATCGACGCCGCGATCGCCAACGGCTGGTGGACGATCTCCGACCAGGTCGAGGACCTCGTCGAGCCGCCCGAGCTCGCGGCCGCGCTCGACGGCGCCCCGGAGGCCCGGCAGCACTGGGACCGCTTCCCGCCCAGCGCCCGCAAGCAGATGTTGTGGTGGATCGTCAGCGCGGCCCGCGACGCGACGCGCGAGACGCGGATCGCCCACGTCGTCGCCGAGGCCGCCACCGGGCGCCGCGCGCGCGGCTGACACGACGTCGGTCCCGCTGCCCGCGCGACGGCGGTGCCACTCCCGCGCCAGCGCGCGTGGCGACCGTCGCGGCCCGGGCGTGGCGGTTCCTATGCTGCGCAGATGGAGAGCTGGTCAGCGACGCGGACGACGTTCGCCGAGGCCGCCGGGTGGTACGTGCGCACGGTGGCCCGGGTCGGGGGGCGGTGGGAGGCGCCGGGGCTCGGCGTCTGGGACGTGCGCGCGCTCGTCGGGCACACCAGCCGTTCGCTGCTCACCGTGGAGCAGTACCTGCAGGTGCCCGCGACGACGGTCGACGTGCCCAGCACGGCGGCGTACTACCGGGCGACGCGCTCGATGTCGGCCGGTGAGGAGGTCGCCGAGCGCGGCCGTGCGGCCGGCCGCGCGCTCGGGGACGACCCGGCCGACGAGGTCGCGAGGATCGCCACGCGCGTCGTCGCCCTGCTCGACGGGACCCCCGGCACGCAGACCCTGACCACGCTGGCCGGCGGCATGCGGCTGGCCGACTACCTGCCGACCCGGACGTTCGAGCTCGTGGTCCACACGCTCGACCTGGTCGCGGCGCTCGGCGAGACGGACGAGCCGGAGCCGCCCGCAGCCGCCGCCGCGCAGGCGCTGCGCGTGGTGGCCGACCTCGCGGTCGAGGACGGGCGCGCGGGTGCGCTGCTGCTGGCCGCGACCGGGCGTGCCGCCCTGCCCCCGGGCTTCACCGTGCTGTAGTGCGACGGGCCTGGGCACGGACCCGCTGCGCTACGGGTTGGCGCCGATCGCCGGGACCCAGGCGCTCGAGACCAGCACGCGGACCGCGTCGACCACCGGCCTGGCGCCGAACTCCGCGGGGTCGCGGCGCACCGACTCGGTGCCGATCAGCCGCCCGCTCTCGGGGTCGGCGATCAGGACGCCGACGGTCCAGAGGTCGCCGTCCTCGCTGCCGACGTACGCGAACGCCTCGCCGGTCCGGCCCTGCCGGTCGACGACCTCGCCGAGCGAGCGCACCGCGTCGTCCTCGGACAGCGCGGCCCAGAACGCCGCGTCGACCTGCCCCGGGACCACGAGCTGGGTCGCGAGCTCGGCGTACTGGTCCGCCACGCAGCGGGTGGCCGCGATGCCGTCGCACACGCCGTCGGGGTAGAAGGCGAGCAGGGCCTCCCGCAGCGCGGCCGGCTCGCGGGGCAGCACGTCGACCGCGTCGGGCTGCGCCGTGCCCGCGGGCAGGTCGTCCTGGGAGCGCGTCTCCTCCTCGTCGACCCCCCGCGGCAGCACCAGGCTGCCGGAGTGCTCGAACCCGCCGCCCCGGACCTCGTCGCCGCGGAAGGCGCCGTCGGCGGCGACCCAGGTGGTCCGGTGGACCGGGGAGTTGAAGGTCGTGAGCTCGTCGTCCTCGTCGACCATGCGGCTGGTGAACCAGTTGAGCGTCTCGACCCGCTGCACCGTCTCGTCCGCGGCGGGCACGGGGTCGAGGCGTGCAGCGGCGGTGTCCGCGAGCTCCAGGAGCGCGTCGCGCGCGGGAGCGCCGCCGCCGGCGACGACGGCCTGGGGCGCGCCCTGCGTGTAGTGCAGCATCGGCGGCTCGGCTGCGAGCGCGGGACCCTGCGAGCCGATCATCGGGCCGATCACGATCCCGAGGACCGCGACGACGCACGCGGCGACGGCGAGGGTCAGCCTCCGGGTGGTCTGGCGTCCGCGCGCACGTCCGGTCGCGGTGACCCGGGTCGCGGTGACCACGTGCAGGCGGCCGGAGCCGAGGACGCGCGCGAGGACGGCGCCGTCGCGCGCCTCGTCGTACGCGTCCTCGGGCTCGACACCCGCGGTCGCGTCCGCCGGCGCGCCGAGGACGGCCCGCAGGTACGCGACGTCGTCGGCGGGCCGCCCCTCGTCATCCCGCCGCACGGCAGCCCCCGCAGGCCGTGCTCAGCAGGAGGTGGTCACGAGCAGACGCATCGATCCGGCCGCGACCGAGGTGCTGCTGCGCACCGCGCCGGGCGGGATGCAGGTCCAGCTCCCCGTGCCGTCCGAGTCGGCGAACACCCGTGCGGCGTAGACCGACCGGTTGCGCAGCGAGCGTGCCGTGTCGATGTTCGTGGCCTCCCACGAGCGGGACTCCGTGGACGCGAAGGCTCCCCCGAAGCTCGCCGAGGACCACACGCAGACGTGCCCGTACGGGCACTGCCCGATGCTCGCGATGCCCACGCCGCCGTCCGCGCTCACCGCGTCGTCGGCCGCCGCAGCCGGGCTCGTCGGACCCGCGGCCCAACCCAGCGCCAGCAGCGCGGCGAGGAGGACCAGGACGGCGGGGCGATTCGCCCGGATCGGGAGGAAGGGGCTCATGACCCTGCATCATTCCAGGCCGAGCCGACAGTCGCGTGTACGTCAACCGGCCCTCCCGACCTGCCCTGTCAGGGTGATTCACGCGGCGGCGCCGGCGTGACGTGAACGCGCGAGCGCGAGAGGCCCCTTGTCTCCCGCGCCCGCGCAGCGGACGACGTCCCCCTCCGGTGCCGTCCTGCTACCCCTACATCCGCTGGGCCCCCAGCGATGTCACGGGCGACTGATGTGATCTAGGTCACATGGTGTCCCCCCAGGGCGGTCAGGCGACGCCGATGCCGAGCCGGACGACGGCCTCCTGCTGGCCCGTGGCGCGCGCGAGCGCGGAGACGAGCGTGTCGACGACCTCCCACGGGTCGGGCAGGGGCTCCGGCTCACCCGTGCGCTCCGCGGAGACCCACCGGTGCACCAGCGTCGGCGCGTGGACCCCGGGCTGCCCGGCGCTGGCCCCGAGGAGCTCGCGCGCGTCCGCCTCGGCGCCGCACCAGGCGGTGCGCCGGCCCAGGGCACGGCCGTGCTCGTCGGAGGCGAGGTACGCGACGCCCCACTCGCGCGCGAACGTGCCCGCCTGCGGCGCGGGCGCCAGGACCGTGACGGTCGCCAGCCGCGTGCCGGTCACGGTGCGCACGGGCAGGACGCGCCGTGCCGGTCGGCTCCCCCGCCGTCTGCGTGCTCTCAGCTCCCTCGCCATGCCCTCACGTACGGCAGGGCGAGCGCGAAGTTCAGGAACTCGGCACTACGAGATGGCCACGAGAACGGCTACGCGATCGGCCGGGACGTGTCCGGCTCGACGACGACGGTCGGCTCGTCGGGCTCGCTGTGCCCCGGCATCGCGGCGCGCGCGGCGTCGACCGCCTTGTCCTTGAGCGCGGTGCCCTGGTCCTTGGCGAACTGCTTGGCCTGCTCCTCGACGTCCTGGACGTAGGACTGCACCTTCGGGTGCCGCCACACGTCGCCGGCCTTCTCGCCGGCCTTGCCGAGCATCTCGCGTCCCCGGCGCGTGGCCAGCAGGTACCCCACACCGACCCCGGCGACGAACGTCGTGACCTTCCCGCTCATGGCGACCACCTCTTCCCGCGTCGGACGTTCCGACGACCCTAACCACGCCGGCCGCGGCGCGCGCGGCCAGCCGCGAGGGGCCCGCGCGGTCAGACCTCGCCGTGGTCGAAGAGGGCGGACACCGACTCGCCGGAGTGGATGCGGCGCACGGCCTCGGCGAACGCCGGCGCCACGCCCAGGACGGTGACGCGGTCGTCGTCGGCCAGGCCGTCGTGCGGCACGGTGTCGGTGCACACGATCGTGTCGACGCGGCCCGTCGCCGTGATCCGGTCCAGCGCGCCGTTGGAGAAGATGCCGTGCGTGCAGGCGACCTGGATGCGCCGCGCCCCCGCGCGGTCGAGGAGGTCAACGATCGCGACGATCGTGGAGCCGTTCGCGATCTCGTCGTCGAGCACGATCACGTCCCGGCCCGCCACGTCGCCGATGACGGTGGAGATGGTGACGGCGTCGCCGTCGAGGCGCTCCTTGGAGCCCGCCGCGACGGGCGTGCCGAGCATCCGCGCGAACGCGGTGGCGTTCTTGGCGTTGCCGAGGTCCGGGGACACGACGGTGGTCTGCGCGAGGTCCTGCAGGGAGAAGTGGGTCGCCAGCTCGTGCAGCGCGTGCAGCTGGTCGGTCGGCACGCGGAAGAACGCGTGCACCTGCGGCGCGTGCAGCGTCATGGTCAGGATCCGGTCCACGCCGGCGGTGGCCAGCAGGTCCGCGACCAGGCGGCCGCCGATGGAGATGCGCGGCGCGTCCTTCTTGTCCGAGCGTGCGTAGGCGAAGTGCGGCATGACGGCCGTGATCCGGCGCGCCGAGGCGCCACGTGCCGCGTCGATCATGAGCAGGAGCTCCATGAGGTTCTCCTGCACCGGCGCGACGATCGGCTGCACCAGGAACACGTCGCGCTCGCGGCAGTTCTCGAGCAGCTGGACCTGCAGGCAGTCGTTGGCGAACCGCTGCAGCCGCGACGGGCTCAGCGGTACCCGCAGGTGCTCGCACATCCCGGCGGCGAAGCTGCGTCCCGCCTGACCCGCGAACACCCTGATCTTCGCCACTCTGGCGAGGCTACCCGTGCGGCCTCCGGGACGGGGTTCCGCTTCCGCTGTGTGAGCGTTAACATCACGCCTACGTCGTACCGGGGGACCGGACGACGACCGCCGGGGACGGCGGGAGCACGTGCGACGGAGCACGCGCCGCAGCGGTGAGCAGCCTCGCCGCGACGGACGTCACCGCCGCCGGGCGTGATCAGGTCCGCGAACCGGCTGCCACCGGGGACGCGGTCGTCGGGGTCGTCCGCCTCCGGCACGGCACCGTCGCCGTCGTCGGACCGATTCGACCTCACCGGGACGGCACGTCGTCGTCGGCGCGCCGCACCCCAGCAGCTCGACCCCCTTGCCCGGTGCAGGGGACCTCCGCACTCCTGCACCGACCCGGCGCTGCCACGCCGGGACCCCGCGGTCCGCCGCGGTCCACCACACCTTGGAGAGGTTGGACATGCCCCACGAGACCCGCCGACGCACGCTGCGCCGGCTCGTCGCGGCCGGCGTCATCGGCCCGTTCCTGGCCGCCGGGAGCCTGGCTCCGGCGGACGCCGCGGAACCGGCGCTCAGCGACCCCGTGCTCGACCTGCCGTTCGAGCAGAGCGTCGCCGACGCCGGCCCGCTGGCCCACCCCACGGAGCTGAAGGGGACGCTCAGCCAGGAGTACGTCGAGGGCGTCGAGCCGGGGACGCACGCGCTGCAGCTCAAGGGCGGCACGTACCTGGACCTCGGCACCAGCAGCGCGCTGCAGCCGCAGGACCTGACGCTGTCGTTCTGGGTCCGCCCGACGAGCACGTGGTCCGGCGAGCAGGTCTTCACGTGGAACAAGACGACGTGGAACAGCGACGGCTGGTACGTCGCGTCGGAGAGCAACGCGTCGCCGCTCGCGGTCTCGATCGGCCCCGCGACCAGCGGCAACAACCAGCCCTACATGGTGACCGTCGCGTCGCAGGACCGGGCCTCGTTCATGCCGGTCGGCCAGTGGACGCACCTGGCGGTGACGTACGACCACACGACGAAGGCCGTGACGATCTACCGCAACGGCCGCGCGGTCGACACGACGGTCCGCTACCCCTACGGCGGCAGCAACGGCGCCACGGGGGTGCTCGGCACCAGCGCGGGCGCCAAGACGATCGGGTTCAACGGCCCGGTCTACAACGGCTCGTTCCTGAACGCGACGCTCGACGAGTACCGCGTGTACGACGAGGCCGCGACGGCCGGGCAGGTCGAGGCGCTGTTCGTGGAGCACGGCGACCTGCAGGCCGTCGCGCAGCAGGACGCGGACGGCCTGACGGTCCCCGAGCAGGTGACGCTGGGCGTGGTCCTCCCGACGAAGGCCTCCGGCGGCTCCGACGTCGCCTGGACCTCGTCGGACCCCGCCGTCCTGAGCGAGACCGGCGTGGTGCACCGTCCCGGCGCGGACGAGCCCGACGCGGTCGTCACCCTCACCGCGAGCGTGTCCTACCTGGGCGGCCCGGCCGTGACCCGGACGTTCACCGTCACCGTGCCGGCCGACACCACCGAGTCGACGCTGCAGGACAGCGGCCTGGACACGCTGCTGCTCCAGGACGACTACCTGGAGAACGCCGCGGCGAAGGAGCACGAGTACCTGCTCAGCCTGAGCTCGGAGAAGTTCCTCTACGAGTGGTACCGGAACGTCGGGCTCACGCCGACCACCGACTCGGGCTACGGCGGCTGGGAGCGCGCGGACGTCACCAACTTCCGCGGGCACGCGTTCGGCCACTACATGTCCGCGCTGTCGCAGTCCTACGGGGCGACGACCGACGCGACGACGAAGGCGGGCCTGCTGGCCGAGATCGAGGACGCGGTCGCCGGCCTGACGCTGGTGCAGGACACCTACGCCACGCAGCACCCGGCGAGCGCCGGGTACGTCTCGGCCTTCCCGGAGAGCGCGCTGAACGCGGTCGACGGCACGGGGACGACGACCGACAAGGTCCTGGTCCCCTGGTACAACCTGCACAAGGTGCTGGCGGGGCTGCTCGACGTCCACGAGTACGTGGGCGGCGAGACGGGTGACGCGGCGCTCGACGTCGCCCAGCAGTTCGGCGAGTACGTCTACCGTCGGATCTCCGCGCTGTCGAACAAGTCGATCATGCTGCGCACCGAGTACGGCGGCATGAACGAGGCGCTGTACGAGCTGTACGACCTCACCGACGACCCGCACATCAAGGTCGCCGCCGAGGCGTTCGACGAGACGGCGCTGTTCGACCTGCTCGCCGGCGGCAACGACGTGCTCTCCGGCAAGCACGCGAACACGACGATCCCCAAGCTCATCGGGGCGCTCAAGCGGTACACGGTGTTCACGCAGGACCCGGAGAAGATGGCGACGCTGACGCCCGCCGAGGTGGCGGACCTGGAGTCCTACCGCGACGCTGCGGAGAACTTCTGGCAGATCGTCGTCGACGACCACACCTACGCGACCGGCGCGAACAGCCAGTCGGAGCACTTCCACGACCCGGACTCGCTGCACGAGTTCGCCACGCAGCAGGGCGAGACGGGCGACGCCCAGACCGCCGAGACCTGCAACGAGTACAACATGCTCAAGCTGACGCGCGAGCTGTTCAAGCTCACCAAGGACGTCAAGTACGCGAACTTCTACGAGAACACGTTCATCAACACGATCCTGGCGTCGCAGAACCCGGAGACGGGCATGACGACGTACTTCCAGCCGATGGCGGCGGGGTACGACCGGATCTACTCGATGCCGTACACCGAGTTCTGGTGCTGCACCGGCACGGGCATGGAGAACTTCTCCAAGCTCGGCGACTCGATGTACTTCACCGACCGCCGCTCGGTCTACGTCACGATGTTCTTCTCCTCGCGGTTCGACTACGCCGAGCAGAACCTGCGCCTGACGCAGGAGGCGAACCTGCCGACCGACGACACGGTGACCTTCCGCGTCGCGGCGATCGACGGCGACGAGGTCGCCGAGGGCACCACCCTGCGGCTGCGCGTGCCGCAGTGGATCGACGGCGACCCGACGCTCACCGTCAACGGCGAGACCGTGACGCCGCAGGTGCGGGCCGGCTTCGTCGTGCTCGAGGACGTCGCCGCGGGTGACGAGATCACCTACCGGATGCCGATGACCGTCCAGGCGCACGCGACCGAGGACAACGCGACGTGGGTCGCGTTCTCCTACGGGCCCGTCCTGCTCTCGACGAGCCTGGGCTCGTCGAACCTGAACGCGTCGCAGACGGTCGGCGTCGGGGTGCGCGTGGCGCGCGTCGACCCGTCGGCGCAGACGGCGATCACGGTCGCCGAGGGCACGCCGGAGGAGTGGCTCGCCGACCTCGAGGACAACCTGGTGCGCGTCGCCGACAGCGCCGACGGCCAGGTGCGGTTCGAGCTGCGGAACACCACCGACGGCGAGGACCTGCTCTTCACGCCGCACTACCGGCGGCACGGCGAGCGGTACGGGCTGTACCTGTACGTCGAGTCGCCCGACGGCCCGCAGATGCAGGCCCGCATCCTCGCCGCCAAGCAGGAGCTGCGCGACGACGAGATCGCCGTGGACGGCATCGACAACTTCGACGCCAACAACGCGGAGGCGGAGAAGGGACTGAAGACGGGCGGCACCGGGACGTCGCAGGTCGGCGTCTGGAACGGCCGGCAGTACCGCGACGCGTACGCGGGCGGCTGGTTCAGCTACGACCTGGAGATCGACCCGAGCTCGCCGACCGGCTACCTGCGGGTCCGCTACTTCGGCGGCGACAACGGGCGCTCGTTCGACGTCTACGTCAACGACGTCAAGCTCAAGACGGTCACGGTCTCGAACGCGCAGGGGGCGTCCTCGTTCTACTTCGACGACACGCTCCTGCCGGCCTCGGCGCTCGAGGTCGGGCCGGGCACGCGCTACAAGAAGGACGTCAACGGGAACTTCGTGCTCGACGAGAACGGCGCGAAGATCCCGGTCGTCACCGTGCGCTTCCAGTCCACGGGCGGCCTCGTCGGCGGCGTGTTCGGCGCGTACGTGCTCCGGACCACGGACTACGGGACGGACCCGGAGCTGGCGGCGCTGTCCTTCGACACCGGCGACCTCGCGCCCGCGTTCTCGCCGACGCGCTCGTCGTACACCCTCACGGTCCCGCCGGGGACGACGAGCGTGCGCATGTCCGCGACGCCGCACACGCCCTCCGGGCTGGTGTACGTCGGCGACGTGCTGATCGACGACACCGTCCCGCGGACCGTCCGCCTCGAGGAGGACGGCACGACGAGCCTGACGCTCGTGGCCAAGGCGCAGGACCACAGCACGGCCGCGCCGTACGTGGTGACCGTCGTCGAGCGGGCCGTCGGCACCGACGCGAGCCTCAAGGCGCTGACCGTCGACGGGTCGGCCGTGCCCGGGTTCGCCCCGGACGTGCACGAGTACGCGGTGCAGACCGCCACCGGCACGGCGGTCGTCGAGGCGCTGGCGACCGACCCGGCCGCGAGCGTCGCGGTGGCGCCGCGGGACTCGTCGGGCGCCTACGTCGTCACCGTGACGGCCGAGGACGGGACGACGACCGCGACGTACCGCGTGGTCGTCTCCAAGCTCGCGCCGGTCACCAGGACGGCGTCGACGACGACCGTGAGCGTCTACCGCACCGTGCGGTACGGCGCGACGCACACCGTCAAGGTCAAGGTCGTGGCGAAGGACGGCTCGGCCGTCTCCGGCAAGGCGACCGTGACCGTGCGCAAGGCGGGCAAGGCGGTGCAGGTCCGCCAGGTCACGCTCACCAAGGGCGTCGGCTCGGTGAGGCTCAGCCGGCTGGCCGTCGGCCAGTATTCGGTGCAGGCCACCTACGCCGGCTCGTCGACGGTCAAGGCCTCGTCGGGGATCGCGACCACCCAGGTCGTCAAGGCGAAGGCGACCGTCACGGCCACGCTCGACCGGACCACGGTCAAGGCGCGCACCGGGACGGCGAAGCTGGCCGTCACCGTGCGCACGCCCGCGGGCGTCACGCCCACCGGCAGCGTGAAGGTGCAGATCGTCAAGGGCGGCAAGGTGCTCCGCACGCAGGGCGTCAAGCTCTCCGGCGACAAGGCCACGGTCACGCTGAAGAACCTGACGGTGACGGGCACGTACACCGTCAAGGTCAGCTACGGCGGCTCGACGACGCTGGCCACGGCGACGGCGAAGCCGCTCACGCTGCGGGTCGTCTGATCACCGCGAGGTCGTGAGATCCGGTGCGAGATCGTCAGAGGTTCCTGACGATCTCGTGCCGGACTCACGACCTCGTCGGCGTCTCGCCGGTGAGGGCGGCCAGGGCGGCGGTGGCCGTCGCCTCGGCCGTGGGACCGCAGGGGACGACGAGCGCGCCCTCGTCGGGCGTCGGCGGCTCGAGGGTCGCGAGCTGGCTGGCGAGGAGCGCGGGCGGCATGAAGTGGCCCGTGCGCGCGGCCATCCGGCGCGCGAGCTCGTCGGGCGGCACCACCAGGTGCAGGAACGTGACGCCGCCGCGCGCCTGCCGCAGCACGTCCCGGTAGGCGCGGCGCAGCGCCGAGCACGCCACGACGACGTCCAAGCCGGCCCGCGCGTGCTGGTCGAGGACGTCCCGGATCGCGACCAGCCAGGGCGCGCGGTCCGCGTCGGTCAGCGGCAGGCCGGCGCGCATCCGCTCGACGTTGGACGGCGGGTGCAGCTCGTCGCCCTCGACGAACGGCCGGCCGAGCGCGTCCGCGACCAGGCGGCCCACGCTTGTCTTGCCCGTCCCCGAGACCCCCATGACCACGACGTGCGTCACATCTGCTCCTCTCGAGAACGGTCCTCCGAACAGCCGAACCTAGACTGCGCCGGTGCGGTCCCTCGTCGTCGACACGACGCCCCTGCGCATCAGCCCCGACTTCCGACGGCTCTGGTGGGGGCTGTCGGTCTCCCAGCTGGGCACGCAGCTCACGGTCGTCGCGGTGGGGCTGCAGGTCTACGCCATCACCGGCTCGACGCTCAGCGTCGGCGTGCTCGGGATGTTCGCGTTCGTGCCGCTCGTGGTCTTCGGGCTGTACGGCGGCGCGATCGTCGACCACTACGACCGGCGGAAGGTCGCGCTGGTCGCGAGCGCGGTGAGCTGGGTCGCGATCCTGGTGCTCGCGGTGCAGGGCTGGGCGGGCAACGAGCACGTCGGGACGCTGTACGCGTTGACCGCGATCCAGTCCGGCGCCAACGCGGTCAACTCCCCGGCGCGCTCCGCGATCATCCCGCGCCTGCTCGGGCCGAGGTACATGCCGGCCGCCAACGCGCTGCAGGCGATCGGCTTCCAGACCGCGCTCATGGTCGGCCCGCTCGCGGGCGCCGGGCTCGCGTCGCTCGACTACGGCCTCGCGTACACCGTCGACGCGGCGCTGTTCACGTTCGCCCTCGCCGCGGTCTTCCGGCTCCCGCCCGTGGTCCCCGAGCCGTCGGACTCCCGACGAGCGCGCGTCGGCCTCGGGTCCGTCGTCGACGGCCTGCGCTACCTGGGCACGCAGCCGAACCTGCGGATGACCTTCGCGGTCGACCTGTGCGCGATGATCCTGGCGATGCCGCGCGTCGTGTTCCCGGCCGTCGGCATCTGGTACCTGGGCGGCGGCGAGACCACCACGGGCATCCTCACCGCCGCGCTCGCGGTCGGTGCCGTCACGTCCGGTCTGCTGTCCGGCGGCCTCGCGCGCGTGCGCTGGCAGGGCCGCGTCATCACGTGGGCGATCACCGGGTGGGGGCTGTCCGTCGTCGGCTTCGGGCTGGTGCTCGTGCTCGTCGGACGGGACCGCCCCGACCACGTGCTGTGGGGCGCGCTCGCGATCGCGTGCTGCACGCTCGTCGCGGCCGGCGCGTCCGACGAGGTCAGCGCGATCTTCCGGCAGACCATCCTGCAGACCGCGACGCCCGACGACATGCGCGGCCGGCTGCAGGGCGTCTTCATCGTCGTGGTCGCCGGCGGCCCGCGCCTGGGCGACATGTTCATCGGGTCGGTCTCCGGGGCGGTCGGCGAGGCGTGGGCCGTGGTGATCGGCGGCCTGCTGTGCGTCACGCTGCTCTGGCTCCTGGTCCGCACGCAACGCACCTTCTGGCGCTACGACGCCCACCACCCCACGCCATGATGAGCTCGATGCAACGCGTGCCCAGATCCGCACAGATCGCCTCCCGCATCGGACCTTGCGTCAGGGCACTTCGGTCCGCCGGTAGCCTTGTCCGTTCGACCCGTCGGTGCTAAATCGCGCACAGATCTTGAGTCGAAGGGGGGCGCCATGTGGCGTAGACGTTCTTCAGGAGTGGTTGCGATTGTGCTCATGTCGACGATGTGGGCGGCCGCAGCCGTCGGGTCAGAAGTAAACACAGAGTTCCCCGCACCCTGCGGCACCTCTACCTCGGCGGTAGCGAGCGAACTCGATCTCGAGAGCGCGGAGATTCCGTCCCAGACGACCCTACGGACGGGGCCAGATACACGTGGTACGTCCCGGCCTGAGGGTCGGGAGGCGTCGGCTGCGGACTCTGGAAGGGTCGGAACGTCGTGACCAGCACGGCTCCCGCGGGCATTGCGCCAAATGGCGTCGTCTTCTCCAGTAAGCGCGACGCGTGTCTGGGGACATGAGCATGGCACCCCTCGGCCATCCTGAGCTGTCGCGTGTCCCCGAGGGGCCGGAGGCGGACGTGAGCCCTGACGTCTTCGTGACGTACCTCAGGGGGAGCGGCGCGCTCGACACCGTGACTGAAGAGACGACCTACCTGTTCCGTGGAGTACCGGACGCTCTTCAGGTGACGGCGTGGGCGCAGGCCAACGTTCCGGACGGTCTGCTGCTGGCGGAGGTCACGGTCCTTCCAGCTGGAACGTCTCGACGCGCGCGAATCTGGTTCTTGAGGCCAGACACGCCGTGGTCCCGCGAGGTCAGTGCGGACTTCACCTACTGACGAGAACTCATCCCAGCGGGCGGGCCGCGTCGTCAGCCGCCGGCGCGGACCAGGCCGGACTCGTAGGCCGCGACGACGAGCTGCGTGCGCGTGGTGCAGTCGAGCTTGCGCAGCAGCGCGTGCACGTGCGCCTTGACGGTCGCCTCGCCGACGCCCAGCTCGGTCGCGACGTCGGTGTTGGAACCACCGCGCGCCACCGCGAGCAGCACCTCGCGCTCGCGCTGCGTGAGGGTCTCGACCGCGGCGGCCAGCGGCGCCGCGGGGCCCTGCTGCCCCACGCCCCACGTACGCCACTGGCCCACCACGAGGCCGGTGACCTTGGGGTCGAGCACGCTCTCGCCGCGTCGCACGCGGTGGACGGTCTCGACGAGCGTCGCGGGGTCGGCGTCCTTGAGCAGGAAGGCGTGCGCGCCCGCGCGCAGTGCTCCGGTGACGTACTCCTCGTCGTCGAACGTGGTGAGCACGACGACGCGCACGTCGGCCAGGTCCGGGTCGCTGCGGATGCGCCGGGTCGCCTCGACACCGTCCGTTCCGGGCATGCGCACGTCGAGCAGCACGACGTCCGGGCGGCGCTCGCGGACGACGTCGACCGCCGCGGCACCGTCGCCGGCCTCGCCGACCACGGTCAGGTCGTCCTCGTGGTCGAGGATCATCCGCAGGCCCATGCGGATGGTCGGCTGGTCGTCGACGACCACGAGCCGGAGGGGTGCCGGGGTCACGCGAGGACCTCCGGGACGACGAGCCGGACGCGCCACCCGCCGTCCTCGGCCGGCCCGGCAGGTCCGACGACGAGCGTTCCCCCGCTGGCCGCCGCGCGCTCGCGCATGTGCGGGATGCCGTTGCCGCCGGTGCTCGGCCCGGCCGGGCGGGGCGGGCCGGGATCGTGCACGTCGAGGACCAGCGTGCCGTCGCGGCTGGTGAGGCGGACGGTCGCGGTGGGGGCCGCGGAGTGCACCAGCACGTTGGTGAGCGCCTCCTGCGCGACGCGGACCACCGCGAGCGCGGTCGCGGGCGAGCACGCCGGGGGCCGCTCGGGCAGGTCGGCCGTCACGTGCAGGCCCGCCGCGCGCACGCGCTCGACCACCTGCGGCAGCGCGTCGAGGTCCGGCGTCGGGGCCATGGGGGCGGAGTCGTCGTCCGCGGCCCGGAGGACGCGCACCACCGAGCGCATGGCGTCGAGCGCCTCGCGGCCGGCCGGGGCGATCCACCGGACCGCCTCGCGCGGTGCGTCGTGCTGGGCGTCCGCGACCCGGTCCGCGGCCTGCGCCCGGACCACGATCGCGGAGACGTGGTGCGCCACCACGTCGTGCAGCTCGCGCGCGATGCGGGTGCGCTCGTCGCGCACGGCCTCGGTGGCGCGGACCTCCTGGAGCGCGAGCAGCTCGGCGTTGCGCTCGGCGAGCTGGGCGGTGGTGACGTCGAGCCGGTGCAGCACGTGGCCCACGGCGGCGGTGGCCACCACGGAAGCCGCGACCACGAGCCCGAGCGACAGGTCGAACCGCGGCGACCAGTGCAGCGTGCTCAGCTCGCGGAACGCCCCCTCGATCCCCGCCAGGAGCACGAACCCGGACGCGAGGCCGACGGCGAGCGTCACCGGCAGCCGGTACGCACCCGCGCGCGTCGCGGCGAACACCACGACCAGCAGCGGCACCAGGTGGAGCGTGGACTGCAGCGCGCCGCCGCCCGTGGTCGTCGCGTAGACGATCGGGTACCCCACCGCGAGCAGCCAGAGGGCCCGCCGCGGACAGCGTCGGCGGAGCGCCAGCGCGAGCACCGTGCACCAGCATGCGGCCCAGTAGGTGCCGATGTGCACGGGCATCCAGTAGTCCCACCGCTCGACCACGGCGAGCGTGACCGCCGTCGCGAGCCCGACCGCTCCCGCCAGCGCGTAGTCCCGCCGGAACGGGCCACCGGCCTCGGCGCGCAGGAACCGCACGGGGTGCGGACGCCACGCCCGCGCCGGCCGGCGGCCCCGTCGCGCGGCACGCCGCGGCGGCGTCACCGGCCGCGCGGCTCGCGCGGGGAGCAGGGCTGCCACGGTCGCGACCCTACGCGCGCACCCGCGCCGGGCCGACGGTCCCGGGGCGGACCCGCCGGGTGGTCCGGTCTCCACCCTGGGGTGGACGCCGCCTCGCGTCCGTCCGCCGCCGGGAGAGGACCCGGCCGCCGGGGGGCGAGCGTCCGGGGTGGGCAGGTCCCGCCCGTCGTCCGACGACGCGCGCTCGTCGTCCCGGCAGCGTGGGACCCATGAGGACGACGGACACCGACCGGGCGCCGGAAGGCGTGCTGGCCGCGGCGCTGCGCCAGCAGCGCACCCGGCGGCGCAGGCGACGACGCGGTGCGGCCGGGGTCGTGCTCCTGGCGGCGGCCCTCGTGGCGCACCAGCAGGTGGGGGGAGGGCAGGAGGCGGACGCGGACACCGGGTCGCAGGGGGACCCGGTGCCCGCGACGTTCGCCCCCGCGGCGGGGCCGGCGGCGGACGGGCTGGACCCGGAGCTCGCGCAGCGGTTCCGGCGCGCGCAGAAGGCGGCCGCCCGCGACGGGGTGTCGCTGACGCTGACGTCGGGCTGGCGCTCGGCGGCCGAGCAGGCCGAGCTCGTGGACCAGACGATCGAGCGGTACGGCGACGAGGCGGAGGCGCACCGGTGGGTGCTCCCGCCGGAGACCTCCGCGCACGTGCAGGGGCTCGCGGTGGACGTGGGCGGGACCGAGGGCGCGCTGTGGCTGGGTGAGCACGGGTACGAGCTCGGGCTCTGCCGGGCGTACGCCAACGAGGTCTGGCACTTCGAACTGCTGCCGGACGGAGCGCAGCAGTGCCCGGAGATGGCCCCGGACTCCTCCGGCGGCTGGCGGTGAGGCGAGACGGGGTGCGGGTCGCGAGCCGGTCGCGGACGGGTCGGTCCCCGGCAGGGCGCCTAACTGTTTAGCGCGCGCCCGATCCGTTGTGGCTGATGGAGAACGTTGTCAACATCGTTATCAAGCCGCCGATATCAGCGCGGCTCAGCTCATACGGATGTGAACGCTCACACGCAGCGACCGTCGGCCGGTCCGGCGGAGCCCTCGAAGCGCCGCGACGACGCCGCGCTCTCGCGAGGCCCTGTCCGACGCACCCGGCGGCCCTCACGGAGGAGGCACGGCATGACAGGGTTCGGAACGCGCACGGCACCACGCCTGCGCAGCAGGTGGGCCGCGCTGGCCGCTGGCGCGGTGATGGTGGCGTCGGTCGGCGTGGTGGCGATGGGGTCGTCGGCGTCGGCGGCCGACGTGGACACCGGTGCGACGTACGTGCTGGTGAACCGGAACTCGGGCAAGGCGTTGGACGTCTACAACTTCTCGACGGCGGACGGTGCGCGCATCACGCAGTGGGCGCGCGGCAACGGGTCGAACCAGCAGTGGCGGTTCGTCGACTCGGGCAACGGGTACTACCGGGTGAAGTCGGTGCTGTCGGGCAAGGTGCTGGACGTCTACAACTTCTCGACGGCCAACGGGGCCCAGGTCGTGCAGTGGCCGGACCTCAACGGGGCGAACCAGCAGTGGAAGGTGACGGTCGCCAACGGGTACGCGACCTTGGTGAACCGGAACTCGGGCAAGGCGCTCGAGGTCCAGGGGGCGTCCACCGCCGATGGTGGCGCGATCGTGCAGTACGACAGCTGGGGCGGCGCCAACCAGCAGTGGCAGCTCGTCCCGCTCGGCGGCGGCACCACCACACCACCGCCCACGGGATCGTGCACGCTGCCCTCGTCGTACCGGTGGACCTCGTCGGGACCGCTCGCGACACCCAAGGCGGGGTGGGCCTCGCTGAAGGACTTCACGACGGCCGAGTACAACGGCCAGCACCTGGTCTACGCGACGACGCACGACTACGGGTCGAGCTGGGGGTCGATGAGCTTCGGCCTGTTCTCGAGCTGGTCCGACATGGCCTCCGCCACGCAGACCGGCATGAGCTCCGGGACCGTCGCGCCGTCGCTGTTCTACTTCGCACCGAAGAACATCTGGGTGCTCACCTACCAGTGGGGCCCGTCGGCATTCATGTACCGGACCTCGAGCAACCCGACGAACGCCAACGGGTGGTCGGCCGCGAGCACGCTCTTCTCGGGGTCGATCTCCGGCTCCGGCACGGGTCCGATCGACCAGACGGTCATCGGGGACGGCACGACCATGTACCTGTTCTTCGCCGGTGACAACGGCAAGATCTACCGGGCGAGCATGCCGATCGGGAGCTTCCCCGGCAGCTTCGGCTCCTCGTCGACGGTCGTCATGAGCGACACGACGAACAACCTGTTCGAGGCGCCGCAGGTCTACAAGGTCAAGGGCCAGAACCAGTACCTGATGATCGTCGAGGCGATCGGCGCCAACGGGCGGTACTTCCGCTCCTTCACCGCGACGAGCCTGTCCGGCTCGTGGACGCCGCAGGCGGCGACGGAAAGCAACCCGTTCGCCGGCAAGGCCAACAGCGGCGCGACCTGGACGAACGACATCAGCCACGGCGAGCTGATCCGGTCCAGCAACGACCAGACGATGACCGTCGACCCCTGCAACCTGCAGCTGCTGTACCAGGGGCGGTCGCCGAGCTCCGGCGGTGACTACGGCCTCCTGCCGTACCGCCCGGGCCTGCTGACGCTGCAGCGCTGACACCGCACGCGCCGGCCGGCCGCCATCCCGCGGGGTGGGGCCGGCCGGTGCGGCTACGCGAGCTCGTCGAGGGCGCGGGCGAGGTTGCGGCGGTTCGCCGCCGCGTACCCGGTGAGCCAGTCGCTCGGGGGGTAGGCGCGCGGGGCGGGCTCGACGGTCATCACGAGCGAGAGCCACAGGTGACCCAGGGCCAGCCGGGTCGGGACGTGCGGTGCGGTCAGGTCGTGGTGCGCGGCGAACGCGTCGGGGAGGCCGTCCCACATCGGGTCGGCGCCCACGAGGTCGAGGACCGGGTCGCCCCACAGCGCGCGCTCCGTGTCGATGATGCCGACCACCTCGCCGGTCGCGGGCTCGACGAAGACGTTGCCGGGCCACAGGTCGGTGTGGACCAGGCGCGGAGCCGTGACGGTGTCGAGCGCGTCCGCGTGCCGGGCGAGCGCCGCGCGGATCCGCTCGTCGGGCACGTCCACGCCCCAGTGGCGGGCGTCGGCGAGCAGCGTGCCGACCATCGCCGTGAACGCGGCCCGCCACGTGCCCGCCTGCAGCGCGGGCGACTGCGGGTAGCCGAACGCCTCGCCGGTCACGGTGCCCAGCCGGCCGACGAGCGCGCCGAGGTCCGACTGCGCGCGGCGTGTGCGCGCGTCCTCGTCGGGCGGACCGAAGCCCGCGTCCACCCACGGGACGCCGTCGAGGTGGGAGGCGACCACGACGTCGCCGGGGACCACCGCGCGGGTCAGGTCCGTGTGCAGCAGGCGCGGCATGAGCAGGTCCGGGCGCGCGCCGCCGAGGCCGTAGACGAGGGCCTCGGTGCGCAGCAGGTCGTGCTCGTGCGTGAGCAGCCGGTCGGTCGCGGCGGGTGCGGTCTTCACGACGACGCGCGTGCCGTCCGTGAGCGTCACGCGGTACGTCGTCGCGAAGAAGCCGCCCTCCAGGCGGATCGCCTCGCGGAGCTCGCCCACGGGGGCGACGAGGGTGCGCAGCGACTCGAGCGGAACCTCGGAGGTCAGCGTGACGGGCACGGCAGCACCCTAGGGCGTGCGCGGCTCGTCCTCGGCGGGTTCGTCGGACACGTCGTCCGGGTGGACCTGGTCCTGCGCGGGTGCGGGGACGTCGCCCTCGGCCGCGAGGTGCACCAGGTGCCGCGCGCGCAGCGTGCGCAGGGACGCGAGCGTCGCGACGAGCGCGGCCGCGCCGGCGAGCACCACCACCAGGAAGCCGCCGTGCGAGCCCTCGGCGTCGATCCGTACGCCGGCGATCGACGAGCCGATCGACACCCCGACGCCCAGCGACGTGCCGACCCAGGTGAGGCCCTCGGTCAGCCGGGCGGCCGGCACCAGCTCCTGCACCAGGCCGTTGCCGTTGATGAGCGTGGGCGCGATCGCGAAGCCGGTGACGAACATGACGGCCGCCAGCGCCGCCAGCGAGTGCACCAGCACGAACAGCGACACGCCCACCGCCAGCGCCACCATCCCGATGCCGAACCGCACCCACAGCGGCCGCACCCAGTGCCGCGCGCCGTACAGCAGGCCGGACACCAGCGAGCCCGCGGCGAACACCGCGAGGATGAAGCCCGCCGCGGACTTCTGGCCCGACTCCTCCGCGAACGCGACGGTCGACACGTCGGTCGCACCGAAGATCGTGCCCATCGCGAGGAAGACGACGATCAGCACCAGCATGCCGGGCGCGCGCAGCAGCGAGCCGCCACCCGTCGCCTGACGCGGGCTCGGCGCGGGCTCGGTGCGCCGCTGGGACAGGAACCACAGGCCGCCGAGCACCGTCGCCACGAGCGGCACGACGATCCCCGCGCTCGGTGCGACCGACGTCGCGAGCACGGTGGCCGCCGCGGGGCCGACGATGAACACGACCTCGTCGAGCGCCGACTCCAGCGAGTACGCGGTGTGCAGCGCGGCGGGCTCGCCCTTGAGGACCGCCGACCAGCGCGCGCGCACGAGCGAGCCGAACTGACCGCTCACGCCGCCCACGACCGCGGTGAGGAAGAGGACGGGCTCCGGCGCCCGGGTCATGAGCGCGATCACCAGCGCGGTCAGCCCGGTCGCGCAGATCGCGAGCGCGGGGAGCATCACCCGCGCCTGGCCGTGCCGGTCCACCAGGCGCGCGATGAGCGGCGCGGTGAGCGCGGACGTCACAACGAGCACGGCGGACACCTGACCGGCGAGCGCGTAGGAGTCGTAGATCCCGGAGACGGCCAGCACGATGCCGATGCCGACCATCGAGATGGGGAGTCGCGCGACCACCCCGGCGGCGGAGAACGCGAGAGCACCGGGCCGGGAGAGCACGTCACGGTACGGCGCCAGCACGCCCCCATCCTCCCACCGTCCGACCACCGCTCCAGCGCGTCCTCCGCGCCCGGCGCCCGGGTGCGGAGGGGTGCGGCCCCGGTCGGGGGGTGCGCGAGCGGGCCTGGACGGGCAAGGTGGGGCCGTGGACGTGGTGGAGGTACCGGACGGGTCGCGGTTCGAGGCGCGCGACGGCGAGCGCGTGCTCGGGTTCGCGGAGTACCACCGGGACGGGCGGACCGTGGTCTTCACGCACACCGAGGTGGGGCCGGAGCACGAGGGCCAGGGCGTGGGCGGCGAGCTGGTGCGCGGCGCGCTCGACGCGGTCCGCGACCGCGGTGACGACGTGGTCGCGCTGTGCCCGTTCGTCTCGGCCTGGATCGCGCGCCATCCCGAGTACCGCGACCTGCTGCGGGAGGCGGCGCCGGGCTCGTCGGGCGGCTGACGCGCGCCCGACTGTGACCGTTCCCGGTGAGGGCCTAGAGTGCCCCCGATGGCTTCGACACCCGCACCGCGCCGGCGGCCCACGATCCGCGACGTCGCGGCCGCGGCCGGGGTCTCGCGCGGCACGGTGTCCCGGGTCATCAACGGCGGTCACTGGGTCTCGCCGGAGGCGCTCGCGGCGGTCGAGGAGGCCATCCGCAGCACGGGTTACACGACCAACCAGCACGCGCGCAGCCTGGTCACCGGCCGGTCCAACTCGGTCGCGTTCCTGCTGACCGAGCCGCAGCACCTGCTGTTCGAGGACCCCAACTTCTCGATCCTGCTGCGCGGCGCCGCCCAAGAGCTCGCCGCGCGGGGCATGCCCCTGCTCCTCATGGTCGCCGGCACGCCCGCGGAGCAGACGCAGATGCTCGACTACGTGGGCGCCGGGCACGTCGACGGCGTGCTGCTCATCTCCTCGCACGCGGGCTCGCCGGTGCTGCGCTCGCTGGTCGAGCAGCAGATCCCGACCATCGCCTGCGGCATCCCGCTGGGCTTCGAGCAGCAGGTCGGCTACGTCGCGGCGGACGACCTGGGCGGTGCCCGCCGCATGACCCGCCACCTCATGGACCGCGGGCGCGAGCGCATCGCGATGATCACCGGCCCCATGGACACCCCGGGCGGCCGGCTGCGGCTGGAGGGCTACCGCCGGGAGCTCGGCGACCGGTTCGACGAGACGCTCGTCGTGCACGGCGACTACACGCGGGCGAGCGGGACGGTCGCGATGACCGAGCTGCTGGCACGGCGCCCGGACCTGGACGCCGTGTTCGCGGCCAACGACCTCATGGCCGCGGGCGCGATGGTGGTGCTGGCCGACGCGGGGCGGACCGTGCCCGACGACGTCGCGGTCGGTGGGTTCGACGACGCGGGCGTCGCGGTCACGGTGAACCCGCACCTCACGACGATGCGCCAGCCGTTCGAGCGGATCAGCGCGGAGATGGTGCGCCTGCTGCTCGAGGTGGTCGAGGGGCGCGAGCCCGCCGCGGTGACGCTCCCCGCGTCGCTCGTCGAGCGCGCCAGCACCTGACGCGCCCGACGAGCGTGCGCCCCTAGCCCTGGAGGGCGGCCGAGACCACGTCCTTCGCCTCGGCCTGGACCTGCGTGAGGTGCTCGGCGGAGACGAACGACTCGGCGTAGATCTTGTAGACGTCCTCGGTGCCGGACGGCCGCGCGGCGAACCACGCGTCGTCGGTGACGACCTTGAGCCCGCCGATGGCCGCGCCGTTGCCGGGCGCCTCGGTCAGCCGTGCGGTGATGGGGCTGCCCGCGAGGCTCGTCGCGGAGACCTGGTTCGGCGAGAGCGCCGCCAGACGGGACTTCTCCTCCCGCGTGGCGGCGGCGTCGATGCGGGCGTACCAGGACTCGCCCAGCTCGGCGACGAGCTCGCGGTGGTGCTCCGACGGCGACTTCCCGGTGGTCGCGAGGATCTCCGAGGCGAGCAGGCATGCGATGGGCCCGTCCTTGTCGGTGGTCCACACGGTGCCGTCCGTGCGCAGGAACGACGCCCCGGCGGACTCCTCCCCGCCGAACCCGACCGACGCGTCGATCAGGCCGGGGACGAACCACTTGAACCCCACGGGCACCTCGATCACCTGCCGGCCGAGCTTCGCGCCCACCCGGTCGATGAGCGACGACGAGACCAGCGTCTTGCCGATGCCCGCGGCCGCGGGCCAGCCCGGGCGCGCCCCGCCGTAGAGGTAGGAGATCATCACCGCGAGGTAGTGGTTCGGGTTCATCAGCCCGCCGTCGGGCGTGACGATCCCGTGTCGGTCGGAGTCCGCGTCGTTGCCGGTCGCGATGTCGTAGGGCGCCGGGCCGTCGCCCGCGGTCATGCGGTTGACCAGCGACGCCATCGCCGACGGCGACGAGCAGTCCATGCGGATCTTGCCGTCCCAGTCGAGCGTCATGAAGGACCAGCGGGGGTCGACGGTCGGGTTGACCACGGTCAGGTCCAGCCCGTACCGCTCGCCGATCACGCCCCAGTACTCGGCGACCGCGCCGCCCAGGGGGTCCGCGCCGATCCGCACGCCCGCGCCGCGGATCGCGTCGAAGTCGATCATGTTCGCCAGGTCGTCGACGTAGGCCGTGAGGTAGTCGTGGCGCTTGACCAGGTCGGACGTGATCGCACGCTCGTACGGCGTGCGGGGGACCTGCCGCCACCCGCCCGCCAGGAGCTCGTTGGCCCGGGCGGCGATGGGACCCGTCGCGTCGCTCCCCGCCGGGCCGCCGTGCGGCGGGTTGTACTTGAAGCCGCCGTCGGTGGGCGGGTTGTGCGACGGCGTCACGACGATGCCGTCGGCCAGGCCGGGGCCCTGGGTCCGCACGCCCTGCGACGTGCCCGCGCCGTTGTGCCGCAGGATCGCGAGGGACACCGCGGGCGTCGGGGTGTAGGAGTCCCGCGCGTCGACGTGCACCTCGACGCCGCCGGCGACCAGCACCTCGATCGCCGTCCGCTGCGCCGGCTCGGACAGCCCGTGCGTGTCGCGGCCGATGAACAGCGGCCCGTCCGTGCCCTGGGCCGCGCGGTACTCGACGATCGCCTGCGTGATCGCGACGATGTGCGCCTCGTTGAACGCCGTCCTGAACGACGAGCCGCGGTGGCCGCTGGTGCCGAACACGACCTGCTGCTCGGGGTCCGACGGGTCGGGCACGCCGTCGTAGTACGCGCCGACGAGCGCGTCGACGTCGATGAGGTCCTCGGGAAGGGCGGGGGTGCCGGCGCGCGGGTGCATGCCCCCATCCTTCCCCGCGCCACGCCCCGCGCGCACCCCCGGCCGCACCCCGACCTCGTCGTCTCTCGCCCACCGCGAGGCCGGAGGGTGGGTGGGCAGGGTCGTCGCGGGCCGGGCCGGTAGGCTCGCCGCATGGCCAAGGGATCTGTCGACTTCGTGCTGCGTCCGTTCGAGGGGCTGCCCGGTGAGCCCGACTGGGTCGCGCTCAAGGAGGTCGTCCCCGCGGCGACCGCACCGGCGCGCACGACGAAGGAGCACGGCGCCAAGGACGTGCTCGTCACCACGGTGCTGCCGCAGGCCTGGCCCGCGCTGCACCGCGCGGACGGCGTCGTCCTGCTGGCGCTGCAGACCGCGACGAGCTCGGGCGACGCGAGCCGCGACCTCGCGGCGGCGCTGCTCGAGGCGCTCGACGTCGAGCCCGGCACCGCGATCGAGACGGTCGGCCTGCCCGAGCCCGGCCCGCGCCTGCAGGACGTGCTCGACCTGGGCGTGCCGTTCGAGGTCACGGTCCACGACTCGTTCTCCTACTGGCTCGCGCCGGACGTAGAGCGGACCTCCGACCTCGAGGCCGCGATCGAGGACGCCGACGCCGGGATCATCGACACCGTCAAGATCGAGGCGGTCGAGTCCGCGTACTGGTGCCGCATGGGCGCCAAGGAGTTCGTCCGCTGGGCCCAGCCGCACGAGGAGCAGGTGGTCCTCGACGGCCTCGCTCGCCTGCACGCGAAGCGGGCCTCCGGCTTCGCGGACGGCAAGTTCATCGGCTACTTCCGCTCGAGCGGGCTCGTCGTCCCGGTGTGGGAGCTCGCCCGCGGGACCGAGGCCGACGAGGTCGAGGGCCCGATCGCGCAGTTCGCGCCGACGTTCGCCGAGGCGCTCGCCAGCACCGAGCCCCTGGACGCGAACGAGCGCCGCGCCCGCGCGGGCCTGGTCGCCCGCCAGGTGACCCTGCGCTGAACGCGTCCTGCTGAGTCCTTCCCGCTGAGTCCTTCCTGCTGGGCGCTTCCTGCTGGGCGCTTCCTGCTGGGCGCTTCCTGCTGGGCGCCCCCTGCGGGGTGCCGCCGAGGCCGGTCCGTCGTCGCACCCGGACCGACGGCTCACGATCCGGTGGGCCCCGGCGTCTACCTCGGGGCGGGTTCGTCGCCCGCGGGCGTGTGGGTGGGGGGAGGCAGGATGGCGGTCATGACGGGGACAGCGGCCGGTTTGCGAGTGGCCGAGGCGCGAGCGGCCGACGCGGACACCGGGGCCGAGGTCGCCGCGGCGGTGCACGCGGTCCTGGGCACGTCGCTCGGGGACGTCGTGCTCGCGGCGACGGTCGGGCCCGCGGGCGCGGCGATCACGCACCTCCGGCTCCCGCACGGCGACGGGTCGGCGGCCGGCCCGGGACCGGGGATGCGGGTGGACGTGGCCGACGAGCCCGTGCTCGCCGCGGCGGCCGAGCAGCTCACCGCGTACCTGGCCGGCGAGCTGCGGGAGTTCGACCTGCCGCTGGCCTACGCCGGCACGGACTTCCAGCGCCGGGTGTGGGACGGGCTGCGGCGCATTCCCTACGGCAGCACGACGACGTACGGCGACCTGGCCGCGACGCTCGGCCTGGACCCGCGGACCACGGCGCGGGCGGTCGGTGCCGCGAACGGCGCCAACCGGATCGCGGTCGTCGTCCCGTGCCACCGCGTGATCGGTGCGGACGGCACGCTCACGGGCTTCGCCGCGGGGGTGGAGCGCAAGCGGGAGCTGCTCGACCTCGAGGCGAGCGTCACCGGCGCCGCGACGCTGTTCGGCGGCGTCACCGCCTCCGGCCGCCCCCGTCCCCCGGGCTCCCGCGACGGCATCCGCGCCGCGCGCGGCACGCGTCCCCGGCGGCCGGTCGACAACCGCCGCCTCTTCTGACGTCCCGCCCGTGCGGCGGGCGGGTGACGGAGCCCCGACCGGGCGCCCGGCGGCCGCGGCGTCGATAGGCTGGCGCCCGTGACCCCCCGTCCATCGGCCGACCCCGCCCCCGAGGGGGACGAGACCCCCGCGACGAGGGGCCCGCTCCCCGCGCCGGACACCACGCCGGACACCACGTCGGACACAGCATCGGACGCCGCGTCGGACGCCACGTCGGACACCGGGCGCGGCGGCCCCGAGCGCCCGCGCCCCGGACGCGGCGGCGGTCACGGTGATCGTCGAGGCGACGGTCGTGGCCGGCCGCGGCAGCGGGTCGCGGTGATCATCCCGGCGAAGGACGAGTCGCGGCGGATCGCGGCCACGGTCCGCTCCGCCAAGGCGATCCCGCACGTCGACCTCGTGCTCGTCGTCGACGACGGCTCGGAGGACAACACGCAGCACGTCGCCCGGGAGGCGGGCGCGGTCGTCGTGCGGCACTCGCACAACCGCGGGAAGGCCGCCGCGATGGAGACGGGCGCCGCGGTCGTCGCGATGCGGGACGCGCCGGACCGCCTGCCGCGCGTCCTGCTGTTCATCGACGGCGACCTGGGTGAGACCGCGGTGAACACCGCGCCGCTGGTCCCGCCGGTGCTCGAGGGCCACACCGACCTCGCGATCGCGCTGCTCCCGCCCCAGCCGGGAGCGGGCGGACGCGGCATCGTCGTGGGCGCGGCTCGTCGGGCCATCGCCGCGATGACCGGCTGGACGCCCACGCAGCCGCTCTCGGGCATGCGCTGCCTGACGCGCGAGGCGTTCGAGGCCGCCACGCCGCTGGCGCACGGCTGGGGCGTCGAGACCGGCATGACGATCGACCTGCTGCGGCGCGGCTTCCGCGTGGTCGAGGTCCCGTGCGAGCTGCGGCACCGGCCGTCGGGCTCGGACCTGCGCGGGCAGCTCCACCGGGCCGCGCAGTACCGGGACGTCCAGCTCGCCGTCGGTGCGCGCCGGCTGCGCGCCGCGGGCGGCTCGGTCAAGCGCACGGTCAGCCCCGAGCGGCCGCCCACGCACCGCTGACCTCGTCGTCGGTCCCGCCGCCTACCCTGTTCCCGTGCCCTTGCTGACCCGCGCCCGCGCGCGCTCGCCGCGTCGCGCCGGGCGCCGGGCCGTGGTCGCCGTCCGGGCGGTGCTCGCCGGCGCGCTCGCCGCGCTGGCCGTCGCGGCGGGCGCCGGTGCGGCGAGCGCGGAGAGCTCCGGCGACGGGGCGGAGCTGCGCGACGTCGTCGTCGTCGGGATCGGCGGGCTGCACTGGGAGGACGTCGACCGGACCGGGACGCCGACGCTGTGGCGCATGGTCGGGGAGGGGGCCGTCGGCTCGATCTCGGTCCACACCTCGTCGGACCAGATGTGCCGCCTGGGTGCGTGGGAGACCATCTCCGCGGGCCGCCGGGTCGCGCCGTTCGTGGCCCCGTCCGACGAGCCGACGAGCGAGGCCTCGCCGGACGCGGAGGGCGGCTCGTCGGACGTGCTCGACACCTGCCCGACGTTCCCTGCGGTGACGCCGCCCGCCACCGTGCCAGGCCCCGCGTCGGTCCCGGGCTGGTCGGCGATCGTCGCGCCCCCGGCCGACGAGGTGCCCGCGGGCGGCTACGGCGTGCCCGGCACGGTCGGCACCCTGGTCGCGGCCACGGGTGGGTGCACCACCGCGATCGGCCCCGGCGCGGCGCTGGCTCTCGCGGACGACCAGGGCCGGGTCGCGCGGTACGCGCCGACGCTCGGGGCGATCCCCGACGAGGAGCTCGTCGCCTGCCCGGTGACGGTGCTCGACGCGGGCGACCTGCCCGCCGACCGCACCGACCGCCGCGAGGTGCTGGCGCTGGTCGACGACGAGCTGCGGCGCGTGCTGGCCGCGGTCGAACCGGGCACCGACGTCGTGGTCGCCGGCGTGTCCGACGGGCCGACGGGCGAGTCCGGGCTGCAGGCGGTGGTGCAGTGGCGGGCCGGCGGCGGGACCGTCGGCTGGCTGACCTCGAAGTCGACGCGGCGCACGGGCATCGTCACGCTCCAGGACCTGTCCGCGACGATCGTCGCCGCCGTCGGCGGTGACACCGCGGAGCTCGACGGAGCCCCGCTCGAGGTCGGGCCGGAGCGGCGCATGAGCACCGACCGGACCGTCGAGAACCGGCGGTACCTCACCGAGATGACGACGATCACGCCCTACCTGCTGCCGCTCCTGCTCGGGGTGGTCGGGGTCGTGGTCGCGCTCGTGCTGGTCACGCTGCTCCTGGTGCGGCGGCGGCACGCCCGTCCGCCGCCCGCGCTGCGCCGGGTCGCCGTCGCCGTCCTGCTGCTCGCGGTGTGCACGCCCGTGGGCGCCCAGCTCGCGGCGCTCTCGCGCTGGTGGGGCTCGCCCGCGCCCGTGTTCGCGGCCGCCGCCTGGTGGGGGGTCGCCACGGTCGCCGTCGCGCTCGTCGTCTGGCTGGGCTCGCGGCTCCTCCCGCGGGGCCGGTGGCGGCTGGCGACCGCGGCGGCCGCCGCCACGTGGCTCGTCGTGACGGTCGACGGACTGACCGGGACGGTCCTGCAGCAGGGCTCGATCCTGGGTGTCACGCCCACCCTCGGCGCGCGGTACTACGGCTTCGGGAACACCACGTTCGGCGTCTACGCGGCGGCCGGGCTGGTCCTCGCGGCGGGGCTCGCGGCGCTCGCACGGCAGGCGGGCCGCCGGTCCTGGGCGGTGGCGGCCGTCGTCGCGGTCGGGGCGGTGACGGTCGTGGTCGACGGCTGGCCGGCGTTCGGGGCGGACTTCGGGGGCGTGCTCGCGCTGGTGCCGGCGTTCGCGGTGCTGCTCGTCGGCGTCCCGCGGGGTCCGGTCGGCATCCGGCGCGCGCTGCTCTACGGCGGTGCGGCGCTGCTCGTCGTCGGCGTCGTCGCGGTCGTGGACTGGGCGCGTCCCGGCCGCGGCAGCCACCTGGGGCTGTTCGTGCAGCGGATCCTCGACGGCGACGCCGCGGGCATCGTGGCCGGGAAGGCCGTGGGCGCCTGGGCGACCGTCGCGCAGCCGCTGGGCGCCGCGGCCGCGGTCGTGTGCCTGGCGGTGTGCGCCGTCCTCGTGGGCCCCGACCGCTGGCGCGCCCGTCTGCTCGGCGGCGCGCTCGACCGGCTCTACGCGTCGTGGGACGGGCTGCGGCGGCTGCTCCTCGCCGTCGTGGTGGCCGCGCTGCTCGGGTCGCTGCTCAACGACTCGGGCGTCGTCGTGGCGACCACGGTGCTCGCCGTCGCGGGCGGCATGCTCGTCGTCTCGCTGCTGCAGGACCGCTGGCAGGACCTGCCCGACGACCCCGCGCCCGACCGTGCGCCGCTGCACCGCATGCCCGCGGTGATCGTCGCCGCCGGCGGCGGCCTGCTCGCCGTCCTGCTCCTCGTGACCGTGGCGTCGCCGCTGCCGGCCGCGATGGCGGGGGGCGTCACCTCCGGCGGCGGGACCAGCGCGGCGCCCGACGACGCGCCGCTCGTCGTGCTCGGCACCTCCGGGGTCGACTGGTCCGAGGTCGACCGGGCCACGACGCCCACCCTGTGGGGCCTGCTGCGTGACGGCGCGCCCGCGGGTGGCGTGACGCCCGGCGCGAGCGGCCGGTCGGCCTGGTGCCCGGCGGGCGGCTGGCTCGCGCTCTCGTCGGGCCGCGCCGCGATCGCCGGCAGCACCGAGGACGGCACGTGGGCGTGCGCGGACTGGGACGTCACGCCCGGTGCGGGGGCGGGCACGACGAGCGGCGCCGGCTCGGCGACGGTCGAGGGGTGGGCCGACCTGGTCGCGCTGCAGGAGCGCTCGGAGTTCCACCCGCGGCTCGGTGCGCTGGGCGAGGCGCTCGTCGGCTCCGGCACGTGCGCGACGGCGGTCGGGCCGCGAGCCGCGCTCGCGCTCGCGGACCCGGACGGCACGGTCGCGCGGTACCGGACGCCCGACGACGTCACGACGGACCCGGACGACGTGTTCGCGTGCCCGACGACGCTGGTCGACGTCGGCTCCGCGACCCCGCCGGAGCCCGCGGACGACGAGGTCGCCGACACGGACGAGGCGCGGGAGGCGGCGCGCGAGGCTGCGGAGGTCGCGGCCGCCGACGCGCTGCGCGAGGTGGACCAGACCGTCGCCCGGCTGCTGCGCGCGCTGCCCGCGGACGCGACCGCGCTCGTCGTGGACACCGGGCACGCGGGCCGGGGCCGACCGGTCCTGGGCGTCGGCATCGGCGACCCGGAGACGGGCGCGGGCTACCTCACGACGCCGGCCACGCGCTGGACCGGGGTGTTCCGCCTGCTCGACCTGCCCGTGACCATGCTGGTGCACGTGGGCGCGCCGGTGTCCGACGACTTCGCGGGGTCGCCGGTCGTCGTGGGTGCCGACCGGCCGACCGACGTCACGACGACGGTGCGCCAGCTCGAGGACCTCACGGTGCGGGACCAGGCGCTGCGCGGCTCGTCCGGACCGCTGACGACCCCGCCGCTGGTGCTCGGGCTGCTCGTGGTGGTGCTCGCCGCGACGCTCGGGCCGCGGCTCGCGCGCCGCCGGCCGGCGCTCGCGGAGCGGCTGCGTCGCGGCGCCGACGGGGTGCTCGTGGTGCTGGCCGTCGTGCCCGTCGCGAGCTTCCTGCTGACGACGACCTCGTGGTGGCGGTTCGGCACGGGGACCAACGCGCTGTGGCTCGCGCTGGGTGCGAGCGCCGCGGTGCTCGCGGGGGTCGTGGCGCTGGTGCCGCGGCGCCCGGTGACCGGCGCGGTCGGGCTCGTCGCCGGGGTGACCTTCGCGGTGCTGACGCTCGACGCGCTGCTCGGCACGCCGCTGCACCGCGGCAGCCCGCAGGGGCCCGCGGTGACGCTCGGCGGCCGGTTCTACGGCTTCGGCAACCCGACGTACTCCGTGTACGTGGTGGCCGCGCTGGTCACCGCCGCGGTGGTGGGCGGCGCGCTGGTCCGGCGGGGGCGCCGGCTGCTCGGCACCGCCGCGGCCGCCGCGGTGTGCGGCGTGGCGTTGCTGGTCGACCTGTGGCCGGCGCTCGGTGCGGACGTCGGCGGCGGCCTGGTGCTGGTGCCCGCGGGGCTCGTCGTCGTCCTCGGCGTCGCCGGCGTGCGCGTGACGTTCCTGCGGCTCCTGGTGGCGGGCGTCGCGGGCGTGCTCCTGGTGGGCGGGATCGCGGTGCTCGACTGGATGCGGCCGGAGGCCGAGCGCACGCACCTGGGCGTGTTCGTGCAGCGCGTCGTGGACGGCTCGGCGTGGGAGACGGTCGCGCGCAAGCTCGGCTACGCCGCGGCGACGGTGACGAGCGGCTGGGTCGCGGTGCTGACGCTGCTGGTGCTGGTCGGGGTCGTCGTCGTGCTCTGGCCCGGCTCGCGCGTGCGCGTCCCGGCGTGGGACCTCGTCGAGCGGGCGTGGCCGCTGAGCCGGCCGGTGGTCGTCGGGCTGCTGATCGCGGGCATCGCGGGCGGGCTCGTCAACGACTACGGCGTGCGGATCGCCACCGTCATGCTGGTCGCGGCGGTCCCGCTGCTCGGCATGGTCGGGCTGCGCGCGGCCCGCGTACCGGAGGCGAGCACGGCGGAGCGGCCCGACGGCTACCCTGCGAGCACGCCCCCCACCTGACGGACAGGACGGTCCATGCGCTACGCCTACCTCGGCCCCGCCGGCACGTTCACGGAGGCCGCGCTGCGTCAGGTCGCGTCGCCCGACGAGGCCGAGTACCTGCCGCAGGTCGACGTCGTCTCCGCGATCGAGGCGGTGCGGGACGGTCGCGCGGACCTCGCGGTCGTCGCGATCGAGAGCACGGTCGAGGGCGGCGTGACCGCCACGCTGGACAGCCTCGCGTCGGGCGAGCCGCTGGTGCTGCTGCGCGAGGTGCTGGTGCCGGTCCAGTTCACGCTGGCCGCGGCACCGGGCGTGGCGCTCGCGGACGTGCGGCGGATCTCCGCGCACCCGCACGCCTGGGTGCAGTGCCGCCGCTGGCTGGCGCACCGGCTCCCGGACGTGGTGCACGTGCCCGCGACCAGCAACACCGCGCCCGCCGCGCTGCTGCAGCGCGCGGCCGCGGGCGAGCTCACCGGCGAGCTGGGCTTCGACGCCGCGCTCGTGCCGCCGGCCGCCGTCGACACCTACGGGCTGACCCCGCTCGCGCAGGACGTCGCCGACAACCCGCAGGCCGTCACGCGCTTCGTCGTCGTCGGCCGGCCCGGGGACGTGCCGCCGCCCACGGGGGCGGACAAGACGACGCTCGTCGTGCACCTGCCGGACAACGAGGCGGGAGCGCTGCTGGCGATGCTCGAGCAGTTCGCGACGCGCGGGGTGAACCTGTCGCGGATCGAGTCGCGGCCCATCGGGGACGCGCTCGGACGCTACTCGTTCTCGATCGACGCGGAGGGGCACGTGGCCGACGAGCGCGTGGCCGAGGCGATCATGGGCCTGCACCGCCGCTGCCCGTACGTCCGCTTCCTCGGCTCCTACCCGCGAGCGGACGCGGTCGAGCCCACGGTGCACGTCGGCACGTCGGACGCGGACTACGTCGCCGCGCGGCGGTGGGTCGCCGACGTCCGGGACGGCCGCGCGACCTGAGCCGCCCGAGCGGCGGTCAGCCCCCGATCCCGAGGCGCACGGCCTCCCGCACCAGCGGCCGCGCGAGGTCCTGGACCCACGCGCGCGTCGCGTCCCCGGCGTCGGCGGTCGTCAGCGCGGTGAGCAGGGCGCCCGCGCGGTCCCGCGCGTCGTCCGCCCCCGCGGGGTCCGGGACGATCGCGACCAGGCGGAGCAGGTGCGGCCGCAGCGCGTGCACGGTCGCCGCGAGCACGGGGTTGGCCGCGTGCGCGTGCAGTGCGTCGAGCGCGTCGCGGACGTGCTCGGCCCGTGCGCCCGGCTCGCCGGCGGCCTGGGCGTCGGCCGCCCGGTCGAGGTGGCGACCGATCTCCGCAAGGGCGGCGGTGTCCAGCTCGGCGCGCGCCGCGGCCACCCCGTCCAGCGCGGCGACCACCTCCACGACGTCGTCCAGGTAGTCGGCCTCGAGCGGCGCGACGTGCGAGCCACGGTTCGGCTGGCAGCGCAGCAGGCCCTGGTCGCCGAGCCGGCGCAGCGCCTCGCGCACCGGCGTCCGGGAGACCGACAGCCAGGCGGCGATCTCCTCCTCCCGCACCACCTCGCCGGGTGCCAGCTCGCCGCTGACGACGACCGCGAGCAGCCGGTCGTGGACGACGTCGGCGAGCAGGGTGCGGCCCGGCTGGGCCGCGGCGGTGCGTGCGGGGATCGGCATGGCCACTCCGTCGGCTCGGTGCCCCGGGCGCAGCCCGGTGCCACGGGCCGGCGCGGCCCCGTCGTCGTCGGCGGGCACCGGCCTGAGCCGAGCGTAGGCAGCGCGCCGGGTCCCGCCGCGGGACCCACGTCCCGGTGGGTCAGCGCACGGCCGTCACGCGGCGGGCACGCGGACGACGAGCGCGCCGGGGTCGATCCGCGCGGCCACCTCGGTGACCTTCCCGACGATGTCCCCGTCCACCTGCGCCCACTCACCGGCCGGCACGACCACCCGGATCTCCCGCGCGCGCGTGTGGTCGATCCGTCCGACGCCCCGCGCCTTGCCGTTCTTCACCCCGACGCCCTGCAGCATCACCTCACCGAACAGCTGCGCCCAGCCGGCGATGCCCGCGCGGGTGTCGATCGCGGCGACGTCGAGCCACCCGTCGTCGACCACGGCGTCGGGCAGCAACGTGATCCCGCCGGGCAGGCGCCCGCAGTTCCCGACGAGGAGGCTGCGCAGCCGCGTCGTCGTCGTCGGCTCGTCGTCGATGCGGACGTGCACCCGCAGCCGCAGCCCGTGCAGGTGCCGCATCCCGGCCACGAAGTACGCGATCCAGCCCACGCGCGCCTTGAGCTGGTCGTCGGTGTCCGCGACCATCGCCGCGTCGAACCCCAGGCCCGCGATCACCAGGAAGATGTGGTCGCGCTCGCCGAGCGCCTCGTCCGGCACGGTCCCGGCCTCGCGCGCCTCGTCCTCCTCGAGCAGCCGGATGACGCGCAGCCACCCGACGTCGATGGCACGGTCGGCACCGCGCACGGCGATCTCGAGCGACGCGAGCGGGTCACCGAGCGGCAGGTCGAGGTTGCGCGCCAGCAGGTTCCCCGTGCCGACGGGGACGATCGCCATGGGCACGCCGGTCCCGACGAGCGCCTCGGCGACCGCGCGCACCGTGCCGTCCCCGCCGACGGCGACGACCAGGTCCGCGCCCGCCGCGACGGCCGCGCGGGCCTGCCCGACGCCGGGGTCGGCGACCGTGGTCTCGAACCACAGCGGGTCCGGCCGGTCCTGCTCGCGCGCGGCGCGCAGCACGGCCTCGCGCAGCGCGACGACGTCCGGCTTGGACGGGTTGGCCACGTACGCGATGACCTGGCCGCGCTCGCGGACCTCGCGGCCGAGCTCGGTCGCGCGCGGGCTCGTCGTGACCGGGTGCGCCAGGCGGCGGTGCAGCTCACGCTGCCGGGTCCACACGACGAGCGCGACGACGAGCGCGGCGAGCGCGAGCACGCCGGCGACCACCGCGACCCAGGCGACCCACCCCACGACGGCAACCTACGCGAAACGGGTCCGCCCGGACCTCCCCATTCCGCCAGGACCCCCGGTCGTCCGCCCTCGATGGTGCCGGCGCAGGCGAAAGGGGTCGCCGGGGTCGGTAGCCTGCTGGGGTGATCGATCTCAAGCTCCTGCGCGACGACCCCGACGTCGTCCGCGCCAGCCAGGTGGCCCGCGGTGACGACCCCGGCCTCGTCGACGAGGTCCTCGACGCCGACGCCCGCCGCCGGTCCGCGCTCACGGAGTTCGAGACGCTGCGCGCCGAGCAGAAGACGCACGGGAAGAAGGTCGCGCAGGCGCAGGGCGAGGAGAAGCAGGCGCTGCTCGCGCACGGCAAGCAGCTCGCCGAGCGGGTCAAGGGGCTGCAGGCCGAGGCCGACGCGGCGCAGGCCCGGGCCGACGAGCTGGCGCGACGCATCGGCAACGTGGTCGAGGACGGCGTGCCGGCGGGTGGCGAGGACGACTACGTGGTGCTCGAGCACGTGGGCACCCCGCGCGACTTCGCGGCGGAGTACGGCGCGAGCTTCGAGGTCCGGGACCACCTGGCGCTCGGTGAAGGGCTGCGCGCGATCGACACCGAGCGCGGCGCCAAGGTCTCGGGTGCGAGGTTCTACTACCTGACCGGGATCGGGGCGCGCCTCGAGCTCGCGCTGCTGAACGCGGCGGTCGACAAGGCGCTCGCGGCCGGTTTCACCCCGGTCATCACCCCGACGCTGGTCAAGCCCGAGGTCATGGCCGGCACGGGCTTCCTGGGCTCGCACGCGGAGGAGGTGTACCGGCTCGAGGCCGACGACCTCTACCTCGTCGGGACCAGCGAGGTGGCCCTGGCGGGGTACCACTCGGGCGAGATCGTGGACCTGACCGACGGCCCGCTGCGCTACGCGGGCTGGAGCGCGTGCTACCGGCGCGAGGCCGGCTCGTACGGCAAGGACACGCGCGGCATCATCCGCGTGCACCAGTTCCACAAGGTCGAGGCGTTCAGCTACACGCGCGTCGAGGACGCGTATGACGAGCACCGCCGCATCCTGGGCTGGGAGAAGGAGATGCTCGGGCTCGCGGAGCTGCCGTACCGCGTGATCGACACGGCCGCCGGGGATCTGGGCAGCAGCGCCGCGCGCAAGTTCGACTGCGAGGCGTGGCTGCCGAGCCAGCAGCGCTACCTCGAGCTCACGTCGACCTCGAACTGCACGACGTTCCAGGCGCGCCGGCTCGGGGTGCGCGAGCGCACGGCGGACGGCCAGGTGCGGCCGGTCGCGACGCTCAACGGCACGCTCGCCACGACGCGGTGGATCGTCGCGATCCTCGAGAACCACCAGCAGACCGACGGGTCGGTGCACGTGCCGGCCGGGCTGCGGCCCTACCTGGGTGGCCTGGAGGTGCTGGAGCCCCGATGAGCCGCACACGCCTGGTCGCCCTCGACGTCGACGGGACGCTCATGTCCTACGACGGCGTCATCTCCGACGACGTGCGGGCGGCGGTGCGCGAGGTCGTCGCCGCCGGCGTGCACGTGGTCCTGGCGACGGGGCGAGGCGCGCACTCGGCGGTCCCGGTGGCGCGTGACCTGGGCCTGACCGACGGCTGGGTGGTCTGCTCCAACGGCGCCGTGACGGCGCGGCTGGACCCGGACGGAGACGCCGGCGGGTTCGAGCTCACGGACGTCGTGACGTTCGACCCCGGCCCCGCGCTGCGGGCGATCGCGATGGAGATCCCCGACGCGCTGTACGCGGTCGAGGACCTAGGCGTGGGCTTCAAGGTCTCCGAGCCGTTCCCGCCGGGGGAGATCAGCGGGGAGATCACCGTCGTCGGGTTCGACGAGCTGCTGGTCACGCCCGCGACGCGCGTCGTCATCCGCTCGCCCGGCTCGAGCCCCGAGGAGTTCCACGCAATCGTCGAGCGGGTCGGGCTGCACGAGGTGCAGTACGCGGTCGGCTGGACCGCGTGGCTGGACCTCACGCCCGGCGGCGTCTCGAAGGCCAGCGCGCTGGAGACCGTGCGCCGGCGGCTCGGCGTCGAGCCGTTCGCGACCGCCGCGATCGGCGACGGCGGCAACGACCTGGAGATGCTCGCCTGGGCCGCCCGCGGCGTCGCCATGGGCCACGCGCGCGACGAGGTGCGCGCGGCCGCCGACGAGGTGACGGGCACCATCGACGACGACGGCGCCGTCCAGATCCTGCGCTCGCTGCTCTGAGTTCCCCGCCGGGAGCCGTCGCCGCGGCGGGCCGGGCGCCCGGCGATCCGTCGTCGATGGCGCGCAACCGCCGCCTCCGACGTCGTCCGCACCGCCTTGGCCAATCGTTTAAGCGTCCACCTGGCGGAGGAAGTGGTTGACCCTCCCCGGAACGCTGCTGGCAAGATCCCCGTCCGTGACGGACAAAAGGGCAGGTCAGCGCCTCGAATCTGTATCCACAGACGCCGGCGCGCGGCGGCGCAGATGCGCGAGCTCGCGCCCCACGCGGGTGCGCCACTGATCGCGCTGACCCTCGCCGTGCACGTCGTCGCGGGGGTCGCGCCTGTCGTCTTCCTGGTCGCGATAGCGGTAGCGCTCCGCGACGCGGTGTCCGGAGATCTCCCTCCGGCGCTGCTCGTCGCGAAACGGGACCTTCCGTGGCAGCAACCCGGCGTTCGTCACCGCCGCGGCGGCGCTGGCGGAGTTCTGGGCGGACGACCGCCTCGAGAAGCAGACGATGGTGCGGGACGTCGTGGTGGGCGAGTACCTGCGCGAGGTCGCGAACGACCATCCTGCCGTGGTCGCGCAGGCGCGCGGACGCGGCCTCGTGTGGGGCCTCGCCTTCCACGAGCCGCAGGTGGCGCGCAGGACCGCCGACGAGGCCTTCGCGCGCGGGCTGCTCGTCGAGACCTCGGGGTCCCGCGACGAGGTGGTGAAGCTCCTCCCCGCACTGACCGCGACGGACGACGAGCTCGCCGAAGGGCTGCAGGTCCTCAGCGAGTCGGTGGCCGCGGCGGTCCGGGTCTGATGGGCTCCCGAGGGTGACGACCCGGACGGGCACGACGACGGTCGGGGTGCTGTGCGGCGTCGGCGCCAACCTGGTGTGGGGACTGGCCTTCCTGGTGCCGGTGGTGCTGCCCGCGACGCCCTCCCTCGCGCTCGCGCTGGGTCGGTACCTGAGCTTCGGCGCGGTCTCGGTGGTCCTGCTCGCGCTCACGTGGCGCTCCGCGCTCGTCGGGGTGGGCGCCCAGGCGTGGCGGACCGCCCTCACCTTCGCGCTCACCGGGCACCTGGGCTACTACGTCCTGCTGGTGCAGGGCATCCGGTGGGCCGGCGCGCCGATCACCACGGTCATCATCGGCCTGGTGCCCGTGACCGTCGCGATCACCGGGAACTGGGTCCGGCGGGAGTACCCGTTCTCCCGCCTCGCGTTCCCGCTCGGTCTCATCGTCGCCGGCCTTGCGATCGTGTACTCGGTCGAGCTGGACTGGCAGAGCGGCGTGGGCGGGCGTCCCGCCGGGCAGTGGGCGCTCGGGGTCGCGGCTGCCGTCGGGGCGCTCGTCCTGTGGACCTCGTACGCGGTGCGCAACGCGCAGTTCCTGCGCGCCAACCCGCACGTCGCATCGACCACCTGGTCGGCGATGATGGGCGTCGGCACGCTGGTGCTGTCGCTCGTCGCGCTGCCGTTCGTCCTGCTGACCACCACCGGTGGGGGCCAGCGCCTCGGGCCGGTCCTGCCCCTGCTCGTCGCGAGCGTCGTCCTCGGCGTTGTCGTGTCCTGGCTCGGCACCGTCCTGTGGAGCCGCTCGTCCGCGCTGACGCCCATCTCGGTCGCGGGACCGCTCGCGGTGATCCAGGTGTGCGCGGGGCTCGCCTACGTGTTCGCCTGGGAGCGTCGGGTGCCGCCCGCGCTCGAGGTCGTCGGTGCCGTGCTCGTCGTCGCCGGCGTGCTCGCGGTCATCCGCCTCGCGCGCCCTCACGGCGCCGCCGCCCCGCAACACGAGTGACACCGCCGTCCCGTCCACTCCGCCGAGAACGTCATCTCTCCGGCTGAGAGCCCCGCTAGCCGGAGACATGACGTCCTCGTCGCGCGGGTGGCCCGATCGTGACCGGAATGTGACCGGTTTGTCTGGTGTCTGGGGTTGCGGGCGATTTCCGTAACGGCTTGCATCGAGGGGATGGACGCGGGGTGCTGTGCCCTGCGCCTGCAGCCATGACGACACGGAGGTCTCATGAACGGCATGCGCAAGCGTCGGATCCTGGCAGCCTCGGCCTCGGCCGCGGCGCTCGCCCTGATCCTGGCGGCCTGTTCCGACGACGGTGGGGACGGGGGCGACGGCGGGGACGGCGGCGAGACCAACGCCGACTGCGCCGCGTTCGAGGAGTACGGCGACCTCAGCGGCAAGACGGTCACGATCTACGCCGGCATCGTGGCGCCGGAGGACCAGCCGTACATCGACTCGTTCAAGCCGTTTGAGGACTGCACGGGGGCGAAGGTCGACTACCAGGCGGACAAGCAGTTCGAGCAGCAGATCCTGGTCCGCGCTCAGGCCGGCAACCCGCCGGACATCGCGATCGTGCCGCAGCCCGGCCTGCTCGCGCAGCTGGTCGACACCGGCACGGTCGTCGAGGCCCCGCAGGGCGTCTCCGACAACGTGGACGAGTTCTGGGGCGAGGACTGGAAGGCGCTCGGCACCGTCGACGGCACCTTCTACGCGGCGCCCTCGGGTGCGAGCGTGAAGTCGCTCGTCTGGTACTCGCCGCAGGAGTTCGAGGCCAACGGCTGGACGGTCCCGACGACGCTCGACGAGCTGATGACGCTCACCGAGACGATCGCGGCGGACAGCGGCCACAAGCCGTGGTGCGCGGGCATCGCGTCCGACGCCGCGACCGGCTGGCCGATCACCGACTGGATGGAGGACATGGTCCTGCGCGTCGGCGGTCCGGACGTCTACGACCAGTGGGTCAGCCACGAGATCGCCTTCAACTCCGAGGTCCCGACCGAGGCGCTCGACATGGTCGGCGACTACCTGAAGAACCCCGACTTCGTGAACGGCGGCTACGGCGACGTCTCCTCGATCGCGACCACGGCGTTCCAGGACGGCGGCCTGCCGATCCTCGAGGGTCAGTGCTCGCTGCACCGCATGGCGAGCTTCTACGCGGCCAACTTCCCGCAGGGCACGGACATCTCCGAGAACGGGCAGATCTTCGCGTTCTACCTGCCGAGCGAGACGGCCGACGACAAGCCGGTGCTGGGCGCCGGCGAGTTCGTGACCGCGTTCTCCGACGACCCGGCCGTGCAGGCGCTGCTCGACTTCTGGAGCACCGACACCTGGGCCAACCTCAAGGCCCAGGCGAGCGCCGACCTGACCAACGGCGGCTGGATCACGGCCAACAAGGGTCTGGACACGTCGATCCTGGTCAACCCGATCGACAAGCTCTCGGCGGACCTGCTCCTGGACGAGAACGCGAGCTTCCGGTTCGACGGCTCGGACATGATGCCGGGCGCGGTCGGCTCGAACGCGTTCTGGAAGGAGGCGACCGCCTGGATCACCGGTCAGTCGACGCAGGACACGGTCGACAAGATCGAGGCTGCCTGGCCCTCGTCGTGACGTGACGCCGGCACCCCGGGGGCGGACCGCTCCCGGGGTGCCGGCGCGCCCACGTCCTGCCCCCTCGTTCCCCGGAGGTCGCCATGGAAGCCGCCGACAAGCTGGTGGGGATGGTGGTCGCGCTCGCCGCGTTCGCCGCCGTCATCGGCGTGATCCTGCTGCTCGTCCACCTGCTCGAACGTCGCGGCGCCCGCCGCGTCGCCTGGTGGTTCGTCGGACCCACCGTGCTGCTCATCGCCGTCGGCCTGGTCTACCCCGCGCTGCGGACGATCTGGCGGTCGCTCTACGACGCCGCCGGGAGCGGGTTCGTCGGCCTCGGCAACTACACCGACGTGTTCACGTCGCCCGACCAGCTCGTCGTGCTCCGCAACACCGTCCTGTGGGTCCTCGTCACACCGTTCGTCGCGACCGTCGTCGGGCTGGTCTACGCGATCCTCGTCGACGGCGCCAAGGGCGAGGCCGCCGCGAAGGCGCTGATCTTCCTGCCGATGGCGATCTCGTTCGTCGGCGCGTCGATCATCTGGAAGTTCATGTACGAGTACCGCTTCTTCGACCCGGACGTGGAGAACAACCCGAACCAGATCGGGTTCATCAACCAGATCATCGTGTGGCTGGGCGGGACGCCGCAGAACTTCCTGCTGAACAGCCCGTGGAACAACTTCTTCCTCATCGCCGTGATGATCTGGATCCAGGCCGGGTTCGCCATGACGATCCTGTCCGCCGCCATCAAGGCGATCCCGACGGAGATCACCGAGGCCGCCCGGCTCGACGGCGTGTCCTCGCTCGAGATGTTCCGCTTCGTGACGATCCCGAGCATCCGGCCGACGCTCATCGTGGTGCTCACGACCATCGCGATCGGCTGCCTGAAGGTCTTCGACATCGTGCGGACCATGACGGCCGGGAACTTCGGGACCAGCGTCGTCGCGAACGAGTTCTACACGCAGAGCTTCAGCGCGGCGAACCAGGGCCTGGGTGCGGCGCTCGCGGTGCTGCTGTTCGTGCTGGTCATCCCGATCATCGTCTACAACGTGCGGCAGCTGCGGAAGGCGGACCACCGATGAGCGCCGTCGAGCTCGACCCCGTCGCGACCGCGAGCGGCGGCGACGCCCCCAAGCCGCCGCGGGAGAGCACCGCGGCAGCCGCTCGGCGCCGGCTGTCCCGACCGTGGGCGTCGTTCTTCGCCGTCGTCCTGGCGGTGCTCTGGACCATCCCCACGCTCGGCCTGCTGATCACGTCCTTCCGGCCGGCGGCGGACATCAACAAGACGGGCTGGTGGACCGTCTTCACCAACCCTGACTTCACGCTCGAGAACTACGAGAACGTGCTGTCGCCGGACAACTCGCAGTCGCTCGCCCCGTCGATCATCAACTCGGTCGTCATCACGATCCCCGCGGTCGTCCTGCCGATGTTCCTGGCGACCCTCGCGGCGTACGGCTTCGCGTGGATGAACTTCAAGGGCAAGAACGTCCTGTTCATCGCCGTGTTCGCGCTCCAGGTGGTGCCGATCCAGGTCACCCTGATCCCCCTGCTCAGCCTGTACGTGGACCTCGGCATCTCCGGGACGTTCTGGGCCGTGTGGCTCTCCCACACGATGTTCGGTCTGCCCCTCGCGGTGTTCCTCCTGCACAACTTCATGCAAGAGATCCCCGGCGAGCTCATCGAGGCGGCGCGCGTCGACGGCGCGGGACACGTGACGATCTTCTTCCGCCTGATGCTGCCGATGCTCAAGCCCGCGATCGCGGCGCTCGGCATCTACCAGTTCCTGTGGGTGTGGAACGACCTGCTCGTCGCGCTGACCTTCGCGGGCTCGTCGCGGGAGCTCGCGCCGATGACCGTGGCGCTGCTCAACCTCACGGGCTCGCGCGGGTCGCAGTGGTTCCTGCTCTCCGCGGGCGCGTTCATCTCGATCATCATCCCGGCGATCGTCTTCCTGTCCCTGCAGCGCTACTTCGTCCGCGGCCTCCTCGCCGGTTCGGTCAAGGGCTGACCGCCGACGGCACCCCGCCGACGACACCCCGCCGACCACGTCATCCCTCCGGCTCCGAGCGCCCAGAGCCGGAGTCATGACGTGGTCGGCGGGGCGGGGGAGGCTGGGGGCCTAGCCTGGGCGGCGTGCCTGCGCCGCTGCTCTTCGTCGTCTCGGCGCTGACGCAGTACGTCGGGGCGGCCGTCGCCGTGGACCTGTTCGCGCGCATCGCCCCGGCGAGTGTCGCGTGGCTGCGGATCGCCGTCGCGGCGCTGGTGCTCGTCGGCTGGACCAGGCCGTGGCGGACGCGGGGGCTGTGGACCTGGCCGACCGTGCGCACCGCCGTGCTGTTCGGGGCCGTCCTGGCGGTCATGAACGCCGCGTTCTACGTCGCGATCGACACGCTCCCGCTGGGCACCGCGGTCGCGCTGGAGTTCGCGGGACCGGTGGCGGTCGCCGCGGTCACGGGCCGCGGGTGGCGGGACCGCGCGGCGATCGTGGTGGCCGCGGCCGGCGTGGTGCTGCTCGCGGGCGTGAGCCTGGACGTCGGCGACGACGCCGCGCGCGGGCTCGTCGCGATCGCGGTCGCCGCGACGTGCTGGGCGCTGTACATCGTGCTCGGCCGCCGCGTGGCCACCGCGCCGACCGGCGGGCTGACCGGGCTCGGCGTCGCGATGGCGGCCGGCTCCCTGGTGCTCGCGCCGTTCCTCGCGCCGGGCGCTGCCCCCGTCCTGGGCGACGCGGGGCTCGCGGCGCTCGTCGTCGTCGTGGCGGTGTGCTCGTCCGTGATCCCCTACGGCATCGAGCAGGTGGTGCTGCGGCGCGTGACCGCGGCGACCTTCGCCGTGCTGCTGGCGCTCCTGCCGGCGACCGCGGCGGTCGTCGGGGCCGTGATGCTGCAGCAGGTGCCGCACGGCCTCGAGGTCGTCGGGCTCGTGCTGGTGTCCGGCGCCATCGCGCTCACGGCACGCACCGCGGACGCCCCGGAGGAGGCTCCCCCGCCCGCGTGAGCCGGACGCGGCTGCGTGCCCGGCGGGTCCCGTCCGGGCGAGAGGGTGCGGGGGACGCGACGAGCTAGAGGTACTGCCCGGTGCCGCCGAGGTCCTCCCCGCCAGCGCGCGGGTCGGTCGCGCGGCCCGGAGCCATCCCCGGCACGCCCGGGACGCCGCCGGCGGCACCCGGCGGCAGCGCGCGACGCATCTGCTGCAGCTGCGCCTGCGTCGCCATCTGCTGCGCGACCAGAGCGGTCTGGATCCCGTGGAACAGCCCCTCGAGCCAGCCCACGAGCTGGGCCTGCGCGATCCGCAGCTCGGCGTCCGACGGGGTCTCGTCCTGGGAGAACGGCAGCGTGATGCGGTGCAGCTCCTCCACGAGCTCCGGGGACAGGCCCTCCTCGAGCTCGTGCAGCGATCGCTCGTGCACCTCCGCGAGCCGGGCACGGGCGGCGTCGTCGAGCGGGGCGGAGCGCACCTCGTCGAGCAGCTGCTTGACCATCGTGCCGATGCGCATGACCTTCGCGGGCTGCGCCACCATGCCCGGGAGGTTCTCGTCGAGCAGCTCGTCCGACGCGTCCGGGGCGGACCCGTCGTGCGCGTCCTCCGACGAGCGTGCGGCGCCCGCGCGCTCGTCGGACCGGGGCACGATGACCACGCGGGGACCGGTGGTGCGCTGCTCGTCGTCGCTCATCCCGGCATTCTCACGGACACCACCCACGGCGACCACCCGGCGGGAGCCGCGACGGCCCCCGTAGACGGCCCAGGGCGGACGGGCGCGCCGCCGCTAGGGTGGCGCCATGGCCTGGCTCACCACCCCGTCGCACGACCGCTGGCTCGAGCAGGAGGTCGACCGGCTGCTGGCCTTCGGCCGCGCCGCCGCGCTGCCGACGGGCGGCTTCGCCCGCCAGGACGACGAGGGCCGCCCCACCGACGGGCCGCTCGAGCTCTGGATCGCGTGCCGGATGACGCACGTCTACGCGCTCGCGCACCTGCTGGGCCGGCCGGGCTCCGCGGTGCTGGTGGACCACGGCCTCGCGGCGATCACCGGGCTGTTCGCCGACCCCGACCACGGCGGCTGGTTCGCCGAGGTCGGGCGGGACGGCACGCCGGTCGAGACGACGAAGGCCGCCTACCCGCACGCGTTCGTCGTGCTCGCGGCCTCGTCGGCCACGGTCGCGGGCCGCCCGGGCGCGCGCGAGCTGCTGGACGCCGCGCTGGCGGTCCAGGAGCAGCGCTTCTGGGACGACGAGGCCGGCATGGCGGTCGAGGAGTGGGACCGCGCGTTCACCACGCTGGACCCGTACCGGGGCGTCAACGCCAACATGCACACGGTCGAGGCCTACCTCGCGGCGGCCGACGTCACGGGCGACCGCGTGTGGCTGGACCGCGCCGTGCGCATCGTGGAGCGCGTCGTGCACGGGTTCGCGCGGGGCAACGAGTGGCGCATCCCGGAGCACTTCGACACCGACTGGAACGCCGACCTCGAGTACAACGCCGACACCCCGGCCCACCCGTTCCGGCCGTACGGCGCGACGGTGGGGCACTGGTTCGAGTGGGCGCGGCTGACCCTGCACGCGCGGGCGGCGCTCGAGCAGCGTGGGCTCGCGGCCCCGGCCTGGATGCTCGACGACGCGGTCGCGCTGTTCGACGCGGGAGTCGCGGAGGGCTGGCACGTGGACGGCGCGCCCGGCTTCGTCTACACGGTCGACTGGACGGGTGCTCCCGTCGTGCGGGAGCGCATGCACTGGGTGGCGGCGGAGGCGATCGCCGCGGCCGCGGCGCTGCACGCCGCCACCGGCGAGGCCCGGTACGACGAGTGGTACACGACCTGGTGGGAGTACGTCGGCGCGCACGTCATCGACCGCGAGGGCGGTTCCTGGTGGCACGAGCTCGGGCCGGACAACACGGTGTCCCGCACGGTCTGGGCGGGCAAGGCGGACCTCTACCACGCGGTCCAGGCCGCGCTCGTCCCGCGCCTGCCCCTGACGCCCGTGCTGGCTCCGGCGCTCGCGGCCGGCCTGCTGCGCTGAGCCTCAGGGCTCCAGCAGGAGCTTGCCGAACACCTCGCCGGAGGTGAGGAGCTCGTGCGCCCGGCCCGCCTGGTCCAGGGGGAGCGTCGCGTGCACGACGGGCCGTACGCGACCGGCGGTCACGAGCGGCCACGCGTGCTCCCGCACGGCCGCGACGAGCCGGGCCTTGTCCCGCGCGGGGCGTGAGCGCAGCGTCGTCGCGCGCAGGGAGCCGCGCCGCGCGAGCAGCTCGCCCACGTCCAGCGTGCCGCGCCGCCCCTGCTGCAGGCCGATCACGACGACGCGGCCGTCGAGAGCCAGCACCGCGACGTTCTCCTCGAGACCGCCCGCGCCCAGGACGTCGAGCACCACGTCCGCGCCGCGTCCGCTCGTGGCCTCACGGACCTGCTCCACCAGGTCGTCCGACCGGTGGTCCAGCACGACGTCGGCGCCGCCGAGCTCCGCGACCCGGGCGACGCGCTGCGCGCCGCCCGCCGTGGCCAGCACGCGCAGGCCCCGCGCGGCCGCGAGCTGGACGGCGACGCTGCCGACGCCGCCGGAGCCGCCGCGCACCAGGATCGCCTCGCCCGGCCGGGCGTCGGCGGTCTCCAGCACCATCCAGGCGGTCACCAGCGCCTCGGGCAGCGCGGCCGCCTCGGGGAGCGCCAGCGAGTCCGGGACGCGGAGCGCGAGCGCGGTCGGCACGACGACCCGTTCGGCGTAGCCGCCACCGCCCAGCAGCGCCGCGACGCGGTCACCCGGACGCCACACCTCGTCGGACCCCGCCGCGGGAGAGCCCGCGGGCTCGTCGGACGGCCCGACCTCCCGCACGACACCCGCGACCTCGAGGCCGGGCCACGGCGGAACCCCAGGTGGGGGAGGGTAGTGTCCCTCACGCTGCAGCACGTCGGCGCGATTGACCCCCGCCGCGACGACGTCGACCAGCAGCTCGCCCGGACCCGGTGCGGGCTCCGCGACGTCGTGGACCTCGAGGACGTCAGGTCCACCCGGGCGGGTGATCACCACAGCTCGCATCTGCGCACCCTACGGCGCGGGACTACGGGGCACACTGTCCCGATCTGTCCTGTCCGCCCGGGTGAGGTCCGTGGCAAACTCTGCGGCGGGCTAATGGTCGTGCGTCCAGTGGCCGATGACACCGCACGGGTTGCCTGTGGTCTCTCCACCCAGGACCCGCGTCGGTGAGGAAGGAAACGAGATGCTGCGTCGACTTGGCATTAGAGCCAAGGTGCTGGCGGTGCTTGCCGTCCCCATGCTCGTGCTCGTCCTGCTCGGCGTGTACATCTCCGCCACCTCGATCAGCGACCTCCTGGGCGCCCGGGCGACGCAGCAGGTGACCAAGACCCTGCGTGCCTACCAGCCGCTCGGCCAGGCGATCGACAACGAGTACGTGACCTCGATGACGAGCGGGGACCCGGAGGCCATCGCCGCGGCGCAGGCCGCCACCGACGCGGCCCTGGCCGACGTGCGCGAGTTCACCAACGACCTGGACCTGAGCCGCTTCCCCGACGCACTGGTGCAGCAGTTCCAGTCCGTGCAGGCGGACTACGAGGTCACGCTGCCCGCCGCGCGCCTCGCGGTCGAGCGCGGCGGCGTCAACTCGGTGGTGCGGGCCAACTTCCAGACCATCGAACGGGACCAGCTCGAGCTCGTCGGGCAGCTCGGTGAGACGTTCCAGAACCGTGAGCTCGCGACCGCGGTCAACTCCTACCTCATGCTCTCGACGACCTCGACCGAGCTGGTCGCCGAGATGATCGACGGGCTGTCGATGCTCTCGGGCACCACCAGCCCGACGATCGGTGACTCCTACGCCGCGCAGGTCCAGTCGGTCGAGACGGCGCGCACGGACGCGGCCGTGGCGCTCAACCGCGTCTCCGGCGTCACCCTCTCCCTCCCGCCGAACCAGCCGAGCTCGGCGTTCATCGCGATGCGCACGCTGCTGTCCGACGGCACCTCGGAGTCGGTCTCTCAGGTCGACCCCGCCGCGTACCTCGGCGAGATCGAGACGCAGATCGGTCAGCTGGTCGACCTCGCCGGCCAGTCGATCGACGAGGCCCAGCGCCTCGCCGACATCGACGCGGACGCCGCGCTCAACCGGACGTACGTGACCATCGGCGCCACCGTCCTGGCCGCCGTCGCGTCCTTCCTGCTCGCGCTCGTCGTCGCCCGCAGCATCGTCGGCCCGCTGCGGCGCCTGACCTCCGCCGCCTCGGACGTCCGCGAGCGCCTGCCGCAGATCGTCGAGCAGGTGGCGACCCCCGGTGAGCAGCCGGACGTCCAGCTCGACCCGATCCCGGTGAACTCGCGCGACGAGGTGGGCCGGCTGGCCCAGGCGTTCAACTCGATGAACGCGACCACGGTGCGCGTCGCGCAGGAGCAGGCCGCGCTGCGTGGCTCCATCGCCGAGATGTTCGTCAACGTCGCCCGCCGCGACCAGGTGCTCCTCAACCGCCAGCTGTCGTTCATCGACTCGCTCGAGCGCACCGAGGAAGACCCGAACACGCTCGCCAACCTGTTCCGCCTCGACCACCTCGCGACCCGGATGCGTCGTAACGCCGAGTCCCTCCTGGTGCTCGCCGGCATCGACTCCGGCCGTCGTCTGCGTGACGCCATGCCGCTGTCCGACGTGGTGCGCACGGCCTCCTCCGAGATCGAGCAGTACGACCGGATCGAGCTCGACCTGCAGGTCGACCCGCCGATGCTCGGCTTCAACGCCCTGCCGGCCGCCCACCTGCTCGCCGAGCTGCTGGAGAACGCCACGGTGTTCTCCGAGCCGGAGACCCCCGTCACGGTCACGACGGGTGTGTCCGGCCAGTTCGTCGCCATCCGCATCCGCGACCACGGCCTCGGCATGACCGACGACGAGATCGCGGCCGCGAACGCCAAGATCGCCGCCTCCGCCGCCGGTGACGTCCTCGGTGCCCAGCGCCTGGGCCTGTTCGTGGTGGGGCGCATCGCCCAGAAGCTCGGCGCGGCCGTGCGCATCGCCAAGGCCGCCGGCGGGACGGGCACGGACACGACCGTGCTCCTGCCCGCGACGCTCTTCGCGAGCGGTGAGACCGCCATGTACGGCGCCCCGAGCGTCGCCGTGGAGCTCGAGCGGGACGCCGCCGAGGCGCCCGTGGCCGCCGAGGTCGACCTCGCGGCGCTCACCGACGGCGAGACCTCGCTCGGCCTGCCCCGTCGCCGTCGCGGCGAGGGCGAGGCGGACGCCGAGTCGGGGGCGATCCCCGTCACGCCGGCCGGCCTGCCGACGCGCGGCGAGCTGCCGGCCCGGCCCAAGAAGACCTTCGACGAGGACAACATCGTCCTGCCCGTCGCGACCGCGACGAACCTGTCGCCCGACCTCTCGACCGCGGCGCCCGACTGGACGCCCGCGGCGCTCGAGTCCACCGGCGGCGGCCTCCCGACGCGCAACGCCCGGACGTCCGCGTGGCAGCCGCCCGCCGACGAGCCGACGACGACCAGCAGCGCGCCGGCGAGCCCGGCGGCCCGTGCCGGCCTGTTCTCCGGCTTCCGCGGCCGCACCGCGGCCGACCAGTCGGCCGTCCCGGGCCTGGCGCCCGACGGTGACGGCGGGGACCGCGCGGCCGACCAGGTCCGCGCGCCCTGGATGTCGCTGGGCGCCCACGGCGCCGCTCCCGAGCCCATCGTGGTCCCGGGCCTGGCGGACGACGACGACGAGACGTGGTCCACCGACCAGCCCGTCGAGGCCGCTCCGACCGCCGCGTTCGAGGCCGACACCTACCAGCCGTCCTCGTTCGAGCAGGGTGCGCCCCTGGTCGCGTCCGAGCCCGGCCGTGACGAGCAGCGCGCCGACGAGCAGCCGGCCGACGAGCAGCCTGCCGACGAGCACCTGGCCGAGCAGCCGGCCGACGAGCCCGCCGTGGACGAGCACCCGGCAGCCGAGGAGGCGTGGGCCCCGACCTTCGCCGAGCCGGAGGCCGCGCAGCACGAGCCCGTCGCGGACGAGCAGGTGTCCGCGGAGCCCGCCGCGTACGAGCCCGCCGCCTACGAGCCCGCCCCGTTCGGGTCTGCTCCGTACGAGCCCGCCCCGTTCGAGCCCGCTGCCTACGAGCCCGCTCCGTTCGAGCCGGCCGCCGACGAGGCGACCCCGTACGAGCCGGTGGCGCTCCGGCACGACGAGACCGCGTCCGACGAGCTCGGCTCCGACGAGCACGCCTACGTCCCGCAGCCCGAGGCCGCGGCCGGTGCGCTCCCGGTCCGGGGCTGGTCGCAGGAGCCCCAGCAGGAGACCGTTCCCGAGCACGCGTCCTTCGACGACGGCCCGGCGTTCGATGCGCTCCCGCCCGTCGACGCGACGTGGGCCGACGCTGTCGACGCCGAGGCGACGCACGACGAGCCGGCGCACGACGAGGCCGCGCACGACGAGGCCGCGCACGACGAGGCCGCGCACGACGAGCCCGTGCAGCAGCCGGTGTCCCCGTGGGCGTCCTTCCGCCGCGTGACCGAGCCCGAGCCCCAGGACGTGGCACAGGACGCGGCGCCGGCTCACGAGGCCGTCGCCGACGCCTACGCCGCACAGCCCTCCGTCGAGCAGCCCGCCGAGCACGATGCGTACGGCACCGGCGTCGACGAGCCCGTCGTGGCTCCGTCGGCTCCCGTGGCACCCGTCGCGTACACCGCGTACAGCGGGTACGCCGGGTGGGCCGCCTCGCCGCAGGGTCCCGCCGACTCGGCCGCGCCGTTCGACTTCGAGCGCACGCTCGACGAGGCCCGCGCGTGGCACACCGGCGCGCAGCCCACCGTCGAGGAGGCGCCGGCCGCGTACGCACCGGTGGTCGAGGAGGCCCCGGCCGAGCCGGCCGCCGAGGCCGACACGGTCGCGTACGAGCCCGTCGCCTACGAGCCCGTCGCCGAGACGCCGGTGGCCGAGGCGCCCGTCGCCGAGGAGCCTGCCTCGTCGTGGGACGGCCAGTGGCAGGCACCGACGTGGGAGGCGCCCCGCTGGGACGCGCCGACCGAGACGGTCGAGCCGATCGTGGAGCCCCTCCTCGAGCAGGAGCCCGAGGCGTACGTCGCGCCGGTCGAGGACGCGCCGGAGCAGCTCGCCGTGCCGGCCCTGGCCGACGACGAGCGCGACCAGGACGCGGACGCGGCGGTGCCTGTCTGGGCCGACACGACTCCCGCGTGGAGCGCGCCGACGTGGCCCTCGCTGGCCGACGACGAGCCCGCCGCGGAGCCCGCTGCCCAGCCCGTGGAGCAGGCGCCGGTGGAGCAGGCTCCGGTGGAGCAGGTTCCCGTGGCGCAGACCCCCGTCGCGCAGCCCGCACCGGTCGCCGAGGCGCCGCAGGCCCCGGCGGAGCCCGCGTGGGCCCCGACGGCTCCGGCAGCGCCCGTCGCGGCGGCGGCCGGGTTCGGTGCCACGGGCGTGGCCGAGGCCTCGCGCGACGAGGCGACCGAGCAGGACCGTCCCCGCAAGCGGTGGGGCCTGTTCGGGCGCCGCAAGGGCAGCGAGGCGGAGGAGGCCCCGGCAGCGGCGTCGTTCGCCCCGGAGCCCGCGGCCGCCCCGCAGCCCGCGGCTGAGCCGGTCCGCACGTCGGCGTGGTCCGCACCGAGCGAGCCCGTCGCGCCGGCCCCGGTCGAGCAGGCGTGGTCCGCCCCGCAGTGGAACGCCCCGGAGGCGCCCGCCCCGAGCTCCCCGGAGCCGGCACCGGCCGCCTGGGCCCCGCCCGAGTGGGCCGCCCGTCCGGCAGCACCCGCTGCTCCGGCCGCGGTGGACGTGCCCAACCCGGTCCTGCCGCCGTCGGTCGCCCCCCGCATCGGGACGCTCGACGACGACGTGGCCGCGATGCTCGCGCTGCGCTCGGACATCCAGGAGCAGGCGCTCTCCGAGCTCAGCCAGCTCTCGGCGTACCGCCCGGCCGCGAACACCTCGGGCGAGCGCCTGACCCGCCGCGTGCCGACCGCGATCCCGCAGACGGCACCGGAGCAGGCCGACGGCGCGCCGGTCCAGCGCGACGCCTCGGAGCTGCGCAGCCGCCTGTCCAGCTTCCAGTCCGGCACGTCGCGGGGCCGCCAGGCCGCCGGCACGCCGAACGACGGAACGAGCCACTCGTGATGACCCCCACCATCGCCCCCGTCGTGGGGACGTTCGAACCCGCAGTCGTCGACTGCACCAGCAAGGAGGAAGTGTGACCGCGCTCAGCACCGAGGCAGCCAACTTCGGCTGGCTCCTGGACAATTTCGTCCGGACCGTGCCCGGCACTCGCCACACGCTTGTGGTGTCTGCCGACGGTCTTCTCATGGCGATGTCGGAGCAGCTGGACCGCACGAGCGGTGACCAGCTCGCAGCAATCGTCTCCGGCATGTCGAGCCTGACCCGCGGCGCGTCGCGGCAGCTGCGTGCGGGGGAGGTGCGTCAGGCGATCATCGAGATGGACAACTTGTTCCTCTTCCTCATGAGCGTCTCGAACGGCTCCGTCCTCGCCGTGGTCGCCGAGTCGAGCTGCGACGTCGGCCTCATCGGATACGAGATGGCCATGCTCGTGTCCCGCACCGAGGCGACGCTGACCCCGCAGCTCATCTCCGAGATGCGTGGCCAGCTCCCCGTCGACGGCGCCACCCGAGCCCCGGCCGTCTGAGGAGCACCACTCCCATGAGCGAGCACATCGAGTACGTCGCCCGGACGGTGCGGCCCTACGCCGTCACCGGCGGGCGCGTGCGCTCGGCGCGCTCCGACCTGCCTCTCGAGGCCCTGGTCGAAGCCATGCCGGACGCTGTGTCGAGCCAGGGTCTGCCGCCCGAGCGGCGCGCGATCCTGCAGCACGCTGCGAGCAACTACATCTCGGTCGCCGAGCTCTCGGCACTGCTCCACCTGCCGATCGGTGTGGTCCGGATCCTGGTCTCGGACATGTCCGACCAGCAGCTCGTGCGCGTGCACACCTCTCAGCCGGTCGAGGTCAACACCGGTGAGTCCCCCGCCCTGTCCCTGAGCGTGCTGGAGAGTGTTCTCAATGGCATTTCCGCCCTCTGACGCCGCGGTGGCCGCTCCGGCCGGAACCGCCGGCGCCGTCGCCCCCACCGTCGTCAAGATCGTCGTCGCCGGCGGGTTCGCCGTCGGCAAGACGACCTTCATCGGGTCCATCTCGGACATCGAGCCCCTCAACACCGAGGCCGCGATGACCGAGCACTCCGTCGGCGTCGACGACGCCGGTGGCGTCTCGGACCGCAAGACCACCACCACGGTCGCGATGGACTTCGGCCGCATCGCGCTGCCGGGCTCGCTGTGGCTGTACCTGTTCGGCACGCCGGGCCAGGACCGCTTCCTGTTCATGTGGGACGACCTGGTCCGCGGCGCGATCGGTGCCGTGGTGCTCGTGGACACCGACCGTCTCGACCAGTGCTTCCCCGCGGTCGACTACTTCGAGAGCCGGGGCATCCCCTTCGTCGTGGGCGTCAACTGCTTCGACGGGGTGGCCAAGCACGGGCTGGAGGACGTCCGCGAGGCGCTCGCCATCCCGGCGCACGTCCCGGTGCTGTACACGGACGCGCGGTCGCGCGCGGCCACCAAGCAGGCCCTCATCGCCCTCGTGCAGCTCGCGATGGAGCGTCTGCGCAAGCGCTGAGCCCCCTCCTGACGACGGCCGGCCCGCTCCTGCGGTGCCGGCCGTCGCCGTGTCCCCGGAACGCTCGTCGGACCAGGCCCGACGCAGGCGGCGGTGGGCGAAGATAGACGCGTGCCGCACCGCCTCGTCGAGCATCCGCGCGTGTACGCGGACGGCTCTGCGCTGACGCGGTACCTCCCGGGCGCCCCGGAGGCCGCGCCGTGGGGCGAGTGGGCGGCCGCGCACGGCGGCGAGCTGCTCACCACGCCGCTGGGCCTCACGGAGCTGCGCGGCACCGCGCGGCAGCTGGGCCAGGCGGCGCAGGAGGCCGCGCACCAGGTGACGCGCCGGGTGGAGGTCGTGCGGTACTTCGACCAGGCCGTGGCCCGGGCGTCGGACGTCGCGGGGGTCGCCACGCCGTTCGTCGCGCTGCACGCGGGCGTGGCGCTCGGCCACCCGGACGTCACACGCGTGGCGACGTACGACGCCCGGCTGGCCCGGCTCGTCGCGCTGTACGGGCTCGAGGTCGTGGCGCCCGGACGCGCACCCCGGTGGTGGGAGTCTGACCCCACGCCGTGGCGCGCCGGACCCGGGTGAACCTGACCGGATCCGCGCCAGAGGGAGCGGCACGGCTCTACGGTGAGGCCGTGACGGTGCGCGACGCGTTCGAGACGTCCGACGAGCAGGCGGCCCGCGGCCGCGCCGCGCGAGCGCGGCTGCCGCGCTCCGGTCTCGCGGCCGTGCCGGCGCTGGCGGGGCCGCGCGACCCGGTCGGGGCGGTGCTCGCGCAGTCCGCGACGCGCGTGGCCGAGCTGGTGCCGCTGCGGCACGAGCGGATGGCCGCCTCGGCGTTCGCGTTCTACCGCGGCTCCGCCGGCGTCATGGCGGCCGACCTCGCCGCAGGTCAGCACAGCGGGCTCGTCGTGCAGCTGTGCGGGGACGCGCATCTGAGCAACTTCGGCGTCTTCGGCTCTCCCGAGCGACGCCTGCTCTTCGACCTCAACGACTTCGACGAGACGCTGCCCGGCCCGTTCGAGTGGGACGTCAAGCGGCTCGTGGCGAGCGTCGAGCTCGCGGGTCGCCACATCGGGGCGTCCGACGCCGTCCGCGAGCGGGCGTGCCGCGGGGCCGCGCGCGAGTACCGCCGCACGATGCGGGGGTTCGCCGACGAGCGGGCGCTCGACGTCTGGTACGCGCGCCTCGACGCGCGGGAGACGTCCACGAGCCTGGACCTCGGCCTGGACAGGACCGCCCAGCGCGCCTGGAGACGGCTCACCGGGAAGGCCGCGTCGCGCGAGCACGGTCACGCGGTGGCCCGGCTGACGGCGCTGCGCGAGGACGGGACCCGGCGCTTCGTCTCCGACCCGCCGCTCGTCGTCCCGCTCGACGACGTGATGCCGCCGCCCGAGGCCGTGCGGTTCCGGGCGGGCATGGCCCAGCTGGTCCTGCACTGGCGCGAGAGCCTGGCCCCGGACCGCCGTCACCTCGCCGCGCAGTACCGCGTGGTGGACCTCGCGCGGAAGGTCGTCGGCGTCGGGAGCGTGGGGACGCGGGCGTGGGTGCTGCTGCTCGAGGGCCGCACGCCCGACGACCTCGTCGTGCTGCAGGCGAAGGAGGCGCAGGCCTCGGTGCTCGAGGCGCACGTCGGCGCGAGCGGGTACCGCCACCACGGCCGGCGCGTGGTCGAGGGGCAGCGGCTGATGCAGGCCGCGAGCGACATCTTCCTCGGGTGGCAGACCGTCGCGGGCCTGGACGGCGTCGAGCGCGACTACTACGTGCGCCAGCTCCGCGACTGGAAGGGCTCCGTCCCCGTCGAGGCTCTGCGCGCGGAGGCGCTCGGACCGTACGCGCGGGCGTGCGCGTGGACGCTCGCGCGCGCCCACGCCCGCTCGGGGGACCGGGCGGCGATCGCGGCGTACCTGGGGGCGTCGGCCCGGGCAGACGAGGCGTTCGCGGAGTTCGCGCGGACCTACGCCGACCAGGTCGCGCTGGACCACGCAGCGTTCGCGGCGGCCGTCGGACCGTGAGGACGGCCGGGCGAGGCGCTGTGGGAGACTCGTCGCGCCGCCGGTCCGTCGACCGGACGGGGAGGGCTGGCTGAGCGGCCGAAAGCGACGGTCTTGAAAACCGTTAGGGCGGGACCTCCCGTCCTCAAGGGTTCGAATCCCTTGCCCTCCGCGCGTCGCTCATCCCGAGCGCATCACCTCGCTGAGCCGCTCGTTGCCCGCCCGCGGGCGTTCGACGGCCACGACGCCTGCGACGGCGCCCGCCAGCCCGAGCACCGAGGCGAGCACCCACCAGGGCAGCACGAGGGCCGGCGCCACGGCCTGGTGGGTGAGGCTCTGCAGCCCGAGCGGCACGACGACGGCGGCGCTCAGGGCGATCCCGGTCCCGATCCCCGCGAGCGCCGGCACCAGCACGGGCCCGACCAGCTCGGCGAGCACGACGCGCGCGCCGACCCGGCGCGGCAGGCCCAGCACGCGCAGCTGGACCAGCGCGCGTCGCCGGGCGGGCGCCCCGGCCGCGGCGGCCAGCACGACGACGAGCACGCCGAGCACGGCGAGCACGGCCGCGGCGGCGCGCAGCACGTGGGAGAACGTGGCGGCGGTCGGTGCCACGCGGACGTCCGCGAGCCAGGCGGTCCGGACCGTCGCGGTGACGCCGTCCGGGAGGTCGGTGACGGCCTGGGCGGCACCGGGACCGGTCAGCCACGCGTCGGTCGCGGCGACCGGTCGCCCCAGGGCGGCGGCGAGCGCGGCGCGGTCCACCACGACGGTCACGGGCGCAGCCTCGTCGCCGAGGGGCAGGGCGGGGGCCGCGCCGACGACGTCGAGCGGCACGCTGTCGCCCTGCCAGGCCACGTGCAGGCCGGTCGCGTCCGCGGGGACGCCGGCGACGAGCGCGGGAACGGCGGTGGCGCCGTCGGCGCCCGCGCCGGGGGCCGCCGCCAGCACCGCCAGGCCGGGGGCGTCCCCGACCGGGGACCGCGCGAGCAGGCGCGCCTCGGCGTCCGCGTCGATCGCGACGAGCCGCGCGGTCTCGTCGACCCCGCCGCCGAGGACCTGGGTGCCGTCGACCACGCGCGCGGCGGCCGCCGTCACGCCGGGCTCCGCCGCGAGGTCGTCGAGCAGGTCCTCGGGGAGCCCGGGGTCGGGCGCGGCGTCGAGGCGCACGTCGCCGCCGACCGCGGTCCACGATCCCGCCTCCTGGCCGGCGCGCACGGTGGTCTGCAGCGACAGGACCACCGTGAGCAGCGCCGTCGCGAGGACGAGCGCGAGGACCGGCACCACCGCGACGGGCGTGCGCGCGGCGGCGACGAGCGGCACCGGTCCGCGCATCCGCGCGGCGGCCGCGCGCCACCACCGGGCGAGCGGCGGCAGCAGCCGGAGCAGCAGGACCGCGACCGCGGCGGCGACGAGCGCGGGTGCCAGGACCACGACGAGGTCGGCGCCGAGGTCGTCCGCCGCGGAGGCGGCGCCGCGGCCGCGCAGCGTGGCGAGCGCACCCGCCGCGAGCAGCACGACCGTGACCTCGGCCAGCGGTCGGCGCAGCGCGGTGCCGGGGCGCGCACCGCGGGCCGGCGGCGGTGCGTCGGTGTGCGCGGCCGTGCGCGCCGTGAGCACGGGCGGGACGAGCGCGGCGAGCACGAGCGGCGGGAGGACCCAGGCCCACGGCACGGGTCCCGGCACCACGAGCGCCGCGAGGACGAGGCCCACGCCGCCGCCCAGCACCAGCAGGACGAGCGCCTCGGCCGCCGCGGCCCGCGCGAGCGCCGGGAGCGTCGCGCCGAGGGCGCGCTGGTGGGCGAGCACGGTCGCCCGACGGCGGACGAGCAGCGACGACGAGAGCACGAGCACCAGCAGCGCGGTCGCCACGACGCCGGACGCGACGACCGCCGACTGCGCGGTGGTCGCGGCCGTCCGGTCCCGCGCCTCGTCGAGGAGCCGGTCGAGGCGGGTGGAGACCGCGGGGGGCGGGCCGGGCAGGCCGAGCGTGCTCGGCGACGCGACCAGGGCACGCACCGCCCGCGCGACCTCGTCCGACGAGGCCGCGTCGAGCGCCGCGGGCACGACGTCGAGGGTGTAGGAGGTCGTGGTGCGGTCCGCGGGCACGGCCGCGCGTGCGGCCGGGACCGACAGCGCGCTGGTCAGGGCGGTGACCCCGATGCGAGCGGCGCGCCCGCCGAGCACCTGGGGCTCGACCGCGGTCGGTGCCGGGCGCCAGACCGGGTCGCTGGGGTCGACCGCGCGGAACACGCCGACCACGCGGACGTCGAGCGGGCCGCCGTCGAGGTCCTCGACCTCGAGCGTGTCGCCGACCTGCACACCCAGCGCGTCAGCGACCTCCGCGGACAGGCCGACCTCGATGGGGACGGGTCCGGGCGCGGAGGGGTCCGGGGGCTCGAGCGCGGTCGACGGCGCCGCACCGGACTCCCACGTCACCGCGCCGGCCTCCGGGTCGGTGACGTCGCCCGGCCCGGACCGCCCGGTCGTCGCGAGGTAGGCGAACCGCAGGAGGACCGGCGTGCTCGCCGCGGCGCCCTGACGGAGCACGGTGCCCGCCCGGAGCTCCGGTCCGACGAGCGCGGCGACCGGCGGGGCGACCACGTCACCGACCGCGTCCGGCAGGTTGGTCGCGAGCAGCCGCGCGGTCCCGGTCAGCGCATCCGCGGTGCCCAGGTCGGGTCCCTGCACCGAGTCCCCGTCCTCGCGGGTGGTGACGACGAGCGCGCTGCCCTCCGCGCCCACGGCCGCGCGCACCTCGTCGGTCGCTGCGCGGTCCAGGAGCCGCGGTGCCGCCGCGGCGAGGAAGGTCACGAGCGCGAGCACCACCACCGCCGTCGCGAGCAGCCCGCGTGCCGCCCAGGCCTGCCGGGCGACGTGCCCGACCGGCACGCCACCGGCTCGTCGCCCGGTCATCCGGCGTCTCCCGTCCGCAGGCTCGACGCCGTCGACCGGCGCGCGAGCGCGCGAGCGGGCGGCAGACCGACGAGCACGCAGCCGACGACGAGCACGGCGAGCACCGCGGCCTCGGCGCCCCCGGGCCACACGGCGACGGCGGGCGGCACGGGCGCGCCGCCGTCCCGCGCGACGACGAGCGCGGGGCCGAGCGCGAGGGCGAGCACGGCACCGGCGAGGACGCCGAGACCCAGCGCGAGCACGGTCACCAGCACGTGCCGGGCGGTGGCGGTCGCGGTCAGCATGCGGCGCGGCACCCCGAGGGCCCGGAGCCGCGCGGCCTCGAGCGTCCGCTCGTGCGCGACCCCGAGCTCGCGCGCGCCCGCACCCGCCAGGGCGAGCACCACGGCGGCGACCACCAGGAGCCCGAGGGCCACGGGCGCCGCGGCGTGCAGCGGCCCCGTTGCGAGGTCACGGCCCAGTGCGGTGCGTGACGTCCCGCCGGTCGCGGCGGCGACCTCGTCGGGGTGCGCGGTCGCGATCCACCACTCGTCGTCGACGGTCCCGAGCTCGCCGCGCTCGATCAGGGCGCGCGACACGGCGTCGACGTCGGCGAGGACGGCCGCCTCGTCGCCCGCGGCGGGGACGTACGGGGCGATGCCGTCGACCACCGCGGGCAGCACGGTCCCCCCGACGCCGAGGTCGAGGGTGTCGCCCGGCGCCAGCCCCAGCGCGTCGGCCAGCGGTGCCGCGGCCAGCACGGGCACCCGGGCGGTGGGTGGGAACCCCGCGACGACGACGTCCACGGTCGAGAACCCGAGGGAGAACACGGAGACCGCCGCGGTGAACCCGATCGCGTCCGCGGCGGTCGTGGCGACCGCCTGACCCGTGAGCGCATCCGCGTCGCCGAACGCGGTCCACGTCCCCGCCGACGGCTGCGCGCCCGGGACGCGCACCGCGACCTCGAGCCGCGCCTCGGCCGCCTCCGGCAGGTCCGTGCCGCCCTCGACGACGACGTGGGCACCGATGACGCGCCAGGTGGCGTCGGCGGGAGCGACGACCGTGCCGCGGTGCGGCCGGCCGTCGAGCACGACGTCCGGTCCGGGCACGACGACGCGCTCGCCGTGCTCGCCCTCGAGCACCAGGCTCACGCTCGCGGGTGCCGTCCCGTCCGCGTCGGCGAACCCGCCCGTCACCTCGACCGGCACGCGGTCCCCGTGGACGACGAGCGCGGCGACCGGCTCGTCGGGCGGTAGCCCGGCGGTCAACCCGGCCCAGCCGGCGCCGTCGTCGAGCCGTCCTCGGACGAGCGTGCCCGCCTGGCGCGTGTCGATCGCGACGAGCCTGCCGCCGCCGGCGCGCGAGCCGAGCGTGACGGAGCGGTTGGCCGCCGCCGCGACGACGAGGGCCACGTCGTCGGGCACGGCGGACGTCGCGGACCCGGCGAGGCGCTCGCCCTGACCGGGCGACCCGTCGGCCGCGACCCGCACGTCCGCCCCGACCGCCGCGTCCGCCTGGTCGTGCTGGGACGTGACCCAGGTGGCCTGGAAGGACACCGCGAACGTCGCGGACGACGCCGCGAGCGCGGCCAGGAACACGCCCGCCGCGGTCCGTCCACGGGCCACCTGCCAGCCCGCCAGCGGGACCGCCAGGCCGCGTCCGCGGCGTGCGGCGACCTCCGCGACGCGCGCGACGGGACCGACGGCGCGCAGCGTCAGCGCGGCGGCCGCGACCAGGCACAGCGCCGGCGCGAGGACGAGCACCGGGTCCGGGGCGTCCAGCGAGAGCCGGTGCGCGCGCAGCTGCTGGTAGCCCAGCACGGCGAGCGCGACGAGCAGGACGTCCGCACCGGAGCGCGCGACCGTCCCCGCCGCGGCGTGCCGCCGCGGCCGCCCGCCGCCCGCGCCACGCACCGCGAGCACCACGCCGACCGTCGCGAGCGCGAGCGTGCACGCCGCCACGCACCCGACGAGCAGCCCCCAGGCAGCGGCGTCGAGCCGCAGCGGCGACGCGAGCTCCCACGCGTCGGCCGCGGGACCGACGCGCGTCAGCAGCGCGTAGCCGGCCGCGGCGAGCGGCACCGCGAGGACCGTGGCCGCGAGCGACAGGACGAGCCCCTCGACGCCGGCCGCGGCGGCGAGCTGGCGGCGGCTCGCACCGCGGTCGACCAGCAGCGCGGTGTCGGCGCTGCGGCGCGCGGCGAGCAGTCGCGCGAGCAGCGCGAGGGCCGCCCCCGTGAGCGTCACGACGAGCAGGAGCGCGGTGAGCACCGTCGACGTGGTGAGCGTGAGCCGGCCGCGCCCGTCGTCGACCAGACGCGGGAGGGCGGCGTCGACGGTCGCGTACGCGACGTCGTCGCCCAGCGCCGTGCCGACGGCGTCGTCGAGCAGCGTCAGGCGCCTCGCGACGGGGCCGAGGGCGCGCGGGTGGCCCGTGAGCTCGGCGTCGGCCTCGACGCTGAGCCTGCCGACGGGGGCGTCCTCGGCCAGCAGCGCGCCCGTGGGCACGACGAACGGGCCGGTCAGCGCGAGCGCGCCGCCGGTGTCCGTCCCCGCGCCGCGCAGCCGGTCGCGGCGCCAGCTCGATGACGCGTCGGGCTCGAGGACGCCGACGACGACGAGCGCGGTCCCCCCAGTTCCGCCCGTGCCCGCTCCGCTCGGTGTGCCCGGCGTCGCACCGAGCGTGAGGGCGTCGCCCACCGTGAGGCCGAGGAGCTCGGCGGTGGCACGCGGCACGGCGACCTCGAGCGGCGCTGCGGCGGTGCCGGTCCCGGCCGCGGGCCAGCGTCCCTGCACGAGCGTGGCGTGCTCGGTGAGCGTGTCCGCGTCGAGCAGGTAGCCGCGCCGGACCGCGTCGCCCGGGAGGCGGGCGGGCGGCGTGGAGACCCACACCGAGAGCGTCGCGTCGAGGGGGGCGAGCGCGTCGAGGAGCAGCGGCCGCAGCTCGTCGACCGTGGTCCGCGCGCCGGGTGGGACGGCGTCGGAGGCGTCCCGGGTGTCCGTGGTGCCGGCCGTGACCGTGACGAGGTCCGCCCGTCCCGTGCCCTGCTCAGCGGGTGCCGCGGCGGACCGTTCCGCGGCTGCCGCCGCCGAGTCGACGGCGGTCCACAGCCCCGGACCCACCAGGAGCGCCCCCGTGCCCACGAGCGCGGAGCCCAGCACCGTGACGAGCAGGACCGCGCCGAGCAGGGCGCGCTGCGCGGCCGCGCGTCGCCAGGCCGGACCGTGCGAGGGGCGGCGCCGGTCAGGCATCGACGAGCCGGCCGTCGACGATCCGCAGCACGCGGTCGGCGAGGGCGATCATCACGGGGTCGTGCGTCGCGACGAGGGCCGTCATCCCCTCGGCCTCCACCACGCCGCGGATGAGCGCCATGACGGCCAGGCCGGTGTCGGTGTCGAGCTGGCCGGTGGGCTCGTCGGCCACGAGCAGGCGGGGCGAGGTGGCCAGGGCCCGCGCGATGGCGACGCGCTGCATCTGGCCGCCCGACATCTCGTCGGGCCGCTGCTCGGTGTGGTCGCCGAGACCGACGAGGTCGAGCAGCAGGCGCGCTCGTCGTTCCCGGTCGGCCACGGGGAGGTGCCGCAGGCGCAGCGGAAGCCCCACGTTCTCGACCGCCGTGAGGTCGGTGAGCAGACCGAAGGTCTGGAAGACGAACCCGACCGCGTCCCGCCGCAGGTCGTCGAGCCCGTCGTCGTCGAGCGCCGTGACGTCCGTCCCCGCGACCAGCACCTGGCCGGCGTCCGGTCGGTCGAGGCCGCCGACCACGTTGAGCAGCGTCGTCTTGCCGGACCCGGACCGCCCCACCAGGGCGACGAGCTCGCCCGCCGCCGCCTCGAACGACACGTCGCGCAGCGCGTGCACCGCCGTCCGTCCCGAGCCGTACGTGCGCCGCACGCCGCGGACCGCCAGCACGGGCGCGGCAGCCGTGGCTGGCGTGGCCCCGGTGGCGCTCACCCCGCCTGCCGGTCGGGCAGCAGCGACACCCGGTCGGCCTCGAGCGCGAGCCGGACGCGCCGGGTGAGGGCCAGCGCCTCGCGGTACTCGCGTGGCACCTGCACGCGTCCGGCGCGGTCCATGACCGCGTACTCCTGCGCGATCACGCGTGCCGCCCCGTCGTCGGCGACCTCGGTGCGGCGCAGCGTCTCGGTGCTCGTCCGGCCGTCCCGCACCGCGACCGTGCGCTCCACCTGGTCGCTCACGGCGGGGTCGTGCGTGACGACCACGACCGTGACGCCGGCCTCGCGCTGGGCGGCGCGCAGCGTGCCGAACACCTCCTGCGCGGTCGCGGAGTCCAGCTCGCCGGTGGGCTCGTCGGCCAGCAGGAGCCGGGGACCGTTCGCCAGCGCGACGGCGATCGCGGTGCGCTGCTGCTCGCCGCCGGACATCTGCGCCGGGAGCCGGTCGGCGCAGGACGCGACGCCCACGGCGTCCAGCAGCTCGTCGGCGCGCGCGGCCCGGGTCCGGCGCGGGTGACCGGCCAGCGCCAGCGGCTGCTCCACGTTGCCGCGCGCGGTCAGGTAGGGCACGAGGTTGCGCGCGGTCTGCTGCCGCACGAACCCGACGACCGAGCGCCGGTAGGCCAGGCGCTGCGCGCGCGTCAGGTCGGTGAGGTCCCAGCCGTCGACGCGCGCCCGGCCGGCGGTCGGCCGGTCGGCGCCCGCGAGCACCGCGAGCAGCGTGGACTTGCCGGCACCGGACGGGCCGACGACCGCGATCATCTCGCCCGCGCCCACCGTGAGGTCGAGCCCCTGCAGCGCCTGGACCTCCACCGTGCCGTGCTGGTGGATGCGCACCAGGGACTCGCACTCGACCAGGGGGCGAGCGCCTCCGTCGGCGTCCTGCGTCGTCGCGGGCACCGTTCTCCCTCCGGGCCGACGGGGGAGCGGCCGCACCGGCACACGATACGCGCGGTGCACGCCCGTCCGGCTCCGCCGGCGCGCTCCCGCGTCAGGCGCGCAGCACCTTCGCCAGGGGTCTGCCCTTGGCCAGCTCGTCGACCAGCTTGTCGAGGTAGCGGATCTGCTGCATGAGCGGGTCCTCGATCTCCTCGACGCGCACGCCGCACACCGTCCCCGTGATGAGCGAGACGCCCGGGTTGAGCCGGGCGGCGGCGAAGAAGTCCGCGAACGTCGTCCCCGCCTCGAGATGGCCGCGCAGCTCGGCGTCGTCGAAGCCGGTCAGCCAGCGGACGACCTCGTCGACCTCCGCCGCGGTGCGGCCCTTGCGTTCCACCTTGGCGACGTACAGGGGGTACACGGAGGCGACGCTCGTCGTGAAGATCCGGTGCACCGCTGCAGCGTAGCCCCGGGTCCCGGCGCCTAGCAGACCGACCTGTGGATCGCGCTGGGCCCCAGGGACGACGTCCGACAGGATGGGCGCCATGATGACGACGAAGCGACGGCCGGCACGCCCGCTCGCGCTCCTCGGGACGGTCGCGGCGCTGCTGCTCGTCCTGTCGGGGTGCATGAAGGTCGACCTGCAGGCGACGTTCACGACGGACGACACCGTCGACGGGACGATGCTCGTCGCGATCGACAAGCAGCTCCTCGAGACGACGGGCGGGTCGGTCGACGACGTGCTCGGCAGCGACGAGGACCTGTTCGACAACGGCAAGACCACCTCCGAGCCCTACGAGGAGGGGGACTACGTCGGGCGCACCTACACGTTCGCGGACGTGCCGCTCGACGAGTTCGGCGGCGACGAGGAGATGCAGATCTCCCACGCCGACGGGAAGTTCACCGTCGACGGCGAGCTCGACCTGTCGAGCAGCCAGCTGGGCGAGAGCGCCACGGGCGGCGAGGTCACGATCACCTTCACGTTCCCCGGCGACGTCGAGGAGGCCAACGGCGCGATCGACGGCAACTCCGTGACCTGGGCGGGCGAGGCCGGCGACGTCCTCGAGATCAACGCCGTCGCGAGCGACTCCGGCAACGGCTTCCCGATCCTCACGCTGGTCTGGCTGCTCGCCGGCCTGGTGCTCCTGGCGCTCGTCGTGGTCATCACCGTGGTGCTGCTGCGCCGCCGCTCGTCGCGGCGCGAGGGCCTCGAGCCGCACCCGGCGTACGACGCCGTCCCGGCCGCCGGGGACGCGGCCTACGGCGCGGCCCCGCCCGCCGCCGCCCCTGTCGGCTCGATGCCGCCCGCGGGCGCGGTCCCGCCGGTCGCGCCGCCTCCGGTCGTCGCCGTCCCGCCCGCTCCGCCCGCGGACGTCCCGTCCCCGCCGCAGGCCGCGGCCCCGTCCGACGAGCCGGCGCCCGCCGGGCCGACGGACCCTGCCGAGCCCACGGACCCGACGGACCCGCAGCGCCCGCAGGGCTGACCGAGGGCGCCTCGACGGCCCCGAGCGGGGCGCCGCGCCGACCGTGCGCTGCGCCCCGCGTGCGCCGTCCGACCTGTGGCGGGACGTCGCTCGCCCTACGCTCGGCTGGTGCCCCGCCGACACCTGCGCCTCCCCCCGCTCGCGGAGCCGGACCGCAGCCGCGACGTCGACGCCGCGGTCCGACGCGGCCTCGCCGCGCTCCGCGCCGAGCTGGACGTCCCCGCGGCCTTCCCGGCGGCGGTGACCGCCGAGGCGCGGGCCCGCGCCGCTGCGGGCCCCGCCGGCGACGTCGAGCGCGCCGACCTGCGCGACCTCCCGCTGCTGACCATCGACCCGCCCGGCTCGATGGACCTCGACCAGGCGCTGCACCTCGAGCGCCGCGGCTCGGGCTACCGCGTGCACTACGCGATCGCCGACGTCGCCGCGTGGGTGCTGCCGGGCGGGGCGATCGACACCGAGGCCCGGGCCCGCGTGACGACGCTGTACGCGCCGGACGGCCGCACGCCGCTGCACCCGCCGGAGCTCAGCGAGGGCGCGGCGAGCCTGCTGCCCGGTCAGGCGGCGCCCGCCGCGCTGTGGGAGATCGACCTGGACGAGGCGGGCACGCCGCAGTCGGTCCGCGTGGGGCGCGCGACCGTCCGCAGCACCGCGCGGCTCACGTACGACGAGGCCCAGCGGGCGATCGTCGACCGCACGGGACCCGGAGCGGGCGACGGCGCGCTGGCGCTGCTCCGCGAGGTCGGTGATCTCCGCGTGGCCGCCGAGCGGGCACGCGGCGGCATCACGCTGCCCACCCCGGAGCAGGAGGTCGAGCCGGTCCCGGGCGGTGGCTGGCGGCTGACGAGCCGGCGGACGCTGCCCGTCGAGGAGTGGAACGCGCAGATCTCGCTGCTCACCGGGATGTGCGCGGCGGACCTGATGCTCGACGCTCGGGTCGGCGTCCTGCGGACGCTGCCGGAGGCCCAGGACGGGGACGTCGACCGGCTCCGGCGGACGGCGCTCGCGCTCGGGGTCGACTGGCCCACCGGGACGCCGCCGGGCCAGGTGCTCGCGACGCTCGACGCGGCGGACCCGCGGCACGCCGCCGTGCTGGCCGAGGCGACGACGCTGCTGCGCGGCGCGGCGTACGTCGCATTCGACGGCGCGCGTCCGGAGCACCCGGGCCACGGTGCGATCGCCGCCCCGTACGCGCACGTGACCGCGCCGCTGCGCCGCCTGGTCGACCGGTTCACGACGCAGGTCTGCCTCGCGGTCAGCGCGGGGGTGGAGCCCGACGAGCCGACCCGCGCCGCGCTCCCGGAGCTGCCCGCGCTCATGGCGGCGGGGGACCGCCGGGCGTCGGCGTACGAGCGCGGCTGCCTGGACCTGGTCGAGGCCGCGCTGCTCGCGGGCCGGGAGGGTCAGGAGCTCGAGGGCGTGGTGGTCGACGTCCGCGACGACGGCTCGTCGGGCATCCTGCAGCTCGCCGACCCCGTCGTGCGCGCGCGGGTCGCCGGCACCGACCTCGTCGCGGGCACCAGGCTGCGCGTCCGGCTCGTCGAGGCGGACGTCGCGCGACGGCTCGTGCGCTTCGAGGAGGCGTGACCCCGGCCCGGTGACCCGGACCCGGCGCCGGGTGCGTCCGGGGCGCGGCGAGGGTTCCGGTGCACCAGAACCCTCGGCACGGTCGCGCCGCGCTGCCATACTCCGTCACATGCGTGCACGGATGCTCGTCGCCCCCGTCCTTGCTCTGGCGCTCGCGGCGGGCCTCGCTGCCCCCGCCGCCGCGGCCGACCACGCCGTCTCCGGGACGGTGACCCTCGCGGGTGCCCCCGCGGGCAAGGGCGTGGTGGTCGGCTGGTATGCGCCCAGCGACGGGGGGTACGGCGAGACGACGACGACCAGTGCAGGGACCTACTCGCTCGACCTGCCGCCCGACCTCACCGGATGGGTGCTGTACGCGAACGTCGACCCGCTCGGCGGGCTGGTGCAGCGCAAGGACTTCGCCCCGGAGTTCGTCGGCGCCGGGGGCGCGAGCGAGCACGCCTGGCAGGCGGTCGAGCTGCGGGGGACGGCCACTGCTGACGTGCGGGTCGACATCGCGGTCGAGGCGCTGGGGTCCGTCGACGGACGGCTGCCGCAGCTGGCCGGCGAGCACGTCCTGATCGAGTCCCCGGGCGGCACCGGCCAGCACCGGTACACGAAGGTGCAGGAGGACGGCACCTACGCCTTCAGCCGGCTCACGCCGGGTCGGTACCGGGTGGTGACGTCGTTCCCGGCGCGGGGCTACCTGCCCTACCGGTCCGAGGTCGTCGTCGTCCGTCCTGGCGCGACGACGCACGTCACGACCCCCGCGCGGCTCGGCGGCACCCTGACCGGCAAGGTCCTGCACGGCGGCGTAGCGCAGAGCGGCGTGACGGTCACCGCGACGAAGCAGGCCTCCGTCACCACGGACGCCAAGGGCGTGTACCGCTTCACGGGGCTCCGGTCCGGGACCTACACGCTCGCGATCGCCCGGTCGAGCTCGCGCACCTCCCAGCCGCAGCGGCTGACGGCGGCGCCGTTGCGGGTGAAGGTCCAGGCGGGCGCGACGACGAGCACGAGCATCGTGACCCACAGCAAGGGCGGCGTGCGCTATCCGCACCCGCAGCGGACCGCTCTGGTCTCGCTCGCGGGCCGGCTCGTCGCGGAAGGCCCGGAGATGTGGGCCGAGCCGGGCTCGTACTGGCTGTACGTGGTCGACGGGTACCGGTGGGACCGCACCAAGGTGACGCTGACCGCGGGGCGGCTCGTCACCGCCGCCGAGCGCGCAGCCGCGCGCCCGCTCGTGCGGCTGACCGGCCGTGTCACCGGCGGTGACGCGGGTGAGACGCGCCAGGTCTACGCTTGCGTGGCGGGCTGGTGCAGCAGGCCCGCGACCGTGGGTGCAGACGGGCGCTACTCGCTGACCGGTCTGCCGGGTGGTGCCGTGGCGACGGTCAGGTCGTCGCAGCGCGGATGGAGCGACGGCGTCGTGCACCGGCGCGTCGCTGCCGGGAGCACCGTCGACGTCGCGATGGGTACGCAGTACGGACGGCTCAAGGCGGCCCTGGAGTTCCGCGGCACGCCGGTGACGGGCTGGTACTCGGTGAGCGCGAGCGACGGCAACCCGACGAGCGGGGACATCCCGGGCGGTTATCTCGAGCGCGGCTGGGTGAGGTTGCCCGCCGGGCCGGTCACGATCACGCTGGACGACACGGGCCCATTCCCCGGCCAGCTGATCTCCCCGTTCGCGTACGACCTGCCCAGCGACCTCGAGGTGGTGCTCGAGCCCGGGAAGACGACCGATCTCGGCGTCGTGGAGCTAAGCCTGCGGCGATGACCGCGGGGACGACGGCGGACGTGACCGCGGGGCCGACGGCGGACGTGACGGCGTCGACGACTCGGCGCGTGCTCCGGACGGCGCGGTGGGGACCAGGCGCCGGCCCCCACCGCGCGCGACTCAGGCGGCGACCGCGCCCTCGGTGGGCAGGTCGGACTTGCGCGCCTTGACGATCGCGACGGCGACGGCTAGCGCGATGGCCAGCAGAGCCGCGCCCGCGAAGTACGCGACGTGGTACCCGGCGACGTTGGCCGACGCGGCGACGGCCGGCGAGGCCGGGTCCGCACCGCCGGCGATGAGGTCCGCGAGCTTGTCCGCGGTCGCCGACAGGGCGAGCGTGTTGAGCAGCGCGAGGCCCAGCGAGCCGCCCACCTGCTGCGCGGTGTTCAGCACCGCGCTGGCGATCCCGGCGTCGTGCCCGCCCACGCCGATCAGCGCGGTCGAGGACACGGGGATGAACACCATCGACATGCCGATGCTCAGCACCACGAGGGCGGGGAAGACCGTGGTCCAGTAGTCGGAGCCGGGCTCGGTGCGCGTGAGCAGCAGCATCCCCGCGATCGCCATGGTCAGGCCGACGATCATCAGCGGCTTCGCGCCGACCACGGGCAGGAGCCGGGCGACGAAGCCCGCGACCAGGATCAGGCACACGGAGAACGGCAGGAACGCGAAGCCCGCCTTGAGCGGCTCGTAGCCCATGACGTACTGGAAGTAGAGCGTCATGAACAGGAACATCGAGAACAGACCGGCGCCGACCAGGAAGAAGATCAGGTAGGAGCCGCCGCGGTCGCGGTCCAGGATGATGCGGAGCGGGAGCAGCGGGTTCCGCACGACGCGCTCGACGAGCACGAAGGCGACCAGGAGGACGACGGCGACCCCGAGGAGCGTGACGACGAGCGGGTCGCTCCAGCCGACCGCCTGCGGCAGGCCGTCGGCACCCGTCGTCTGCTTGGCCGCCTCGGTGAACGCGTAGACCAGCGCCACCAGGCCGACGCTCGACAGCAGGGCGCCCAGGATGTCGAAGCGCGTGTCGCCGTGCGCACGCGACTCACGCAGCACGCGCACCCCGATCACCGCGGTGACCAGCGCGATCGGCAGGTTGATGTAGAGGCACCAGCGCCAGTCCAGGTACTCCGTGAGGGCGCCGCCCGCGAGCAGGCCGATGGCGGCACCGCCGCCCGAGATCGCGCCGAACACGCCGAACGCCTTGGCGCGCTCGTGGGACTCGGTGAACGTCACGGTGATCAGCGCGAGCGCGGCGGGCGCGAGGAGCGCCGCGAAGACGCCCTGCAGAGCGCGCGCGCCGAAGAGCATGCCCTCGTTCTGCGCTGCGCCGCCCAGGGCGGAGGCGACCGCGAACCCGATGAGCCCGATGAGCATCGCGCGCTTGCGGCCCAGGTAGTCGGCGACGCGTCCGCCGAGGAGGAGCAGACCGCCGAACGCGAGCGTGTACGCCGTCACCGCCCACTGGATGTCGTTCGCCGCGATCTCGAGCTCGGCGGCGGCCGAGGGCAGCGCGATGTTCATGATCGACGCGTCGAGCACCAGCATCAGCTGCGTGACGGCGATGACCGCGAGGATCCGCCAGCGCCGCGGGTCCGGCCCGCTCAGCTCGTCGGTCTCCGGTTCGTGGGGGTGCGGCTGCGGCACCGCGGTCGGGGTGCTCACGGGCTCGGACATCTCGGGACTCCAGTGGTGCAGGCGCGCGGGTGCGCGGAGCAGACAGGGGGAGGGCGACGGCGCCCGACGGACGCGCCAGACGGTAACGAGAGGGTCTGACACGCGCTGATACATCCGGCTCCGCGGCGGCTGACCCCGCGCGGCTCGTCGGACGGGCACCAGCAGACTCCCGGGCGCCCCGGGTGGTCAACTCAATAGGCTCACAGCGGAACGGCTGCCCGGGGCACAGGACCTTGCGTCAGCAGGGACCGGCCGGCGTCAGCGCCCCGCGCCCGCTGCCCACCGCACCAGCGGCCACTGCAGCGGCAGCCGGGCGACCGTGATCCCCGCCCGCGCCAGGCGGCCGCGGGTCGGCCGTCGCCGCGCCGCGCCGACGGAGTCGACGGCCATCTGCACGTTCGCCGGGAAGACGACGACCAGCAGCGCGGCGCTCACGAGCCCGGCGGGCCGGCGCGTCCGGGGCGTCAGCATGCCGACCGCGCACGCGAGCTCGGCGACGCCGGACCACAGCACCACGGGCCGTGCCGGCAGCGCGCGCGGCACGATCGGCTCGAACACCCGCGGCCGCACCAGGTGCACGGTGCCGGAGACGAGGAAGGCGAGCGCCACCCCGCGGGCGCCGCGGCCCAGCGGACCGGGCGGGCGGAAGCCGGACGACGAGGTCATCGCACGATCCTGCGGCAGCCCGCCGCGTGCCGCGACTCGCCACCGCGCGCCGCGACCGGCCACCGTGGCCTCGTCGTCCCCGGCGTGCGGGACCCGACGTCGATACTGGGGCCGTGACCCCGACGCGCTGCCCGTGCTGCACCGGTCTGCCGTACGACGAGTGCTGCGCGCCGCTGCACCGCGGCGCGCGGGCCGCGGCGACGGCCGAGCAGCTCATGCGCTCGCGGTTCAGCGCGTTCGCCGTCGGGGACCCGGCTTACCTGCGCCGCACGTGGCACCCCTCGACGCGGCCGTCCGAGCTGGCGCTGGACCCCGACCTGCACTGGTACCGCCTCGACGTGCTCGCGACGAGCGCCGGCGGCCTGCTGGACGCCGCAGGGACCGTGGAGTTCGAGGCATTCCACCGTGGTCCCGGCGGTCGCGGCTCGCTGCGCGAGGTGAGCCGCTTCCTGCGCGGGCGCGAGGGCTGGCAGTACGTCGACGGCGACGTGAGCCGCACGTAGTCCGATCGGCCCAGCCCCGCGCGCGGCGGCACGCCAAGATGGTCGCGTGCACCCACCGCAGGCCAGCTACCCGGACGACGACGAGCTCGACCTCATCCGTCGGTCCGGCGCCGCCCTCCAGGTCGGCCGCCTCAGCCTGTCCGGCGGCACCGGCTCCTACCGCGTCAAGGCGTCGATGGCGCGGATCGCCCGGGCGATGGGCGTCGACCGGCACGAGGCGCACGTGACCCTCACGGAGATCACGGCGACGTCGCACCGCGGGCGGTCGTTCCGCACGGAGGTCGCGGAGGTGCGCGCGGTCGGGGTCAACGCGGACCGGCTGGCGCTCGTCGAGCGCATGGTCACCCGGTTCGAACGGCGGCACGACGAGACGGGCGAGCCGGTCCCCGTCGCGGAGGTGCTCGACGAGACCGCGGCGATCGCCACCAAGCCGCCGCTGTACCCGGCGCTGCTCAACGCGCTGTGGTCCGCCCTGGCCTGTGCCGCGTTCGCGTTCCTCAACAACGGGGGCGTGGTCGAGGTCGGCGGCGTGTTCGTCGCCGCGGGCCTGGGCCAGCTGGTGCGCCGATTCCTGCTGCACCGCGGCTACAACCAGTTCGGCGTCACGATGCTCGCGGCGACCACCGCGTGCTTCAGCTACCTCGCGCTGGTCACGCTGCTGCACGAGCTCGGCGCGATCGAGACGCGGCACGAGGCGGGCTACGTCTCCGCGGTGCTGTTCCTCATCCCCGGGTTCGCTCTGGTCACGGGCGCGCTCGACCTCGCGCGGCTCGACTTCTCCGCGGGCGTCTCCCGGCTCACCTACGCGCTCATGATCCTGACGTCCGCGGCGCTCGCGGTCTGGGCGGTCTCGAGCATCGTCGGCCTCCAGCCGGACCCGCCGCCCAAGCCGGACCTCGATCCGGCCGTGCTCCTGGCGCTGCGCCTGCTCGCGAGCTTCGTCGGCGTGCTCGGGTTCGCGCTGATGTTCAACAGCCCGTGGCGGATGGCCACGCTCGCGGCGGCGGTCGGCATGGTCGCCAACGTCGGTCGCCTGCTGCTCGTCGACCACGGGATGGTGACGCAGGCCGCGGCCGCGTGCGCCGCGCTCGTCGTCGGCGTCCTCGCCGCGTACCTGGCACCCCGGCTGGACGTCCCACGCGTGACCGTCGCCGTGCCCGCCGTCGTCATCATGGTCCCCGGCGTGCTGGCCTACCGCGCGATCTTCTACCTGTCCGACGGCGACACCCTGCAGGCGCTGGTCTACGGCGTGCAGGCAGGGCTCGTCGTGATCGCGCTGTCGATCGGGCTGGCCGTGGCCCGCATGCTCACCGACCGGACGTGGGGCTTCGACCGCTGAGCGCGCCCTCGTCGGACGGGTTTTGCTGCACGACGACCCGCCCGGGTACCCTGTCCGCACTTGGAGACGTCGCATAGCCAGGTCTAGTGCGCGGCCCTGCTAAGGCCGTGAAGGGGTCAACCCTTCCGTGGGTTCAAATCCCACCGTCTCCGCCAGCGATCCGCCGTCGACACGTCGGCACCGTGCACTCCCCGGAGACGCGCAACCGGGTGAACGGCGCACGCGCCCGAAGGTCCGTGCCGCGACGTGCCGATGGGGACTCGACTGCTCGGTCCACGAGCGCCGGAGCCGGACCGCGCCACCGGATCGATCCCCAGGGGAGACCGCACGATGCCTGCCATGCGTGTCCTGACCGTCGTGTGCTTGACGACACTGGCCGTCACGGTGCTGACCGGGTGCGGTTCGGGTGCCGGGTCAGCGGCGCCGACGTCGTCGATCGCGACACCGAACGCGTCGACCACCTCGTCGCCCACGGCGGATCCGGCGGACGAGCCGACGACCGAGCCGACGACCGCGAGCGTCCAGATCACCGCCGACACCATCGTCGACATCGTCACGAGCCGGATGATCGAGGCCGGGAGCGTCCACTTCTCGATGACCAACGAGATGGCCGGAGTCGAGCTCGAGGGCGACATGGAGTACACCGGCTCGACGCCGAACGCGCGTCTCACCGTGGCGGGACAGAACATCCGGACGCTCGAGATGCTGATGGTCGACGGCGTCACCTACGTCAACGGCGGCGCCATGACGCAGGACAAGTACGTCGCGTACCAGGAGGACGACCCGGAGAACCCGTTCGCCGGGTTCGGTCGGGACTTCGACCCCTCGGGCACCATGACCGGCCTCGGCGACGCCATCTCCTCCGTGACCGCGCGCGACGAGACCCTCACCATCGACGGCGCTCTCGTCCGCGCCTACGACGTCGCGATCGACACGTCGCTGATCGAACCGGACCAGCTTGTCGCGGAGACGAGACTGCCGGACTCGCTCGTCTACACGTACTGGATCACCGACGACGGGTCGCTGTACCGGGTCGAGATGGAGATCCTCGGTCGGCGGATGACGGTGTCGTACTCGGGCTGGGGCCAGGACATCGAGATCGAGGCGCCCGCCTCCTCGGAGATCACGGACGTCTCGCCGTTCTAGGATCGTGGGCGGCGCCCGATCGAGCCGGAGCGCCGACGGGCCCGCGTCCCTCGGACGGCGCTCTCGTCGAGGCGTGACAACTTGTCACCTGCGCGTCGCGCGTGCGCTGGGATGCGTTCACCTGGGAACGGGAAGGTCTGCGCGGACCACCCCCGATCCCTGGAGCGCTCCCCCATGCCCTCGCGCACCTCGCGGCACGTCGCCGCACTCGTCGCCGCCGCACTCGTCGGCACCGGCCTCACCCTGGCGGCTCCGGCCAGCGCCGTGGCCGCGCCGCCCGCCCTGCTGATCACCGAGATCAACGTCGACTCCTCCAACCGCACCACCGCCGCGGGCACCAGCTCCGACGCGTGGGAGTACGTCGAGGTGCACAACACCACCGGCGCCGCGATCGACCTGACGGCCGACGGGTACTCGGTGGTCTACCGCAGCGGCTCCACGGAGAAGGTGCTGAGCTACCCGGCCGGCACGACGGTGCCCGCCCACGGGACCGTGGTGCTCTGGGCGTACAACAGCGGGTACAGCGGCACGGCCGCGCTGAGCGACGACGACTTCCGCGCGTTCTACGCCGGCAAGGGCGTCACGGACGAGTACACGCTGGTCCGGCTGACCGGCCAGGACGGCCTCAACAACGGCGGCACGACGATGTGGCTGCGCCGCACCGTCGAGGGCGTCACCAGCGACATCGCGCAGGTGACCTGGACCGCGGCGGACAAGGGCGTCGACCTGCCGGTCCTGTTCGGCGTGCCCGACGAGGGCTCGGCGGTCCAGCCGGTCTTCGCGCAGCAGCAGGCCCCGACCCCGGGCGTCGTCGTCCCCGCGCAGGTCGGGCAGGCGGCGCCGGACCCGGAGCCGACGACCGAGCCCACCACCGAGCCGACCGGTGAGCCCACCACCGAGCCGACCGGCGAGCCCAGCGTCGAGCCGACGACCGAGCCCACGACCGAGCCGACCGGGGAGCCCACGACCGAACCGACCACCGAGCCCACGGACCCGCCGACGACCGACCCGGACCTCGACGCGCCGATCCTGCAGGTCACGGAGATCGCGCCGGACACGGACAACCTCGCCGGGGCGGACGCGTACGAGTTCATCGAGGTCTACAACGCCTCCGACGCCCCGGTCGACTTCGACGACTTCACGATCGACTACCTGTACGTCGACGCCAACGCGATCGAGACGAGCTCGGCGCTGTGGCCGGCCACGCCCACGGACCCGGTGATCCCGGCGGGCGGCACGTTGGTGCTCTGGATCAAGAACGGCGCCAACGACGCGCTGACCGCGGCGGACTTCAACGCCGAGTACGGCACGCACCTGAGCGGCGACCAGCTGGTCGAGATCCGGTCCGGCGGCATGGCCAACGGCGGGCCGCGCGGCATCGAGGTGCAGACCAACACGGGCGAGTCGGTGAGCCGGGCGTACTGGTTCACCGACGCGCAGACGACGCCGACCACGGCGATCCAGTACGCCTGGAACCCGGAGGCGGGCGAGCACCTGTGGGCGCCGGCGGACCCGACCGGGCACGAGCAGACGCTCGTCGGACTGGCCGCCCCGACGCCGGGCCGCGTGAGCGCCACGCAGGTGCCTGCCGGCCTCGTCGCGACGCCGGAGGACACGCACGCCCCCGTGGTCACGGACCTCACCGGCGGCACGGAGTCGCCGGAGGGGTCGGGCGCGCTCGAGCTGCTGCTGGACGTGACCGACGACCACCAGGTCCGCACGGTCGCGCTGACGGTGGACACCGATGTCGACGAGCCGGCCACGCACCTGCTGCAGGCCGCGGCGCCGCACCGGTACGCGTACGCGATCCCCGAGGTCGACCTGTTCGGCAAGGAGTGGGTCGAGTACTCGGTCCGCGCCACGGACGGCACGCACACCACCACGTTCGGCCCGGTGCGCGTCGACCTGCGCGAGGGCGACACGGACGCGCTGCGCCTGGACGTCACCGACGGTCAGTACGTGGGCGGCGAGCACCGGGTCGCGGCGACCACCGACGACGACCCGGCCGACCTGACGGTCGCGATCGACGACGAGCCGGTCACCGACCTGGTCCCGTCGCTCGAGCGGGCGCCGGTCTTCGCGTTCGAGGCGACGAACACCGACGCGTTCTTCCGCAACGGCGTGAAGCTGGGCGACCAGGTCCTGACGGTCTTCGACGAGGGCTTCTACGCCCGGACCGTGACGGTCACGGCCGACGTCCCGGTCGAGCAGGTGCTGCGTGGCCAGGAGCTCACGGTCGGCATCTACGCCGGCACCAAGGCCTGGCCCGAGCCGGACGTGAACGAGAACAACGACGACTTCTCCGCGAAGAACATGCGCCTGGCCCTGCCGGACGGCCGCGTGCTGCGGCCCACCTCCTGCGGCGTCGCGGGCGAGGCGGCCGGCAACGAGTACCACGCGATCGCCTGCCCGGACCCGGCCGCGAGCATCGGCTTCAAGGACGCGTCGCTGGTCTACATCACGGCGACGTTCACGCTGCCCGACGACGCGTTCACCTCGCTCGCGCACGTGTGGGACACGACCGCGGTCGCGGACGGCGAGCACACGGTCACGGCCGCGGTGGCCGTGGGAGAAGGGACGACGAGCGTCACGCGCACGGTCGTCGTCGACAACACCGCGCCGGAGGTGACGACGCCGCTGGTCGACGGCCGCCTCTACCGGGGCGACCTCACGGTCGACGCGGACGCCACGGACGCGGGCTCGGGCGTGCGGAGCCTGACCGCCACGCTCGACGGCGAGCCGGTGACCCTGCCGCACGCGACCTCGTCGCTCGAGCTCGAGACCGGTGACCACGTCGTCGAGCTCGTCGCCACCGACGCGCTGGGCAACACCACGCGCCGCTCGATCACGTTCGGCACGCCCGACGAGCAGCCCGCCGCCGAGCTCGTCGAGCCCGGCGACGACGCGACGCTCGCGCCCGGCGACGTGGTCCTGCAGGCCACGCCGACGAGCCCGCAGGACGACGAGCTCGACGTCCAGTTCCGCGAGGGGCACGCGTTCGCGGCCGACGACGAGACCGTGACGGTCTCGTCGGGCACCACCGGTGTGGCCGCGGGCGAGGACCTCGAGCCCACCGTGCTGGACGCCGACGAGCTCGCGAAGGTCGTCGGGACCGACGGCATCGCGAGCGAGGTCTCGTCGGACACGGCCTTCCCGTACCAGCTGTTCACGGTCGAGGTGCCCGCGGACGCGGGCGACGACGCGCAGGTGCGCGTGGCCTGGGCGGGCTCGGCGAACGCCGACGCCAAGGTGCTGATGTACGTGCGCGGCGCGGACGGCTGGGAGGAGGTCGACCGCCACCTGACGACCGAGGGCGGCGCGACGGACTTCACGCTCGACGCCCTGGTCCCCGTCGGGGGACACGTGACCGACGGCAAGGTCACCGTGCTGGTGCAGCACTCGGAGGGCTTCGCGGGCGACGTGCGCTCGACGCGCTCGTCGGACGTCACGCCGTACCACCCGGACGCGACGCCGCGTGACCAGTACGACTTCACGATCGCGTGGGAGTCCGACACGCAGTACTACAACGAGACGCCGGGCTTCTACCCGCACCAGCTCGCGATCCACGACTTCCTGCTCGAGCAGCGCGACCCGCTGAACCTGCAGTACCTGATCCACACCGGCGACATCGTCAACGTGTCGAGCGAGCAGGCCCAGTGGGAGCGTGCGGACGCCGCGTACGCGAAGCTCGACGAGGCCGGGCTGCCGTACGGCGTCCTGGCCGGCAACCACGACGTGGGGCACGCGGACGAGGACTACACCGAGTACTCGAAGTACTTCGGCGCCGCGCGCTTCCAGGACAACCCCTGGTACGGCGGCCAGCTCCAGGACAACCGGGGCCACTACGACCTGGTGAGCGCGAACGGCGTCGACCTGCTCCTGCTGTCCATGGGCTGGGGCCCGGGCGACGAGCAGATCGACTGGATGAACGACGTCATCGCGCGGTACCCCGAGCGCAAGGTCTGGATCAACCTGCACGAGTTCATGCTGACGACGGGCGGGCTCGGCCCGATCCCGCAGCGCATCATGGACGAGGTCGTGGCGACCAACCCGAACGTGTTCGCGGTGAGCTCCGGGCACTACCACGACGCCTACACGCGCACCGACGAGTTCGACGACGACGGCGACGGCACCGCCGACCGCACGGTCTACTCGATGCTCTTCGACTACCAGGGCCTGCCCGAGGGTGGCCTCGGCTACCTGCGGCTCCTGCACTTCGACAACCAGGGCGAGCGCGTCGTCGTGCGCACGTACTCGCCGTCGCTCGACGACTTCGACTCCGACGACGCGTCGCTCAACAGCCCCGCCGGGATGCAGGAGTTCGAGATCCCCTACGCGGCCGTCGGGCTCGCGTCGACGACCAAGACGCTCGCCACGGACTCGTTCCGCGCCGACGTGCTGACCTCCAAGGTCATCGCCTCGATCGACGACGTGCCCAGCGGCACCACGGTCACCGCGGTCTGGCGTGACGTGCCGGCCGGCGAGCACGGCTGGTACGTGCAGACCACGGGTCCCTTCGGCGGCGTGGACCGCTCCGCGGTGCGCACGTTCGTCGCGGTGACCCCGCCGGCGGTGCCGGGTGCCCCGACGCCGACGATCAGCGGCACCGCCGCGGTCGGCTCGACCCTGCGGGCCGTCACGGGGACCTGGACGCCGGGCACGACGCTCGCGTTCTCCTGGTTCGCGAACGGCACTCGGATCACGGGCGCCACGTCCCCGACCCTGACCCTCGCGCCGGCCCAGCTGGGCAAGAGGATCACGGTGCGGGTGACCGGGTCGCTCGCGGGGCACACGGCGGCCGCGCGGACCTCGTCGGCCACCCCGCCGGTGGCCGCCGGGCGCCTGCGGGCGGTGACGCCGAGCCTCGTCGGGACCGCGAAGGTGGGCGCCAGGCTCACGGTGCGCACCGGCTCCTGGGGGCCGGCGCCGGTCGCCCTGCGGTACCAGTGGTCCGCGAACGGCGTGGCGATCCCCGGCGCGACGTGGTCGTCCTTCACCCCGAAGGCGGCCCAGGCGGGCAAGCGGATCACGGTGCGCGTCACCGGCTCGCGTCCTGGGTACGCCACCGTCGCCCGGACCTCCGCGCCGTCGAAGGCGGTCGCGAAGGGCACGCTCGTCGGCCCCCGCCCGAAGGTCACCGGCACCGCGAAGGTGGGCAAGCGGCTCACCGCCACCCGCGGCTCCTGGACCCCGGGCACCCGGTTCACCTACGCCTGGTACGCCGACGGCCGCCGCATCGCGAACGCCACGTACTCGTCGTTCACGCCCGGCACGGCGTACGCGGGCAAGCGCCTCACGGTCCGCGTCACGGGCACCCAGCCGGGCTACACCTCGCTCACCCGCACCAGCCCGGCGGTGACCATCCGCCGCTGACCCCGACTCCCTGCATCCACCGCAGTGGCTCGGTTCAGTGAAGCGGTGGTTGTGCGACACGCCGTGTCCGATGCGGCGTGTCGCACAACCACGCGTTCACTGAAGCAGCGGGCTGGGTGGTCAGCTCGCGAGGGTGGTGCGGACCAGGGCGCTCAGCTTCTTGCCGTCCGCCGAGAGGCCCGCGCGCGCCGTGGCCTCCTTCATCACCGCGCCCATGTCCTTCATGGACGTGGCGCCGAGGTCGGCGACCACGGCGGTGACCAGGGACTGCAGCTCGTCGTCGGACAGCCGCGCCGGCAGGTAGGTCTCGATGGTGTCCGCCTCCGAGGTCTCCACGCCCGCGCGGTCGTCGGCGCCGGCCTGCGCGTAGATCTGCGCGCTCTCGCGGCGCTTCTTGACCTCCCGGGCCAGCACTGCGAGGACGTCGTCCTCGGTGAGCTCCTTGACCTCGGGGCCGGCCTTCTCCTCGGCACGGACGGCGCCGATCACCTGGCGCAGGATGCTCGTGCGGTCGGTGTCGCGCGCCTTCATGGCGGTGGTGAGGTCGGCGGTCAGTCGGTCCAGCGTCGGGCTGCTCATGCGCCCATCGTCTCGCGCGGCGTCGCCCGTGCGCACCCGAGATCGCCGGCGTGCGCACCGTCACGTCGATCCGGTTTGGGCACACGGCGGGCCGACCTGTATCGTCTACCCCGGTCCTGCTGGGACCGCGCGCCCGTAGCTCAATGGATAGAGCATCTGACTACGGATCAGAAGGTTGGGGGTTCGAGTCCCTTCGGGCGCACAGAAGAAGGCCTCTGACCAGGCGGGAACGCCGGCCAGAGGCCTTCGTCGTTCGGGAACCACACCACGCCACACCCACGCCGGGCCAGGGCGGCGGCACGCGTGAGGCGTGCCGCCGCCCTGTCCGTCAGGCCCGGCGGCGGACCGCCAGGGCCAGCGCTGCCCCCGCGACGACGAGCAGGACGGCCAGGCCGGCCAGCGCGCCCGCCTCGCTGCCGGTGACGGCGAGGTCGTCGCCGTCGCCGGTCTCCGGCGTGGGCGACGCCTCCGCGGTGGGCTCCTGCGTCGGGTCGCCCGTCGGGTCCGGCGTCGGGTCCGTGGTGGGGTCCGGCGTCGGGGTCGGGTCCGTCGTGGGGTCCGGGGTGGGGGTGGGCGTCGGCGTGGGCGTCGTGTCCGACGGGTCGGTCACGACGATGGTGACGGTGCGGGTCTCGCGGTTGCCGTCGCCGTCCTCGACCTCGTACTCGAGGACCACCTCGCCGACGAAGCCCGGGTCGGGCGTGTAGACGAGCGTCCCGTCGACGACCTCGACCGTCCCGTGCTCGGGCTCCTCGACACCGACGACGGTCTCGTCTGGTCCGGTGACGTCCACGACGACCGCGGTGTCGTTGGGTGTCGTGACGCGGCCGTCGGTCGGCGTGACCTGCGCACCGATCGCGACGGTCACGGTCGCCGTGCTCGTCGTGCTGCCGTCGCTGACCGTGTAGGTGAACGTGACGACCCCGGTGAACCCGGCCGCGGGCACGTACGTCGCGACGCCGTCCGCGTCGACCGTGACGGTCCCGCGCACGGCGCCGGACGCGTCGCGCGGCGCGCTGACCCCGGTGACCGTGAGCGGGTCCCCGTTCTCGTCGGTGTCGTTGGTGAGCAGCGGGATGCGCGCGGTGACGCCGGGTGCGGTCACCACCTCGTCGTCGACGGGGGCGGGCGCCGCGTTGGCGACGGTCACGACGAGCGTCGCCGTCACGGTGTCGGTGCCGTCGGAGACGGTGTAGCTCACCGTGACGTCGCCGGCGAAACCGGGGGCCGGCGTCACCGTCAGGGTCCCGTCCGGGTTCACGACGACCTGCGCGCCGTGGTCCGCGGTCGCGCCGACGACCGTCAGCGTCTGGTACGCCGAGTTCTCGTCGGACGCGGACGTCAGCACGTCGACCGTCACGGCGGTGCCCGTGGCGGTGCCGGCTGCCGTCCCGTCCGCGGTCGGCGCCGCGTTCGTGACCGTGACCGTGACCGTGGCGGCGTCCTGCGTGTGGCCGTCGGTCGCGGCGTAGTCGAACGTGACCGTGCCGGTCCAGCCCGTGGGTGGCGTGTAGACCACCCGGCCGTCGACGACCGCGACCTCGCCGCGCACCACGTCGTCCTGGTCGCGCGGCGCGGTGAGCGAGCCCGCGACGATCGTGAGGGTCTCCTCGTCCCCGTCGGTGTCGTTGTCGAGGACGTCGACCGTCACCGCCTGGGACGTGCCGGTCGTCGCCGTGTCCGGCACGGCGACAGGGTCGGTGTTCGTGACCGTCACCGTGAGGGTGCCGGTCGCGGTGCCGCCCGCGCCGTCGCTGATCGTGTAGGTCACGACGACGTCGCCGACGTACCCGGCGTCGGGAACGACGGTGAGCGTGCCGTCGGACGCGACGGTCACGGTGCCGTGGGTGGCGGTGGCGCCGGTCACGGAGAGCTCCTGCGCCCCGAAGCCCGCGGTGAGGTTCGCGTCGGTGTCGTTCGCCAGGACGTCGACGCCGGTGAGCGTCGCGCCCACCGTCGTGCCACGCGTGTCGGCGTTCGCGACGGGCGCGGCGTTGGCGACCGTCACGGTGAGGGTCGCGGTGTCGCTGCCGCCGCGGTCGTCGGACACGGTGTAGGTGACCGTCGCGTCGCCGACGAAGCCGGTGGCGGGCGTGTAACGGACCTGGGTCCGGCCGTCGACGGTCACGACGCTCGCGGCGCCGTGGCTCGGCGTGCCGACGGAGGTGACCCGCAGGTCGTCGCCGTCCGGGTCGGTGTCGTCGTCGAGCACGTCGACGACGACCGCGGTGGCCGACGGCGTCGTGGCCGTGTCGTCGGCCGCGACCGGCGCCGCGTCGAGCGTGACGGTCACCGTCGCGACGTCGAAGGCGCCCGCCCCGTCCGTGACCCGGTAGGTGAACGTCACCTCGCCGCCCGCACCCGTCGCCGGCGGCGTGTAGCGGAGCTGGTTGCCGACCACCGTCACGCTGCCGCGCGCGGGGCCGGACTCGACCGTGACCGTGAGCGCGTCGCCCGCGTCGGGGTCGACGTCGTCCGCCAGCACGGGGATGGTGACGGCGGCGCCGCCGACGAGCGCGTCGGCCTCGTCGTCGCCCGCCGTCGGCGCCGAGTTGATCTGCCGGCCCGTGACGGTGACCGTCCCGGCATCCGACCCGCCGCGGGTGTCCTCGACGACGTAGTCGAACGTGTCGGTCGCGCCGACCGCGAGACCGCCGGCCGGCTTGGTGTAGGTCACGGCGCCGTCGGTGAGCGTCACCGTGCCGCCCGCGGCGGTCGTGAGCGGGCCGGACGTGACGGTCGTCGTGCCGACGGTGATGCTGCGCACCCGCAGCGCGTCCCCGTTGGCGTCGGTGTCGTTGCCGAGCACCGCGACCGGGGTCGCCGTGGCGGCGGGGACGTCGACGTCCAGGTCGACGGGGTCGTCGACGGCGGTCGGTGCGGTGTTGACGACCTCGATGACGACCGTGCCCGTGGCGGCGTTGCCGTCGGCGTCGCGCACCGTGTAGGTGAACGCGTCGCGTCCCGCGAAGTCCGGCTCGGGCGTGTAGCTCACCGTGCCGTCGCCGCCGTCGACGAGCGTGCCGCGCGCGGGCATCGTGGACCCGACGACCGTGAGGCCGGTCTCGGACGCGCCCGCGAGCAGGTCGACCGTCGCCGAGGCGACCGTGGGAGTCGGGACCAGCACCGCGGTGTGGTCGCGGACGGTCGGCACACCCGTCGCGCCGCCCACGGGCACCACGTTCAGCGTCGTGTTGGTCACCGCGCCGGTGACGGTCCGCGTGGTCGCGCCGCGCGACGTCACCTGCGCGATGTTGAGCAGCTCCTGGCCGGCGCGCACCGCGCTGTCGATCGTGACCGTGAACTCGACGACGTAGCGCGGGGTGGTGCCGGTCGACACCGGGACGTCGCCCAGGGCGGCGCGGATCGCGCCACCGGTGGCCCAGGTCGTGTCCGGGACGTACGTGCCGGACGCCTCGTCCCCGTCCATGACCGGGTCGCGCGTGATGCTCAGCGAGCCCGGCACGTACGTCGTGCCGGTCGGGATCGCGTCGTACAGCACGGTGCCGGACGCGACGTCCAGCCCGGTGTTCTCGACGATCACGCTGTACGTGAGCTCGTCGCCCACCGTCGTGGTCGCGCTCGCGTCGCGGTCGACGAGCGTGACGGACTTGTTGCCGTGCACGTTCGGCTCGTACAGGTCGGTGGCGAACGTGACGAGGCCGATCCAGTACTGCTCGCTCGAGGTGGTGGCCTTGAGGGTCGCGCTCGTCGCGCCGTTCGGCAGGATGCCGTCCGCCGCGAACAGGTCGGCGTCGAACCCGAGCTGGTTCGCGTAGTCCGGGTTCTGCCCGGCGCTCACGCGCGTGCCCCGGTCGCTGATCGTCGAGTTGAACACGTCCGTGGTCGGGTTGAGCCCGTCGCTGAGGTCCGTCGAGTTGAGCGTGAACCGGTCACCGGTCGAGCCGCGGTCGCCCTCGTAGGTGACGGCACCGAGCGTGGTGCGCACCGCGCCGCTCGGCGGCGTCAGGAAGCCGCTGACGTCGAACGCGACCTCGCGGCTGCCGACGGCGTTCTGGATCTCCGAGAACCCGCGGAACACGCTGAGGTTGCGCATGGGCAGCGTCGCGTCGGAGACCGCGACGACGAGCGACCACCCGGCGAACGTGTTGTCGGTCCCGGTGGTCGACTGGACGTTGCCGACCGTGTAGCTGCCCGAGCCGGCGGCCGTGACGACGTCGGTCACGTCGAGGTAGGCCTGGTAGCCCTGCGTCGCGCTCGTCTCGGCGAACCACGTCGACGTGATAGCCCGGCCCGCGACGTCCTCGCCCGCGTCGCTGTCGACCTTCAGGTACGCCGTCTGGCGCTTGGCCGCGTTGCTCGACGTCGCGTTGCTCGTCGACGTCCGACCGCCCCACACGAGCGCCGCGAACAGCACCGAGCTGTCGTCCGGCACGGTGAGGCGGGCGGACGACGAGTTGAACGTCGTCGCGCCGTCCGCCAGCACGTCGACGAACGCACCCGTGAAGTTGTTGTTGCGCACGGTGCTGGTGAGCGACACGTCGTTGCTCGCGCGTGCCGTGGCGCAGGTCCCGGACCCGGTGCCGGAGGTGGTCGAGCACGTCATGAGCGTGTTGGCCGCCATGAGCACCGTGCCGTGCGCGTTCGTCGAGAACACCGGTGTGAACGGGGCGATGTTGGCGGCGCTCGCGGGCAGCGACCCGCCGAGCAGGGTCGCCGCGAGGACGGCGAGGACGGCGAGGACGCCGGTGAGCGCGCTGAGCCGGGCGCGCCAGGAGCGGGTGCTGGGCATGATGGCCTTCGGGAGGGGACGGGTCCCCCGGAACATCGACCCACCGTGCCCCCGCATGAGGTCTCGATCGGGTGATGGACAAGGCCGTGCACCACCCGGGGCTGGGCACTGTCCCGCGGCGCGCGCCGACCTGGTAGGAACGACCCATGTCGTCGCTCTCCCTCCCCCCTGCACGGCAGGCGCCGCGCGGTGGGAGCCGCGTCCGAGCGGCGCTCGTCGGCGTCGTCGCCGCGGCGCTGGCGCTGAGCGTCGTGCCGAGCACCGCCGCCGAGGCGGCGGTCGCCACGATCAGCGGCGTCGTGAAGGTCGACGGCCGGCCGCTGCCCGCCGTCGGCGGTCGCGGTGCCCGGGTCACGGTCACGTACTGGGAGCCCAGCACGGGCGTGCGGAAGTCGGTGCTGTCCGACGCGGAGACCGGCGCCTACGCGATCCGGGCACCCGGGACGGCTCCGTTCTACGTCTCGGCCAACGTGGTCGGCGACTTCCGCGAGCGCGGCCGGGAGCTGGCCGGGTTCGCCCCCGTCTTCGTCGGGCGGTCCGGTGCGCACGCCTACGCCTCGCAGATGCTCGAGCCGCTGCCGACGCTCGTCGGGCCCCGGACGCTGGCGCTCGAGCTCGATCGCACGGGCTCCGTCGCGGTGGTGGGGACCGACGCCGCGCGCTACGACAGCATCGCGCTGATGGCCGCCGACGGGAGCCAGGTGGCCCAGGGCGACGGCCCCACGACCTGGCGGGACCTGGTGCCGGGCCGGTACTCGGTCAAGGCCGTCAGCACCCTGCAGGAGCCCGGCGCCCTGGCCACCCCGTCCTGGAGCACCGAGCTGGGCGAGGTGGTGGTGCGCCCGGGCGAGCGGACGACGGTGACGCCGGATCTGGGGGACGTGTCGGGTGAGGTGTCCGGCGTGGTGCGCCATGGAGGGACCCCGGTGCCGGGCGCCACGGTCGACCTCGAGCGCGCGTCGACGATCGCGGGGATCGGTGGTTTCCCCGCCGGCGGCTGGGCGCGGGTGACGACGGACAGCAAGGGTCGCTACCGGGTGGGTCCCGGCATCCTCCCGCTCGGGTCGTACCTGGTGACGGCGACGTCGGACTCTCTCGGTGCGGTCCCGCAGACGGTCGAGCTCACCGCCGACACGGTCGCCACGCACGACGTGGACGTGCGACGGACGGGCGCCGTCTCGGTGAGCACGGGCGCGGCGACGGCCGATCACCAGGTCGAGATGGCGCTCGCGGACTCGGCGAACCGCACGGTGACGGACGACGTGACGCGCTCGACGGGTGGTTCCCGGAGCCTGCACGCGGTCCCCGGGACGTACACGCTCGTCGTGCACGACCTCACCGCCCGCACGTACCTGAAGCGCGAGGTCGTGGTGACGGCGGGGCGGACGACGACGGTGGCCCCCCAGCCGATGCGCGCGACGGTGCGGATCTCGGGCGTGGTGCAGAACGGCGGAGGACGGCCGTCCTCGGTCTGGATCTACGGGCCGGCCCAGGACGGGAACGGCGCGGCGTACACGCGGACCTCGAGCTCGGGCTACTACGTGCTCGAGAGCGTCGTCCCGGGCAGGCGTCAGCGGCTCAAGGTCAGGGGCTTCACCGACTCCGGCAGCCAGATCGACCGGTGGGTGAGAGTCGCGCCCGGGGTGCCGTTGGCGACACGTCTGCCGGATCCCGCGGGTGCGATCACCGGCCGGCTGACGTTCGACGGGCGACCCTACCGAGGCCTGCTCGTGGCCGAGGGTGCGCGCGGCCACGAGTCCATCCAGGTGAAGAGCACCGGCGAGTTCGTCGTCCCCCCGCTGCGGGGCTGGGGCTCCCACGTCCGGCTGAGGACGCTCGGCCTGCCGGCCTCGGTGGGTGACGTGCCGTTCCGGCTCGTGCTTCCCGCCGCTGTCCGCTCCGTCACCACACCGTCGTCGGGGACGACGCTCGACCTGGGCACCGTCGACCTGAGGCTCCTGCGGTAACGGGTCACCCGAACGGGTGAACTCGCGGGGCGATACGAGCACGTACGCAAGATTTGCAAGGACTTACGTCATCCGCCGTACACACGATCTGGCTACGGTGGACCGGTGACGGCAGACACGACACCCCCCATCGCGACGCGTGAGCACACCGTGGACGGCTTCGTGCGGGAGTTCCTGCGCGAGCTCAACTTCGGCCAGGGCGTGGACCTGACGCGGGCCTCCGCGAACGACAAGTACCTGGCGATGGCGCGCACGGTGCGCCACTACCTGATGACCCGCTGGCTCTCCACGCTGCGCCGCCAGGGCCAGCTGCAGGCCAAGTCGGTGGCGTACCTGTCCGCGGAGTTCCTGCTGGGTCGCCAGCTCGACAACGCGCTGCTGGCCGCGGACCTGCAGGACATCGTGCGCGAGGGCCTCGCGAGCCTGGGCATCGACCTGGACGAGCTGCGCGAGGAGGAGGTCGAGCCCGGCCTGGGCAACGGCGGCCTCGGCCGGCTGGCCGCGTGCTTCATCGACTCGCTCGCCACCATGAACGTCCCGTGCATCGGCTACGGCATCCGCTACGAGTACGGGATCTTCCGCCAGACGTTCGTGGACGGCTGGCAGGTGGAGAAGCCCGACGACTGGCTGCGCCTGGGGTCGCCGTGGGAGTTCCCGCACCCCGAGTCGGCGGTCACCGTGAGCTTCGGCGGGAGCGTCGAGCAGTACCAGGACGACGACGGCGTGGTGAAGCGCCGGTGGGTGCCGGGCTGGTCGGTCCAGGGCGTGCCCTACAACTACATGGTGCCGGGCTACGAGAACGGGCGCGTGAACACGCTGCGCCTGTGGAGCGCCCAGGCCACCCGCGCGTTCGACCTCCAGATCTTCAACGCCGGCGACTACGCCGAGGCCGTGCGCGCCCAGACGTTCGCGGAGAACATCTCCAAGGTCCTGTACCCGGAGGACTCCACGCCGCAGGGCAAGGAGCTGCGGCTGCAGCAGCAGTACTTCTTCGTCGCGTGCTCGATCAAGGACTTCGTCGACCAGGTCCTCCCGGAGGACTTCGACCTTCACGACCTGCCCGAGCGCATCGTCTTCCAGCTCAACGACACCCACCCGGTGATCGCGGTCCCGGAGCTCATGCGCGTGCTCGTCGACGAGAAGGGGTGGGACTGGGCGGACGCCTGGTCGGTCACGCAGCGGTGCTTCGCGTACACGTGCCACACCCTGCTGCCGGAGGCGCTCGAGGTGTGGCCGGTGGACCTGCTGGGCCGCCTGCTGCCGCGGCACCTGGAGATCATCTACCGCATCAACGACGAGTTCCTGGCCGAGCTGCGCGAGGCGTACCCGGACGACGAGCTGCGCGTGCGCCGCATGTCGATCATCGCGGAGTACCCGGTGCGCGCGGTGCGCATGGCCTACCTGGCCACGGTCGCGGGCACCAAGGTCAACGGCGTCGCGGCGCTGCACAGCCAGCTGCTGCGGGACAAGGTGCTCGACGACTTCGCGGGGTACTGGCCGGACAAGTTCACCAACGTCACCAACGGCGTCACCCCGCGACGCTTCCTGCGGCTGTCCAACCCGGGCCTGTCGACGCTGGTCACCGAGGCGATCGGCGACGGCTGGGTCACGGACCTCGACCAGCTCCGGGGGCTGGAGCCGCTGGCCGACGACGCCGAGTTCCGGCGCCGGTTCCGGGAGGTCAAGCACGCCAACAAGCTGCGGATCGCCGACGTCCTGGCGCACCGCGACGGCATCACGGTCGACCCGGACACGATGTTCGACGTCATGGTGAAGCGGCTGCACGAGTACAAGCGCCAGACCCTCAAGCTGCTGCACATCGTGTCGCTGTACGAGAAGGTCTCCACCGGCAAGCTCGCGATCGGCGACGTCACGCCGCGCACGTTCGCGTTCGGCGCCAAGGCGGCGCCCGGCTACGTGATGGCCAAGCAGATCATCGGGCTCATCAACGCGGTCGGGGCGACGATCAACGAGGACCCGGCGCTCGAGGGCCGGCTCCGGGTCGCGTTCCCGGCCAACTACAACGTCACCCTCGCGGAGACGCTGATCCCCGCGGCCGACCTGTCGGAGCAGATCTCGCTCGCGGGCAAGGAGGCGTCGGGCACGGGCAACATGAAGTTCATGCTCAACGGCGCGCTGACGATCGGGACGGACGACGGCGCGAACGTCGAGATCCGCGAGCTCGTCGGCGACGAGAACTTCTTCCTGTTCGGGCTCGACGAGCCGCAGGTGGCCGAGCTCGTGGACCGCGGCTACCACCCGTCGGCGTACTACGAGACGAACGTGGACCTGCGGCACGCGCTCGACCTGATCGCCTCCGGCGCGTTCTCCGGCGGGGACCGGACGGTCTTCGAGCCGATCGTGTCCAACCTGCTCAACGAGGACCGCTTCCTGGCGCTCGCGGACTTCCAGGCCTACGTCGACGCGCAGGCCAAGGTCGACGCGGCGTACGCGGACCCCGAGGCGTGGACCCGCTCCGCGGTGCTCAACGTGGCGCGCGGCGGCTTCTTCTCCTCGGACCGCTCGATGCGGGACTACATCGACCGCATCTGGCACACCCCGCCGGTCCCCCCGGCCTGACACCGCCCGGACCGGTCGTCACCCCGAGACCCAGAACGCCATCGCTCCGGCTCTGAACCTCTAGAGCCGGAGCGATGGCGTTCTCGGGGTGGGGGTCGGGGGGTCCGGGGGCGGGGACCGGGGGGCGGGGGCGGGGGCCGGGGGTTATCTGCCGACGGGGCGGTTGCCTCGTCCGACGAAGACGAGGACGACGCCGACGACGGCGACGATCAGACCGACGTAGATGAAGAACTGGCCGAGCCCGGCGAGGCCGAGCACGAGCAGGACCAGGCCGGCGATGATGAGCACGAGCCACAGAGCCACGGTGCGTCCTTTCGGGTCGTGGAAGAGTCGCTGAACCCTCTCACCGGTCGGCCGGGCCCGCACGGCGAGCGCGGGCGGGCCCCGGCGCACCGCCTAGGCTGGGGTCGTGCCCAAGAAGACGCAGGAGATGAAGCCGTCCACCGCAGCGGCGAAGCTCGACGTGTACCTGCCTGCGACGCCCGAGGAGTTCCGCACCGGCACGGTCACGCGGGACGAGCTCGCGGAGCTCCAGCGCAACCCCCCGCAGTGGCTCACGGACCTGCGGCGCAACGGGCCGCACCCGCGCAACGTCGTCGCCGCGCGCCTGCGCGTCTCGACCTCGGGGCTCGCCCGCGCGGGGATCACCGACCCGCTGACCACCGACGAGATCAACGCGCTCGTCGAGGAGCCGCCGGAGTGGCTCGAGCGGGAGCGGCAGACCTTCGAGGAGGTCCGTCGCGAGGAGCGCCGCCTGGCCGCGCGGGACGCCGACCGGCGTGCCGAGGAGGCGCGCACCGCGGGCGACTGAGCCGCCCCCGGACCGCGGCGCGCTCGATCCTTCCCGCGGCGTCAGCGCCGCTTGCCGCGGGTGCTGCCCTTGCCGGCGGAGCCCTTCCCTCCCGGCCGACGAGCCGTCGTGCCGGACCTGCTCGTGCCGGTGCTGTTCTTGCCAGTGCTGTTCTTGCCCGAGCTGTTCTTGCCAGGGCTGTTCTTGCCCGTTCCCTTGCTCGCTCCGCCCGTGCTCGCGCTGCGCGTGCCCGAGCCGGCGCCCGCGCGCGGCGGCTCCGGCGTGCCGCGACCGCGTGACGAGGCCGCGGTACGGCCGCGGACGATGCCGATGAGCTCCTCGGTGAGCTCGTCGTGCCGCTCGGTGACCCACGCGAGCCCGACGGACGAGCCGGGCGCGTCCGTCACCGGCCGCGTGGCGAGCCCGCGTCGCAGGTGCAGCCGCGCCACCGAGTGCGGCGCGACGAGCACCGCGTGACCCGCCGCGACCAGGTCGACGGCGTCGCTCGTCGTCGCGACGTCGCCCGCGAACGGCTCGCCCGGGACGTCGGCCCAGCCCAGCACGTCGTCGCCCGGCACCACGACGGTCTCGTCGGCGAGGTCCGAGGCCGCGATCTCGTCGGCCGCCGTGAACAGGTGGTCCTTGGGCACGACGACGACCGTCGCCTCGGTGTACATCGGGATGACGTCGAGGCCGTCGCGGTCGACGGGCAGCCGCAGCAGGCTGGCGTCGAGCTCGCCGGCGCGCAGCGCTGCCTGGGCGTCGGCCGCCGCGACCGGGACGAGCTCGAGCGGCACGTCCCGGATCCGCTCGGCCCACACGCGTGCCCAGCGGCCCGGGTTGGCGCCCGGCACCATCCCCAGCCGGAACGTGCGCCGAGGTGCGGGCGAGGGGTCGGCCGACGGGCCCGTCGCGGGGTCGGTCACGGCAGCCTCCGGGCGACGATGTCGTGGGACGCGCGGCCCTCGGCGAGGGCGCGCTGCTCGAACTTGGTGACGGGCCGGTGCGCGGGCCGGGCGACGAGCCCGTCGCTGACCAGGCCGGGATCGGCGGCCAGCACCTCGACCATCTGCTCCGCGTACGGCGCCCAGTCGGTGGCGACGTGCAGGGTGCCGCCGGGGCGCAGGCGAGACACCAGCAGCGCGACGTGCTCGGGCTGGACCAGCCGGCGCTTGTGGTGCCGCGCCTTGGGCCAGGGGTCGGGGAAGAACGCGTGCACCGCGTCCAGGGAGTCGGCTGCGACGGCGGTGCGGACGAGCTCGAGCGCGTCGCCGTGCGCCACGCGCAGGTTCGTCAGGCCCAGGCGCTCGACGAGCACGAGCAGGTTCGCCAGCCCCGGCAGGTGGACCTCGACGGCCAGGTAGTCGCGGTCCGGGTCGGCCGCCGCCATCGCCGCCGTCGTGGCGCCCATGCCCGGGCCGATCTCCAGGACCAGCGGAGCGCGGCGGCCGAACAGCGCCGCGGCGTCGAGCAGCCCGTGCGCGTCGCGGGGGGCGGGCGCGGCCTCGTCGTGCACCGAGAACCCGTACCGGGGGAACAGGCGCTCCAGCGCGTCGGTCCGGTCCCGGCCCAGCGCGGCGCGCCGCGCGTGGAAGGTGCGCAGCGGCTCGTGCGGCCGGGCCGCGACGGTGCGGAACGCTGGCGCGTCGGCGGGGGTCACCGGGCCAGCGTACGGACCCCGCGCGCGGCCGGGCCGGTGGTCGCTACTGTCGGCGCATGACCGACGCCCAGCCCGCGCGGGGCCCCGCGAACGTCCCGCCGCGCGACCTGCTGCGGCTGACGCTCCTGGGGCTGCTGGTCGGTCTGCCCGCCGGGCTGGTCGCGTTCGCGTTCTTCGGTGCCGTGCACTGGCTCGAGCAACTGCTGTGGGACGACCTGCCCGAGGCGCTCGGCACCGCGACAGCGCCCTGGTACCTGGTGCTCGGGCTCCCGATGCTCGGCGGCGTGCTCGTGCACCTCGCGCGCATGCTGCCGGGCGACGGCGGGCACTCGCCGATCGAGGGCATGAGCATGGGCGCGGTCCGGCCGCGTGACGTCGGCAGCGTCGCGCTCGCCGCGCTCGCGACCCTGCCGTTCGGGCTCGTCCTGGGCCCCGAGGCGCCGCTCATCGCGCTCGGGGCGATCGTCGGGACGTGGGTGACCCGCTGGGCCCACCTCAAGGAGCAGGGCGGCGTCGCGATCGGCGTCGCGGGCTCGGGCGCGGCCATGTCCACGTTGTTCGGCGGCCCGCTCGTCGCCGGCCTGATGCTGCTGGAGGGCGGGGTCGGTGCGGGCGCCCTGGTCATCCCGCTGATCCTGCCCGCGCTCGCCGCCTCGGCCATGGCGTACCTCCTGATCACCGGCCTCGGTGAGTGGTCCGGGCTGCCGATGCCCAGCCTGGCGCTGCCCGACCTGCCCACGTACGAGAGCGTGCAGGCCCGGGACCTGCTCGTCGCGGTCGTCGTCGGCGTCCTCGCGTCGCTCGCCGCCCACCTGGTGCGCAGCGGGGCGACCGTGCTGCACGGCCTGGAGGTCCGGACCGGCCGCCTGCTGCTCCTCGTCGGGGGCGGTCTGGCCGTCGGGCTGCTGGCGCTGCTGGCCCAGGCACTGGGGGCCGACGCCGAGGACGTGCTGTTCTCCGGCCAGAGCGCGCTGCCTCACCTGGTCGGTGAGGCGTCCGCCGTCACCGTGCTCGTGCTGGTCGTCGCGAAGGGTGTCGCGTACGCGGTGAGCATGGGTGCCGGGTTCCGCGGCGGCCCGATCTTCCCGGCGGTCTTCCTCGGCGTCGGCCTCGCCACGCTCGGCGTGGTCGCGTTCGACATGTCGGTGACGGTCGCCGTGGCGATGGGGACCGCCGCGGGGATGACCGCGATGACGCGGATGGTGGTCTCGCCGCTCCTCTTCGCGGGCCTGCTCGTCGGGCGGCCCGGCCTGGAGGCGCTGCCGGTCGCCGTGCTCGCGACCACCGCCGCGTGGCTCGCGTCCGCCGTGCTGGACCATCGCCTGCTGCTGCGGCGCCAGCGGTCCGACGAGGCCGCGGCGGCCACGGACGGCGCCTCCTCCGTCGCCCCGCCGGGCGCGGTGCTGCCCGCGGTGCGCGCCGGCACGCCCGCGCCGGACCCCGGCCACCCGACCAGCACCGTCCCGGGAGCGCCATGACCGGATCCACGCCCGGACCCGAGACCGGCGGCCCGACGGCCGCGCCGCTCGACGCGGCCCCCGAGGACGCGCACGCGGAGAGCGCCCTCACCGTGATCATCGCCTTCGCCGCCAACCTGCTCATCGCGGTCGCCAAGACGGCCGCGGCGGTCCTCACCGGCGCCGCCTCGATGCTCGCGGAGGCCGCGCACTCGTGGGCGGACACGGGCAACGAGGTCTTCCTCCTCATCGCGCAGCGCAAGGCGGCGCGCCCCGCGGACCGCACGCACCCGCTCGGCTACGGCCGCGAGGTCTACGTGTGGTCCCTGTTCGCGGCCATCGGCCTGTTCGCGGTGGGGGCGGGGGTATCCATCACGCACGGGATCAGCGAGCTGCAGCACCCCGAGCCGGCGACCGACTTCGGCATCGCGTACGCGGTGCTCGCGGTGTCCTTCGTGCTCGAGGGCGTGTCCTTCCTGCAGGCGAACCGGCAGGCGCGGGCCGACGCCCGGCGCCGCGAGATGGACCTGCTCCCGCACATCCTGCGGACCTCCGACCCGACCGTGCGCGCGGTGTTCTTCGAGGACGCGGCGGCGCTGGTCGGCATCCTCATCGCCGGGAGCGGCATCGCGGCGCACCAGGTCACGGGCTCGGCCGTGCCGGACGCGATCGGCTCGATCCTGGTCGGCGTGCTCCTCGGCGTGGTGGCCGTCGTGCTGATCCAGCGCAACCGGCGCTTCCTGGTCGGGGAGGTCGCCGACGACCGGGTCTGGGACGCCGCGCTCTCCACGCTGCTGTCTCAGCCGGAGGTCAGCCGCGTGACCGAGCTGCGGCTCGAGCTGGTCGGTGCTCGTCGGATCTTCCTGTCGGGGGCGGTCGACCTGGAGGGCGAGCCCCGGGAGACCGCCGCGGCGCACGAGCTCGCCGCGCTCGAGCGGCGTCTGCGGGACACGCCCGGCATCGTGGGCGCGCTGCTGTCGCTCTCCGAGCCCGACGAGCCCGCGCTCGCACCCCGTTCCGGCGGCGCCGTCTGACCCGTGCTCGGGCTGGGCGGGCGGCAGGCGGGCTGCGGGATCAGGGCGACGTGCAGGACGCGTGGACGTCGGTCGGCACGGGTCCGGAGCCGATGAAGCCCGCCTCGGCCGTCTGACCCGCCCCGAGCCGGGCGTTCCAGTCCTTCGACGTCGCGGTGACGGACGGGCCTGCACTCGTGAAGTCGGCCGACCAGCCCTGCACCACGGTGCTGCCGCCCGGCAGGGAGAACCCCGCCCGCCAACCGGCCACGCCGCTCGGACCGGCGGTCACCCGGACCGATGCCTGGTAACCGCCCGGCCACGAGCCGACGACCGTCAGCGTCGCCTGGCAGGCCCGAGCCGGGACGGTCGGGCTGGGCAGCGTGGTGGGCGATCCGGTGGGCGAGCCGGACGGCGTCGGTGTCGCTGTCGGCGTCGGCTGCGGGTCGGTGAGCAGCGGTGTCAGGAGGGCGGTGAGCCGCTGCGCCAGGACCCGGTGGTCCGCGAGCGACGGGTGCCAGTGGCACCCCAGGTAGTCGAGGGGTGCGTCGGCGTAGTCCCAGATCAGCACGCGCTGGTCACCGGCCGCCCGCTGCTGCGCCACGACCTCCTGGACGAGCGGGGGCAGCTCCGGACCCGCGTAGGACGTCGAGCTCACGACGAGGTACGTCTGCGGGCCGTAGCGCGCGCGCAGGGTGTCGAGGAACCCGGTGTACGCCTCGACGTACGCGGTGCGCAGCGACTGCGTGGTCCACGGCTCGCCGGAGGACACGGGCGTCGAGAAGTCGTTGATGCCGAGCCCGATCACGACGGCGTCGGGCTGCCAGTCGTCGGGCCGGTCCCACACGTCGCCGGGAACGGCCAGCAGCGCACGGTCGGCGTACGTGCGGTAGCTGGTCCCCGCCTCACCGCCCCCGTAGTTGCGGACCATCCCCCGCCCGGAGAACGCGTTCACCTGGTAGTCCGCGTCGAGGTTGCGCGCCGTGATCGCCCCGAACGACAGGTCGGCGTTGGTGGTGCGGTTCACCTGGTCGCCCGTGCACTCGCGCTCGGTGGACTCGTTGCCGTACCCCGCGGTGAAGGAGTCGCCGACGAGCTCGAGCTGGCGCTCGCGCGCGGGCGGTGCGTCGAGCAGGCGGCCGCCGGGCGCCGCGACGAACCCGTCGAACCGGCTCGTCGTCCAGGTGCTCTCGCTGCGCTTGACCACCCGCACGGTGTGCTGACCGGGTGCCAGGCCGTCCACCCAGTGCGTGCCGGGGCCCGGTGCGACGAGCGTGGTGACACGTTCGCCGTCGATCGCGACGTCGTAGTCGCTCGCGGGGTCGGTCAGGTCGACCCCGATCCCGGTGCCCTCGAACCGGCCCTCGAGGTAGATGCCCGGCCAGCTGAAGAGCGCACCGCCGTCCGCGCCCACCGCGACCCGGCCCGCGGTGTGCACGGTGCGGGCGAGGTCCGGGTCCAGCGGCGCCGCGCTCGCGGCGAGGGGACCCGCGGCGAGGGCGCCCGTGGTCAGGAGTGCGGCGGCGGCCAGGGTGACGTACGTGCGGGCGGTCCGGCGTCGCGGGCCCCCCGGCGCGCTCGTCGTCCCCGGGTCCTGCCCGTCGGTCGCGTGTCGCACGGCTGCTCCTCGCTGCGAGCGCCCCCGGCGCCGCGGGTCCGACCCCGCTGCGGCGCGGGGCGTTCCGTCCTTCCTACCGCGTGCGGGTCGAGCGGGCCCACCGGCCGAAGCGATTCAGCCCTGGACCTCCTGCCACGAGTCCCGGCCGCGTACCCACCGGCCCACGGGGCCGTCGTCGGTCGCGCACGCGTGGCCGATCGCCGCGGCGGCGACGACCACGAAGGACAGTGCGAACAGCCACCCCAGGTACGCGAAGACCAGGCCGAGGACCCCGAACTGCCGTGCGCCGGACGAGAGCACGACGGGCAGGTACAACGCGCCGACGCGGCCCAGCACCGCGAGCCCGACGCCGGTGAGGAGCGCGGTCCAGGCCAGCGGACGGACCGCGACCTGCCCGCGCAGCAGGACCCAGGGCACGAACGTCCAGACCACCGTCCACACGACGAGCTGGAGGACCAGCTGCACGAGGCCGAGCCACTGCGGGTCCACCACCCGACGTGTGAACCCGATGAGGAGCGCGGCGAGCGCCACGGCCACGACGGTGGCCAGCCAGCGCCAGGCGGTGCGGAGCCCGGGCCGCCGCACCTGCCAGACCCGCAGGTAGATCCGCTCCAGCGCGCGGGAGAACGAGGTCGCGGACACCAGGGTCACCAGCAGGCCGAGGACGCCGACGGTGCTGAGCACCGTGCTGTCGTCCGGCACCGCGCCGGCGAGCGCCGCGCGGGTCTCGTCGGGCAGGCCCAGCGAGTCCGAGACGGTCTGGCCGAACCCGTCCTCGCCGGGCCGGAGGGCCGCCGCGACCAGCAGGAGCGGCACGATCGAGGTGAACGCCTGGGCCGCCAGGGTCATCGCCCGGTCGAACAGCTCGATGCCGACGAGGTCCCGCACGACCCGCTCGAGCAGGCGGCCCGTCGCGGTCCGGCGCGTGCTCTCCCAGCGTCGCTCGCCCCAGCCGCGCGCGGCCTCGACGCGGCGCGCGGTCCCGCCGGCCACGGTCAGTCCCGCCGCGGGAGGCGGGCGTCCAGGAAGCCGACGACCTCCGCGAGGTAGCGCTCGCGCGCGGGGGCGGCGGACAGGGCCAGGTCGTGCGCGCCGCCGGGGACCACGACGAGCGTGACGTCGTCGCCGAGCAGCGGCGCACGGGCGGCCATGTGCGCGACGTCGAGCACCGAGTCGGTGGTGAGCAGCGCGTCGTGCTCGCGGTCGTCGGGACCGGACGCGTCGGACGTGAGGACCAGGACCGGCGCCTCGACGTGCAGCCCGTGGGCCACGCGCGCCTGGCTCAGCCGGACGGTGCGGATGAACCCCGCCCGCGCGGGGAAGCCCTCGTGCGGCTTCCACGCCAGGTCGTAGTCCCACTCGCCGCCCGTGTCCCGGTGCAGCGCGCGCCCGTAGTGCGGAGCGATGTGGCCGACGACGAGGCCGGGGGCCACCCGGCCGACCGGCCGCAGCGCCCAGGTCAGCAGCGTGCGCTCGAACCAGCTCCCGCGCAGGTCGAGCCAGGGCGAGTTGAGGACGACGGCGTCTACCCGGCCGGGGCGCGCGTCGGCCCAGAGCGCGGCGACGAGCCCGCCCGTCGAGTGACCGAGGAGGGCGACCTCGTCGTGCTCGGCGTGCAGCACGGCGACCGCCGCGTCGATCTCCTCGGCGTACGTGGCGAGCTCGCGCACGTGGTTGGGCCGGCGGCCCTCGCGGATCGAGCGGCCGTAGTCGCGCAGGTCGAGCGCGTACAGGTCCCAGTCGGCGGCGTCGAGCGCGTCGGCGAGGTGCGGGTGGAAGAAGTAGTCGACGAAGCCGTGCAGGTAGAGCACCGCCCGCCGGTGGGTCCGGGCCGGCGTGGCGGCGCGGTGCACGAGCGTGGCGACCGGCGGCACGCCCGAGCGGGCGGTCTCCGCGTCGTCCCGCAGCGGCAGCGTCCGCGCGACCCACGGCTCCCCGAGCACGTCGACGACCTCGTCCCCGCCCCTGCCCGCGTCAGCCGCCATGCCCGCATCGTCGCACCCGGACGCGGGAGCACCGAGGATTGCGAGGATCTGGTCGCTGACGTCGCCAGATCCCCGCAGTCCTCGGGGACCCCGCCGTGCGGACGAGGCTCAGGCGACCGGAGCGAGCGGGGACAGCGTGCCGCGCGCGGCGAGCGGGCCCTGGTGCGCGACGTCGACGGCGATGGACGTGATCCGGGCCGCGCCCTCGTCGTCGACCTCGACCGTCGAGACCGACGCGTTCGGCAGCGGCACCAGCCCGACGGGCTCGACCGTGGCCAGGTACGCGCCGAGGGCGAGGCCGTGCCCGACGACGAGCACGTGCTCGTCGTGCCCGTGGTGCCGCGCCACGATCCGCGCGAACGCGTCCCGGGTGCGGCCCATGAAGTGCGCGGCCGACTCGCCGCCGGGCAGGCCGGGGTGCGTGCCGTCGAGGACGGAGGTGACGAGCGTCGACCAGTCGATCACCTGGTCGAGCGCGCTCTCCGGACGGCGCTCGTAGGCTCCGAAGTGGTACTCGCGGAGGCCGGCGTCCGCCCGCAGCCGCAGCTCGGGGTGGTGGCGCAGGAGCTCGACGGCCGTGGTGACCGCGCGGCCGGAGGGTGAGCACCAGGCCGCGGTGAACGGAGTGCCGGCCAGGTGGCGGGCGGTGGTCCGCACGCCCTCGCGGCCGGTCCTCGTGAGCGGGGAGTCGCTGTTGCCCTGCAGGATCCGGCGGGCGTTGAAGTGGGTGCGCCCGTGCCGGACGAGCGTCATGGTGAGGGTCATCGTTGCCCTTTCGTCGTCGGTGGTCGCCGACGACGCTAGGCACCCCGGGTGACGCCGCGACGACGACCACCCCTCCACCTGATGACCATCCGGTGCACGCCGGCCGCCCCGGGGGCGGCGCAGAGTTGAGCGGAATAGACTCAAGTTCGCAGCGTTGAGAGCCGTAGAGTCAGCAATCGGAACATCGCGCGCGTCGTCGCGCTGGGAGGTCACGTGGACGCGAAGCTCACCACCCGCTCGCAGGAGGCGCTCGGGAGCGCCTTCCAGTCGGCGAGCGCCGCCGGCAACCCGCAGCTCGAGCCGGCGCACGTCCTCGACGCCCTGCTCCAGCAGGAGGGCGGCGTCGCCAACGGCTTGCTCGACGCGGTGGGCGCCGACCGCGGGGCGCTGGGTCGCGCCGTGCGCGGCATCCTGGTCAACCTGCCGTCGTCGTCAGGTGACACCGTCGCCCAGCCGCCCGCCTCGCGTGCGACGACCGCGGCGCTGCTGGCCGCGAACGACGAGGCCCGCACCCTGGGCGACGACTACGTCTCGACCGAGCACCTGCTGATCGGGCTCGCCGCGGGGCAGTCCGGCGTCGCGGACGCGCTGCGCTCGGCCGGCGCGTCCCGGGAGGCGCTGCTCGCCGCGCTCCCGAACGTGCGGGGCAACGCGCGCGTCACCACCCCCAACCCCGAGGGGACCTACAAGGCGCTCGAGCAGTACGGGCTCGACCTCACGCAGCGGGCCGCCGAGGGCAAGCTCGACCCGGTGATCGGCCGTGACGCCGAGATCCGCCGCGTCGTGCAGGTGCTGTCCCGCCGCACCAAGAACAACCCCGTGCTCATCGGCGAGCCCGGCGTGGGCAAGACCGCCGTGGTCGAGGGCCTCGCGCAGCGCATCGTCGCGGGGGACGTCCCGGAGTCGCTCCGGGGCAAGAAGCTGGTCTCGCTCGACCTCGCGTCGATGGTCGCGGGCGCCAAGTACCGCGGCGAGTTCGAGGAGCGGCTCAAGGCCGTCCTCGAGGAGATCACCGCATCGGACGGCCAGGTCGTCACGTTCATCGACGAGCTGCACACGGTCGTCGGGGCGGGCGCGGGCGGCGAGGGCGCCATGGACGCGGGCAACATGCTCAAGCCCATGCTGGCCCGCGGCGAGCTGCGGCTGGTCGGCGCCACCACGCTCGACGAGTACCGCGAGCACATCGAGAAGGACCCCGCGCTCGAGCGGCGGTTCCAGCAGGTCTACGTCGGGGAGCCGTCGGTCGAGGACACCGTCGCGATCCTGCGCGGGCTCAAGGAGCGCTACGAGGCGCACCACAAGGTCACGATCTCCGACGCGGCGCTGGTCGCCGCCGCGGCGCTGTCCGACCGGTACATCACCGGCCGCCAGCTCCCGGACAAGGCGATCGACCTGGTCGACGAGGCCGCGTCGCGTCTGCGCATGGAGCTCGACTCCTCGCCCATCGAGATCGACGAGCTGCAGCGCGCCGTGACGCGCCTCGAGATGGAGGAGGTCGTCCTCGCGGAGTCCGACGACCCGGGCTCGATCGACCGGCTCGAGCGGCTGCGCCGGGACCTCGCGGACCGGCGGGAGGAGCTCGCGTCGCTCAACGCGCGCTGGGAGAAGGAGAAGGCGGGCCACAACCTCGTCGGCGACCTGAAGGCTCGCCTGGACACGCTGCGCTCCGACGCCGAGCGCCTGCAGCGCGAGGGCGACCTCGCCGCCGCCGCCCGGATCATGTACGGCGAGATCCCGACGCTCCAGCAGCAGATCCAGGAGGCGGAGGCCACCGAGGCGGCGGCCGAGGACGTCGTCGACGGGCCCCCGATGATCGCGGAGAAGGTCGGGCCCGACGAGATCGCCGAGGTGGTCGCCGCGTGGACCGGCATCCCCGCCGGCCGCATGCTCGAGGGCGAGACCGCCAAGCTCCTGCGCATGGAGGAGGTGCTCGGCGAGCGGCTGATCGGCCAGAAGAAGGCCGTCGCCGCGGTCTCCGACGCCGTCCGCCGCGCCCGGGCCGGCATCTCCGACCCCGACCGGCCCACGGGCTCGTTCCTGTTCCTGGGTCCCACGGGCGTCGGCAAGACCGAGCTCGCCAAGGCGCTCGCGGACTTCCTGTTCGACGACGAGCGCGCCATGGTGCGCATCGACATGTCGGAGTACGCCGAGAAGCACTCAATCGCGCGGCTCGTCGGGGCGCCTCCCGGGTACGTGGGCTACGAGGAGGGCGGCCAGCTCACCGAGGCCGTCCGCCGCCGGCCCTACTCGGTGGTGCTGCTCGACGAGGTCGAGAAGGCGCACCCCGAGGTGTTCGACGTGCTGCTCCAGGTGCTCGACGACGGCCGCCTCACCGACGGGCAGGGCCGCACCGTCGACCTGCGCAACGTGATCCTGGTCCTCACGTCGAACCTCGGCAGCCAGTTCCTGGTGGACCCGCTCCTCACGGAGGCCGAGAAGCGCGACGCCGTGATGGGCGCCGTTCGGACCTCCTTCAAGCCGGAGTTCCTCAACCGGCTCGACGACGTGGTGCTCTTCGACCCGTTGTCGCTCGAGGAGATCGGGCACATCGTGGACCTGCAGGTCGAGGCGCTCGCTCGTCGGCTCCGGGACCGGCGCCTGACCCTGGACGTGACGTCCGCCGCGCGCGAGTGGCTCGCGCTCGAGGGCTACGACCCGGCGTACGGCGCGCGCCCGCTGCGCCGCCTGGTCCAGCGGCAGATCGGCGACACGCTGGCCCGCGCCCTCCTGGCCGGCGAGGTCAAGGACGGCCAGACGGTCCACGTCGACCGCACCGACGGGGGCCTGTCGCTCACCACGTCCTGACCCCGCGACACGTCCTGAACCCCCGCGACACGTCCTGAACCCCCGCGACACGTCCTGACCCCCGCGACACGTCCTGAACCACCCCGCGACCACGTGATCTCTCCGGCTCTGAGCGCTCAGAGCCGGAGAGATCGCGTGGTCGGCGTGGGGTGGGCCGCCGGGGGGCCCGGGCCCGGGGGGCCCGGCCCGGGGGCCCGGGGGCGGGGGGTGCGGGGGGATGGCAGCATCGGGGCGGTGACCCCTGCCGTCCCCCACGCCCTGAGCGCGACCGTCGTCCTGACGAGCACGTCCGGGGACGCCGAGCTCACCGGGCTGGTCGGGTGGGTGGTCTCGGTCATCGAGTCGCTCGGCCCGCTGGGCGTCGGCCTGCTGGTCGGGCTGGAGAACCTGTTCCCGCCGTTGCCGTCCGAGGTCGTGCTCCCGGTCGCCGGGTACGTCGCGAGCCAGGGCGGGATGTCGCTGGTCTGGGCCGTGGTCGCCGCGACGCTGGGCTCGCTCGTCGGGGCGTGGGCGCTGTACGGGATCGGTGCGGCGGTCGGGCGGGCGCGACTGCGGCGGTGGCTCGAGAAGGTGCCGCTCGTCGAGGTGGCGGACCTGGACCGCGCCGAGGACTGGTTCGGCCGCCACGGCGGCACCGCGGTGCTGGTCGGCCGGTGCGTGCCCGTGGTGCGGAGCCTGATCTCGGTCCCCGCCGGCGTCGAGCGGATGCCGCTGGGGCGGTTCAGCCTCTACACGACGCTCGGCTCGCTCGTCTGGAACGGCGGCCTCGTCGTCGCGGGGTACGCGCTCGGGGAGCGGTGGGAGGACATCGGCCGGTACAGCGACTGGCTCAACCTCGTCGTGTACGTGATCCTCGCGTGGCTGGTCGGCCGGTTCGTCTGGGCCCGGGTGCGTCGTCGCCGCTCGGGGGCGTCGGGGGACGGCACGACGAGCCCGCACGACGACGGAGGCGTGGCAGGGTGAGCGCGTGACCCTCGTGCTGCCCGAGCCCCGGTTCCCCGACCCGCGCGACGCGCCCGTCCTCCGGTGGGGCGTGCTCGCGCCCGGGTGGATCGCCGGCCTGTTCGTGGACGCGGTGCGCCGGCACACGGACCAGCGCGTCGTCGCCGCGGCGAGCCGGGACGCGGCGCGCGCGCAGGAGTTCGTCGCCGCGCACGGCGTGGAGCGCGCGGCCTCGTCGTACCAGGGCCTGGTCGAGGACCCCGAGGTCGACGTGGTCTACGTGGCCAGCCCGCACTCGCACCACCTGGACCTGGCGCTGCACGCGGTCGCGGCGGGCAAGCACGTGCTGGTCGAGAAGCCGCTGACGCGCAACGCGGCGGAGGCGCGCACGCTCGTCGCCGCGGCCGAGTCCGCCGGCGTGCTCCTCATGGAGGCGATGTGGACGCGGTACCTGCCGCACGTCGACGTGCTGCGCCGCCTCGTCGAGGACGGCACGCTCGGCACGGTGCGTCGGGTGACGGCCGAGTTCGCGGGCCGCACCGTGGTGCCCGACGAGCACCGCCTCATGGACCCCGCGCTCGCGGGCGGGGCGCTGCTCGACATCGGTGTGTACCCGCTGTCGTTCGCGTCGTTCGTCGCGACGACCGCCGGCGCCCCGCTGCGGCCGTCCGCGGTGCAGGCGTCCGGCAGCCTGGCGCGCACCGGCGTCGACGCCCAGGTCTCCCTGCAGCTCGCCTACCCGGGGCTGGAGGCGCAGCTCTTCACGTCCATCCTCGCGCCGACGCCGGACGTCGCCGCCGTGCACGGCGAGCGCGGGTGGGCCGTCACCGGGCCGCGGTTCTGGTGCCCGACGAGCCTGCACGTCCAGGTCGACGACGAGCGGGCGACGTGGGACGACAACCGGGTCACCGAGCACGACGGGCTGTGCTTCCAGGCCGCCGCCCTGGCCCGGTACGTCGCCGAGGGCCGCACGCAGAGCCCGCTGCACCCGCTCGACGAGGTGGTCGCGACGCTCGAGGTCGCCGACGCCGTGCGGGCGTCCCTGGGGGTCGTGTTCCCGGGCGAGGGCTGACCCGGTCACGCAGCGGACCGGCCGTCGCCCGGGCGGCTCAGCCGGCGGGGGTCACGACGACGCACAGGCCGGTGCGGTCGCCGCGGTCCCAGCTCTGCTCGGTGGGTGCCCACGTCACCACGACCCGGCCGACCGCCTGCTCGTCGGCGGTCAGCACGCAGGAGCGCGCGACGAGCGCGTCCGCGTCGCCCTGGCCGGGCCAGATCGCGTCCGCGCTGAACGCGTAGCTGCTCGCCACGCGGGCGGTGTGCGGTCCGTCGCACGGCACCACGCGCACCGTGTCGACGTCGCCGTCCGGTGGCAGGTCCGCCAGGCAGTTGCCGACGACGAGCTGCACGGCGTGCGCGGTGCGCGGCTCCGCGACGTCCGCCGGCAGCGGCCGGGACTGCAGCCAGGACGTGCCGAGCAGCGCGACGCCGACCAGCAGCGCGACCGTCTCCAGGGCGCCGAGCACCACGGCGGCGATCGCGACCCCGCGCCCGGCGGTGCCGCGCCGTCGCGTCGTGATGGTGCCCGTGATGCCGAGCCCGAGCGCGAGCGGGCCGAGGCCCAGGAGCGCCGTGACGATCGACGCCACCGCGAACCCGTCGGTGCCGCGGCGGGCCGGCCGGTCCCAGCCGGGTGCGTAGTGGGGCTCGGGGTAGGCGGTCATGGCGTCGCGGCCCCGGCGGGACTCGTCGCCGCGGCCGGCCCGGGCGCCCACGCCGTGGTGGTGTAGCCCCCGGTCCAGCCCGGGTCCGACCCGGAGCCGGGCAGCGACAGGGCGGCCCACAGGAACAGGGCGACGAGGGCGAGGAGGTAGAGCGTGCCGAGGACGCCGGTGACGATGCCCGCGATCGCGAACCCGCGCCCGCCCTTCCCGGTACGCCGGATCCGCCGCAGGGACACGATGCCGAGCACCAGCCCGACCGGCGAGCTGAGGCCGGCCAGCAGGACGAGCCCGACGAGGCTGGTGACGAACGAGCCTATCGCCAGCCCGTCGGTCGGCAGCGGCACCTGCGGGACGTAGCCGGCCCACCCGGGCGGGCCGGCGTAGCCCGGGTACGCGCCGGGCGCGGCGTAGCCGGGGTAGGCGCTGGGCGCGGCGTAGCCGGGGTAGGCGGCGGGCGCGGCGGACCCGGGGTACGCCGTCGGCGCGGCGGACCCGGCGGGCGCCCCGTACCCCGCGGGGGGGCCGTACGGCGAGGTCGGCGCGTAGCCCGGCGCGGTGCCGTACGGCGCGGTCGGCGCGTAGCCCGGCGCGGTGCCGTCGGTCGGCTGGTGCCCGTACCCGGGGGGCGACCCGTAGAGCGTCGTGGGCGGGACCGGCGGGTCGCTGCGCTCGGCAGGCGGACCGAAGGGGTTCGGCTCCCCGGCGGCGTTGCTCATGCGCGCAACCTAGCCGACGCCGGCGCTCGCGGGTCGAGTGCTGGCTCGATGTGTGCACAACTCCACCCGGGGTGGCCGGGGGTCGGATACGGTGCGCACCGACCACCGCGCCGTCGGGCGCTCGGACGACGGGAGGCCGCGGAGTGCCTGGGCGCGAGCCACCCCTCAACCACGTCTACGTCTTCGACGTCCTCGGTGCCGGGTCGCGGCTCCTCGACGACGCGGCGACCGTCCGCGCGGCGCTCGACGCGGTCGTCGAGCGCGCGGGGCTGCACCCGGTCGGGGCGGAGGCGGAGCACCGGTTCGCGCCGCACGGGCTCAGCCTGGCGATCCTGCTCGCGGAGTCGCACGTCGCGGTGCACACGTGGCCGGAGCACGGCGCCGCGTACGTCACGCTCACGTCGTGCCGGCGTCCCCCCGACGGCTTCGCGGAGCAGACGCGGGCGGACCTGGCGCGCCGCTTCGCGGGGGACGCCGTCGTCCGCACCCTGACGCCCGCACGCCCTGCGGTGGCGGGCTCGTGAGCGTCGGCCGACGGCCGCGCGCCCGGATGAAGCTGGGCCGCCACCTCGTCGGGCTGCCGCCGTGGCGTTCGATGCCCCACGGCGTCGTCGTGTACGAGGAGTGGGACCCGGAGGACAAGACGACGTACACCTGGGAGGAGTGGGAGGTCCTCGGCTACGAGAACCTCGACTTCTGGGTGGAGTACGACCACTACACGAATGCCGTCACCCTCTACCGTCCGATGCGGGTCGCGGAGCGCCTGGACCCGTCCGAGCTGCGCGAGGGTCAGGAGCTCGTCGTCACGTTCGGCGGGTACCGCCACGACGTCCGGGTGCACGAGGTGGGGGTCGGACGGATCGCGTCGCTCGACGGGGCGTTCACGTACGACCTGACGATCGGGCAGGAGGTCGCGTACGCCGAGCTCAAGGGCCAGGGCTTCGTCCTGTCCGTCGAGCGGTTCGACGAGCGCGTGCTGGACGTCTACCACGGCATCGTCCTGGACACCGCTGACCAGAAGGCGCACTTCGGCAAGCGGGTGGCGCGCCGGCGGATGGGCGGGATCGGGTGCCTGGTGCTCGTCGTGCTGTTCGTCGGCATGGTCGCCGCGTCGTGCGTGCCGGTGCGTCAGGAGTGCACGCCGCGCACCGTCACGAGCGTCACGGGGCAGGTGACGACGCAGGAGGAGTGCCACATGCGGCCGTTGTACGGCGGCGGCGGTTCCGGAGTGGGCAAGTGACCGGCCCGACGAGCGCGGGCCCGACCAACGAGGAGAACGCGTGATCATCGAGTTCCTGTCGACCATCCTGTACTCGGTGCTCGGCATCGTGCTGCTGCTGCTCGCGATCGTCGGGGCGGACAAGATGTTCCGGCTCAACCTGCGCCACGAGCTCGTCGAGGAGCACAACGTCGCGTTCGGCATCCTCATCGCGGGGGTCGCGGTGGCGATCGGCCTGATCATCGCGGGCACGATCAGCTCCTGAGCGTGTCTCTCGTCGAGCCCGAACCGGGGCCTACTGCGCCCGAACCCGCTGCGCCCGAGCCCGCTGCACCCGAGCCCGCTGCACCCGAGCCTGTGGGGCTCAGGACGGGCGGCGGTCGAGCGCGGGCGATGGACCGGCCGACCGTCTTCGCCGCGGCGCTGCTCGTGGCGGTCGGCGGGATCGTCTACGAGCTGATCCTCGGCACCGCGGCGTCCTACCTCGTCGGCGACTCGGTCGTCGCGTTCTCGGTGGCGACCGGGTTGTCGTTGTTCGGCATGGGGGTCGGCTCGTTGCTCGCCCCACGGCTGCCGGGGCCGTCGGGCCTCGCGTTCGTGCGCAACGAGCTCCTGCTCGGCCTCGTCGGCGGCTCGTCGGTGCTCGTGCTGTTCTGGGCGTACGGCCAGACCGACCTGTACTGGCCGGTCTTCGTGCTGCTGTCGGTGAGCATCGGGATCGGGATCGGCATCGAGATCCCGCTGCTCGTCGCGCTGCTCAAGGAGCAGGGCCGCGACGAGTCCGTCTCGCTGCTGTCGAAGGTGCTCGCGCTCGACTACCTGGGTGCGCTGCTCGCGTCGCTGCTGTTCCCGTTCCTGCTGCTGCCTGTCCTCGGTCTGGTCCGCACCGCCCTCGCGGTCGCCATCCTCAACGTCGGCGTGGCGCTGTTCATGCTCGCGCGGATGGGCCACCGCCCGCGGTGGACGTGGGTGACCGCGGGCTCCCTCGCGGCCCTGCTCGTCGTCTTCGCGGCGTCGTCCGGGCTGGAGGCCGCGTTGTCGACGCGGCTCTACCAGGACCCGGTCGTGACGGCGACGACATCGCGGTACCAGAAGCTCGTCGTGACCCAGTACCAGGGCGACGTGCGCCTGTACCTCAACGACCAGCTCCAGTTCTCCTCGCTCGACGAGGCGCGCTACCACGAGACCCTCGCGCACGCGACGCTCACGTCGGTGCAGGCCCCTGCGTCCGTGGCGATCCTCGGTGGCGGCGACGGTCTGCTGGCCCGCGAGGTGCTGCGCTACCCCACGGTCCGCGAGGTCGTCGTCGTCGACCTCGACCCCGCGGTCACGCGCCTGGCGCAGACCAACCGGCTGCTGCGCGGTCTCAACGAGGACGCGCTCGCGGACCCTCGGGTGTCGGTCGTCAACGAGGACGCGTTCGGGTGGATGCGCGACGCCGCGTCGACGTTCGACGCGGTGCTCATCGACCTCGTGGACCCGTCCGACGAGCGCGTGGCGAAGCTGTACTCGGCCGAGTTCTACTCCTCGGTCGTCGCGCACCTGCGGCCGGGCGGAGCGTTCGCGACGCAGGCCACCTCGACGTACTTCACGCCCCACGCGTTCTGGCAGGTGGTCGCGACGATGCGGGAAGGCGGACCGCGGCGCAGCGTGGTGCCGCTGACGGTCAACGTGCCGTCGTTCGGCGAGTGGGGCTTCGCGCTCTCGCTGCCTGGCTCGGGTTCCGGCCTGTTCGCGGCGACACCGTTGCCCGCGGGCCTGCGGTTCCACGACGCCACGTCGCTCGCGGCGACGGCCCGTCTGCCGGGCGACCTGACCGAGGAGGCGATGCCGGCCTCGACCCTGCTGTCGCCCGCGATCTACCGCGCCTACCAGGACGACATGCGCCGGTGGCGCTACTGACCCGGCATCATGCGAGCTCGAGGACCACGGGGACGTGGTCGGACGGCTGCTTGCCCTTGCGCTCGTCGCGCACGATGGTCACGCCCTGGACCCGCGCCGCGAGGGCCGGCGACGCGTAGGTCAGGTCGATGCGCATGCCCTTGTTCTTGGGGAACCGGAGCTGCTGGTAGTCCCAGTACGTGTAGGTGTGCTCCGCGGGCACGTGGACGCGGGAGACCTCCGTGTAGCCCGCCTCGCCGATCGCGGCGAACGCCGAGCGTTCCGCGGGCGTGACGTGCGTGCGCCCGGCGAAGAACGCAGGGTCCCAGACGTCGGTGTCGAGGGGCGCGATGTTCCAGTCGCCGACGAGCGCCACCTGCGCCTGCGGGTCGGTGCTCAGCCAGCCGCCCGCGGCCTCCCGGAGCGCGGCGAGCCAGTCGAGCTTGTAGGTGAAGTGCGGGTCGTCGATCTCCCGGCCGTTGGGCACGTAGAGGCTCCAGAGCCGCACGCCGCCGCACGTCGCGCCGATCGCGCGCGCCTCCGCCGCCGCGGGGTCGCCCCAGGTCGGCATGCCGGGGAAGCCGACCGCGACGTCCTCGATGCCCACGCGGGACACGATCGCCACGCCGTTCCACTGGCTGTGCCCCACGTGCGCGACCTCGTACCCCAGCGCCTCGAACGCCTCGTGCGGGAACTGCTCGTCCTTGCACTTGGTCTCCTGGAGCGCCAGGACGTCCACGCCGCTGCGCTCCAGGAAGGCGGTGGCTCGCTCCACGCGCGCTCGGATCGAGTTGATGTTCCACGTCGCCAGCAGCACGCGCCGACCCTACCCGTGCCGACCCCGTGCCATGCGGGCCCGTGCGTCGGCCTCGATGCGTTCCAGGAACAGGTCGTCGTCCTCGTCGCCCCAGCCCATGCGGAGCGACGCCAGGCCACGCACGGCGACCGGGCCGTCGTCGTGCACAGGCCAGACGCCGACACTCCCTCCCGCCGAACGCCCACCGAACGGGCCACAGCACATCGAACGGCGCACCGCACCGAACGCGGCACTGCACCGAACGCGGCGCGCGCCGACGCGCCGCACCCGGACGCCGCGAGGAGGCCGGGCGTCCGGGCGCCCGGCCCCCTCGCGGCGGTGTGCGTGGAGGAACGCTCTGACAGGCTTCGCCTGCCGATGCGTCAGCTCACGTCGTCGTCGACCCAGTCGAAGGTCTTGGTGACGGCCTTCTTCCAGAGGCGGTACTGGCGGTCGCGCTCGTCGTCCGCCATGTCGGGGCTCCAGCGCTTGTCCTCGGCCCAGTTGTCGATGACGTCCTGCTCGCCCTCCCAGAACCCGACCGCGATGCCCGCGGCGTACGCAGCGCCGAGGGCGGTCGTCTCGGCCACCTTCGGCCGGACGACGTCGACGCCCAGGATGTCCGCCTGGAACTGCATGAGCAGCTCGTCGGCCACCATGCCGCCGTCCACCTTGAGCTCGGTGAGGTCCACGCCCGAGTCGGCGTTCATCGCGTCCAGCACCTCGCGGGTCTGGAACGCCGTGGCCTCGAGCGCGGCGCGGGCGATGTGCCCCTTGTTGACGTACCGGGTGAGCCCGACGAGCGCACCGCGGGCGTCCGAGCGCCAGTAGGGGGCGAAGAGGCCGGAGAACGCGGGGACGAAGTAGGCGCCGCCGTTGTCGTCGACCGTCTTGGCGAGCTGCTCGATCTCGGGCGCCGAGGAGATGATCCCGAGGTTGTCCCGGAGCCACTGCACCAGCGAGCCGGTCACGGCGATCGAGCCCTCGAGCGCGTACACCGTGTCCTGGTCGCCGATCTTGTAGCAGACCGTCGTCAGCAGCCCGTTCTTCGACGGGATGATCTCCGTGCCGGTGTTGAGCAGCATGAAGTTACCCGTGCCGTACGTGTTCTTGGCGTGGCCGACCTCGAAGCAGGCCTGACCGAACGTCGCGGCCTGCTGGTCGCCGAGGATGCCGGCGATCGGCACGCCCGGGAGCATGCCGCCCTCGCGGCCCTGCCCGTAGACCTCGGACGAGGAGCGGATCTCGGGCAGCATCGAGACCGGGATGCCCATCTCGCCGGCGATCTCCTCGTTCCACGTCAGCGTGTCGAGGTTCATCAGCATGGTGCGGGAGGCGTTGGTGACGTCGGTGACGTGCACGCCGCCGTTGGTCCCGCCCGTCATGTTCCACAGGACCCACGAGTCGGTGTTGCCGAACGCGAGGTCGCCGCGCTCGGCCGCCTCGCGGGCGCCGTCCACGTTGTCGAGGATCCAGCGCACCTTCGGGCCGGAGAAGTACGTCGCCAGCGGGAGGCCCACCTTGGCCTTGTACCGCTCGGCGCCGCCGCCCAGGTTGCCGAGCTCGTCGGCGATCTTCTGCGTGCGGGTGTCCTGCCAGACGATGGCGTTGTAGACCGGCTTGCCCGTGGTGCGGTCCCAGACCACCGCGGTCTCGCGCTGGTTGGTGATGCCGACCGCGGCGATGTCGTTGTGCGTGAGGTTGGCCCGCGTCAGCGCGAGCCCGACGACCTCGCGCGTGTTGGTCCAGATCTCCTCCGGGTCGTGCTCGACCCAGCCGGCGCGCGGGAAGATCTGCTCGTGCTCCTTCTGGCCCGTGGCGACGATCTGGCCGCCGTGGTCGAACACGATCGCGCGCGTGCTCGTCGTGCCCTGGTCGATCGCCAGGACGTACTTCGTGTCAGCCATGGGGTGATCCTTTGCTCCGGAGTGCGGCCGGGTGCGGGGGAGGTACGGGGGAGTTGGTCGAGGGGAGCGAGGCGAGCCCCGAGGGCTCGGCGCGTCGCTCGACGGGTGGCGGGGCGCGCGCGGCGCCCCGCCACCACCGGTCAGTAGATGTAGGCCAGGCCGAGCAGGCCGGCGAGCAGGCCGCCGACGAGCGGTCCGAGCACCGGGACCCAGGCGTACGACCAGTCGCTGGAGCCCTTGCCCGGGATCGGCAGGACGGCGTGGGCGATGCGCGGACCCAGGTCACGTGCGGGGTTGATCGCGTACCCCGTCGGTCCGCCGAGGCTGGCGCCGATGCCGACGACGAGGAGGGCGACCGCGAGCGGGCCGAGCCCGGACGGCGTCGGGCCGAACGCCAGGACCACGAAGACCAGCACGAAGGTCGCGATGACCTCGGTGATGAAGTTCCACGCGTAGGAGCGCAGCTCCGGGCCGGTCGAGAAGACGCCCAGCTTGACGGCGGGGTCGGCCTCCTGGTCGAAGTGCTTCTTGTACGCGAGCCACGCCAGGACCGCACCCACGAAGGCGCCGATCATCTGCGCCAGGATGTACCACATCGCGTTGCCGAACGTGGGGTCGATCGAGTCGGTGACCATCCCCGCGTCGTCCTTCATCTGGAAGAACGGCTGGTCGGCGGTCAGCAGGCCGACCGTGACCGCGGGGTTGAGGTGAGCCCCGGACTTGAACGCGACGTAGACGCCGGCGAAGACGCCGAGGCCCCACCCGAAGTTGATCAGGAGCCAGCCGCCGCCGAACCCCTTGGTCCTGGGCAGGATGACGTTCGCGACGACGCCCGCTCCCAGCAGCAGCAGCATCGCTGTACCCAGGATCTCGGACCAGAATGCCTGTTGCATCAGTGTGTCCACGGCCTATCCCTTCTGACGGACCTCGTTGTCACGTGCACCCGCGTGCGTGCGGGGGGTGTGCTGTGCGCGGTGCGGGCACCGCGCGGGTGGTGCTGACGGCGCGGCGGCTGCCGCCGCACCGCCGCTCAGGTGCCGGCCGGCCCCGAGGTTCCTCGGCCGGGCGGCGACCCGGGCTTGGTGCCGCCGGACGCGCCCTCGCCGATCCGGCGCATCGGCGCCACGTCCCGCGCCCGGAGGCGGACGCGCTCGGCCGCGTCGTCGTCGGGCTGCTCGGCCGCCTGCTCCTCGGCCTCCGCGCGGGCGCGGTACGCCTCGATCTCCTGGCTGCGCGTGCGGTCGTCCCAGCCGAGGACGGGCGCGACGAGGTCGGCGATCTCCTCCAGCGCGGCGACGCCCTTGTCCGCGACCTCGTAGTTGAGGCGCGTGCGGTGCATGAGGACGTCGTCCAGGTGCAGCGCGCCCTCGTGGCTCGCGGCGTAGACGATCTCGGCACCCACGTACGCCGGCGCGTGGGCGAGCGGCTGCGCGAGGTCGGGACGCTCGTCGACCAGGTCGGTGAGCTCGCTCAGCAGCGACCCGTACCGGTGCAGCAGGTGGTCCATCCGCGGACGGTCCCAGCCGTAGCGCTTGCCGATGGCCCGGGCCTGCCGCTGGACCACGGCGAGCCCCTCGGCGCCGACGAGCGGCAGGTCGTGCGTGAGCGACGGCAGCGTGGTGGCGCGCGAGCCGATCGCGAAGTCGACGGCGTCCTTGGCCATCACGCGGTAGGTGGTGAGCTTGCCGCCGGCGATCACGGTGAGGCCCGGCGTCGGCGACGCGACCGTGTGCTCGCGGGACACCTTGGCCGACGAGGTGCCCTCCTTGGTGCCCGGCTGCAGCAGCGGCCGCAGCCCGGCCCAGGTGCCGATGACGTCGTCCCGCGTGATCGGGCGGGAGAGCACGGCGTTGGCGTGGTCGATGACGTAGTCGATGTCCGCGCTGGTCGCCACGGGGTGCGTGAGCTCCTGCTCCCACGGGGTGTCGGTGGTGCCGATCACCCAGTAGCGCGACCACGGGATGATGAAGAGCACGGACTTCTCGGTCTGCAGGATCAGGCCGGTGTTCCCGGCGATGCGCGAGCGCGGCACCACGATGTGGATGCCCTTGGACGCGAGCACCCGCAGCCCGCCCTCGGAGCCCGCCAGCGACTCGGTCTGCTCGGTCCAGACGCCCGTCGCGTTGATGACGTGGCGCGCCCGGACGTCGATGGACTCGCCCGTCTCGAGGTCCTCGACGACCGCGCCGGTGACGGCGCCGCCCGTCGTGGTCTGCAGGTCCAGCACCTGCGTGCGGCTGGCCGCGTGCGCGCCGTAGCTCACCGCGGTCCGCACCAGCGTCGAGACCAGGCGCGCGTCGTCGACGCTCGCGTCCCAGTAGCGGACCGCGCCGATCGCCGCGTCGTGCCGCAGGTCGGGGAACAGCCGCTCCATGCCCTTGCGGGACAGGTGCTTGTGGATCGGCATCGCGCGGCGCGAGCCGGACACGCTCGCCAGCGTGTCGTACAGGGCCACGCCGGCGCCGACGTACGCCCGCTCCCAGACGCGGTTCTCGAGCGGGTAGAGGAACGACACCGGCTTGACCAGGTGCGGCGCGATGCGGGTGATCAGCAGGTCCCGCTCGGTCAGCGCCTCGCGGACCAGGTGGAAGTCGAGCATCTGCAGGTAGCGGAGGCCACCGTGCACCAGCTTGCTGGACCGGCTCGAGGTCCCGCTGGCCCAGTCCTGCGCCTCGACGACGGCGGTGGACAGCCCGCGCGTCACGGCGTCGAGCGCGATGCCCGCGCCGGTCACGCCGCCGCCGATGACGAGCACGTCGAGCTCGTCGCCCTGCTGCGCCGAGTCCCGCAGCCTCGTGAGCGCGTCCTGCCGGGCCTGGGCCGTCAGCGGCGCCGTCCTCATCGCACGTCCTCCTGGTGTCGCCGTCCGGTTCACCCGGCTCCCGTCGACGTCCCCGGGCGTGGGCTTCCCCTCGCCGCCGCGGCCGTCGCTCGCTATGGTCATCACGGGCGGAACAGATGCGCAACCCGAGTGCACATACGTGCATCCCGGGACGCGCCGGCAGCGGCGGCGGCGAGGGGGTCGTGGGCATGGACACCGAACGCGAGCAGGACGTGCTCCGGGCGGCCTCGATGTACTACCTCCAGGACCTCAAGATGGAGGTCATCGCCCGGCACCTCGGCACGTCCCGGTCCACCGTCTCCCGGTTGATCAAGCGTGCGCGGGAGACCGGCCTGGTCGAGATCACGCTGCGCCCGGCGAGCACGCGGGCGCCCGGGCTCGGGCGTTCGCTCGCGAGCGCGTTCGGCATCGACGCCTACGTGGTGCCCGTGCCGGACTCGTCGTCGCAGATCGAACGCCTCGACCAGGTGTCGATGACCGCCGCCAAGCTCCTGTCCTCGTGGTTCGACTCGGACATGGTGCTGGGCGTCGCGTGGGGCACCACGCTCGCCTCGGTCTCGCGGTTCCTGGCGCCCAAGCCCACGCGCGGCGCGGCGGTGGTCCAGCTCAACGGAGCGGCGAACATGCGCACGTCGGGCGTCGACTACGCAAGCGACCTGATCTCCTCCTTCGGCACCGCCTTCGGGGCGGCCGTGCACCATTTCTCGGTCCCGGCGTTCTTCGACTTCTCGGACACCAAGGCCGCGATGTGGCGCGAGCGCTCGGTGCGTCGCGTGCTCGACATGCAGCACCGCGCGGACATCGCGGTCTTCTCGGTGGGCGCGGTGGCGGGCGCGGTGCCGTCGCACGTGTACTCGGCGGGCTACCTCGACGACGCGGACGTGCGCGTCCTGCACGACGAGGGCGTGGTCGGCGACGTGTGCACGGTCTTCCTGCGCGCCGACGGCTCGTGGCAGGACGTGCCGCTCAACGCGCGGGCCACCGGCCCGACGCCGACGGAGCTGCAGCGCCTGCCGCGCCGCGTGTGCGTGGTCGCGGGCGACAACAAGGTGACGCCCCTGCTCGCGGCGCTGCGCGCGGGCGTGGTCACCGACCTCGTCGTCGACGAGATGACGGCCGGCGTCCTCCTCGAGGCGGCGGACCCGCCCGCGCGCCGGACGCGGTCCCGCTCCGGCTGACCGCGCACCGGTCACCGGGTCGCCGCCACCGCACGGCGGCGCACCTCATCCGTACCGCTGCACATCCGTGCCGGGCGACGGTCGCCGGGTGCCGTGCCCGGGTGCCCGGGTGCGCGTGCACCGCGCCCCGGCAGCGAGGCCGGGACGACGACGGCGCCTCAGGAGGGCAGCGCGTACGACGGCGGGGCGTCGTCGGCCGACGGGAGCTCGCGCGCGAGGCCGTCCGCGAGCAGGCCGGCGAGCGCCCGCGCGCGCTGCTCGGTCGCGGGCCACGCGTCGTCCAGCGCGGGCTCGGGGACCGGGGCCGGCGCGTCCCGCAGCAGCGCCATGAGCCGCCCGCGCACCTGCCGGTCGGTGCCCGCCCAGCCCTGCGTGCGACGGCGGTGGGCGTGCACGTCGCCCGGGCGTCCGGCCGCCACCCACGCGCACGACGAGACCAGCGGGCACGCCCCGCAGCGCGGCGACCTGGCCGTGCACACCACCGCGCCGAGCTCCATGCTCGCCTGGGCCCAGCGCGCGGCGGACGCGTCGTCGGGCGGCACCACGGCCGCGGCGCGGGCGACCTCCGCGACGGTCTGCGAGGGCGCGGGCAGCGCGTGCCCGTCGACCGCGCGGGCCAGGACCCGGCGCACGTTCGTGTCGAGCACCACCGCGCGGCGGCCGAACGCGAAGGCCCGCACCGCCGCCGCGGTGTAGGAGCCGATCCCGGGCAGGGCGAGGAGCGCGGCCTCGTCGTCCGGCACCGCGCCGCCGTGCCGCTCGACCAGGGCGCGGGCGCACTCCTGGAGCCGCAGCGCGCGCCGCGGGTAGCCGAGCCGGTCCCACGCGCGCAGGACGTCGGCGGAGGACGCGGCGGCCAGGTCGGCGGGCGTGGGCCAGCGCTCCAACCACGCCCGCCACGCCGGCTCGACCCGCACCACGGGCGTCTGCTGCAGCATGACCTCGCTGACCAGGACGCCCCACGGCGTCCGGTCGTGGGCGCGCCACGGCAGGTCGCGCGCGTGCTCGTCGTACCAGCCGACGACGACGCCGACGAGGGCGCCGGCGATGCCCGCACCCAGGCCCGGGACGGGCGGGCGCGGCGGGGTCGAGGCGGTCACCCCCGCATCCTGCCAAGCGATCGGGGTCACGCGGCGCGCCGGTGCACGGTCACCCGGGCGGTGCCGCCCGGCTCGTACCGTGGTGGGCGCCGCCGTCCACCCCGCGGCCGGTCCCGCGACGACAAGGAGCTCCGTGGCACAGAGCAGCGGCCCGCAGCGACCCGGCCCGCAGCGACCCGCTCCGCTGCCGCGGCGGGTCTACCTCCTGCGGCGGCTCGTCGTCCTGGCCGTGCCGGTGCTGCTCGTGCTGCTCCTGGTGTGGTGGCTCACCGGCCGGGGCGGGTCCTCACCCGCCGACGCCGCAGGGACGACGGGCACGACGAGCACAGCGGGCACGACGCGTTCGACGGCGACCGTGCCCACCACCCCGTCGCCCGACGCGTCGTCCCCCGCCGCACCGGACCCGTCGCCCACCCTCTCGGACGTCGAGGTCGCCGCGCGCGCCGCGGGCGTCGCGGTGTGCGCGTCCGACGACCTGCGGGTGACGGTCGAGGCCACGCACGAGCGGTACACCGGCGCCGAGAAGCCCCAGCTCGCCATCACGATCCGGACGACGGGCGACGAGACGTGCCTGCTCGAGGCCGGCGACCAGAACCGGCGCGTGACCATCACCTCGGGGGACGACGTGGTCTGGTCGACGAACCACTGCCTGGGCGCCGACCCCGAGAGCCGGCGGCTGCTGCTGGGGCCCGGGGTGAGCAGCAAGGAGACGTTCACGTGGTCCCGCGTGCGGTCGGAGCCGGGGTGCGTCACGGGACGGACCGCCCCCGGCGCGGGCACCTACACGGCCCGGCTGCAGCTCGGCGGCGAGACGGTCGGCAAGGCGGTCTTCGACCTCGGCTGACGTGCGGCCGGGCGTCAGACGTAGCGCTCGAGGATGCTCGACTCGGCGAGCCGGGACAGCCCCTCGCGGACGGCACGGGCCCGCTGCTCGCCGACGCCGTCGACCGCCATGAGGTCGTCGATGTTGGCGGCGAGCAGCTTCTGCAGGCCACCGAAGTGCGCGACGAGCCGGTCGACGATCGCGCCGGGCAGCCGCGGCACGCGCGAGAGCAGCCGGTAGCCGCGCGGTCCGACGGCCGCGTCGAGCGCGTCGCCGGCGCCGGGCAGGCCGAGCACGCGGGCGATGCGCGCGATGTCGAGCAGCTCGGTGGCGTCCAGCTCGCCGAGCGCCGCGAGCACGGTGTCGAGGTCGGTGCGCCCGTTCTCGACGTAGTCGCGGATCACGAGCTCGCGGTCGGAGCCGATCGTCCCGACGAGCTCGTCGTGCTGCAGCGCGAGCAGACGGCCGTCCGTGCCGAGCTCGACGACGTAGCTCTCGATCTCGTCGGAGATGCGGCGCACCATCTCGAGGCGCTGCACCACCGCGGAGACGTCGCGGACCGTGACGAGGTCCTCGATCTCGAGCGCGGAGAGGGTGCCCGAGACCTCGTCGAGACGGGACTTGTAGCGCTCGAGCGTGGCCAGGGCCTGGTTCGCCCGGGACAGGATCGTGGTCGAGTCCTCGAGGACGTAGCGGCGGTCCTCGACGTAGAGGGCGATGATCCGCATGGAGGCCGAGACCGAGATGACCGGGAGCCCGGTCTGCTTGGCGACGCGCTCGGCCGTGCGGTGCCGCGTGCCGGACTCGGAGGTCTCGATCGTCACGTCCGGGAGCAGCTGCACGGCCGCGCGCACGATGCGGGAGATGTCCCGGTCGACCACGACGGCGCCGTCCATCTTGCACAGCTCGCGCAGGCGCGTGGCGGAGAACTCGACGTCGAGCACGAACCCGCCGGAGCAGATGCTCTCGACCGTCCGGTCGAAGCCGAGGACGATCAGCGCACCCGTGCGGCCCCGCAGGATCCGCTCGAGACCGTCCCGCAGCTCGCCTCCGGGCGCGACGGCGGCCAGCGTCGAGCGCAGCAGGTCATCGGAAGCGTGCGAGGCGGCCACGGGAGCATGGTAACGACGCCATCGTGGGACCCCCGGCGCCGCGCGGGTGACTTCCGCGTCGACGGCGTGCCTCAGCGGCGCGCGGCCGCGTCGACGCCGGGTCGCGGCTCCGGCGCCGAGGCGGCGGCCGCGGACGCGGTGAGCACCGAGACCGCGTGCGCCAGGTCCCGCGCCCCGACGACGTGGACGCCCTCGGGTGCCACGAGGTCCTCGACCGACGACGCCGGGACGATAGCGCGTCGGAAGCCCAGCCGCGCGGCCTCCGCGAGCCGGCGCCCGATGCCCGGGACCGCCCGGATCTCGCCGGCGAGGCCGACCTCCCCGAGCGCGACGAGCCCGCGCGGCAGGGCGACGTCCTCCCGCGACCCGACCGCGGCGAGCGCGAGCGCGAGGTCGCCGGCCGGCTCGACGACGCGCGCGCCGCCCACGGTCGAGACGTAGACGTCCTGGTCGGCGAGCCGCGCGCCGAGGCGGCGCTGCAGCACGGCGAGCACCATCGCGAGGCGCGCCGAGTCCACGCCGCTGGTGGTGCGGCGCGGGTTGGGCGCCGCCGACGGGGCGACCAGCGCCTGGACCTCGACCGCGAGCGGACGCCGGCCCTCGAGCGTCACGGTCAGGCACGTGCCGGGGACGGCGTGCAGCGCCTGGGAGACGAACAGGCCGGACGGGTCGGCGAGGCCCACGATGCCCTGCTCGGACAGGTCGAAGCAGCCGACCTCGTCCGTCGGGCCGTAGCGGTTCTTGGTGGCGCGCAGCAGACGCAGCCGCGAGTGGCGGTCGCCCTCGAACTGGCACACCACGTCGACCAGGTGCTCGAGCGTGCGCGGCCCGGCGACCGAGCCGTCCTTGGTCACGTGGCCCACGATCACCGCCGGCATGCCGCGCGACTTGGCCGCCTGGATGACCGCCGAGCTCACCTCCCGCACCTGCGCGACGCCGCCCGCCGTGCCCTCGACCTGCGCCGACGCGACCGTCTGCACGGAGTCGAGCACGAAGAGGTCCGGCGCGGACTGCTCGATGTGGCCGAGCACCGCCCCGAGGTCCGTCTCGTCCGCGAGCAGCAGGTTCGGGTCCAGCGCCCGGATCCGGCCCGCGCGCAGCCGCACCTGGGCCGCCGACTCCTCGCCCGTGACGTACAGGACCCGGCGGCCGCCGCGCGCCGCGCGGGCGGCGACGTCCAGCAGCAGGGTCGACTTGCCCACGCCGGGCTCCCCGGCGAGCAGCACCACGGCGCCGGGGACCAGGCCGCCGCCGAGCACGCGGTCGAGCTCGTCCACCCCGGTCGGGCGCGCCTGGGCGGTCTCGCCCGGGATCTGGTCGATCGGGAGCGCCGGTCCGCGCGGCGGGGGAGCCGCGGCCGTGCGCGGCGCGCCGCCACCCGGCCCCGCGTCCTCGACCACCGACCCCCACGCCTGGCACTCGCCGCAGCGGCCGACCCACTTGGTCGCGGTCCAGCCGCACTCGGTGCAGCGGAAGCCCGCGCGGCTCGTCGCGCCGGCGCGCGTACTGGTCCTCGTCACGCGGAGCACGGTACGCACCGGCTCTGACATGGCGAGCCCGCCCCCGCCGGAGACCGGGACCGGAACCGACGAGCCCGCGGCGCCGGCGCGCACCGGCCGCCCCGCGCGCGAGGGTCTTGCGGCGCGACTGAACAAGTGTTTAGCCTGCTGCACGTGCGTTCATCACCGGACGACCTGACCGCTCGCGCGCGCATCCGCGACGCGGCGATGCAGCGGTTCGCCCGGGACGGCTTCGACACCCCGCTGCGGGCGATCGCGGCCGACGCCGGCGTGTCCGCGGCCCTGGTCATCCACCACTTCGGCACCAAGGACGGCCTGCGTGCGGCGTGCGACGCGCACGTGCTCGAGGTCGTGGGCGACGAGCTCGCGACCACGATGCGGCACGCGACGCCGGAGCAGACCGCCGCGCGGATCGCGGAGGCGGACGACCTGGCGCCGATCGTCGCGTACCTCGTCCGCTCGCTGCTGGCCGGCGGTGCGCTGGCGGCGCACCTGGTCGACGGGCTCGTCGAGGCGAGCGCGCGGTACCTGGCCGACGGCGTCGCCGACGGTGCGGTGCGCGCGGGCACGGACGTCGCGGCGATGGCGCGCGTGCTCGTCGCGGTGGACCTCGGCCTCCTGCTCGTCGCGCAGGTCCGCGCGTCCGCCGGGACCGGGCCCGCACCCACCAGCGACCCGCGTGCGGCCATTGCCGCCATGGGTGCGGACGTCCGCGCGGTGCTCGAGCTCTACACGCACGGGGTGTTCGCGGACTCGTCGTACCTGGACGCCTACGACCTGGCGGTCACCGCGCAGGCCGCCCCACCCCCCGTGTCCCCGTCCCCAGCCACGCCACCTCCGACCACCCCACCTCCGGCCACCCCACCTCCGACCACCACCACCCTCGAGGAGACTCCATGACGGACGCGATCGCGGTCGACGGGCTCGTGAAGACGTTCGGCCCCAAGCGGGCGCTCGACGGCTTCGACCTGCACGTCGCCACGGGTGAGGTGCACGGCTTCCTGGGACCCAACGGGGCCGGGAAGTCCACCACCATCCGGGTGCTGCTGGGTCTGCTGCGGCCCGACGAGGGCGACGTGCGGCTGCTGGACGGGGACCCCTGGCGCGACGCGGTGGCGCTGCACCGCCGGCTCGCCTACGTGCCGGGCGACGTCAACCTGTGGCCCAACCTGTCCGGTGGCGAGTCGATCGACCTGCTCGGCCGGCTGCGCGGCGGCCTGGACCCGCGACGGCGCGACGACCTGGTGGAACGGTTCGAGCTCGACCCGCGGATCAAGGGCCACGCGTACTCCAAGGGCAACCGGCAGAAGGTCGCGCTGGTCGCGGCGCTCGCGGCGGACGTCGAGCTGCTGCTGATGGACGAGCCGACCAGCGGGCTCGACCCGCTCATGGAGGCGCTGTTCCAGGAGGTGGTGCGGGAGGCCGCGGCGGACGGCCGCACGGTGCTGCTGTCCAGCCACATCCTGGCGCAGGTCGAGGCGCTGGCCCACCGGGTCACGATCATCCGCCACGGCCGCGCGGTGGCCTCCGGCTCGCTCGACGAGCTGCGCGGCCTCACGCGGACCTCGGTGACCGCGGGCGTGCGCGACGCGGACGCCGCCCAGGCGGCGCTCGCCCGGATCGCGGGCGTGCACCACCTGCGCCGGGAGGACGAGCACCTGGCGTTCGAGACCGAGACCGACGCGCTCGACGGCGTCCTGGCGAGCCTGCCGCAGCACGGCGTGCGCTCGCTCGTCGCGCACCCGCCGACGCTCGAGGACCTGTTCCTGCGCGAGTACTCCGACGAGCTCGCGGCCGCCCGCGTGCCCGAGGACGAGCGGTGACGGCGCCGGCGGTGGCAGGCGGTCCGGCGCTGGCTCGTCGGGCGCCGGCCGGTCCCACCCACGCGCTCGCGGGCACGCGCGGGCTGGTGCGCCTCGCGCTGCGCGCGGACCGGTTCCGGATCGTCGTGTGGGCCCTGGCGGTCGGCTGGCTGATGGCGGTCTCGGTCCCCGCCTACGACCGGCTCTTCCCGAGCGCCGAGGCCCGGCAGGCGCGTGCCGAGCTGATCTCCTCGCCCGCCGCCACCGCGCTGGCGGGCCCGGGGTACGGGCTCGACGACTACACGATCGGCGCCATGACGGCGAACGAGCTCGCGCTGTGGATCATGATCCCGGTCGCGATCATGGCGGTGCTCGCGGTGACCCGGCACCTGCGGGCGCCGGAGGAGGACGGGCGCCTCGAGCTGGTCCGCTCGCAGCCCGTCGGCCGGTCCGCGCCCGTGGTCGCCGGGCTGGTCGCCGCGACGGTCGCGACCCTCGCGGTGGGGGCCGCGACGTTCGTGGCGATGCTGACGACGAGCCTCGACCCCACCGGGAGCGCGCTGCTGTGCCTCGGCGTCGTGGTGCAGGCGCTGGTGTTCGCGGCCGTCTCCGCGGCCGCGTCGCAGGTCGCGGGGACGGCGCGCGCCGCCTCGGCCCTGGGCATGGCCGCGATCGGGCTGGCCCTCGTGCTGCGCGCGGTGGGCGACGTCCGGGAGCCCGAGAGCGGGAGCGTCTGGACGTGGCTGTCGCCGTTCGGCTGGAGCCAGGCGACCGCGCCGTTCGTGCTCGACCGCTGGTGGCCGCTGCTCGTCGGCGTCGGCGCGACGGTCGTCGCGGTGGCGCTCGCGTTCGCCCTGGTGGACCGTCGGGACCACGGGGCGGGGCTGCTCCAGCAGCGCCTCGGCCGCGCACGCGGGCGGCTCGGCACGGTGGTCGGGCTGACCTGGCGACGGCAGCGGACGTCGATCGTCTCCTGGTCGGTCGCGATCCTGCTCAGCGCGCTGCTGATCGGGTTCCTCGCGGACGCCGTGGTCGACTTCGTCACCGACGACCCGGAGCTCGGCCAGCTCTTCCCGGCCGGCCCGGCCGGTGCCGTGGCCTCGGTGTTCGCCCTGTACGTGGTGTTCCTCGCGGTGCTCGCGGCCGCGTACGCGGGCACCGCGGTCGGCGCGGCGCGCACCGAGGAGACGTCCGGCCGCGCGGCGAACCTCCTGGCGCTGCCGGTCTCGCGCGTGCGGTGGCTGGGCGCGCAGGTGGCGCTCGCGGCGGTGGTCGCGACCGTCGCGCTCGTCGTCGCCGGGCTCCTCATGGGGGTCGCGGCCGCGGCGGCCCTCGACGACGACAGCCAGGTGGGGAGCCTGCTCGGCGCCGCCGCGGTGACCGTGCCGGGCGTGCTCGTCGTGCTGGGTGTCGCCGTCGCGGTGCTGGGCTGGCTGCCGCGCGCGTTCGGCGCCGTCTGGGCGTACGTGTCCTACGTCGGCGTGTGGGCGATGTTCGGCGAGATCCTGCCCGACGGGACCGACGCCCTCTCGCCGTTCGCCTACCTGCCCTCGCTGCCGGCCGATGCGATGACGTGGCCGCCGGTGCTCGTCGTCTCGGCGGTCGCCGGCGCGCTCGTCGGGCTCGGTCTGGTGGGCGTGCGGCGCCGAGACCTGGCAGCCTGACCCGCGCTCGGTAGGCTGCGGGAGGTCCGGCTGACCGGCGGACGCACGCGAGCCGAGGGGGAGCGATGAGCGACGGCGGACGTCCCGACGACCCGAACCGACCCGGCGAGCCGCCGCGCGAGCCCGGCGCGGCGGCCGGTCCGGCGAGCCCCGGGAGCGCGGCGGCCCCGCCCGCGCCCGACGACGCGGCGGCGAAGCCGGCGGCCCGCCCGCGCTGGCTCCTGCCCGTCGCGATCGGCGCCGGCGTGCTGGTCGTCGTCGCGGTCGTCGTCGGCATCGTGCTGGCGACCGGCGGCGACGACGAGGAGGCGCTCCCGCCGGAGCCCGTGGTCGCTACGACGATCCGGCTGCCCTCGCCCACGCCCTCGGTGGAGCCGGTGGCGCGCACGGCCACGACGCCGTTCGCGGCCACCCTGCCGACGACCGTCCTGCAGTACGCGCTGGCGTCCTCGAAGGAGGCCGCGGGGTGGCTCGACCAGGGCGCGCTCGAGGCCTACGTGGAGGAGTACACCGACGGCGGCGACGCCACCGTCACGGTGCAGGCGGGCCAGCTCGAGACCGCCGAGGACGCCAAGAAGCTCGCCCAGACGCTGACCGAGGACCTCCCGCTCGCGCAGGCCGCGGGCGGGGCGGACGACGCCACGGCGCCGGCGGACGACGCGACCGGCAAGGCGCCCGACCCCGCGCCGACCGCCGGCCGGGACCAGCTCCCGCAGACGGGCCCGGTGCGCGTGGGCGACCAGCGCGTCGGTACCTACACCGCCGCCGACCTGGGCGACGGCACGGCCGTGGTCGTCTGGTTCAACGGCACCGGCGTGTTCCGGGTGGTCGCCCCGGTGGCCGACGCCCTCGACTTCTACCGCGCCTACCCCGTCTGACGGCACCGGACCGCCGCAACCGTGCCGCCGCACCCGCGGCACCGCACCCGGCAGCCGCCGAAGTCGTCAGTAGTTGCCCGGGGTCGTCAGAGCTCTCCGACGACTCCGCCACGTCCTGACGATCTCGCGCGGGCAGCGCAGCGGGGATCAGGCCGTGGGGCGCAGGACGTAGCCGATGCCGCGCTGGGTGTGCAGCATCGGGTCGCGGCCCTTGTCGATCTTGCGGCGCAGGTAGCTGACGTAGAGCTCGACGACGCCGGCCTCGCCGCCGCGGTCGTGGCGCCACACGCGGTCGAGGATCTGCCGCTTGGACAGCACGCGCCGCGGGTTGCGCATGAAGTACGTGAGCAGGTCCCGCTCGGTGGGCGTGAGGTGGATGGGCTCACCCGCGCGCGTGACCTCGCCGCTGACCTCGTCGAGGCAGAGGTCGCCGACGACGAGCGTGCGCTGGTCGGTCGTGGCTGTCATGCACCCACGGTGCGAGCGCAGCCTGTGGCGATCCTGGGCCGAGCCTGGGAATTGCCTGGGAACGCGGTCGGCCGCGCCCCGGACGAGGTGCGCGGCGCCCGGGGCGACGACGAGGGCGACGACGGTGGTGTCGAGGGTCAGGACAGCGACGGGATGGTGACGTCCGTGCAGGTCGCGGTCAGGATCGCGCAGATCGCGAACTCGGTGGCCGCCGCGAGGTCGAGCGTGTCGTCGAGCAGCCACTGCACCTGCAGGCCGTCCATCACGCCGATGATCGCGCTGGCCGCACGGCGCGCGGCCTCGTCGGAGACGCCCGGGCCGCCCACCTCCCGGACGGCGTCCGCGATCTCCCCGCGCAGGACGGTGAAGCGCTGCGTCACCCAGCCGCGCGCGGGGTGGTTCTCGGTCACGGACTCGCCCGTGAGCACGGTGTAGCCCTGCACGATGCCGGGACGGTCCTCGTTCATGTGGACGGTGCGCACCAGGTGCCGGAACAGCTCGATGCCGCCGGGGATGTGCTGGCCCTCGAGGTCCCGCACGTCCTCCTTGTCGCGGTACTCGAGCACCTCGACGAGCAGCTGGTCCTTGGACCCGAAGTGGTGCAGGACGCCCGCGTGCGTGATGCCGACCTGCTCCGCGACGTCCGCGAGCGAGCCGTTCATGTAGCCCTTGGAGCCGAAGGTCTTGGCGGCTGCGCGCAGGATCTCCGCGCGGCGCTCCACGGTGGCCTGCCGCGGCCGTCGGGTCCGGGGCGCGCGCGTGCCCGGCGCCGGCGCGGGAGTGCCCGCGGGCCCCGTCTGCGTCGCTGCGGCGGACGGTGCCGCAGCCCGAACCTCGTCGTCCATGACCGCAACCATACTGTGACCTACCCACTTACTGACAAGTCAGTAAGTCATGTGTTTGGATCTCGCCCAGACGACAACGCAGTCGACGAAGGAGATCCACCCCGTGTCCCTCGACACCGCGCAGCCCCCCGCTGCGGACCGCCCCGCCACCCCCGGTGGCGTGGCCACGCGCACCGAGCACCCGCTCGCCGCGCTGCGCCGGCAGCTCTCCCTCGAGGAGAAGGTGCGGCTCGTCGTCGGCGCCGGCCTGTGGTCCACCACGCCCGTGCCGCACATCGGCCTGCGTGCCCTGCACCTCTCGGACGGCCCGGCCGGCGTGCGCGGCGTGTCCGACGACCCGGCCGAGACCTCCGCGTCGTTCCCCGCCCCCAGCGCCCTCGCGGCGACGTGGGACCGGGACCTGGCCGACGAGGTCGGCGCGCTCTTCGCGGCGGAGGCCCGGCGGCACGGCGTCGACGTGGTGCTCGCCCCGCAGGTCAACCTGCAGCGCACGCCCGTGGCCGGCCGGCACTTCGAGTGCTACTCCGAGGACCCGCTGCTGACCGGCGACATCGCCGTGCACGTGGTGCGCTCGGCCCAGGACCGCGGCGTCGGCATGTGCGTCAAGCACTTCGTGGCCAACGACTCCGAGACCCAGCGCACCAGCTACCTGGCGCGGGTCGACGAGCGGACGCTGCGCGAGGTGTACCTCGCGCCGTTCGAGCGGCTGGTCCACGAGGCCCGCGCGTGGTCGGTCATGGGCGCGTACTCGGGCGTCGACGACGGCACCACCGCGGCGCCCGTCCTCGAGCACCGGCCCCTGCTCACCGAGGTGCTCAAGGACGAGTGGGGCTTCGACGGCGTCGTGGTGAGCGACTGGGTCGCCACCAAGTCCGTCGCCGGCGCGGCGGAGGGCGGGCTCGACCTCCAGATGCCCGGCCCCGACGGCGTGTGGGGCGACGGCCTGCTGGACGCCGTGCGCTCCGGCGAGGTGAGCGAGGCGGTGCTGGACGACAAGGTCGACCGCCTGCTCCTGCTCGCCCAGCGCGTCGGTGCGCTCGAGGGCGTCGAGCCCGCGGGCGCGCTGCGCGGGCTGCTGGACCGGGTGGACGTCCGGGAGACGCTGCGCCGTCTCGTCGGACGCTCGATGGTGGTGCTGCGCGACGACGAGGGCTCGCTGCCGCTCGCGGCCGACGACGTCCGCCGGGTCGCCCTGCTCGGGCCCAACGCGGTCGCCCCGTTCGTGCAGGGCGGCGGCTCCGGCTACGTGCGCCCGCAGCGGCACGGCGACCTGGCCGAGGCCGCGCGCGACGCGTTCGGCGCCGAGGTCACGGTGCACGCCGGCGCGGTCTCGCGTCTGCTGCCGCCCGCCCTCGACCTCGCGGCCCGCTGCACGTCCCCGGCCGGGGAGCCCGGTGCGCTGGTCGAGCTGCTCGACGAGCAGGGCGCCGTGATCAGCGCCACCACCGTGACGCAGTGGTCGGGCTGGCTGCGGGACGTGCCGGCGCAGGCGCACGCCGTCCGCCTGCGCACGACCGTCGCGCTCGACGAGCCCGGCCGGCACGAGGTCGGCGTGGGCACCGTGGGCCGGCACCGGATCGTCGTCGGCGGCGAGGTGCTCTCGACCGCCGAGGGCCTGGTCGGCGCCGAGGTCATCCTCGACTCGAGCGTCAACGCCCCGGTGCCCGCGACGCTCGTCGTCGAGACCCTGGTGCCCACGACGGTCGAGCTCGACGCGACCGTCCAGGCGGTGCACCCGGTCGGGTACGCGTCGTTCGCCCGCGCCGAGCTGGTCCACCGCACGCCGGGGACCTCGCCCGACGAGCTGCTCGCGGACGCCGTGCGCGCCGCGGCGGCCGCGGACCTCGCGGTCGTCGTCGTCGGCACCAACGAGGAGATCGAGTCCGAGGGGTACGACCGGACGTCGCTCGCGCTGCCCGGCACGCAGGACCAGCTCGTCAAGGAGGTGGTCGCGGCCAACCCGCGCACGGTCGTCGTGGTGAACGCCGGCGCACCCGTCCTCCTGCCGTGGCTCGACGAGGTGCCGTGCGTGGTGTGGGCGTGGCTCGGCGGCCAGGAGTGGCCCGAGGCGCTCGCGGACGTGCTCAGCGGCCGGACCGAGCCCGCGGGGCGCCTGCCGTGGACGCTGCCCGCGCACGAGTCCGACGTGCCGGTGCGCGACGCGGTCCCGGTCGACGGGGTCGTCGAGTACCACGAGGGCGTGCACGTGGGCTACCGGTCCTGGCTCCGGCTGGGCCGCACGCCGGCCGCGCCGTTCGGGCACGGGCTCGGGTGGACCACGTTCGAGCACGGCGCCGCGCACGCGACGCGGTCCGCGGACGGGAGCGTCGAGGTCGTCGTCCCGGTCCGCAACACGGGGACCCGCGCCGGGCGCGAGGTCGTCCAGGTCTACGTCGAGCCGCCGGCGGGGTCGCCCGACCGCCCCGTGCGCTGGCTCGGCGGGTTCGCCGGCACCGAGGTGGCCGCCGGCGAGCAGCAGGACGTCCGGGTCCGGGTGGACGCCTCGGCGTTCCGGACCTGGGACACGGCACGTGGCGGCTGGGCGGTCCCCGCCGGCACGTACCGGCTCCACGCGGGGCGCTCGTCGGGCGACCTGCGCTCCGTCGTCGACGTGGCCGTCGAGGCCGCGCCGGCCGGGACCGGGCAGCCGCCCGGCAGCACCACCTGATCCACCGCAGCACCTGATCCACCGCACCACCTGATCCACCGCACGACTTGATCCACCGCACGACTTGATCCACCGCACGCCGGCCCGACGGTCTCCGCAGTCCCGTCGGGTCAACCGGCCGGGGAGACCCGGCCTGCGAGACCCGGGCGGGGCGACCCGTCCGCCGAAGACACATCCGGGAAGAACACAGTGCAAGGAGGCACTCCGTGAGGATGCGCAAGTTCACGACGGTCGCGGCGAGCGCGGCGGTCGTCGCCCTGCTCGCCACCGCCTGCTCCGGTGGCGGCGAGGACCCCGCCGACGGTGACGGCGACAAGCCGACGCAGGCCACGAGCAACGAGCGGTCGGACAAGGTCCTGACCGTCGGCATGCCGAACGGTGAGGCGTCCGCCAACCAGAACCCGATCGCCCCCGGCGCCGGGTCCACCTCGTTCGGCTACGCCTACGCGATCTATGAGTCGCTGATGCAGGTCAACGAGATCAAGCCGAACGACCCGCCGACCCCGTGGCTGGCGGAGAAGATCGAGTGGAACGACGACTACACCGAGGCGGTCATCACCCCGCGCGCGGGCGTCAAGTGGAGCGACGGCGAGGACTTCACGGCCGACGACATCGCGTACTCCCTGCAGATCCGCAAGGACAACGACGAGCTCAACCCGGACTTCCCGGGCCAGTACGGCGACATCACCACGGACGGCTCGACGGTCACGGTCGGCTTCACCTCCGGCCAGTACGTCAACGCCGTCAAGCTCTACAAGCTCCTGATCGTGCCCAAGCACATCTGGGAGAACGAGGACCCGGTCACGTACACGGCCGACGACATGATCGGCACCGGTCCGTTCACGCTGAAGAGCTTCACGCCGCAGTCGGTCACCCTGGTCCCCAACGACTCCTACTGGGGCGAGAAGCCGCTGGTCGGCGAGCTGCGCTACGACGCGTTCAAGGACAACCCGGGCCTGACCACCGCACTGACCTCGGGCGAGGCGCAGTGGGGCTGGGTCTTCATCCCCGACTTCGAGAACACCTTCATCGCCCAGGACCCCGACCACTTCAACCAGGTCGCGGGCGGTGGCTTCGGCGTCGACGTGCTCTACCTCAACAACGAGGAGAAGCCGTTCAACGACGTCGCGTTCCGCAAGGCGCTGAACATGGTGGTGGACCGGGCGGACATCTCCGCGACCGCCGGCTACGGCGTGTGGCCGCAGATCAAGTCGGTCACCGGGCTGCCCCAGCCCTCGGGTGACGACTTCATCATGGACGAGTACAAGGGCCAGGAGCTCTCGGTCGACGTCGACGGTGCCAAGCAGGTGCTGACCGACGCGGGGTACACCTGGGACGGCGACGCGCTCGTCGACCCGGATGGCGAGAAGGTCTCCTTCACGCTGACCAACCCGCAGGGCTGGACCGACTACCTCGACGCGCTGGCGATCATCGGCGAGGGCGCCAAGGCGCTCGGCGCCGACGCCAAGGTCGAGCCGGTGGTCCAGGACACCTGGTTCAACCAGGTGATCAACCTGGGCGACTTCGACGCGTCGCTGCACTGGACCGACGGCGGGTCCACGCCGTGGAACCTGTACTCGAACATCATGGACGGCGCGTCCTACGTGCCCCAGGGTGAGCCGGCCAACTGGAACTTCGGCCGGTACCAGGACGACGAGGTCACGGCGGCGCTCGCCGACTTCAAGTCGGCCACGTCCGACGCCGACCGCATGGCCGCCCTCGGCACCGTGCAGAAGCACTTCGTCGAGGACGTCCCCGGCCTGGTCATCTGGTCCCGCCCGGCCGTCGCGCAGTACTCGACGGTCAACTACACGGGCTTCCCGACGGCCGAGGACCCCTACGCGAACCCGCAGCCGACGGGTCCGCAGGCCGCCCTCATCCTGACGAAGCTCAAGCCGACCGCGGACTGAGCCGCCCGCTGGCCGCTCGCCGGCCTCCTGCACGAGAGGCAGGCCGGTGCGCGGGTCCACCCGACCCGCGCACCGGCCCGCCGCGGCCCACGTCCCCAAGGTGAAACCGATGGCAACAACCCCCCGACCGGCACCGCCGGCGGACCCCGGTGACGGGGCGCCCGTCCTGCAGGCCGTCCAGCTGCGCAAGCACTTCCCGGTGCGCGGCTTCCGCTCCCACGCCGTGGTGCACGCGGTCGACGACGTCGACATCGAGCTCCACCGCGGCCACGTCGTCGCCCTGGTCGGCGAGTCCGGCTCGGGCAAGTCGACGATCGCGCGGCTGCTCGCCCAGCTCATGCCGGCGACCGGCGGCCAGATCCTGCTGCACGGCCAGGACGCGACCGCCCGCGGCCGCCGCGCCTTCCGCGCGTACGTGCGGCGGGTGCAGATGATCTTCCAGGACCCGTTCGGCTCGCTGAACCCGGTCCACACCGTGCGCTACACCCTGACCCGCAGCATCCGGATCCACCAGGGCCGGCTGCGCGGCGCGGAGCTCGAGGCGGAGCTCGACGCGCTGCTCACGCGCGTGCAGCTCACGCCCCCCGCGCGCTACGTCGACAAGTTCCCCCACGAGCTCTCGGGCGGGCAGCGCCAGCGCGTCGCGATCGCGCGCGCCCTGGCCGCGGACCCCGAGGTGCTGCTGGCCGACGAGCCGATCTCCATGCTCGACGTCTCGATCCGCCTGGGCATCCTCAACCTGCTGCGCGACCTGCGCGACCGCCTGCAGATCGCGATCCTCTACATCACGCACGACATCGCGTCCGCGCGGTACTTCGCGGACCGGACGATGGTCATGTACGCGGGCCGCGTCGTCGAGCAGGGCGACTCCGAGTCCGTCACGCAGGACCCGAAGCACCCGTACACGCAGCTGCTGATCGCGTCCGCACCGGACCCGGACGACCTCGACGCCCGGGCGCGCGGCGCCCGCGGCGAGGCGCCCAGCCTGGTCCGGCCGCCGTCCGGCTGCCGGTTCAACCCCCGCTGCCCGTACGCCACGGACGTGTGCCGCGCGGAGGTGCCGCCCCTGATCCCCGTCGGGCCCGGCCGCTCCGCCGCGTGCTGGGGCTACTCCGACCGTCCCGACCGTCCGGACGTCCCCGGCGCCGAGAGCGTCGACGGCGGCGCCGCGAGCGGCACCGGACCGGCCGCCGGCCTCCCCGACGCCCTGCAGGAGGCCGACCGATGAGGTTCTTCGTCCGACGCACGATCTTCTACGTCATCACCTTCTGGGCCGCGATGACGATCAACTTCTTCATCCCGCGCGTCATGCCGGGCGACCCCGTCACGGCGCTCATCGCCGCCAACCAGGGCAAGATCAGCCCTGACGCGATCGAGGCGATCACCAAGCTGTTCGGGCTCGACGAGAACACCACGCTGTGGCAGCAGTACGTGAACTACTGGACGCAGCTGTTCCACGGGAACCTGGGCATCTCGTTCTCGGGGCGCGAGCCGGTCGTCGACATCCTGGCGCGGTCCCTGCCCTGGACGATCGGGCTCGTCGGGATCGCGACGATCATCAGCTTCACGATCGGCACGCTCGCGGGCGTGGCGATCGGCTGGCGCCGCGGCACGCGCGCCGACATCCTGCTGCCGATCTCGACGTTCTTCTCGACCGTGCCGTACTTCTGGCTCGCCCTCGTCGTGATCGCGCTGTTCGCGGTGCGGCTGGGCTGGTTCCCCGCGAGCGGGAGCTACAACCGCAGCATGGTGCCGAACCTCAGCTGGGAGTTCGCCGGGTCGGTGATCTACTACGGCACGCTGCCGGCGCTGACCATCATCATCACGTCCGTCTCCGGCTGGATCCTGGGGATGCGCAACATGATGGTGACGGTCTCGTCGGACGACTACGTGACGGTCGCCCAGGCCAAGGGCCTGCCGGAGCGCAAGGTGATGTTCGGCTACGCCGCGCGCAACGCGATCCTGCCCCAGCTGTCGAGCTTCGCGCTGTCCCTCGGCTTCATCGTCGGCGGCACGCTCGTGATGGAGACGGTCTTCAGCTACCAGGGCATCGGCTACCAGCTCCTCAAGGCGACGGCCGCCAAGGACTACCCGCTCATGCAGGGGTGCTTCCTGGTCATCACGGTCGCCGTGCTCCTCGCCAACGTCATCGCCGACTTCGCGTACGGCGTGCTCGACCCCCGCACGCGTCAGGAGGGCTGACCCATGGCAGCCGAGATCATCCTCGAGCCGGACACGATCGGCCAGCAGGACGTCGCACCGACCGGCAAGAAGCGCCGGTTCCTGTGGGCGCGCAACACCAAGGCCCTGACCGGCCTGGCGATCCTCGCGTTCTTCGTCGTGATCGCGGTCATCGGGCCCTGGATCGCGCCGTACGACCCCGACGAGCGCAGCAGCGACCTGCTGCAGCCGCCGTCGTGGGAGCACTGGATGGGCACCACGCACATGGGCCAGGACGTCATGTCCCAGGTCATCCTGGGCACGCGGTCCGTGCTGCTGATCGCCTTCGTCGCCGGCATCCTGGCGACGTTCATCGGGATCGTGGTCGGCATCACGGCCGGCTACGTGGGCGGGGTGGGCGACGAGAGCCTGTCGGTCCTGTCCAACGTCTTCCTGGTCATCCCGCAGCTCCCGCTCATCATCATCATCGCGGGGATGCTGCCGTCCGCGGGCGGCCTGACCGTGGCGGTGGTCATCGCCATCACGGGCTGGGCCTGGGGGGCGCGGGTGCTGCGCGCCCAGACGCTGTCCCTGCGCAAGCGCGACTTCGTCGAGGCGTCACGCGGCAACGGCGAGAGCACCTGGCGCATCGTGCTCTCGGAGATCCTGCCCAACCTCACCGCGATGATCGCCGCCGGCTTCGTCGGGACCGTGTCCTTCGCGGTGCTCTCCCAGATCACGCTGTCCTTCATCGGCATCACGCCGACGGACACGTGGAACTGGGGCACGGTCCTGTACTGGGCGCAGGCGCAGCTCGCGCTCCAGCGCGGAGCGTGGTGGTGGTACATGTTCCCGGGCCTGTGCATCGCGCTCGTCGGGATCTCGCTGACCCTGATCAACTTCGGGATCGACGAGTTCGTCAACCCGCGCCTGCGCTCCACGGGGCTGAACGCCAAGAGCCTGCGCAAGCGCCGCATCCGCCCCCGCATCGGCTTCACGCCGGTCGTGTACGAGGCCAAGGAGGACCGGTCGTGAGCGCGCTGGCCGCCGAGTCCCGGGCCTTCGCCCCCGCGAAGGACCCGGTGCTCCAGATCAAGAACCTGTCGGTGGACTACGGGTACGACGAGCCGACGCACGTGCTGCGGCAGGTGTCCCTGACGCTGAACCGCGGCGAGGTGCTGGGGCTCGCGGGCGAGTCCGGGTGCGGCAAGTCGACGCTCGCCTACGCGGCGACGCGGCTGCTGCCGCCGCCCGGGCTGATCACGGGCGGCCAGGTGGTGTTCACCGACCGGGACGGGACGCAGCGGGACGTCCTGGCGCTCGACGACGCCGCGCTGCGCGCGTCGCGGTGGCAGGACATGGCGATCGTGTTCCAGGGCGCCATGAACTCGCTCAACCCCGTGCACCGGATCGGCCGGCAGATCGCCGACGCGATCCTGGCCCACGTGCCCGGCATGAAGAAGGCCGAGGCGCTCGAGAAAGCCGCGGACCTGCTGGACCTCGTCGGGATCAACCCCGACCGGCTGCGGGACTTCCCGCACCAGCTCTCGGGCGGCATGCGGCAGCGCGTGATGATCGCGATGGCGCTGGCGCTCGACCCGCAGGTCCTCATCATGGACGAGCCGACGACCGCGCTCGACGTCGTGATGCAGCGCCAGATCGTCGAGCAGATCGCCGACCTGCGGGAGCGGCTCGGGTTCTCGGTCATCTTCATCACGCACGACGTGTCGCTGCTGATCGAGATCGCCGACCGCATCGCGATCATGTACGCCGGCGAGATCGTGGAGGACGCCTCGGCGCAGGACGTCTACCGCCGGCCGCGGCACCCGTACGCGGACGGGCTGCTCCACTCGTTCCCGCCGCTGCGCGGGCCGCGCAAGGAGCTGGGCGGGATCCCCGGCTCGCCGCCGGACATGGCCCACCTGCCGTCCGGCTGCCCGTTCCGGGACCGCTGCGCGTTCGCGTTCGACGCGTGCGCCGCGATCCAGCCCGAGCTGTCGCCCTCGCTGGTGCCGGGCGACGACCCGCGGCGCTCGGTCGCGTGCCACCTGCACACGCCCGAGCTCGTCGCGCGCGCGGGGTACGAGCCCCGCCCCCTGCCGGACCGGCTGACCGTGGCCTGACGAGCCGGTCCTCGCGCCGCCCCGCCCACCTCCGTCGAGCTCGCTCGTCGGGCGGGGCGGCGCACTCCCTCCCCGGCACGTCGTCGGGGGGTGTCGTCGGGGGGTGGGGTAGGTCGCGTGTGGGGGGTGTGGACGCGGCCGTGGCGCGTGGGCGCGGTGGCCTAGTTTGGGCGCGTGGTGACCACGACGACGAGCTCGACGAGCCTGGTGACGCCGCGCGGCCGCGCGGGCGTGGTCGTGGCGTGCCTGCTCGTGTGCGTCGGCTGCATGGTCGGCGTGTGGGCGCTGTGGCGCGTGTTCGTCGACACCGAGGACGGCCAGCTCGTCGAGGCCGCCGTGCTCGACGGGGCGCGGTACGGGCGCACGGACCTGTGGCGCGTCGCGGAGAAGGTGCTCGACGTCGTGTCGGTCGGCGCGATCGCGATCGTGCTGCTGGTCGCCATCGTCATCGCGGTCGTGCGGCGGCGGTGGGAGCTCGCGGTGCAGGTCGCGATCGTGGCGGGCGGCGCCAACATCACCACGCAGCTCGTGAAGTACGCGCTGCTGCCGCGGCCGGACCACGGGATCACGCTCGGGTCTCAGGACAACTCCCTGCCCAGCGGGCACACCACGGCGGCGATGTCGATCGCGGTGGTGCTGCTGCTCGTCGTGCCGGCCCGGGCGCGTCCCCCGGTCGCCGTGATCGGCGCGGGCTACACCGCGGCGACGGGGATCGCGACGCTCGTCGGGCGCTGGCACCGGCCCTCGGACGTCCTGGCCGCCGTGCTCGTCGTGCTCGCGTGGACCGCCGCCACGTGCGCGGTCACGGCGCTGTGGCCGGCGCGGGCGCGCGAGGACCGGTTCGAGGGCCCGCCGCCGGCCCGCGTCAGCCGCAACGCGGTGCTCGCCGGGCTCATCACGCTGGGCGTCGGTGCGGGGGTCGTGGCGCTGGTCGCGCTGCGGCAGACGTACGACGCGCTGCCGGTCGTCGAGGGTCGCGAGGCGCTGCTCGTCGCCTATGGCGGGGGCGTCGCGGCGACCGTCTGGGCGTCGTCGTGGGCCTTCGCGGTCATCCTCGCGCTCCGGGCCGGGGCGTCGCTCCGATTGCGGAGCGCTTGACGCTTCGTCGTAGAGTCCCCAGCGGTAGTCCTGGTGCGCCGGGCGGTCGTCGACCGCCGCGCGGCAGGAGCCACGACCCGGAGGAAGAGGCGCACGCATGTCGGCAGGGCGCAAGCTCGTCATCGTCGAGTCGCCGGCCAAGGCCCGCACCATCGCGGGGTACCTGGGCGACGACTTCGACGTCGAGGCGAGCGTCGGGCACATCCGTGACCTGCCGCAGCCCTCCGAGCTGCCGGCGGACATGAAGAAGGGCCCGTTCGGCAAGTTCGCGGTCGACGTCGACAACGGGTTCACGCCGTACTACGTGGTCGACTCCGACAAGAAGAAGAAGGTCGCCGAGCTCAAGAAGCTCCTCAAGGAGTCCGACGAGCTCTACCTCGCCACCGACGAGGACCGCGAGGGCGAGGCCATCGCGTGGCACCTGCTCTCCGAGCTCAAGCCCAAGGTGCCCGTCAAGCGCATGGTCTTCCACGAGATCACGCGCGAGGCGATCACCCGCGCCCTGGAGAACACCCGCGAGCTCGACGACCGGCTGGTCGACGCGCAGGAGACCCGGCGCATCCTCGACCGGCTCTACGGGTACGAGGTCAGCCCCGTGCTGTGGCGCAAGGTCCGCCAGGGCCTGTCCGCGGGCCGCGTGCAGTCGGTCGCGACCCGGCTCGTCGTGGAGCGCGAGCGCGAGCGCATGGCGTTCGTCGCGGCGGACTACTGGGACGTCACCGGCACGTTCGCGGTGGCCGACGACGACGAGCCCGCGTTCTCCGCGCGCCTGTCCGCGCTGGACGGCAGCCGGGTCGCCACGGGCCGTGACTTCACCGACCGGGGCGAGCTCCGCTCGGACGCGGTGCACCTGGACGAGGCCGCGGCGACGTCCCTCGTGACCGCGCTCGAGGGCGCGTCGTTCCAGGTCCGCAGCCTCGAGACCAAGCCGTACACGCGCCGCCCCGCGGCGCCGTTCACCACCTCGACGCTGCAGCAGGAGGCGTCCCGCAAGCTGCGGATGTCCTCGCGCCAGGCCATGCGCACCGCGCAGAGCCTGTACGAGAACGGCTACATCACCTACATGCGGACGGACTCGCCCGTGCTGTCGACGCAGGCGATCAGCGCCGCGCGGCGCCAGGCGGCCGAGCTGTACGGCGCGGAGTACGTGCCCGACTCGCCGCGCGTCTACACGTCGAAGGCGAAGGGTGCCCAGGAGGCGCACGAGGCGATCCGGCCCGCGGGTGACCACTTCCGCACGCCCGCCCAGGTGGCCCGCGAGCTCTCCGGCGACCAGTTCAAGCTGTACGAGCTGATCTGGAAGCGCACGGTCGCCTCCCAGATGGCCGACGCGCGCGGCCAGACGGCCTCGGTGCGGCTCGGTGCCGTGGCCGCGGACGGCCGGGACGCGGTCTTCTCCGCGTCCGGCACGGTCATCACGTTCCGCGGCTTCCTCGCGGCGTACGAGGAGGGCCGTGACGTCTCGCGGTACGACGAGGAGGGCGCACCGGCCGCCGACGAGAAGGACGCCCGCCTGCCGAAGATGGCCGAGGGCGACCCGCTGACCGGGCGCGACCTCGCCGCCGACGGGCACCGCACGTCCCCGCCGCCGCGGTTCACGGAGGCCTCGCTGGTCAAGGCGCTCGAGGAGCGCGGCATCGGCCGCCCGTCGACGTACGCCGCGACCATCTCGGTGATCCAGGACCGTGGCTACGTGAGCAACCGGGGCCAGGCCCTGGTGCCCTCGTGGCTCGCGTTCGCGGTGACCCGGCTGCTCGAGGAGAACTTCGACTGGCTGGTCGACTACGACTTCACGGCGGAGATGGAGCAGGACCTCGACGCGATCGCGGCGGGGGACAAGGACCGCGTCGCGTGGCTGAGCCGGTTCTACTTCGGCGACGGAACGGGCCGCACCGAGGGCCAGGGCCTGCACGACCTCGTCGCGAACCTGGGCGAGATCGACGCGCGCGAGGTGAACTCGATCCCGATCGGCGACGGCATCACGCTGCGCGTCGGGCGGTACGGGCCGTACCTCGAGGACCCCGCGGTGCTGGGCGAGGACGGCAACCCGCGCCGCGCGTCGGTGCCCGAGGAGCTGGCCCCCGACGAGCTCACGGCCGTGCGGGCCCGCGAGCTGCTCGACAGCGAGCCCGAGGGCGACCAGGTGCTGGGCACCGACCCGACCACCGGCACGACGATCGTCGCGAAGAACGGCCGCTACGGCCCGTACGTGACCGAGCTCCTGCCCGAGCCGGAGCTCGACCCGTCGCTCTCGGCCGCCGCGCGGAAGAAGGCGCTGTCCGCGGCCCCCAAGCCGCGCACGGCCTCGCTGTTCAAGACGATGTCGCTCGACTCGATCACGATCGACGACGCGCTGCGGCTGCTGTCGCTGCCCCGCGTCGTCGGCGTCGACCCGGAGTCCGGCACGCAGATCACCGCGCAGAACGGCCGGTACGGGCCGTACCTCAAGAAGGGCACCGACTCGCGGACGCTCGCCTCGGAGGAGGCGCTGTTCACGACGACGCTCGAGGAGGCGCTCGCGATCTACGCCCAGCCCAAGCGCGGCCGCGGCGCCACCGCCGCGCCGCCGCTGCGCGAGCTCGGCGACGACCCGACGTCGGGCAAGCCGATCGTGGTCAAGGACGGCCGGTTCGGTCTGTACGTGACCGACGGCGTGACCAACCGGACGCTGCCGCGCGACGTCACGGCGGAGTCGATCACGCCCGAGCAGGCGATCCAGCTCCTCGCGGACAAGCGGGCCTCGGCCCCGGCCAAGAAGAAGGCGCCGGCGCGGCGCACCACCACGCGCAAGAAGGCCTCGTCGTCCTCCTGAGGCCGCACGCCGCGCCCCGGGTCCGGTCCGATGACCCGATCGGGTGCCGGCCGTGGGCTCGGGGCGACTCGTCCGGTTCGTCTGGCTAGAGTGCAGCCGGAACGGTACGACGAGGCCAGGGGGACCAGGTGACGGATCCGCGCGAGGACCTCGCGGAGCTGCGCGAGTCGATCGACGTGTCGACCCAGCGGTACGAGGAGGCGGTCCGCGCCGCCGGGCCGGTGACGGGCGCGGACCCGTCCGGGACGGTGCAGGTGCGGATCGACGCGCAGGGCGCGCCCCAGGACGTCGTCGTGCGCGACGGGTGGGCGACCCACCACGGCGCCGCCGGCCTGGGTGCCGCCGTCCTCGAGGCGTACGGGAGCGCGGGCGCCGAGCGGGCGCGGCTCTGGGGCGAGGCGACGGTGCAGTCGCTCGACGAGCCGGCTCCCCGCGCGCGTCCCGCCGCCACGGGCGTCGAGTCGCTCACCGACCGTCTGCGCGAGCTCGCCGCGCAGTCCGGCGACCGGGTGGACGTCCGCCGCTCGATCGACGAGCTCACCGAGCTGCTGCGGACGGTGAACAGCCGGCTCGACACCGCGTTCGACCAGGTGGCGGAGCGGGCGGCCGCGGAGCACGAGGGACGCAGCGCCGCCGGGCACGTGACCGCCGCGGTCAACGGCGCGGGCGTCCTGGTCCGCGTCGAGGCCGACGAGCAGTGGGCCGCGCGCACGCACCCCTTCAACCTGAGCCGCGAGCTCACCGAGGCGCTCGGGGCGGCCGTGCAGGCGGCGACGCGCACGGTGCCCGAGCAGCCGTTCGACGGCACGGCGCTGGCCGACGCGGCGCGGCTGTTCGCCGACCCGGACGCGCTCGCGCGCCGGGCCGGCTTCCTGCACGAGTGACCAGCCGGACCGACCGGCACGACGACTGACACGACGACTGGCACGACGACCGACACGACGACCGACCGATTTCACGACCGAGTGCGGCCGGTGCGGTGAGCACCGGACGGCCGAGAGGGGGAGCGCATGACGTTCGAGGCGGCGATGCAGGCACTGACGGACGACGCGAAACGCTGGGACGGCGTCGCGGACGTGACGCGGACGGCGGCGGACTCGGCGGGCTCGCTGAGCGTCCGTCCGTCCCAGTTCTCGTTCGCGGGGGGCGCGGTGTCCACCTCGTTCGAGGAGATCCGCTCGGTCGTGGAGGGCCTGCTGCGCGGCGGGTCCGCGGAGATGGCCGGGGCGGCGACCGCGCTGCGCCAGGTGCGCGCGACGTACGAGGGCACGGACGAGGCCGCCAAGCAGCGGCTCGCCGGCACGTGGGACTGGGACTGAGGGGGCACGGTGGACGACGCGATCGACGAGGTGACGCGGCTCCTGCAGGAGATCCGCGACAAGGTGGACGAGCTGACCCGCAAGGTCAACGAGACGCTCGCCAAGGTGCCCGGGTGGGCCGGCTGGGTCGCCGACCGGGTCCAGGACGCGTGGAACGGCCTGTGCGAGAAGCTCGGCCAGTTCTGGGACTGGTTCACGGACAAGCTCGCGTACGCGGGTGATCCCGGCGGGCTGTCCGACCTGGCCAGACGGTGGGCGGACGAGGTGTCCGCGCCGACCTCCGCGCAGACGCACGAGATCGAGGACGGCGACCTGCTGGTCGACGACCGCTGGCAGGGCGACGCCGCCGACCAGTACCGCCAGCGGGTCCCGGAGCAGAAGTCCACGCTCGAGGCCGTCCGCACGGAGTACGTCACGGCGCTGACGTCCGCGCTGGACTCCATGAGCTCCGGCATCACGGTGTTCTGGTGGGGCGTCGCCGGGGCGCTGGTCTCGCTCGCCCTCGGGATCGCCGGCGCGATCACGGCGACGGGCACGGTCTTCGGGCTCCCCGCGGCCCCGGTGCTTGCCGGGCTCGGCGTGGCGGGCGCGCTCGTCGCCCTCGGCACCACGTGGAACACGCTGAGCAACCAGGCCACGTCCGCCGAGCTCGCGCTCGACAACGCCAAGTCCTACGGCCTGACGACCTGGCCGAGCTTCGCGGTCTCGTGAGCCAGCAGCCGCCGCCGGACCAGGGCCGGCTCTCGCGGGTCCGCGCGGTCACGCTCCTGGTGCTCGCGCTGCTGGGCGGGGTCGTCGCGGCGGTCGCGGCGGGGGACGGCGGCCCCCACACGGGCGTCGCCGCGGGGTGCGCCGGGCTGCTCGCCCTCCTCGCGCTCGCGCTCGGGGTCCTGGACCTGCGGCGGCTGCCGCCCCGGGGTCGCGCGGGCGGCGTGGCGGGCGCGTGCGCCGTCGCCGCGCTCGTCGTGACCCTCGGGGGGTTCGTGCTGCTCCTGCGCCCGCTGGACGCGGACTCGCCGGCGGCGGCCCCGTCGATGCTCGTCTTCCTGGTGCTCCTCGGCACCGTGGTCACGGTGCTCGGCTGCTCGTCGTGGTACTCCGCCCGGACCGTCCGCAGCGCGGCCGCCTGACCCGACCCGCACGCACGACACCCCCGCCGGCAGCCCTTCCGGCGGGGGTGTCGTCGTCTCAGACCGCCCGGCCCGCCCCACGTGAGGGCGGGGCGGCGGGCGGCCCGACCCGCGTCGCTGCGCACGGCGACGCGGAGCTGGGCCGCGTCAGCGCGGCCAGGGCCACCAGGACGGCGTCGGCGACACCGTGGCGGTGTGCGTCGTGACCGTGCCCGCCGCGTTGGTGAAGACGGCCCGGTACGTGACCGGCGCCGGCAGCACCACGGTGCGCAGCGTGGTGCCCGTGGCGTGCGGCACGTCGATCCACCAGGAGCCCACCCGCAGCTGCCAGCGCACGCGCGGGGCCGGGTAGCCCGTGGCCTCCGCCGTCAGCGTGACCTTCGCGCCGACCCTGCCCGCCGCGGAGCCCGGCTGGTGCGTCACGACGGGTGCCGTGCTCCGGACCGTCACGGTCGCGGTCGCCGACGTGACCGAGCCGGCCGCGTTGGTGAACACCGCGCGGTAGCGGGCGCCGTCCTCGTCGGCCGTGAGCACCACGTCGAGCGAGCCCGCGGTGCCGTCCGGGACGTCGGTCCAGGACGACGAGCCCGCCGCGGCCCGCTGCCACTGGACCGACGGCTCGGGCGTGCCGGCCGCCGCGGCCGTGAGCGTCACGGTGCTGCCCAGGGCGCCGGAGGCGTCGGCCGGGTCCGTCGTCACCGACGGCGCGACCTGCTCGGGCTCGTCCGGGAAGTCCCCGACCTCGAGGTCGTCGAGGAGGAACGAGCCGGTGGTGGCGGTCGCGTCGGCCTGCGTCGCCATGATGATGAACTCGTTGACCTTGGCGAGCTGGGCGCGGGTCGGCCGGACCGAGGGGTCGATCCCGCTGGGCCAGGTCGCCACGGCCTCGTCGAACGGCAGGTGCACGGTCCGGGCCGGGCCGGTCAGCGCGACGGGGAGCTCCCAGTACCAGTCCTCGCCCGTGCCGTCGGCGGAGGGCGTGCGCACGCGGAACGTGACGGACTGCCCCGAGCCGTTCGGGTCGACCCACGCCGAGACCCCGTCGAGCCCCGCCCACGAGTGCCCGCCGAGCCAGCGCGACTCCTGCAGGTACGTCGTCGACGAGAAGTCGTACGTGAACTCGCCGGCCTGCGAGCCGCCGGAGCCCTCGCCGGGCGCGAGCGCGAGCTGCCAGCCGTCGCCCCAGTCCTGCTCGGCGATGTTGTTCCACGCGGCACGCAGGTCCGTGGTGGTGGCGTAGGACTCGAACGTGTCGAGCACCTCGGGCGTGCCGTCCGGCACCTCGGGTGCGACGTCGCCGCCGACCACGCGCACGTCGTCGACGCCGAACGTCCCGGCGCCGGACTGCGAGCTCGACGCGAGCACGAGCTCGTTGACGACGCCGAGCTGTGCGTCGCCCAGCGGGTCGGTCAGGTCGGCCGGCCACGACGGGGTGAACGACGAGAACGGGATCTCGACCGCGTGCCACGTCGCGTCGGTCAGCGGGACCTGCGCGAGCCAGTAGCCGCCGGTCCCGTTCCCGATCTGGATCGCGAGCTGGTTGCTCGAGCCGTCGCCCTTCACCTGCAGCGACAGCGCGTCCCGGCCGGACCAGTCCTGCCCGCCGAGCCAGCGCGCGACGTCCTGCCAGCCGCCGTTCGCGTTGTCGTACGTGAACGACAGCGCCTGCTCGCCCTGGCCGGCGTCGTCGGACAGGGTGACGAGGTCGGACTTGCCCCGGTTGCCCCACGCGGCGTCGAACGCGGCCTCGTCGGCGTAGGACTCGAAGTCGTCGACCAGGATCGGCTCGGCCGACGGCTCAGGGTCGACGTACTCGCCCTCGCCCGACGCCGCGATGTCGTCCACCACGACCGAGCCGGTCAGCGGTGCCGAGCCGCCCGCGTCGTTCAGGTAGACGAAGAACTGGCTGACCTTGGCCAGCCGCTCCCAGGTGAGCGTGGCGCCGGCGTTGGCCGTGTCCCAGGGGGCGGGCGCGAACTCGTCCCAGGGGATCTCGGCGAGGTACGGGTCGTCGCCCGCGAGGGACGGGTACGCCTCGAACGTCACGCCGCCCGCCTGGACCTGCACGACGAGCTTGTGGCCCGACGCGTCGGGGTCCACCCACAGGTCGAGCTGACCGAAGCCGGACCAGTTCTGCGTCGGCGCGTACGACTTGCCGAACCCGAGGTAGCCCGTGCGGGACGCGGGGAAGTCGTAGGACAGCCGGGCCGCGTGGCCGTCGCCGTGCTCGGCGAGCGTCAGGGCCGACGAGGTGGCGTTGGTGACCGTGTAGGCCGCGCGCAGCGCGACGTCGTCGCCGTAGCCCTCGAAGTCGTCGACCGTGCCGACCGGCAGCTCGGGGGCCGAGCCGAGGATGAGCGACACGTCCGCGGACAGCTCCTGGCCGCCGCCCGTCGCGGACACGCTCGCCGCCACCGTGCGGTTGGTGAGCGCGTCCTCCCCGATCTCCCACGTGCCGGACCAGTAGCCGTCGGCGTCCTGCGTCAGCGTGACCGGGTCGAAGCCCGTGGCCGTGAACGTCACGGTGTCGACGCCGGGCGCCGCGGTGACCTTCGCCCGCACGGTCGTCGTCGGCGTGGTGAGACGGGTGCCGTCCGCCGGGGAGACGATCCGCAGGAAGGGCTCCTGGGCACCGGGCGTGGCCGGCGACGCGTACGGGTCGCCCGTCTGGCTCGCGAAGACGGAGCCCTCGTCGTCGTACAGGGCCTGGAAGTCAGCCGCCATCTCGTGACCGGCGTAGGGCACGTAGATCTGGCCGGAGCCGAAGTTCGCCCACGTGAGCATCCACGCGACGCTGCCGGCCTTCTCGCTGGCCCGCAGCCCCTGGAGCAGCTCGGTGTAGTAGTGCAGCGACTTGTTGCCCGACGGCTTGATGGTGCGGTCGCCGTTGCGGCCGAACTCGGTGAACGCGGGGATCTTGCCGCGCTCGCGCGCCTCGTCGACCACCATCTCGAGGTCGGTCACCACCGACGCGACGTACGCGGAGGAGTCGTCTGCCGCGTTCGAGTTCTCGTACATGTCGTAGCCCAGGACGTCGACCCACTGGTCGCCCGGGTAGGTCTCGAGGTAGCGCGCCGCGTCGCCGTCGAACGAGCCGTTGGGCGAGAACGCGTACAGCAGGTTGTGCACGCCCTTGACGTCGCGCAGGTACTCGACCGTGTACCGGAAGATCTCCTTGTACTCCCCGGTGGTCGCGTGCGCGGCGCCCCACCAGAACCACGATCCCGTGTTCTCGTGGAACGGCCGGAACACGACCGGGACCAGCGAGCCGTCGGTGCGCTCCGCGCTCGTCGCGGCCAGCGCGACGAGGTCGAGGTAGTCGCGGTAGTCGGCGTTCTTGTCGCCGCCCGGCAGGATGTGGCTGACGACGCGGCCGCTCGTGTCGTAGAAGTCGTTGCCGGTCACGAAGTTGGGCATGTGCGCGGAGAGCGTCACGACTGCGCCGAGGGTGTCCGCGCGGACGAACTGCTCGGCGAGCGCGAGCGCGTTCTCCTCGTCGGTGTTGTCGTGGGAGCCCGGCTTCTCGTCGCCCTTGAGCGCGAGCGTGTCGAACCCGAAGATCCCCGGCAGGTCGCCGGTCACGTCGTACGCGTCCGACTTCAGCGGCAGGCCGTCCGGTCCCGTGACCGACGACGAGATCGCCTCGTCCGTCGCGTGCTGCTGACCGAACAGGACGCCGCCGGACTCCTGGTCCCGCAGGTAGCGGAACAGCGAGAGCGTGTCGTCGGTCGCGGCGGTGTCGACGACCGCCACGGTCTCGTCGTCGGGCGCCGCCTGCGCGGCCGTGCCGAGACCCGCCAGCGCGAGCGAGGTGGCGGCGACCACGGCAGGGATGCGTGATCGCCAGCGGGGTGTGGTGCGAGTCATGGCCATGAGTTCTCCGTTGAACGTCGGTCCGTGGTGCCCAACCGCCTCGGCCCCCCATCGGACCGATCGGGACGAGGGTAACTAAGTACGCCAACCGAAGAAAGTCCCCAGGACAAGCCATATCCCCCACCCCGCCCGGTCCCTCACCCACCCCCACCCACCCGCGAGCGCGGACGGTGCGCAGCGAGCGCGCCCGTCAAGCGTCCGCACTCGGCGCGCTCCGTCCGCGCTCGGCGCCAGTGACCCGCCTGCCCGTGCCGCACCCCCGCCCACCTCGTCAACCACCACCCACCCCTGTCGACCACCTCACGCGGCCCACCACCCGGCGAGCGCGGACGGTACGCGGCGAGTGCGGTCGTCGAGCGTCCGCGCTCGGTGCGCCGCGTCCGCGCTCGGGGTGGGGGTGGCGTCTGCTCGTGCCCTACCGCACCCCGTGCGGGTCGGTCATCCGGGCCCGCGGCCGGGCGGTGAGCGCGGACGGTGAGCGGTGAGGGCGGTCGTCGAGCGTCCGCGGTGGGGGCGTGCCGTCCGCGCTCGGGGGGCGGGCGGTGGGGTGCGAGTCGAGGGGGTGGGTGGGGTGGGGGCGGGTACGGCTAGGTTGGCGGGATGGCACGCACACTGGACCCGCGCACCGCACCGCCGATCCGCTGGGGCATCCTCGGCGCGGGCCGCATCGCCGGCTCGTTCGCCGACGCGGTCTCGCAGCACACCCGCGCGCAGCTGGTCGCCGTGGGCTCCCGCCACCGCGACCGTGCGGAACGGTTCGCCACCGCGCACGGCGTCCCGACGACGCACCTGGGCTACGAGGCGCTGGTGGCCGACCCGCACGTGGACGCGATCTACGTCGCGACCCCGCACTCGGAGCACCTCGAGCACGCGCTGCTCGCGATCCGGGCGGGCAAGCACGTCCTCGTCGAGAAGGCGTTCACGCGCAACGCGGCCGAGGCGGAGCAGGTGTTCGCCGCGGCGCGGGAGGCCGGCGTGTTCGTCATGGAGGCGATGTGGACGCGGTTCCTGCCGCACGTCGCCGCGCTGCACCAGGTGCTCGACGCCGGGGAGATCGGGGAGATCGTCAACGTCTCCGCCGACCACGGCCAGCTCATGGGCTTCGACCCGGCCTCGCGCCTGTACGACCCGGCGCTCGCCGGCGGCGCGCTGCTGGACCTGGGCGTCTACCCCGTGTCGTTCGCGCACGACCTGCTGGGCGCGCCCGACGCGGTGCGGGCCGTGGGCACGCTCGCGCCGACGGGCGTCGACGGGCAGGTCTCGATCGTCCTGTCCTACGGCGAGCGCACGCAGGCGACGCTGTCGACGACGCTGTGGGCCAAGACGCCGACGACCGCGCAGATCTCCGGCACCGAGGGGTTCGTCGAGGTCGCCGGCTCGTTCTACGGTCCCTCGTCGTTCCGTGTCACGCGGCTGGACGGGCGCGTGTGGACCTTCGAGCAGCCGGGGACCCAGGGGCTGCAGTACGAGGCCGCGGAGGTCGCCCGGCAGGTCGCGGACGGCGCGGTCGAGAGCCCGCGGATGACGTGGCAGGGGACCATCGAGGTCCTGCGGACGCTGGACGAGGTGCGGCGCCAGGTGGGCGTGGTCTACCCCGGCGAGTGAGCGGCGCCGGACGTGTGGGTCGCGGCGGCTAGCCTGACGCCGTGACCACGCCCGACCCGCAGCGGCGCAGTCCGCAGGCGCCCGCCGGTATGCCGACGACGAGCCTGCCGACGACGAGCCTGCCGACGACGAGCCTGCCGACGACGAGCCTGCCGACGACGAGCACGCCCGTCCCGGGCGGGCTGTTCGTCTCGTTCGAGGGCGGCGACGGTGCGGGCAAGACGACGCAGACCCGTCTGCTCGCGGAGTGGCTGCGCGCCCACGGGCGGGAGGTGGTGCTCACGCGCGAGCCCGGCGGCACCGAGCTCGGGCGCACGCTGCGCGCGGCCGTGCTGCACGGCGAGCACGTCGACGCGCGGACCGAGGCGCTGCTCTACGCGACCGACCGCGCCCACCACGTCGCGTCGCTGGTGCGGCCGGCCCTCGAGCGGGGCGCCGTCGTGGTGACCGACCGGTACCTGGACTCCTCGGTCGCCTACCAGGGCTCCGGCCGGGACCTGGGGGCCGACGAGGTCGAGCGGCTCTCGCTGTGGGCGACGGGCGGGCTCCTGCCCGCCGTGACCGTGCTCCTGGACCTCGACCCGGACGTCGGGCGCGCGCGGCTCACGGGGGACCCGGACCGGCTCGAGAGCGAGGGCGGCGACTTCCACCGGCGGACCCGTCTCGCGTTCCTGGACCGGGCCGCGGCGCAGCCCGGCCGCTGGCTGGTGCTCGACGCGACCGCGCCGGCGGAGGAGATCGCGGCCGCCGTGCAGGCCCGCGTGACGGCGGTCCTGAGTGCCGGGGCGGCGCGGTGAGCGTCTGGGACGGGCTCGTCGGGCAGGAGCCCGCGATCACCGAGCTCCAGCGCGCGGTGGTGGACCCCGCGGCGATGACGCACGCCTGGCTGTTCACCGGGCCGCCGGGCTCCGGCCGGTCCAACCTGGCGCGCGCGTTCGCGGCGGCGCTCCAGTGCGAGCAGGGCGGGTGCGGGCGGTGCCACGCGTGCCTGACGGTGCTCGGCGGGACGCACCCCGACGTGAAGGTGGTCGCGACCGAGGGTGTGAACATCCTCATCGACGCGGTGCGGCCGCTGGTCGAGCTCGCGCAGCGCTCCCCGGCGGCGGGGCGCTGGCGCGTGATCCTGGTCGAGGACGCGGACCGGCTGGTGGAGAAGACGTCGAACGTGCTGCTCAAGGCGCTCGAGGAGCCCGCGCCGCGCACGGTGTGGATGCTGTGCGCCCCGAGCCCGCAGGACGTGCTGGTCACGTTGCGCTCGCGCAGCCGGGCCGTCGCGCTGCGCGTGCCGCCGGTGGACGCCGTGGTGGACCTGCTGGTGCGCCGCGACGGCATCGACCCGCGGGTCGCCGAGGTCGCGGCGCGCGCGGCGCAGAGCCACGTGGGGATCGCGCGCCGCCTCGCCCGGGACCCGGAGGCTCGTCGTCGGCGCTCGGACGTGCTGCAGGTGGCGACCCGGATCCGCGGCGTCGGGGACGCGGTGCTCGCGGCCGGCGACCTGGTCGCGACCGCGCAGGCGGACGCCAAGGCGGCCACCGAGGAGCGGGACGCCGCGGAGCGCGCCGCGCTGCTGCGCACCCTCGGCGCGGAGGGCCTCGCCACCGTGCCTCCCGCGGTGCGCGCGCAGGTCCGCCAGCTCGAGGAGGACCAGAAGCGCCGCGCGACGAGGGCGCAGCGGGACGTGCTCGACCGCGCGATGCTCGACCTGCTCTCGCTGTACCGCGACGTGCTCGTCGTGCAGCTCGGTGCGGACGTGTCGCTCGTGAACCTGGACCACGAGGAGTCGGTGCGGGCGATCGCGGCGACCTCCGCGCCCGAGCAGACCCTGCGGCGGATGGACGCGATCGGGCAGGCCCGCACGCGGCTGGAGGGCAACGTCGCGCCGCTGCTCGCCGTCGAGGCGATGGCCGTGGCGCTGCGGCCGCAGGGCTGACGAGTGACGCCCCGGCGGCACGGGTCGCACGGTCCGGACGGTTACGGTGAGCCCGTGCAGTCAGCCCGCCGCGCCGCTCGTCGTCCCTCCTCGACCCCGGGCCGCGGGTCCCGGGGCGCGCGCGTCGCCCTCCTGGCCGTCCTCGCGCTGGTGGTGACCGGGTGCACCGCACCCAAGCACCAGGCGGGCACCACCCCGCCGCCGGCGGACGTGGACAGCGCGCCGTCCGCCGAGCTCGAGCCGTTCTACGCCCAGGTCCTCGCGTGGGAGACGTGCGACGAGGGCGAGTGCGCGATGCTCGAGGTGCCGCTGGACTACGCCGACCCGGAGGGCCAGACGATCCGGCTCGCGGTCGCCCGGCAGCGCGCCGGGGACGGCGACGCGATCGGGTCGCTGCTGCTGAACCCGGGCGGCCCGGGGGCCTCCGGCGTGGACTTCCTGGACTACGCGACCGACGTGGTGAGCGACGACGTGCAGGCGCGCTACGACCTGGTGGGCTTCGACCCGCGCGGCGTGCAGCACTCGCAGCCCGAGGTGACGTGCCTGGCGGCGCCCAAGATGGACGAGCTCCTGGCCTACGACCCGGACTACTCGACGCCCGCGGGCGTGCAGCGCTCCATCGACATGTACGCCGAGTTCTCGGCGGCCTGCCTGGACCAGACGGGACCGGTGCTCGGGCACGTCGACACGGTCAGTGCCGCCCGGGACATGGACGTCCTGCGCGCCGTCCTGGGCGACACCGACCTCTCCTACCTGGGCTTCTCCTACGGCACCCAGCTCGGCGCGACGTACGCCGGGCTCTTTCCCGAGCGCGTCGGCCGGCTGGTGCTGGACGGCGCGGTGGACCCGACGCTGACCACCGAGGAGTCGACGCTGGCGCAGGCCGTGGGCTTCGAGAGCGCGTTGCGGGCCTACGTCACGGACTGCCAGGCCGGCGCGCGCTGCCCGCTGACGGGGGACGTCGACGAGGGGATGAGCCAGGTCCGCGACCTGCTCGACGAGGCGACGGCCGACCCGCTGCCCACCGGCACGGACCGCCCGCTGACGGGCGCGCTCGCGTTCAGCGGGGTCGCGGTGACGCTGTACTCGCAGTCCTACTGGACGTACCTGACCTCGGCGCTGACGGCGGCGATCGAGGAGCGCGACGGCTCGATCCTGCTCACCCTCTCCGACTCGTACTACGACCGTCAGTCCGACGGCACCTACTCGTCGAACCAGACCGAGGCGTTCTGGTCGATCGGGTGCGCGGACAGCCGGGCGAGCGCGGACCTCGATGACATGGCGGCCGAGGCCGAGAAGATCGTCGCGGCGGCGCCCACCGTCGGCTCGTACTTCACCTACGGCGGCGTGCTCTGCGCGCAGTGGCCGGTGCCGCTGGTCGGCGGGCTGGCGGACTACTCGGCACCCGGCGCCGCGCCGATCCTGGTGGTCGGCACCACCAACGACCCCGCGACGCCGTACGCGCAGGCGCAGGCGCTCGCGGAGCTGCTGTCCTCCGGGACGCTGCTGACGTACGAGGGCGAGGGTCACACGGCCTACGGCAGCTCCAACGACTGCGTCACGCAGAACGTCGACGCCTACCTGCTCGAGGGCACCGTCCCGGCCGAGGGGACCACTTGCTGACCGGTGGCCGCTTTGGAGCGCGGGACCCCGGCCAGGTACAGTAGGCGCCGCTCGTCGGTCCGCCGACGATGCCGCCTTAGCTCAGTCGGCAGAGCGTCTCACTCGTAATGAGAAGGTCAAGGGTTCGATTCCCTTAGGCGGCTCCACAGGAAAGGCCCCGGCCCTGCGCATCGCAGGTCCGGGGCCTTTCTCGTGGCGGCGGCGCGCAGGACCGCTCGACGCCTACCTCACGAGAGGTCTACTTCACGACGAGCGCGGTCGCCGTCGAGTAGGCGGTGCCCGGGGCGTACCCGGCGACGTTCGAGGTGAACGTGACCCGGAGCTTCAGCTTCCTGCCGAGGTCGGCCGCCTTCGGCGTGTACGACGAGTAGACGGCGCCCTTGATCGCCACGCCGTTCCGGAGCCACTGGTAGGCCGGCTTGCCGGCGGTGGACCACGTCCCGCGCGTCCCGGTGAGCTTGACGCCGAGACGCGCCTGGCCGGTGACCGCCGGGGCGACGGTCGCCCACGGCGCCATCACGAGCACCTCGACCGACGGCGTCCCGCCCGTGAAGGCGCCGGCCTTCGCGAGGGAGCGCTTGAGCGGCTGACCCGCACCGCCGTAGTAGTAGCCGGTGAAGTCCGGGGAGGTGGGCAGCGCGAACGTGTAGCTCCCGCCGCGCAGCAGGCCGGTGACCGGCAGCCTCACCACGTTCGCCTCGCCCGCGGCGGGCGAGGCGGAGGCCGCGCCGAACCCCTGGGCGCCGAACCCGCTGACGCCGGCCGCAGCGGTGGGAGCCGCCGAGCCGCGGAGCAGTGCGGTGGCGGTGGCGGGGCCGCCGACCCCCGCCACGGACACGACCCGACCGTTGCCGGGCTCGGCGACGAAGAAGCCCATGGGGCTCCAGTCGGGGAAGGTGCCGTCGCCGGGCAGCGTGAGCGCCACCTCGGTCATCGGGGCGGACGTGCGGGCGGCGATGGTAACCGGTGAGCCACCCGCCGTGACCAGGGAGGCGTTGGCCGCCTTGGCGACGAGCGAGCCCGTGGTCCGGTAGTAGCCCGTGGCGAACTGGCCCTCAGCGTCCGTGTACGAGAGCTGGTAGCCGGTGCGCGGGCTGAGGTCGGTGAGCGAGAACGAGCCGTCGGCCGCGACGTCGGCCGCCGCGGAGACGTCGATCCCGCGGGCGGTGGGCAGCCAGGCGAGCACGGTCGCGACGTCCGAGGCCTCGGCCCCGGCGGGGTAGACGACCGTGCCCGTGATGGTGGTCGTGTCTGCCGCGGCGGCCGGGACGGCGCCGGCGAGCGACGCGACGCCGGCGGCGAGCGCGGCGACCGCCGCGGCAAGCACGCGGGAGCCGCGGGACGTGGGGAGTGAGGTGCGCATGCGGGATCCTTGGGGCAGGGGAGCGCGAGGTGACCCCCTCGCACGCGCGACGATCCCGCACCCGCGACCGGTGCGGGGGACCGTCACCCGGACGGCCCTGGGCGGGTCCTCCGGCTTGTCCCTCGCTGTCGGCTTCCCCGGTCCGGCTTCACCCGATCGGATGAGGCGCGTCGTGTGGCAGGGTGGGCCGGTCGTCCGCGACGTCAGGAGGTCACGGCATGGTCAGGGCGGTGCTGCGCGACGCCAAGGTGCGCTCCGCGCTGCCCGCGGGCGCGCTGATCGCGGTGTGCGCGGCGCTCACGTCGGGCCGGCACACGTGGGCGTTCGCCGTGCTCGGGATCGTCTGGCTCGTCGCGACGACGGGCTACGTGCTGACCGCCGCGCGCAGGAACGACCAGGTGCCGGCGGACCCCGGCGGCGCGGACGAGCCCGTGGACGACGTGGTGGCCGACGCACCGGTGGACGGCGAGCCGCTGGACGACGGGCCGGGGGGCGCGGAGCCCGCCGCGGTGACGCGGCCCGGCGCGCGCTCGTCGGACCGGGAGGACGCGGGGCCCGCGGACGCGCGGCCCGTGGACGTCCCCCCGCTGGACGATGCCCCGGTGGACGACGCCCCGCCGGACGCGGCCTCGGCGGAGCCGCGCTCGTCGGACGCGTCCGACGCGACCGAGCGACGCAGGTAGCGCCACGCCAGCAAGGCCGTGACCAGGCCGTTGGCGATGCCCATGAGCACGTCGGTGAGGTGGTGCATGCCGCGGTAGAGGCGTGCGGTGCCGATGGCGAGGGGGACGGCCAGGCAGAGCACCGTGACCACGGCGCGCAGCCACGGGGTGCGGATGCGCTGCGCGAGCAGGGCGAACGTCACGTAGAGCGCGGTCGCGGCACCGGTGTGCCCGCTGGGGTACGACGAGGTGGGCGGCGCGTCGTCGAGCATCTCGACCTCGGGGCGCTCGCGGCCGACGACGAGCGTCGTGGACAGGAAGACGGCGGACTGCAGCCCGACGGCGAGGCCGGGCACGATGGCGAACCACCACTGCCGGGTCCGCCACCACACGAGGGCCATCGCGAGCAGGGCGACGCCGATGATGACGAACGTCTCGCCGCCGTGCGACGCGATGTTGCTCGCGGTGTCGAGCGTCGCGGTCCGCTGGTCCACGAACCACTCGTTGACGCTCGACTCCGCCTGCAGGTCGTCGAGCGGGCCGTGGATGACGAGCCCGACGCCCAGCAGGACGAGCCACCAGAGCGCGGCGAGGCCGAGCCCGCGCACCGCGACGTCGCGCGCGGCGGCCGCGAACCGCGGCGGGGTGGGGTCGATCTCGTACCGGTGCACGTACTCGTGGATCACGCGGTCTCCTCCTGGGGGTGGGGGTCCGTGAGCGCGGCGTCGACGTGGTCGGCGCGGGAGGCGGCGTCGGTGCGGGGCGACCAGCCCAGGTAGCCGATCGCGGACGCACCCGCCATCGCCGTGCCCAGCAGCACGCCCGCGAGCACGTCGGACGGGTAGTGGGCGCCGAGCATCACGCGGTCGGCGCACGTCACGAGCACGACGAGCCCGCCGGTCACGGGCACGACGACGCGCCCGGTCCGTCCGAGCAGCGGCCAGAGCAGCACGGTGAGGGTCACCGCGGCGACGGCGGACGCCGTCGCGTGCCCGGACGGGAAGCTGGCGCCGGGCGGGTCGACGAGCGCGTCCTCGACGACCGGCCGCGCCCGGCCGACGGCGAGCTTGGCGAGGTTGGTCAGGCCCCAGGTCACCATGAGGGTGCCGAAGGCCCACAGCGCCCGGCTCGGCATCCGGCGCGCGACCCACACGCACACCACGGTGCCCGCGAGGTTCACCCACATCGGCTCGAAGACCGACTGCCAGGTCAGCAGCGCGTCGCGGACCGCGGGGTGCTCGCGGGTGAACGACGTCGCGGACGCGACCACCTGCTCGTCGAACGACTGCAGGCCGCTGGCCTGGGAGCGGACGAGGTACGCGAGCACCAGCACGGGCACCGCCGCGCCCACGCCGAACGCCGCGGCGCGCAGGAGGGCGCGTCGTCGGGTCAGGTGCGGCCGCATCCCCGCAGGCTAGGTGCGCGGCGACCGCCGCGCTCGCCGAGCGACGGTCAGACCACCGACGCGCACGGGCCGACGACGAGCGGCTGGCCGACCGGCCGTCCCGGTGCGCCGGACGCGTACCGGTGGGCGACGACGAGCCCGGGGGACCCGAGGTCGGACGTCAGCACGACGACCGCGTGGTCGGCACCCTCGGCGACCGCGGACTCGTCGTCCGGGACCGTGCCGAGACCGGGCACGACGAGCGCGCCCGACGGCGCCAGCGGCACGGCCCACCCGATCGCCGCGCGCAGCGCGACCCCGTCGGCGACCCACGCCTCGGCGAGCGGCAGCGCCTCGTCCGGCCCGGTGGTGAACCAGCGCACGTGCACGTTGGTTCCGTCGTCACGCATCGCGAACGGCCGCGGGCCGTCGGTCATGGCGAGGGACAGCCCGCGGTCCAGCGCGCGCAGCGCGAGGTTCTGCGCCTCGGGCGACGGCACGACGGGCAGCTCGTTGGGCGTCCGGTAGCGGACGACCGGCTCCTCGGCCGCCGGTGCGGCGCGGCGGCGGTGGGACCGCGGTGCGTCCGCGCTCGCCGCGGTGCGCTGGGTGGGGACGCCGGGCTCGCGGTCGGCGGGCGAGTGCTGCGGGGCCGGCGCGGACGCGGTCGATGCCGAGCCGGCAGGTCCGGACCCGGCCGGTGCGGACAGGGCGGGTGCGGACAGGGCGGGTGCGGAGCCGGTCGGCGCAGGCTGCGGCGCCGGGGCGGTCTCCGTGAGGTGCGTCGAGGCGGCCGCGACGTAGCGGTCGAGCCACTCGGCGTCCAGGCCGCCCTCGTCGTCGGTCCAGCGCTTGCGGACGTCGGCGAAGGGCACCACGGCGGCCGAGCCGTCCGCGGACAGGACCGCGGGGGAGGGCGCGGGGCCGTCGACGCGGAGCACCCACCGCGCGCCCGGCGCCCCGGCGAGCACCAGGTCGCCCACGCCGACGGCGATCGCGGAGATCATGGGCGAGGGGTCGGGCCGGCCGGGCTCGGGGCTGCGTGCCCAGGAGCCGTGCGCCGCGCCCAGGAGGGCACCCAGGCCGGCGACCGACTCCACGGGCGCGCCGCTGGCTCGCAGGTGGGTCCGCAGCCGGTCGAGGTGCGCGTGCTCGGCCGGGCCGAGCTCCCGCATGCCCGCCGCCGCGGCCCCCGGCATCGCGGCCCCGGGGGTGGAGGCGACGAGGGGACGGGCATCGGTCATGCCTTCATCATCGGTGACGGGCGCGGTGCCCTTGAGGCCCCGAGGTCCGGGTTCCACCGGACGGCGGCGTGTCGTCGTCGTTTGCGTCCGATTCGTCCGCGAGGCAGCATCGCCCGATGCGCGAGTCCACCGACCGACGACCGGGCGCACCGCGGCGAGCCGCCGTCGCGGTCGTCGTCGCCGCCCTCGGGATCGGGGCGGGCGCGGGCTCGCTCGTCGTCGCGGAGCACCGGGCGGACGTCCGCGCCGACCGGGTGCAGGCGGCGGCGCGCGCGAGCGCGCGGGCGGCGGCCGCGGTCGACTCCCGGCTGGCGGACACCGCCGTCCAGCGGGAGGGCGCGGCGCGGTCGTCACGGACCGCCGTGCTCCGGACGCGGCAGCTGGCGCTCGGCGCGCTGCGCGACGCGCAGGAGCGGGCGCGGGACGCGCTCGCGGCCAGCCGCGGCGAGGTGGCCGAGGACGACGAGGCCGTGCGCGGCCGGCTCGCGGACCTGCTGGAGCACGCGGAGGACGACGAGACCCGCGCGGGCGCGGTCGAGGCGCTGCGCGCGCTCGCCGCGCAGACGCTCGACGTCAGTGAGGACGTCGACGCCGCGCACCGGGACTGGCTCGCGCTGCAGGCCACTCCCGAGCCTTTGCCGGACGACGAGCCGGACGACGGGGTGACGGCGGAGCCGGACCCCGCGCCCACCACCGACCGCTGCACGACGACGTACGACGGCCCGGCGTTCTTCACGTCCGCGCCGACCGAGGGCGGTGACGGGTCGAACGGCCGGCTCCCGGAGTCGATGCTCACCCCGACGTCCTGGGGCGCGGACAGCCGCGGCACGCGCTACTGGCTGCGGACCGACGCGACGGCGGCGCTCGAGCGGCTCAACCGCGCCTTCCGCGCCGAGTTCGGGCACGACCTGGACCTCGACCTGACCTACCGCGACTACGCGACGCAGGTCGCGATGCGCGAGGCGCTGGGCTCGATCGCCGCCGAGCCCGGGACCTCGCGGCACGGCACCGGGGTGGCGCTCGACGTGCCCGAGCTGCCGTGCGAGTACGGCTGGGACACGCCCCAGCGCCAGTGGCTGCTCGCCCAGGGCCCGTCGTACGGCTGGGTGCAGCCGTCCTGGGCGCTCGAGGACGGCGGCAACCCCGAGTACTGGCACTACGAGTTCGTCGGCTGAGCCCTCGCCGACGGGATCACGCGGGCTGGTTCACGCGAGCCCCTTCACGCGGTTCACGCGGGCTGGTTCACGCGGGCTCGGCGGGGTCCTTGCGCGCACGGGACGGCTGCACGCGCGGCGGCTCGCCCGGCATCTTCGGGTACTCGGGCGGGTAGGGCAGGTCCCCGTGGCCCTCGTCGTGCTCCTGGCGCTCGGCGAGCTCCAGCAGCGACTCGATCGAGAACCGGCCGGGTGCGTGGGCGGCGAGCGGCGCGAACAGGTCGCCCACCTCCGCGAACCGCGCCGGCATGCTCGTGACGTCGAAGTCGTCGGGGTGGACGTCCCCGACCTCCTCCCACCGCAGCGGGGCGGACACGGTGGCGCGCGGGTTGCTGCGCACCGAGTAGGCGGAGGCGATGGTGCGGTCCCGGGCCATCTGGTTGTAGTCCACGAAGATCTTCGAGCCGCGCTCCTCCTTCCACCACTTCATCGTCACCTCGTCGGGCATCCGGCGCTCCAGCTCGCGGCCGAACGCGATGGTGGCGCGGCGCGCGTCGACGAACGTCCAGCGCGGCTCGATGGGCACGAAGACGTGGATGCCACGCCCGCCGGAGGTCTTGGGCCAGCCCTCCAGCCCGTGCTCGGCCAGCAGCTCGCGCACCCGGGGCGCCACGCGGGCCGCGTCCGAGAAGTCGGTCCCCGGCTGCGGGTCCAGGTCGATGCGGAGCTGGTCGGGGCGGTCCACGTCGTCGGACGTCACGGGCCACGGGTGGAAGGTGAGGGTGCCGAGGTTGGCGGCCCACGCGACGACGGCGAGCTCGCTCGGCGCCACCTCGTCGGCCGTCCGTCCGCTGGGGAAGCCGATGCGGGCGGTCCGCACGTAGTCCGGTGCACCCGCCGGCACCCGCTTCTGGTAGAACGCGTCCCCCGACGAGTCGGCCCGCGTCGAGAGCCGCGCGCCCTCGAACACGCCCTTGGGCCAGCGCTCCAACGTCGTCGGGCGGTCCAGCAGCGCCGCGAGCACGCCGTCCCCGACGGCGACGAAGTACTCGACCACGTCGCGCTTCGTCAGCCCGCGCGCGGGGAAGTACACCTTGTCCGGGCTGCTCACGCGCACCGCGCGGCCCCGGACGTCGATCTCGATCGCGGGCGTCGACGAGGGCATGCCCCCAACGTAGGGGTGACCGCTGACAGCGTCACCCGGTCACGGCGTGGTGCGGCGCGCCAACGGTTTCATCCGCTGGTTCGCCCAGCGCGCCGGCCCGTCGTCGGGCACCCTGGTGGGCGTGGGTGAGGTGCGAGACATCAGGAGCGCGGCGAGCGTCCGCATGCGTCGACCCGACGCGGAGGACCAGATCGTCGTCCCCGCCACGCCTGTCGCGCCGCGCGTCGCACGCCGGTGGGTCATGCGCGTCGCGGCCGGGGCGGGCGTGGGCGGCGCCGCGAACCAGGTCGCCGAGCTGCTCACGGGCGAGCTCGTCGCGAACACCGTGGTGCACGGCCCCTCCGACGCCGACGTCACCGTCCGGGTGATGCTCCTGGGCCACGTCCTGCGGGTCGAGGTGCACGACGAGGGGCACGGCCGGCCGGTGCTGCGGCGCACGGACCCCACCGCGCCCAACGGTCGCGGCCTCGCTCTCGTCGACGCGCTGTCGACCTCCTGGGGGACCACGTCGGACGCCGACGGCACGCTCGTCTGGTTCGAGGTGGACGTCGACGCGTGACCCGCGCGCCCGGCGGGCACGTCGCCGCAGGTCGGGCGGACGGGCGCGCGGCGGGCACGGGTGGGACCCGGGGACCGCACACGTGCCGCGGCACGCGCGCGAACGCGCCCTTTCGCGTAGTTTCGCCCTCGAAGCCCCAAGGAGGTACGGCCATGAGCGAGGGTGACGGCACGACGACCGCGGCACGGCTGCCGCAGGTCACCGCCGAGGTGCACGACGACGGCACGGGGCAGATCTCGGTCGACGGCGTCGTCGAGCGCATCCGCATGGCGAGCCTCCAGGAGGCCGGCGCGGCGATCACGGAGCGCATCGCCGCGCTCGCGGGCGAGGTCGGGTCGCCGGTCCCGGTGCAGGTCCGGGACCCGGACGGCATGTGGTCGCTCCTCATCCACCCGGACGGCCTGGTCGACGAGGCACCGGCGGACGGCGGCAGCGCCCGGGTGGGCGAGCCGGGCGCCGGCCCCGTCGCGACGTCCGGCGAGGGTCCCGACGAGCCCGCGGGCGACGGCTCGCGCGCGGACGCCGGTGCCGGCACCTCGGACCGGCCGGGCGGCTTCCCGTCGGAGGGCACCACGTCACATGGCACCGCGTCGGATCGCACCGCGTCGGAAGGGACCGCGTCGGAAGGCACCGCGACGGGCGCGACGCCGGGCAGCACGCCGACCGGCCCCGCGGCTGGCGGGCCGGGCTCCGCGACGTCCTCCGCGGCAGCCCCGGCGACGCGCTCGTCGGACGACTCTCCCGCACCCGGCGCCACGTCGCCCACGTCGTCGTCGCTCGGTGCGGGGGCCGCGGCGAGCACGCGCGCGTCCGAGGGGCGCGAGTCCCTGCCGACGCTCGACGACCTGCTGGCCGCGCGCCACCCCAGCACCACCGGCCCCGCGGAGCACGGGTGGCGCGTCGGCGTGCGCCGCGCGACGTTCGGTGCGGTCAAGCCCGGGCCGGGCCGCGCGGAGAAGCGCCGCCGGGTCCAGACCGCCGCGGTCCGCCGCACGTTCGACGGCCCGCGCACGGTGGTCGTGATCAACCCCAAGGGCGGCGCCCATAAGACGACCGCGACCATGCTGCTGGCCGCGACGTTCGGCCTGCAGCGCGGCGGCTACACGCTCGCGTGGGACAACAACGAGACACGGGGCACGCTCGGCTGGCGCTCCGCGCACACCGACCACCAGCGCACGGCCGTCGACCTGCTGCAGGCGATGCCCTCGCTGGGCGGCGCGGCCACGGTGCGGGTCGGTGACCTGGACGGGTACGTGCGGACGCAGACCGCGGAGCAGTTCGACGTGCTGGCGTCCGACGAGAGCTCCTCGTCGGCGACCTCCATGGACGCCGCGGCGTTCGCGTCGCTGCACCGGGTGCTGTCGCGGTTCTACCGCGTGCTCGTGATCGACACGGGGAACAACATGCGCGCCTCCAACTGGCAGGAGGCCGTGGACGCGGCGGACCAGGTGGTGGTCGTCTCGACCATCCGCGAGGACACGGCGCAGTCCGCCGCGTGGGCGCTGGACGCGCTGCGGGCCAGCGGCCGGGAGGACGCCGTGCGCAGCGCGGTGACGATCCTGTCCGCCCCGGACCGCAAGATCGACAAGGACCTCCGCAAGCGGCTGCGTGCGCACTTCGGCGCGCTGACCCGCGCGGTCGTCGAGGTGCCGTACGACCCGTCGCTGGTGCCCGGCGGGCCGATCGACTACGAGGTGCTGCGGCCCGCGACGCGCGACGCGTGGCTGCGGGCGACCGCCGTCGTCGCCGACGGCCTGTAGACGGGGCGGTGCGGGGCACGGCACGGCGGGAGCGGTGGCGGTGCGACCGGTGGGCGGCGGAGCGCGGCGGGTGAGATCGCGAGGACGTGCGCGTCCCGCTGCAAGACCGCGTCCGCTCGCGACACGTGCGGTGTGCAGGGGTGGCTCTGTCGCGCCCCCGCGGCCCGGGGCGGCGGTCTGACCGATGGTGGACCGCCCGCCCGACCGAGAGAACGACGAGACGAGGCCCAGGATGCTGTCCCGGACCACCGACCGGCTCGCCGCCGTCCCCGCCACGGACGGTCCGGCCGACGACGCCCCGGCCGACGACGCCCCGGCCGACGACGCCCCGGCCGAGCCGGCCGTGGTCGAGCCCGCGACCGAGGAACCCGCTGAGCCCGGGGACGCCGGACCGCCGCCGCGAGTGCACGACGCCGCCTGGTACACCGCCGTCGTCCGGGCGCACGAGCGCGAGCTGCACCGGTACCTGGTACGCCGCGCGGGCGGCGACGCCGAGGACCTCGTCGCCGACGTCCTGACGATCGCGTGGCGGCGCCGCGAGGACGTGCCGGACGGCGCGGAGCTGCCGTGGCTCTACCGCACGGCCGGGTTCGTGCTCGCCAACCACCGGCGCAAGGGCCGGCCGATCCCCGTCGAGCGCCTGCCGGAGGAGGTCGACGACGACGACCCCGCGCTGCGCGCCGTGCGCGACGAGCGGGTGCGGAGCGCGCTCGCGGCGCTCAGCCCGCGGGACCGGCAGATCGTGCTGCTCAACGCGTGGGAGGGCCTGCAGGGCCAGGCGCTCGCGGACGTGCTGGGGATCGGCCGCGGTGGCGCCGACGCCGCGCTGAGCCGGGCGCGCGCCCGGCTGGCCGCCGCGTGGACCGGCGGCGAGGACTGAGCGAGCACCCGTCCCGCCGGAGCCGTCCCGAGAATCGTCCCGTTGCCTGCAAGACGTGCCGGCGTGACCACACGTACGGGGCAGGAGGGCCTGCCCGGGACGCACCGGGCACACCCCGCACACCGATGGCCCCGCTGGAGGACACCATGACCACGCAGCAGCCGCGCGACGACGAGCACGGGCTCGACGAGGCGTTGCGCCGCGTCGCCGCCGCCGACCCCGCGGCCGACGCGGAGCTCGACACCACCCGCCTGCATGCCACGCTGGCCGCGACCACGGGCGTCCGGGTCGACGCCGACGAGCTCGCCGCCGCGCGGGCGCGCCGGTCCCGCACCCGCTGGCTGCAGGCCGCGGCGGCGGTGGCGGCGGTCGCCGTCGTCGGAGCGGGCGGCTACGCGGTGGGCGCGACGGGCGGTCCGGCCGCGGCGAGCCCGGCGATCACGCTGGACCAGCCGGAGCGGGACAGCGTCGCGGGCTCGGGCCAGGCCCCCTTGTCAGACGTCCAGGAGGACGCGGCGGTCAGCGGGACAACGCAGGTCCGGCAGACGTCCGGCGCCGCCGAGAAGTTCGCCCTCACGCTTCCCGCGACCTCGTACGCCGGGCACCTCGTCTTCCACGCCAAGGACCTGTCCGACGAGGGCGCGACGCACGCCGCGTGGGCGTACGACGCGGCGTCCGCCTACTCGCGGGACACGGTCGAGCTGCTCGCGGACGTCTTCGGCGTGACCGGCGCGGTGCGCCAGGACTACGGCTGGACCGTCGGCCCGGTCGACGGGTCGCGCGCCACGGTGACGCTCTCCCCGGACGGGATGGCGACCGCGTCCTACTACGACCCGACGCGGGACCCGTGGACGTGCAGCGAGGAGCGGTCCGCGCCGGACGAGCCGCAGGTGGACGGGCAGGCCGAGCACGCGGGCGGCGGCACGTCCGGGGGCGCCGCGGGTGACGACAAGGCGTCGACCTGGGGCACCGACGTCGAGCCGCTCGACCCCGGGCGCATCGTGCCGATGACGCCGGACTGCGGGCAGGGCGAGGTCTCGTCGAAGCAGGCGCGCTCGCAGGCGCAGGACACGCTCGAGGCCCTGGGGCTCGAGCCGGACGACTACGAGTACGAGGTGACGGCCACGGGCGGCGCGGCGGCGAGCGTCATCGCGTACGGCGTGGTCGACGGGCAGCGCACGGGGGCGATGTGGAGCTTCACGGTCGCGGAGGACGGCGTGCAGTCGGCGTCCGGGCCGATGGCGCCGCTCGTCGCGCTGGGCGACTACGACGTGGTCAGCCCGAGCGAGGCCGTCGCGCGGCTCAACGACCCCCGGTTCGCCGAGACGTACGGCGTCTTCCCGCTCATGGCGCGCGCCGAGGCGGCCGACGCGGTCTCCGCCGCCACGGTCCCGCTGGCGGGTGACGCGGCGGTGAGCGCCCCGGCGGACCAGCCGGCAGACGAGCCGACGGTCCCCGCCACGCTCGAGCCGGGCGCCGACCTCCCGTGGCTGGTGACGGACGTGATGGTCACGGACGCCCGGCTCGGGGTCGCGCTCCGGACGTTCGACGACGGGTCCACGGCGCTGGTGCCCGCGTACCAGCTGAGCGACGGCGCGGGCGGGTCCTGGAACGTCATCGCGGTGACGGACGCGCAGCTCAGCTTCGCGGGCTGAGCCGGTTGCTTCGCGGGCGAACGCGCGAGAGCGCCCGGACCGGGTGGGGCTGACCCCGGCAGGGCAAGGACGCGAGGCCGGTCGGTGCGGAGGGGCACCGGCTGGCCTCTCGTCGTCCCCGGGGACGACGAGCCGCCCCCACCCCCGCCCGTACCCCGCGCGTGCGCCCCGCGACCGCTAGCGTGAGAGCCGTCGGAAGGAGCGGTCATGACCACCGCGCTCGTCGTCCTGCTCGTCGGGGCGCTGCTCTGCTTCTACGGGATCCGGTCGGTGAACCTGGCGCTCATCGCGGCGGGCTTCGCGATCGGCTTCTTCCTCGCGGACGCGTTCGACGCCGACGCGTGGACCACGCTCTGGATCGCCCTCGGTACGGCGCTGGTCGTGTGGATGATCGTCTCGCTCATCTTCCGGTTCGCCACCTTCGTGGTCGGCCTCGCGACCGGAGCCGTGATCGGGGCCAAGGTGTGGGCGTCGCTCAACGACTCGGAGACCAGCATCCTGCTCGGCATCTTCGTGATCGCGACCACCGCGTTCGCGTCCGGCATGCTCGCGGAGAAGTACACGCGGCGCGCGCTGCTGTGGCTCACGGCGCTGGGTGGCGCGAGCATCATCCTCTCGGGCGCGGCGCTCCTGTGGCCGGAGGCCTTCGACTTCCTGGCGCACCCCGACGAGGGCTGGCAGCAGACCGTGATGATGGTCGTCTGGCTGGCCATCGGCGGGACCGGCTGGTACGTCCAGCGCCAGCTCTTCCGCGAGCGGCTGGGCCTGCCGCCCAAGGAGCCCAAGCCCGCCCCGACGCCCGCTGCGCCGGCCCCGACCGCCACCGCGCCGGCTCCGACCGCCCCCGCCACCGCACAGGCACCCGCACCCGCCCCGACCGCGTCCGCCGGTGTGCCGCCCACGCCCCCGCCGGCGGCCGCCCCCGGCGCGCCCGGCGGTCCCGCCACCCCCGGACCGACCGCGTGAGCGACGGTCGCCTGCTCCTGCTCGACACGGCCTCGCTGTACTTCCGGGCGTACTTCGGTGTCCCGGAGAGCGTCGGCCGGGCGCCCGACGGCACCCCCGTGAACGCCGTGCGCGGGCTGCTGGACATGATCGCCCGGCTCGTCGTCGACCGTCGCCCCACGCGGCTGGTCGCGTGCTGGGACGACGACTGGCGGCCCGCCTTCCGCGTCGACGCGATCCCCACGTACAAGGCGCACCGCGTCGCCACCCCCCTCCCGGGGACCACGGGCGTCGAGGAGGTGCCGGACACGCTCGCGCCGCAGGTGCCGGTGATCGCCGAGGCGCTGCGGGCGCTGGGCATCCCGCGGCTGGGCGCGCCGGGGTACGAGGCCGACGACGTGATCGGCACGCTCGTCGCGCGCGAGGTGGCCCGGCCCGCGGCGGAGCGGGACGCGGTCGACGTCGTGACGGGCGACCGCGACCTGTTCCAGCTCGTCGACGACGAGGCGCGCGTGCGCGTGCTCTACACCGTGCGCGGCATCAAGGACCTCGACGTCGTCGACCTCGCGCGGCTGCGCGAGCGGTACGCGGTCGCGTCGGGCCCGGCGTACGCGGACATGGCCGCGCTGCGCGGCGACCCGAGCGACGGCCTGCCGGGCGTCCCCGGCATCGGCGAGAAGACGGCCGCGGCGCTCGTCGCCCGGTTCGGCTCGCTCGCTGGCGTCCTGGCCGCTCGGGACTCCGGCGACCCCGGCCTGACGGCGACGCAGCGCCGCCGGCTGACCGAGGCCGCCGACTACCTGGAGGTCGCCCCGCTCGTCGTGCGCGTGGCGCCGGACGCGCCCGTGGCGGAGGTCGACGACCACCTGCCGGCGACCCCGGCGGACCCCGAGGCGGTCGTGGAGCTCGCGCAGCGCTGGGGCATCGGCTCGAGCCTCACCCGTGTGGTGGACGCGCTCGCGCGGTAGTGGCCATCGGGCCTCGGGGGCCGGCCGCGGCCCGTCAGCGGGCGGTCAGGGGTGCCGGACGTAGAGGTTCGGGACCTTCTCGGCCCAGCCCTCGGCGGCCGCCGGCGCGGCGTCCGACGGGGCGAGCATGACGACGGTCTCGTCGTCCGCGTCCGTGTAGGTCAGCGCGAGCCGCTCGGACGGGGCCGCGCACGTCTCGCGCGGGAGCTCGCCCGCGCTCACGGTGACGAGGCAGACGTCGCCGTCCCGGCCGAGCGCCGCGTAGTGCGTGCCGTACGCGGTGGACGCGAGCAGGCGCGTGCTCGGGGCGGAGACGGTCAGGTCCTCCAGGTCCTCGGCGGGGACCTGGTCGTCCGTGCCCTGCGCGGCGGCGAGCGCGGGGACCAGGTCGGTCGGTGCCGCGACGTCGGGTGCGTCCCGTGCCGAGCGGGCCCACAGCACGCCCACGACGACGAGCGCCGCAGCGACCACGAGCGCAGCCACCGCGAGCACCCGCGACCGGCGGCGGGGCTCCTGCCCGGCGTCACCGAAGTCGCCGAACGCCTCGTCGAGGTCCAGCTCCTCGAACGTCGTCATACCCCCATCATCGGCACGGAACCTGTGAGACGTGAGCACCTGGACCCGGCGCGGCGCCCCGGGAGACGCCGACGGGGTGCCGCGAGGGCGGGAGCCCACCGCGACACCCCGTCGGTGTCAGCCGGCCGTCAGCGCTGTCTCCAGCGGCTGACCAGCACGGACGTGCGCGCCGGCGTCAGCGCTTGACCACCAGCTTGGCCGTGGCCCACGACGAGCCGGTCCCCGAGCTGCCCGGGTAGCTCGCCACCACGGTGTGCGTGCCGACGGGCAGGCTCTTCGGGAGCGTGACCGTCACCTTGCCGGTGCGTCCCGACACCACCAGGGTGCCGGTGCCGACGACCTTGCCGCCGATCTTGACCTGGACCTTCCCGGCCGGTGCCGCGGTGGCCCCGGTGACCGTGACGACCGCCTTGGCGGTGTGGCCCTTCTTCACGGTCGACGGCGTCAGCGCGAGCTTGGTGGTCGTCGAGGACTTCTTGACCGTGAACGTCACGACCGGCGAGGTCGACGCCCGGTACGACGCGGCCGAGGACGGCGTGAACGTCGCCTTCAGCTTGTGCGTGCCGACGCCCAGGGCGGCCTTCATGGTCGCCTTGCCGCCCTTCACCGTCGCCGAGCCGAGCACCTTGCTGCCGTCGTAGAACTTCACGGTCCCGGCCGCCGCGGGCGCGACGGTCGCGGTGAGCGTGGCCTTCTGGCCGTACGACGAGCCGCCGGAGACGGTCAGCTTCGTCGTGGTGGCCTTGGGCACCGCGACGGACACGACCTGCGCGCGCGAGGTCGGGTCGGCGTTGTGGTGCTGCAGCACCAGGAGCTTGCCGCTGGTCGCGGACGACGAGCGGTGCACCGGGATGCTGACGCCGCCGTCGCCGTTGCTCGAGACGAGCGAGTTGCGGTCGTTCTCGAACCAGAACGGCGGGGTGTACGGGTCCACCGTGAACGAGGGGGCCTGGTCCACGACGTTGTCGCGCCCGTAGTCGGAGTACGTCCACACCGACACCTCGGGCGTGTCACCCGGCTCGATGCCGACCGCGCCCAGGCTGATCGGGGCGAGGAGCACGTTGCGGTCGAACGTGCCCGTGTCGACGTCGCCGAACTCGTAGTTGATCGGCTCGACGTCGATGGCCGGGTCGCTCGCCGGCGCGTGCAGGTCGAACGTCGACACCACGGTGAGGTCGATCGCCTCGTCGAGCTTCCAGACGTACGACTGGAGGTCGGCCTCGCCGTCGCCGTCCACGTCGATGTCGATGATCGGGATCACGGCCTGGCCGAGCGACGCCCAGTCGCCCTGGGTCGCGATGCCGATGTTGAGCAGCCCGTCCTCCTGCGGGTCACCGCCGAGCTCGTCGACGTACGGGGCGGTCGAGGACCACCCGACGTACCGGATGTCGCCCGAGTCGATCGCCGACCGGGAGGTCTCGAGCGACGGGTCGTCCTCGAGCTGCGGGCTGGTGGCGCCCAGGACCAGCGGCGTCGTGAGCGACTGCCAGCCGCCCGCGTCGACGCCCTCGCCCGTGAGCTCCAGGTCCGCAACCGTGCTGCTGCCGGTGAACGCCACGTCCTTCGCGCTCAGGTGGCTGACCAGGCGGGGTGCGGCCTGGACGGGCACGCGCAGCTCCTGGTCGTCGTCCGTGAGGACCACGCGGCCGGTGAGCATCGCGACGTACTCGCGCGGCAGACCGCTCTGCAGGGCCTGCGACGTCGGGTCGAGCTCGCGCTCGAGCGTCGCCGGGTCGGCCGTGAGCGTCACGGTCAGCGTCGCCGCCTTGCCCGTCGCGGGGACGGTGATGGTGGACGGCGAGACCGTGACGGTCGCCCCGCCCGCCGTCGACGACGCGACGAACGCGGTGTCGAAGGTGCGGTCGGTGGTGCCGAAGTTGCGCACCGTGACCGGCACCTTGCGGGTCACCGTCTCGGTGCCCACGTCGACGATCCCGAAGGACACGGACGTGAGCGCCTTGTTCGCGCCGCTGTACGCGATGACGTCGGTCGAGACCGCGTCCAGCGCGTCCACGCGGCCGGCGCCGACGCGCTCGGGCCCGTAGGCCAGACCCGCGCCGTCCGGCTCGGTGGTCACGTCGTGCGTCGCCGTGTTGACGATCGCGGCCTTGACCTCGGACGCGTCCCACGCGGGGTGCGCGGCGCGGACGAGCGCGGCGATGCCGGCGACGTGCGGCGACGCCATGGACGTCCCGGACAGCACGTGACCCGCGGCGCCACCACCGGAGGCGGCGGACAGGATGCCCGTGCCGGGGGCGGCGACGTCCGGCTTCACCGAGCCGAGCGAGCCGTGGGCGCCGCGCGACGAGCCGTCGTTGAGCAGGTCGCCCGCGCCGGTGAGGCTGCCGGTCATGGCCAGGCTCGGCCCGATCTGCAGCGAGAGCGTGCCGGCCTCGATCTCCGGCAGCAGCGCGTCGGTCGAGTCCTTGGTGAGCTGGACGCCGGGGATCGCGGCGTTGCCCGCGATGCCGGCGGAGAACACCGTGAGCTCGGTGGGCAGCACCACGCCGACCGCGCCCGCGGTGGCGGCGTTGTTGAACCGGACGGCCGAGCCGCACGCGCGGCTCGCGTCGTCGTCGTCCCACCACAGGTAGGCGATCTTCCCGGCCACCGTCGCGGCCTGCTCGGCGGTGAACGGCGTGCAGCCGTCGAAGTCGTCCGCGACGAACGCGACCGGGGCGGTGACGTCGTCGCCCGCGTAGGCCACGGAGTTCTGGCCCGCGAAGGTGCGGCCCTCGAGCTCGTCGTCCGCCGCGGCCGTGACCTTCACGGCGTCGAGCACCGGCGAGGCGACGGAGTTGGCGACCGTCAGCGCGCTCGCCGCGTTGCCGGGCGCGCCGCCGATGTCGGTGATGTCGCCCGCGTTGCCCGCCGAGTTGGCGACGAGCACGCCCAGCTCGGTGAGCCGGTCGACCAGGACCGTGTCCGGGTCGTCGGCCGGCGCGCCGTCGGAGCCGAGCGACATGTTGACCACGTCGACGTGGTCGCCCAGGTCGCCGTCGCCGTTCGGGTCGGCCGCGCGGTCGAGCGCGAGGCTCGTCAGGTCGGTGGACCCGCCGATGTCGCCGAAGACCTTGAACGAGTAGAGCTTCGCGCCGGGGGCCGAGCCGGGGCCGATCTTCCAGCCCTCGAGGTCGGTCAGCGTCGAGTAGTCGCCGTCGAACGTCTCGCCGTCCGCGTCCACGCCGTAGCCGGCCGCGGTGCCGGCGACGTGCGTGCCGTGGCCCGAGTTGTCGGACGTCGACAGCGAGTCGATCGGGTTCTCGTCGGGCGTCGGCACCAGGGTCGAGCCCTCGGTGTCGCCGCTCGCGTCGTAGAGCGGGCCGGCGAAGTCGTAGCCGCCGGCGAACTTGGCCGGGTCGTACGAGCCCGCGGGCACCGGCTGCGTGCCGTCCTCGCCGTACGCGGCCTCGTACGCCGCGACGGTGCCCTCGCCGCCGAAGTCGGCGTGCGTGTAGTCCAGGCCGGTGTCGATGACGGCGATGGTCACGCCCTCACCGGTCTCGCCCAGGTCCTGCCAGGTCTGCAGCGCGTGCGTGAACGCGACCGTGTTCGCGTTCGTCGGGCGCTTGGTGGCGACGCGGTAGATCGCCGTGACCTGGTCCGACGAGGCGAGCGCACGCACCTCGTCGGCGTCACCCGTGACGAGCGTGCCGGCGACCAGGTTGGTGAGCGTGCCGAGGCGCTTCGGCTCGGCGGAGCCGGCGTTCGCGGCCGTGGCCTCGGCCGGCACCACGTCCTGCGCGACGTCCTCGGTCGCCGCCGTGGCGGCCCGGACGGCGCTCGCGCCGCCGTCGACCTCGACGGCGGGTGTGGTGTCGAGCTCGACGAGCGCGGTGACCTGGCCCTCCACGCCGACGAGGCCGGCGACCTTGCGGGCCTCGGCGAGCGACCGGCTCGCGAGCGCGGGGTCGATCGTGCGCTGGTCGGGCGAGGGATCGGGTGGGGCGGCCGCCGCCGACGTGGCGAGCAGCGCGCTGCTCAGGGCCACGGACAGCGCGGTGACGGAGGCGAGAAGTGGTCGACGTGACATGCGTACCCCTGTGGTGAGTGGTGGTCGCGGGACGCCGACGTGACCGGGGTCACGGCGGCGCACCGGATGCACGTTACTGACCGGTAGGTCCTAAGTCACCCGTTGACGTGTCACCAACATGTTTCGGGCGCCGCGGGACGGATCGGGCGGTCGGTTGCCCCGGGCTGTGAACAGGTCGTGTGAATCGGACACGCACTCCTCCCCAGAACGTTGACGCCGCCCCTCCGGGACGTCCGAGCCGGGTTCGTACCGTGGTACGCGATGACTGACGAGCCGCAGCGCCGGCGCACGTCCGGCGGCGGCCGCCATGCGGCCCCTCGCCGGTCGCGCGCCCCGCGCCCGACGACCAGCCCCCAGCACCCCGCCCGCTCCGTCCTGGGCCGGGCGCTCCCGACCAGCACCCCCGGCCGCGTGGCCCAGGGCGTGCTCGTCGTCGCGCTCGCCGGGTCGCTGGGCGGACTGGCCGCCCAGACGTCCGCCAGCGCGGACCCGCGCTCGGGCGAGCGGCTCGCCGCGCGCGCCGCCGTCGCGGACGCCGCGGTCGACGCCCTGACCGTCGCGCAGGCGGCGCAGCACACCGCGCAGGACGTCACCGTCGACGGGGACCAGGTCGCCGAGCTCGAGGCCGCGACCGCCGAGCTCCAGCACCTGCTGGCCCAGGCCGGCGTCGCCGACGTGAGCGAGCTCGGGGGCGACGCGTCGGCCGAGCAGACCGCGGACCCGGCGTCCGACCCGACGACCGAGTCGACCGCCGACCCGACCACGGAGCCGACCGCCGAGCCGACCACCGAGCCGACTGCGGACGCCGATGCCGAGCCGACCGACCCCGAGCCGACCGACCCCGAGCCGACCGATGCCGCGTCGGCCGCCGCCGAGGGGCTCCTGAGCGCGTCGGGCGACCGCGCGCTGACCACCGGGACGTCGTCGGACGAGCCGACGAGCGACGCGACGACCTCGTCGGACGAGCCGACGAGCGACCCGACCACCGAGCCGACGACCGACGCGTCCACCGAGCCGTCCACCGACGCGACGACCGACCCGTCGGCCGGGCCGACGGCGGACGGTGCCGCGCCCGAGGACGTCGTCGTGCCGCCCGTCTCCGGCGCGGAGGACGCGACCACCACGCGGCTGCGCGCCGCGCTGCAGCGCGTGGTCGAGCTGAGCGACGAGGTGCTGGACACCGCCGCCCAGGAGGTCGCCGACCGCGAGGCCGCGCAGGCCGCCGCGGAGGCGAAGGAGAAGGCCGCGCAGGAGGCCGCCGAGCAGGCCGCGAAGGAGAAGGCCGAGCAGGAGGCCGCCGAGCGCGCCGCCTGGAAGGAGTCCCTCCTCGGCTACCCGAACGGCCAGATCCCGTCCTCGGCGCTGTGCGCGGCGTCGTTCGACGAGAACGTCCTGCTCCGGTGCGACGCGACCGAGGACCTCGAGGCCCTCGACGAGGCGTACGCCGCGGAGTTCGGCGAGCATCTGACGATCACGGACTCCTACCGCTCGTACGCGGCGCAGGTCAGCTGCCGCGCGCGCAAGGGCTCGCTGTGCGCGGTGCCCGGCACCTCGAACCACGGCACCGGCACGGCGATCGACCTGGGCGGTGGCGCGCAGGGGTTCGGCACGCCCGAGTGGACGTGGCTGAGCGAGAACGCCGCGGAGTTCGGCTGGGAGCACCCCGACTGGGCGGAGCAGACCGGCAGCAAGCCCGAGCCGTGGCACTGGGAGTACACCCGCTGACGGAGCCCACCGCGAGGCCCCGTCGGCCCTAGCATCGGCACATGCCTGACCCGGGTCGTGACTGGCCGCTCGTCGGACGTGCCGCGGAGCTCGACGACCTCGAGACGCTGCTGACCGACGCCACGGACGCCGCTGGCGGCGTGGTGGTCCTCGAGGGCGAGGCGGGCGTGGGCCGCACGTCGCTGGTGGACGCGCTGCGCTCGGGTGCGCGGCTGCTGGGGATCGAGGACGCGGCCGGCCCGGGGAGCACCCGGATCGGTCCGCCGCCGGCGGACGGGCGCGCGCGGCTCGTCGTGCTGGAGGACCTCCAGGACTGGCCCGACGACGCGCTCGAGGCGCTGGCCGACGCGGCGCGCGAGGGCGTGCCGGCGCGCACGCTCGTCGTGCTCACGCTGCGTCCCGTGCCGCACCGCGACGGCGTGGTGCGCGTGGTCTCCGGCTGGACGCGCGCCGGTGCGCAGCACGTCGAGCTGCGCACGCTGCCGGCGGCCGCGGCCGCCGAGCTCGCCGAGGCGATCCTGGGCGCGAGCCTCGGTCCGTCGCTCCGCGGCGCGGTCGCGACCGCCGGCGGGAACCCGCGGTTCGTCGTCGACGTGGTGACCGCCGCACGGGACGCCGGGGCGCTCGCCCCGGTCGAGGGCGGCATCGACGCCGTGGTGCTCGGCTGGCGCGCGGTGGTCGAGCAACGGGTCCGGGGGCGCCTGGACTACCTGGACGACGAGGTGCTCGCACTGCTCGCGGTCGCGTCCGTGCTCGGGGTCTCGTTCGTGGTGGTCGACCTCGCGGTGGTCGTGGGGCAGCCCGTGCCGGAGGTGTGGCGCACGCTGCGGCACGCGCTCGCGGCGGGCGTGGTGCAGGCGCGCGGCGACCGGCTGGTCTTCCGGCACGACGTGGTGCGCGCCGCGCTGTACGGCGGGCTCGCGCCCGACGAGCGGCGCGGGCTGCACGCCCGCGCGGCCACGACGCTGCGCGACGCGGGCGCGCCGCAGGCCGTCGTCGCGACCCATCTCGAGCGCGCGCGCTGACGCGCGCGGGCGGCGCGACCTGCCTAGCGTGGTGACGAGTCTCCCGGGCGAACCGCGCCCGGGTCCCCGCACGAAGGAGCAGCACATGCCCACGCGCAGCGCAACGACCGCCTGGACCGGTGGACTGCAGGACGGCAGCGGCCGCGTCGAGCTCACGAGCTCCGGCGCCGGCGGGTTCGACGTCTCGTTCCCGCGCCGCGCCGCCGACGAGGCCGGCGGCGTGACCAGCCCCGAGGAGCTGATCGCCGCGGCGCACTCGTCCTGCTACGCCATGCAGCTCTCGGCGCTGCTGGCCGAGGCCGGCGGCACGCCCCGCTCGCTCGACGTCAGCGCCGACGTGACGCTGCGGCCGGACCCCGCGGGCGGCTTCCAGATCTCGCAGATCGCGCTGTCGGTCCGCGGCGAGGTCGACGGCCTGGACGACGAGGGCTTCCGCACCGCCGCCGAGGCCGCGAAGGCGACCTGCCCGGTGAGCAAGGCGCTCACGGGCACGTCCATCACGCTGGACGCCGCCCTGGCCTGACCCGCCCTCGCCCGGTCCGCGCTCGCCCGGGACGGCGCTCGCCCGGTACGGCGCGAGCGCTCCCGTCCGCGCGCGAGCGCTACCCCTCCGGGGTGGCGCTCGCGCCGTACCGGGGGCGCTCGGCAGAAGAGGGCGGGGTGATGCGGGTGAGGAGTCCGCCGGCCGGGCGTCCGGTCCGCGGGAGGTCCCGAGGGGCACCCGGGGCGGGGTGCGAGGATGCCCCCGTGACTGCCCTGGCCGACGAGAACCGTGTGGGGACCGACGTCGTCGCCGCGCTGCGGTCCGCCGTGCGGGGGGCGGTCGACGATTCCACGCGCCGCCGGGCCGAGTACTCGACCGACGCGTCGAACTACCGGGTGGTGCCGCAGGTCGTCGTCTTCCCGCAGGACCCCGACGACGTCGAGGCGGCGCTGGCCGTCGCGCGCGAGGCGGGCGTGCCGATCACCTCCCGCGGCGGCGGCACCTCGGTCGCGGGCAACGCGGTCGGCCCGGGCGTGGTCCTGGACTTCTCGCGGCACGTCAACCGGATCCTCGAGCTCGACCCGGAGACGCGCACCGCCCGCGTCGAGCCGGGCGTGGTCATGGCCGCGGTGCAGAAGGCCGCGGCACCCCACGGGCTGCGGTTCGGGCCGGACCCGTCGACGTGGACCCGCGCCACGCTCGGCGGGATGATCGGCAACAACGCCTGCGGCCCGCGCGCCGTGGCCTACGGCCGCACCGCGGACAACGTGCTCGCGCTCGACCTGGTCGACGGCACGGGCCGCCGGGTCGCCGCCCGCGCGGGCGCGGGAGCCCTCGACGCGGTCCCCGGCCTGGGCGACCTGGTGCGCGGCAACCTGGACCTGCTGCGCACCGAGCTCGGCCGGTTCGGCCGCCAGGTCTCCGGCTACTCGCTCGAGCACCTGCTGCCGGAGAACGGCACCGACCTCGCCAAGGCGCTCGTCGGCACCGAGGGCACGGTCGGCACGCTCCTCGAGGCGACCGTCCGGCTGGTCCCCGTGGCCGCCGCGCCCGTGCTCGTCGTGCTCGGCTACCCGGACATGCCCGCCGCCGCCGACGCGGTGCCCGCGCTGCTGGCGCACCGGCCCATCGCGATCGAGGGCATGGACGCGCGCCTGGTCGACGTGGTGCGGCGCGTGCGTGGCGCGTCCGCGGTGCCGGACCTGCCGCCCGGTGCGGGCTGGCTCATGGTCGAGGTGGGGGGCGAGACCCTCGACGAGGCGATGGAGCGGGCGGGTGCGCTCGCGGCCGACTCCGGCACCACCGCCGTCGGGCTGTTCCCGCCGGGGCCGCAGGCGACCGCCATGTGGCGCATCCGCGAGGACGGTGCGGGCCTCGGCGGACGCACCCCCTCGGGCGAGCAGGCGTGGCCCGGGTTCGAGGACTCGGCGGTGCCGCCCGAGCGGCTGGGCGCCTACCTGCGCGAGCTCGAGGCGCTCATGGCGCGGCACCGCGTGGACGGGCTCGCGTACGGGCACTTCGGTGACGGATGCGTGCACCTGCGGCTCGACATCCCGCTCGAGCGCTCCGGCGACGCGCTGCGGTCCTTCATGACCGATGCCGCGCACCTGGTCGCGGCGCACGGCGGGTCGCTGTCCGGCGAGCACGGCGACGGCCGCGCGCGCTCCGAGCTGCTGCCCGTCATGTACTCCGAGCGTGCGATCGAGGTGTTCGGCGCGTTCAAGTCGCTGTTCGACCCGCGGGACCTGCTCAACCCCGGGGTCCTGGTGCGGCCGCGGGCGATCGACGCGGACCTGCGCCGGCCCGCCGCGCGCCCGGTCCTGGCCACCACGGGCTTCGCCTTCCCCCACGACTCCGGCGACCTGACGACCGCCGTGCACCGCTGCGTCGGCGTGGGCAAGTGCCGCGCGGACTCGACCGCCGCCGGTGGCTTCATGTGCCCGTCGTACCTGGCGACGAAGGACGAGAAGGACTCCACGCGCGGCCGCGCCCGCGTGCTGCAGGAGATGGCGAACGGCACGCTCGTCTCGCAGGGCTGGTCCTCGCCCGAGGTGCACGAGGCGCTCGACCTGTGCCTGAGCTGCAAGGCGTGCTCGTCGGACTGCCCGGCGGGCGTCGACATGGCGACCTACAAGGCGGAGGTGCTCCACCAGACCTACCGTCGCAAGCTGCGCCCGATGAACCACTACGCCCTCGGTTGGCTGCCGCGCTGGGCGCGGCTCGTCACCGGGCTGCCGGGCCTGGCCGCGCTCACCAACGCGGTGCTCGGCCTCCGGCCCGTCGCGAAGCTGGTGCTCGCGGGCGGCGGCATGGACACCCGCCGGCGCATGGTCACCTTCGCGCGGGAGCCGTTCCGGACGTGGGTCCGACGAGACGGCGCGGACCAGGTCTCGGTCACGCCGAGCTCGCGCGCGGACGACCAGCCGCTGCCGGCCGAGCCCGCGCGGCCGCGCGTGCTGCTGTGGACCGACTCGTTCAGCGACGCGCTCGCCCCGTCGGTGGCCAAGGCCGCCGTCACCGTGCTCCGCGACGCCGGCTACGAGGTGCTGGTCCCGGACCACCAGGCGTGCTGCGGCCTCACCTGGATCAGCACGGGGCAGCTCGAGGGCGCCCGGCACCAGCTCGAGCACCTGCTCGAGGTGCTGGGCCCGTTCGCGGTCAACGGGATCCCGATCGTCGGGCTCGAGCCGTCGTGCACGGCCGTGCTGCGCTCGGACCTGCAGGACCTGCTGCCCGACGACCCGCGCGCCGTGGCCGTCGCGCGGGAGACCCGCACGCTCGCCGAGCTGCTCACCGCACCCGCGCCGATCGGCCCCGGCGACCGCTGGCAGGTGCCCGACCTCTCGGACGTCACCGCCGTGGTGCAGCCGCACTGCCACCACTACTCCGTGATGACGTGGACCGCGGACCGCCGCCTGCTCACCGAGGCGGGCGCGCAGTTCTCCGCGCTCGCGGGCTGCTGCGGGCTCGCCGGCAACTTCGGGATGGAGAAGGGGCACTACGACGTGTCGGTCGCGGTGGCCGAGAGCTCGCTGCTCCCGGCGCTGCGCGCCGCCGCCCCGGGCGACGTCTACCTCGCGGACGGCTACTCCTGCCGCACCCAGGCGGACCAGCTCGCCGACGTCCAGGGCGTCCACCTCGCCGAGCTGCTCGCGGCCCACCTCCCGACGGCCGGGGCGACGACGCCCGGCGCCTGACCGGACGCGGGCGGGTGCTCAGCCCTGCCCGGCGACGACCCGCAGCAGGCGCAGCAGCTCGGCCTGCTCCGCGCTCGAGAGCCGCGTGAGGCGTGCCGCCACGTGCTCGTGCCGTCGGTGCGCCGACTCGGCGAGCAGCGCGTGCCCGGCGGGCGTCAGCTCCACGAGGGTCGCGCGCCGGTCGGTCGGGTCGGGCAGGCGCCGCACCAGGCCGTCGCTCTCCGCGGTGTCCACCTTCGACGTCACCGAGCGGGGCGCGACGCCGAGCGCCTCCGCCAGCGCGCCGGGCCGCTGCGCGCAGCCGCACGCCGCCAGCGTCCGCAGGAAGCGCAGCTGCCCCGGCGCCCCCGGACCGGACTCGCGCCGGACCGCGTGGAGGATCGCGTAGACGAGCTCCAGCAGCTCGGCGGAAGCATCGGGCTCGGCCTCGGTGTTCACACCGCAGAGGGTAGCGCGACTGGTGAGCAACCCACATAGTGAGTTAACCTCACTACTTGCCAGCACACGCGCCGACCCCCGGGCGCACGCAAGGAGCGACAGATGTACGAGTCGATGCGCGGCTTCGCGCGGGACCGCGCGGTCCGCGAGCACAGGCTGACCCGCCAGACCCTGCGCCGGATCCTGGCGTTCGCCCGCCCGTACCGGGGCCGGCTCGTGGTCTTCGTCGTGCTCATCGCGCTCGAGGCCGCCGCGGGTGCGGTGACGCCGCTGCTGTTCCAGACGCTGATCGACGACGGCATCACCGCCGGCGACACGCGGCTCGTCGTGGGTGTCGCCGCGGCGGTCGCCGTCCTGGCGCTCGTCGGCGCCGGCCTCTCGGTCGCCGACCGGTGGGTGTCCTCGCAGGTGGGCGAGGGGCTGATCCTGGACCTGCGGACCGCGGTCTTCGACCACGTGCAGCGGATGCCGCTCGCGTTCTTCAGCCGGGCCAAGACGGGCGCGCTGGTGCAGCGCCTCAACGGCGACGTCCTCGGTGCCCAGCAGGCCTTCACCAGCACGCTCCAGAACGTGGTCAGCAACGCGCTGACCGTCGTGTTCGTCCTCGCGGCGATGCTCACCATGTCCTGGCAGCTGACGCTGCTCAGCCTCGTGCTGCTGCCCGCGTTCGTCCTGCCCGCCCGCTGGTTCGGCCGGAGGATCGCCGCGATCACCCGGGAGAGCTACGAGCTCAACGCGGACGCCGCGCAGATGATGAACGAGCGGTTCAACGTCGCCGGCGCGCACCTGGTGAAGATCTTCGGCGACCCCGAGCGGGAGTCCGCCGCGTACGCCGGGCAGGCGGGCCGCGTCCGCGACATCGGCGTCCGGCGCGCCCTGTACTCGACGTGGTTCCGCGTCGGCCTGACCACGCTCGCCAGCGTCGCCGTCGCGATCGTCTACGGCGTCGGTGGCGTCATGGCCGTCCGCGGCGAGCTCACCGTGGGCGTCGTGGTCGCGCTCACCGCCTACCTCGGCCGGCTGTACGGGCCGCTCACCGCGATGTCCAACGTCCAGGTCGACGTCATGACCGCCCTGGTCAGCTTCGAGCGCGTGCTCGAGGTGCTGGACCTGGAACCGACCGTCGCGGAGCGGCCCGACGCGGTGGACCTGCGCGCCGCGACGGCTGCCCGCGGGGCGAGTGTCGAGCTCGACGCCGTCGGGTTCCGCTACCCCGGGGCCGACGAGGTCTCGCTCGCGTCCCTCGAGTCGGTGGCGACCCTGGGGCACGAGCCGGTCGACGACACCCTGCGCGACGTGAGCCTGACGGTCCCCGCCGGGCACATGGTCGCGCTCGTCGGTCACTCCGGTGCGGGCAAGACGACGATCTCCCAGCTGGTCACGCGCATGTACGACCCGACGCGCGGCGCGGTGCGGATCGCCGGCACGGACCTGCGCGACGTCACGCACGCGTCGCTGCGTGCGACGGTCGGCGTCGTGAGCCAGGAGGCCCACCTGTTCCACGACACCATCGCGGAGAACCTGCGCTACGCGCGCCCGGAGGCGACCGACGCGGACATCGAGCGCGCGCTGCGCCAGGCGCACGTGCTCGACCTCGTCCGGAGCCTGCCGGAGGGCATCGACACGGTCGTCGGCGACCGCGGGTACCGGCTCTCGGGTGGCGAGCGCCAGCGGCTCGCGATCGCGCGGCTCCTGCTCAAGGCGCCCGACGTCGTGGTGCTCGACGAGGCCACGGCCCACCTCGACTCCGAGTCCGAGGCCGCCGTGCAGGCGGCGCTCGACGAGGCGCTCTCCGGCCGGACGAGCATCGTCATCGCGCACCGCCTCTCCACGGTCCGGCAGGCGGACTCGATCGTCGTGGTCCAGGACGGCCGCGTGGTCGACCAGGGCACGCACGCCGATCTCCTCGCCCGCGGAGGCCTGTACGCCGAGCTGTACCGGACCCAGTTCGAGGGCAGCGCCAGCGCGGCCGCGTGACCGGCGCCCGTCGCTCAGCCCGCGTCGGTCCCGCAGTCGGTCCCACAGTCAGTCCCGCGGTCAGTCCCGCAGTCAGTCCCTCTCGACGCGGGTCACGCCGCGCCCGGGGTGCCACGACGTGACGACGAGCCGACGCGCGGCCTCGTCGAGCCCCGTGTGCACGACCTCGCGCACGTCCAGCCAGAAGTAGGCGCCGGGCGGCCCGTCCTCCGGGCGCGGCGCGGGCTCCAGGACGCCCGCGAGCTTCGCGTCCCCGGCCCACTGCTGCATGTCCGACGGCGGCTCGAGCGTGGGCGAGTGCAGCGCGACCCGCGGGTCCCGCGTCACGTCGAGGAGCTTCCTGGAGCCCGGCATCATCCCCAGCGTCACGTCGTCGCCGAGCTCGCACTCCGTCGCCGAGATCCGCGGCGACCCGTCGGCGCGCAGCGTCGCCAGGGTCTTGTTGGTCCCCGCCGTGAACACCGCACGCGCCAGGGCGGCGAGGTCCGGCGCCTCCGCCGCCACGTCCTTCCACCGAGTCATCCCGTGATCAGACACCCGACCACCGACACGGCACGTTGCGCCGGCGCGACCCGTCGACCAGAGTCGAGCCATGCTCGTCGCCTTCTCCGTCTCCCCGCTCGGCTCCGGCGAGTCCGTCTCGGAGGCCGTCGCGGACGCGGTGCGCATCGTCCGCGAGTCCGGCCTGCCGAACCGGACCGACGCGATGTTCACCACCCTCGAGGGCGAGTGGGACGAGGTGATGGACGTCGTCCGCCGCGCCACGGAGGCGGTCGGCCGCCACGGCAACCGCGTGAGCCTGGTGCTCAAGGCGGACATCCGGCCAGGTCGCACGGGTGAGCTGACGGGCAAGGTGGACCGGGTCGAGGCGGCGCTGCGGCCGGATCCCGCCGGCGAGGCCTGAGCCCCGTCACCCGGACGCGCCGCCGGCGGCCGTCCAGCGCGGTGAGGGTCGGCTGACGGCAACCCGGACGGCGGACAGACCGGGCGCTCCGGACGTGGGAGAGTGTGGGCGCGCGAAATCGCGCCGTCGGACGGCCGGCCGCGTCGGACCGCGCACGACCAGAGGAAAGGGCTGGGAACCGGATGCCGATCTTCGAGCTCGACGAGGGCCGCCCGCGCCTCGTCCAGCCGATGCAGCCGCTCCCCGGCTCGTTCGCGAGCGACTGCGCGTCGCTCCTGACGCACCATCTCAGCGCGATCGCCGGCGAGCCGCTGTTCCCGGTCCGCCGCCGCTCGGACGCACCCGAGCACGCGGACCTGCCCGAGCTGCTGGCGCTGGACCCGACGGGTCGCGTGGTGGTGATCGAGGTGGTCCAGGTGCTCGACGACGACGCCGTCGTCGCCTCCCTGCGGCACGCGGGCGGTGCCGCGCGGATGACCGCGACCGACCTCGCGCGCTCGTACCACGCGGACCCGGACCGCTTCGCGGTGGACTTCGCGGCGTTCCGGGACCAGGTCGCGTTCGGCATGACCTCGAGCCGCCGCGAGGGCGTGCGGCTCCTGGTGCTGTGCTCGGAGGTCGCGCCGGAGGCCGGTGACACCCTCGGCTACCTGCGCGGCCCCGGCCGGCACGTCGACATCCTCCAGCTCGGCGTCGTCCGCGGCGTCGACGACCGCCGGCTGCTCGAGGTCTCGCCGCTCGCGCGGCACGAGACGGTGCGCCGGCCCGTGGAGCCCACCGCGCTGCGCCTGGTCCGCTCGAGCGAGGCGTCGTTCGCGACCGCGATGGCCTACGAGGGCGAGCGGCGCCGCCCGCCGGCTCCCCACCCCGGCCAGCACCCCACCGCGGGCACGGCCCCCGGTCTGCCCTCGTCGTCCGCGTTCCCCTCGGCGCCCGGGCGCCCGGCCGCGACCAGCGGACCGGCCCGCCCGGACCAGCTCCCGGACCTCCCGACGAGCGTGCCGGTGAACGCCACGCACGCCGGTCTGCCGTACCCGTCGGCCGGCCGGCCCGCGGCGCCGCCCGAGAACCGGCCCTCGCACCCCGAGCCGCCCCGCACGGGTCGCCAGCCCGCGGTTCCGCCCGCCGCGCCCCCTGTTCCTCCCCCCGCCGCCCGCCCCGTGCCTTCTCCCGCCGCCCGCCCTGTCACGGCGAGCGCCGACGTCGCGGGTGAGCCGGTCGCGAGCACGCGCACGCGTCAGGTCCCGGCCGTGGGGACGTCGCCGGCGCCCGGCGCCGCGCCGCACCCGGCGCCGGGTGCCCGGGCGACCACCACGGAGCCCGTCGCCGCAGTGCCCGTCGCCGCAGTGCCCGTCGCCGCAGTGCCCGTCGCCGAGGTGCCCGTTGCCGGCGCGCCCGTGGCCGAGGAGCCGCCGGCTGGGGTGGTCGCCGACGAGGTGCCGGAGCAGCGGCACGAGCCCCGCGGCCTGCCCTACCCCGAGCTCGCCATCGTCGCGAAGCAGCGCCGGGCCCTGGCGACGCTCGTCTGGCTGCGCGAACGCCGCAACCAGCGCGTCGTCGCGACGCTGCGCCACGACGGGCTGATCGAGCTCGTGGACGGCCGCACGTTCGTCGAGCCCGGCGACGCCGCGGCGGCCGCGATCGGGTCCACCGCGGAGATCGACGGCTGGCGCTCGTGGCGCCTGGGCGACGGCGGCCCGACGCTGGCGGAGGCGACCGGCCGCACCGGTCTCTGATCCCGGTCGCGACCAGGAGCGGGCAAGCCAGGTCAGGTCAGGTCAGGTCAGGTCAGGTCCATGCGTACGCGGTGGACCAGCGGTCGAGCTCGGCGTAGAACCGTGCGCGCACGTCGGGTGCGGACAGCGTCAGGTCGTGCACGCCGCCGCGCACGCGCACCACCGTCACGGTGGGCCCCAGCTGTACCGCCCGCCGCGCGAGCAGCTCGACGTCGAGCACCACGTCGGAGGTCCGCATCGCCTCGCTCCAGCGGGGGCTGATGAGCGAGTGGGTCGACGCGGCCATGAGGATCGGCACGTCCACGTGCAGGCCGCGCGCGACCAGGGCGTGCCCCGTCATCACGGCGGCGAGCCAGCCCGCGCGCACGGGGAACGACGGGGTCGGCCGCCAGCGCTCGTCGAACGTCCACTCGCCGCCGGACGCGGCGGACACGGTGCGGCTGTAGAACCCGGGGTCCACGTTCGGCAGCGCGACCTTGGGCTGGAACCGGGCGATCTGCGCGATGGCCGGGCTGCTGACGTGCCGCAGGAGCCCCGACCCCTGGAGCTCGAGCCAAGGGCTGGTGAGCACGATCCCGCTGATCTGCCCGGGGTGCCGGTCCGCCCACAGGCTGACCACGAGCCCGCCGGTGGAGTGCCCCATCGGCATGATCCGCACGTGGGCGCCGAGGTCGGCCCGGATCGCGTCGAGCGCGGCGGCGAGCTCCTCGTCGTACACGACGAGGTCGTCGACGTACCCGGGCGTCTGGTGGTCGCGCAGGGAGCGCCCGTACTTGCGCAGGTCGAGCGCGTAGAACGCGACGCCCCGGGCGTCCCAGTGCTCGGCGAGCTCGGTCTGGAAGAAGTAGTCGGACCACCCGTGCACGTACAGCAGGGCCCGCGCGGGGCGCAGCGCCTCGTCCCGCGGGGGTCGGTAGCGGACCAGGCTCGCGACGACCTCGCCCTCGTCGTCGTCGGCGAGCGGCAGCGTCCGGACCTCGTAGCCCGGCCCGAGCACGTCGGGCGCCCAGCCGTCCTCCGCCGCGGGCGGCACCCACGCGGGGGCCGCGAGCGTCTCCTCGGTCACGCCGCCCCCTCAGGTCGTCAGCACGATCTTGCCGAACTGCGTGCCGGCCGCGAGCCGTGCGAGCGCGGCCCGCGCGTCGGCCAGCGGGTACGTCGCGTCGACGAGCGGGCGCACCCCCGTGCGGGCGAGGAACGCCAGGAGCTGCTCGAGGTCCTGCTTCGAGCCCATGGTCACGCCGCGCACCGTGATCTCCTGGAAGAACAGGCGCGTGAGCTCGGCGGCGTCCGGGTCGCCGGACGTCGCACCCGCCACGACGACGGTGCCGCCGGGACGCACCGAGCGCATGGAGTGGGACCACGTGGCGCGGCCGACGGTCTCCAGCACCAGGTCCGCGCGGGGCACCCGCGCCCCGCTCTCCACCGCCGCCGCGGCACCCAGGCGCAGCGCGCGCTCACGGCGCTCCGCGTCCCGCGAGGTGACGACCACCTCGAGCCCCGCCGCCGCGCCCAGCAGCACCGCGGCGGTCGCGACCCCGCCCCCGGCGCCCTGCACCAGGACGCGCTGGCCGGGCACCGCGCCGCCCGTGGTGAACAGCATCCGGTACGCGGTGAGCCAGGCGGTCGGCAGGCACGCCGCCTCGACGAACGACAGCTCCGCGGGCTTGTCGACCAGGTTCCACGTGGGCACCGCGACGCGCTCCGCGAGCGTCCCCGGGTACCGCTCGGACAGCAGCGAACGCGGCTCGTCCGGTCCCACGCCATGCCCCGACGGCCCGCCGACCACGCCGTGCACCACGACCTCGCGCCCGTCGACCACGCCCGCCGCGTCGGTCCCCAGCACCATCGGCAGCTGCTCGGCGCGCAGCCCCACGCCGCGCAGCGACCACAGGTCGTGGTGGTTGAGCGCGGCGGCGCGCACGTCCACCACGGACCAGTGCGCGGGCGCCACGGGCTCGGGCACCTCCCCGACCTCGAGTCCCGCGAGCGGGTCGTCGGACGAGAGCTCACGTACCCAGGCCGCGATCACAGCGTCACGTTACCCACGCGCGCCCACGCGCGCGGCCGGGTGGCGCGCCGCCCGTCAGGAGACGACCGTGAGGAGCTGGCGCCCGACGAGCCCGACGGTGCGGGCCAGCGCGTCCCGGGCGGCCGCGGCGACGAACCCGAGGTCCCGCACGTTCCACAGCACCAGGGCCTGTGCCCAGGCCGCGTCGCGCGCCTTGTCGATCGAGAACGACGAGACCAGGTCCGCCAGCGGCGACAGCGGCGCGCCCACGCGCACGACGTGCTCGTCGAGGAACGACTGCCGCACGGGCCGCACCACCTCCGCGAGCACGTCGTTGACGCGCTCGAAGTCGGCGTGGACGCCCGGGCTCGTCGGGGCGAGGCCGCGCGCCTCGCACGTCTCGACCAGCGCGAGCGCCAGGTCGTGGTTGATGTGCGCGTTCATCCCCGCGAGCGCGAACTGCACCGGCCAGATGCCGCGCGTCGCCCGCCGCTCGACCACCGGTGCCCAGGCCCGGCTCACCTCGCGCCGAGCGGCCAGGTCCCGGGGGACGTCGAGGAACAGCGACGCGAACCGCACGTCGAGGTCCTCGACGAACGCCGGGTCCGTGAACGTGCCGTCCGTGACGCGCAGCGCGACGAGCGCCGTCACCCGGCGGTACACGTCGCAGAACACGCCCAGGCCGTCGTCGCGCGACCACGCGGCCCGCTCGTCGTCCATGGCGGCCACGACCCGCCCGATCGCCACCGACCCCTGCACCATGGCCCTACTGTCCTCGCGCGGCGCGGTCACGGGAAGGCTGAACCGGGCGCGGCGGGGCCTCGCCCGGCTGGGGCTAGAGGACCGGGAGCATGCGCCCCAGGTCCGGCACCGCGTCGCCCGTCCAGTGCGGGTGCAGCGCGGCCGTGAGCTCCTCCACGTGGTACGGCGTGCGGCCGGCGGCGAGGCGCACCCACCGGCGCGCGTCGGCGATCTCGAGGTCCCAGCCGCCGCGGGCCACGACGATCGTGAGCAGCTCGCGCGCGACGAGGTCGAGCGCGCCGGGATCCACGGGGTCGGGCCCCGCGCCGGCGCCGGGCACGCGGTGCGCGGAGCGGTGCAGGTCGTCGGCGTGCACGACGAGCTCGGCGACCCGGGACACCGTCATCGTGGACAGCCGCACGGGGCCGCGGCGGGCCTGGACCACGGGGTCGGCGCCGGCCGGCCCGGCCAGCTCGTCGAGGACCGCGAACGCGGCGGCGGCGCGCGCGTCGACCCACGCGAGCGGGTCGCCCGCGGCCTGCGCCGCGAGCTCGCGCGTCCGCGCCGCGACGTCGTCGGACCGGCCCCCGTAGGTGCCCAGGTACTCGGCCAGCGTCAGCGGGACCGTCCCCTCCGGCAGCGGCACGCACGCCGCGAGCGCGTCCATCGCGCGGCCGAGGTGGGCGACGAGCTCCGCGACGGTCCCGCCCTCGAGGACGGACGGGGTGGCGCCCGCGGTGTCGTCGACGACCTCGGCGACCCAGCCGCGGAGGCGGGCCCACTGGGCGCGCAGGGCGGTGCGCGCCTCGGACGTCGTCGCGGTCATGCGTCCATGGTGCCCGACGGCCGCCACGGCGCGCGGGCTCAGGGCCGGGTGCGGACCAGCTCGCCCAGGAAGTCGGCGACGTGCGCGCCCACCTGGTCCGCCTCGATGAGGAAGCCGTCGTGCCCGTAGTCGGAGTGCACCACGCGCACGGGACCGGCGCCCGGCACGTGCTCGGCGATGCGCTCGGACTGGGCGACCGGGAACAGCCGGTCGGTGTCGACCGCGATCACCAGGCCGCGCGCGGTGACCTGGCTGAGCGCGTTGTCGACGCCGCCGCGGTCGCGGCCCAGGTCGTGGGTGATCATCGAGCGGGTCAGCGTCACGTAGGTGTTCGCGTCGAAGCGCCGGGCGAGCTTGTCGCCGTGGTGCTCGAGGTAGGACTGCACGGCGAACCGCCCGCCCTCGAGCGGGTCCTCGGCGCCCTGGGGGATGCGGCCGAACCGCGCGTCGAGCTCGTACGCCGAGCGGTAGCTCTGGTGCGCGATCTGCCGGGCGAGGCCCAGGCCGAGGTGCGGCCCCTCGCCGTCGGGCGCGTCGTAGTAGTCCCCGCCGCGGAAGCCGGGGTCGGCGTGGATCGCGGACAGCTGCGTGTGGAAGTTGGCGATCTGGTCGCCCGACGTCTGCGCGGCGGTCGCGATGGCCGCGAACGCGTCGACGCGCTGCGGCTCGGACGCCGCCCACTCGAGCACGCGCAGGCCGCCCATGGACGCGCCGATCACGAGCGCCCACGTGCGGATGCCGAGCAGGTCCGCGAGCCGCACCTCGGCCGCGACCTGGTCGCGCACCGACACGCGCGGGAACCGGCTGCCCCACGGCCGTCCGTCGGGCGCGGGCGAGGACGGTCCGGTGGACCCCTGGCAGCCGCCCAGGACGTTCGGGGCGACGACGAACCAGCGGTCGGTGTCGATCGGCGCGCCCGGCCCGACCATCGACTCCCACCAGCCCGGCGTCGGGTGGCCCTCGCCCGCGGGACCCGTGACGTGCGAGTCGCCGGTCAGCGCGTGCAGCACCAGGACGGCGTTGGAGCCGTCGGGAGCGAGCTCGCCCCACGTCTCGTACGCCAGGCGCACGGCGGGCAGCCGGCCGCCCGACTCGAGCGCGAACGGACCCAGGTCGGCGAACTGCCGGCGGCCGACGGGGTCGCCCTCGCGCCAGGCCGACGAGGCCGGCGTGGCGGCGCGCTGCGCCACCGGGACCCGGCTCGCACGCGTGCTGGCCAGGGCCCGGGCGGGCGTGAAGGCGGGGGACTCGTCGGACACGAGGATCCAATCTACGCAGGGAGCTCCCGCCGCACCCGTCGCGACCGGGGGCCGGGACGGGTGCGGCGGGTGGGGGCTAGGCGCCCTTGGCGGCGCGGAAGCCCGCCTCGAGGTCGGCCAGGATGTCGTCGATGTGCTCGATGCCGACCGCGAGCCGGACCAGCCCGGGCGTGACGCCGGACAGCGCCTGCTCCTCGGGCGTGAGCTGGCTGTGCGTGGTCGAGGCCGGGTGGATCACGAGCGAGCGCACGTCGCCGATGTTGGCGACGTTGGAGTGCAGCTCGAGCGCGGAGACGAACGCCTGACCGGCCGCCGCGCCGCCCTCGAGCTCGAACGCGAGCACGGCGCCGCCACCGCGCGGGGCGTACTTGACCTGGTTGGCGTGCCACGGGCTCGACTCGAGGCCGGAGTAGTGCACACCCAGCACGTCGTCGCGCGCCTCGAGCCACCGCGCGACCCTCGTCGCGTTCTCGACGTGCCGCTCGACGCGCAGGGACAGCGTCTCGATGCCCTGCGAGATGAGGAACGCGTTGAACGGCGAGACCGCCGCGCCCAGGTCGCGCAGGAGCTGGATGCGCGCCTTGAGGATGTAGGAGAGGTTGGCGCCGAACGCCGAGCCGACGCCCAGCGCCTCGGCGATGTTGAGGCCGTGGTACGACGGGTCGGGCTGGTTGAACCCGGGGAAGCGCTCGGGGTAGCGCGCGTAGTCGAACGAGCCGCCGTCGACGATCACGCCGCCGATCGCCGAGCCGTGGCCGCCCAGGTACTTGGTGGCGGAGTGCACGACGACGTCGGCGCCCCACTTCAGCGGGTTGATCAGGTAGGGCGTGGCGACCGTGTTGTCGACGACCAGCGGCACCCCGTACTCGTGCGCGACCCCCGCAACGAGCTCGATGTCCAGCACGTCGGAGCGCGGGTTCGGGATGGTCTCCGCGAAGAACGCCTTGGTGTTGGGCCGGATCGCCGCGCGCCACGCCTCGGCGTCGTGCGGGTCCGTCACGAAGGTCGTCTCGACGCCCAGCTTGGGCAGCGTGTAGTGCAGCAGGTTGTAGGTGCCGCCGTAGAGCGAGGGGCTCGCGACGACGTGGTCGCCGGCCTCCGCGACGTTGAGGATCGCGAACGACGCGGCGGCCTGGCCCGAGGCGAGCAGGAGCGCGCCGACGCCGCCCTCGAGGGACGCGATCCGGTTCTCGACGACCTCCTGCGTGGGGTTGCCGATGCGCGTGTAGATGGGGCCGAGGTCCTGCAGCGCGAAGCGCGCGGCGGCCTGCTCGGCGGAGTCGAAGACGTAGGACGTCGTCTGGTAGATCGGCAGCGCCCGGGCGCCGGTGGTCGGGTCCGGGGACTGGCCCGCGTGGATCTGGCGGGTCTCGAAGCTCCAGCTCTCGTTGCTCATCGGTGGCTCCTTGCGGTGGGTGACGGCTGGTCCGTGACGGGATCCGCGGGGAGCTCGGGCAGCCGACGTCCGTCCCGCGGAGGGGGAGGGTGGCGCACGTGTCGAGCAGGGCTCGTGCGGGTCGATCAGCCCGTCAGGTGGTCGACGGGCCGCCCGCAGGCAGGCCGAACGTGCGCGTCAGCGACACATTCGGCGGCAGGTCATGACGGCAGAGTAGGCCGCGTGTGCCACGTGCTGACACGCCTATCTCACTGTCCGAGACAGATTCATCCGCGGCGCCCGACTCGTCCCGAGTCACATCCGTGTGACTCCTGTGACTGTTGTGACTGGTGTTCACTTCTGAGGTCGCGACGGGTAGCGTCCCTCGCGGACAGACGAGTGCACGTGGACGGGCGGGCGACCAGCCGCGCGCGGACGGGCACCCGACGAGCACGGGACGACGAAGGGGCGCGCGTGACGCATCGACGAGCCGGCGGCCGGCCGGGCCGCAGCGCGGGTGCGCTCGCGCTCGTCGCAGTGACCGCCGCGAGCCTCCTCGTCGGTGCGCCCGGGGCGGTCGCCGACCCGACGGGGCCGAGCGACGACGATGTGCGGCGTGCGCAGGAGGCCGTCGCGAGCGCGGAGCAGTCCGTGGCGCAGATGGAGGTCCGGCTCGCGCAGCTCAGCACCGAGGCGGACACGGCCGACCGGGCCGTCCAGCAGGCCGGCGAGGCGTACACGCAGGCGCTCACCGACGCGCAGGCCGCGCAGGACGAGTCCGACGAGGCCGCGCAGCGGTCCGCCGACGCCGCCGGGACCGCCGAGCAGGCGCGTCGCGAGCTCGTCGCGATCGCGCGCCAGGTCGCGCGGTCGGGGGGTTCCGCCGACGTGGTCGAGGCGCTGCTGTCCGCCGACGGGTTCGAGGACGTGGCTCGTCGGACCAGTGCGATGGACCAGATCACGAGCAAGGCGGACGACGCGGTCCAGGCCTACCAGGCGGCCCAGCTCGTGGCGGGCGCCCTGGCCGACCAGGCCCAGGACGCGGCACGTGACGCGCAGGCCGCGCAGGACACCGCGCAGACCGCGCTCGAGACGGCCCAGCGCACGGCCGACGAGGCGGACGCGGCACGGCGGACGGCCGAGGCGGAGCGCGGCACGCTCCTGACCCAGCTCGCCGCCGCCCGGGACACGAGCGTCGAGACCGAGCGCCGCCGCCAGGAGGCGATCGACGAGGAGCGGCGTCGGCGCGAGGAGGACGAGGCCCGGCGCGAGCGCGAGCAGACGCCCGACCCCGAGCCGACGACGCCGCCCGCGCGGCCGACCGACCCCACGACCCCGTCGGACCCCGACCCGACGACCCCGCCGGCCGACCCGGACCCCGACCCGACGACCCCGCCCGCGGACCCGGACCCCGACCCGACGACCCCGCCGGCCGACCCGGACCCGGAGCCCACCACCCCGGCGCCGCGACCGACCCCGACCCCCACGCCGACGCCCACCAACCCGGGCTACGGGCTGGGCACCGGGACCTCGCGCGGGTCGTCCTCGATGGGGCAGTCCGCGGTGGCGGTGGCCAGGACGCGGCTCGGTGCGCCGTACGTGTGGGGCGGCACGGGACCCGGCTACGACTGCTCGGGGCTCACGATGACGTCCTGGAGCGCCGCCGGCGTCGGCCTCTACCGGACCTCGCGGGACCAGTACAAGCAGGTGCTGAAGATCAGCTACTCGTCGATGCGGCCCGGTGACCTGGTCTTCTGGGGCACCAACCCGAACGACCCGAACTCGGTCTACCACGTGGCGATGTACATCGGCGGTGGGCAGATCATCGAGGCCCCGCGGCCGGGGCTGACCGTGCGCATCGCTCCGATGCGCTACTACGACGCGATGCCGTACGCGGGCCGTCCGTGACCCGGGCGCACCGGTAGCCTCACGTGCCGGGCGCGAGCAGGCGCCCGCACGACGACGCCCGGCCCCCCTCGGGGGACCGGGCGTCGCCTCGTACCGGCGGTGCGGCTGCCGTCAGCGGGTCGGTGGCCGCGTCAGTGGTCGTAGCCGGCGTCGATCGCGCGCTGGCGCGAGCGCTGGATCTCCGCCTCCGCCTCCGCGCGGCCCGTCCAGTGCGCGCCCTCGACGGACTTGCCGGGCTCGAGGTCCTTGTAGACCTCGAAGAAGTGCTGGATCTCCAGGCGGTGGAAGTCGGAGACGTCGTCGATGTCCTGGCGCCACGCGGCGCGCTGGTCGCCCGTCGGGACGCAGAGCACCTTGTCGTCGCCGCCCGCCTCGTCGCGCATGCGGAACATGCCGAGCGCGCGGCAGCGGATCAGGCAGCCGGGGAACGTGGGCTCCTCCAGCAGGACGAGCGCGTCGAGCGGGTCGCCGTCCTCGCCGAGGGTGCCCTCGATGAAGCCGTAGTCGTCGGGGTAGCGCGTCGAGGTGAAGAGCATGCGGTCGAGCCGGATGCGCCCCGTGGCGTGGTCCACCTCGTACTTGTTCCGCTGACCCTTGGGGATCTCGATCGTGACGTCGAACTCCACAGCACTCCTGTCCGCCGAACCGCCGGCCGGTGGGCCTGCGCTGTCGGTCACCTCGGCGGTGACCGGCGCGCCGGTGGGTCGGTCACCTCGTCTCGTCGTCATAGTCTGACGCACCGGCGGGCGGGCCGTCCCTCCCCGCCCGTACCGGGACGAGCTACGGAGCGTGATCATGGCCACAGGCGCCCGCGTCGTCGGCACGACGATGCTCGTCCTGGTGCTCGGGCTCGGCGGCTACGCCGTGGCCGACGCGTACGACGTCGTGCCCGGCGTGATGACGCTCGACCCCGTGCCGGCGGACGCCGCACCCTTCCCCACGGCCCCGGGGGCGGTCGAGCCGGACGACGTCGTGCCGGCCCTCGGCGCGCTCGACCCGCAGGCGCCGCAGCCGTCCGCCGACGGCGTCGACGCGCTGGTCGACGCGCTGGTCGACGACGATCGCCTCAAGTTCTCCGGCGTCGTCGTCGCGGACCAGCTCACCGGCCAGGTGCTCGCGGAGCACCGCGCGGACGTCCCGCGCGTGCCCGCCTCCACGCAGAAGCTGGTGACGGCGGTCGCCGCGCTCGGCACGCTCGACGGCGGCGCGGGGGTCGAGACCCGGGTCGTGCGCGGCAGCGGCGACCAGATCGTGCTCGTCGGGGGCGGGGACATGATGCTGGCGCCCGACGAGGGCGACCCGACGCTCGTCGACGGGCACGCGGGCCTGGGCGACCTGGCCCGCGCCGCCGCGAAGCGGCTCAAGCTCGCGGGGCTGACCGAGGTGACGTTGCTCGTCGACGACACGCTGTTCTCCGGCCCGTCCCTGCACCCGACCTGGACCGAGGGGGACCTCGCGCTCGGCTACGTCGCCCCCGTGACGCCGCTGGCCGTGCACATCGGCGCGACGAGGACGGACGTCGAGTACCCGCCGCGCTACCCCGACCCGACGATGGCCGCGGCCGAGGTGTTCGCCGACCGGCTCGCGGAGGCGGGCATCGGGGTGTCCGGCGACCCGCGCCGCGGCGCCGCGTCGGACAGCGCGACGACGCTCGCCTCGGTGACGTCCGCGCCCCTGACCCAGGTGGTGCAGCTCTTCCTCGAGCACTCCGACAACACCATCACCGAAGTGGTCTCGCGGCTCGTCGCACTCGACCAGGGGCTGCCCGCGAGCTTCGAGGGCGGGACGCAGGCGGTGCTGCGCGCGGTCGCGCGGCTGGGCGTCGACGTCACGGGCGCCACGCTCGCCGACGCCTCGGGTCTCGCGGACGGCTCCGAGCTGACCCCGCAGACCCTCGAGCAGCTGGTCCTGCTGGTCATGGACCCCGACGAGCCCGCGCTGCGGCCCATCGCCCCCGGCCTGCCGATCGGCGGGCTGACGGGCACGCTGGACGACCGGTACCTCGAGTCGCCCGCGCGCGGCCTGGTCCGCGCCAAGACCGGCAGCCTCAACGGCATCAAGGCCCTCGCGGGCACGGTGGTGACCGCGGACGGCCGCCAGCTCGCCTTCGCGGTCCTCACCACGCACCCGGTCGCCGACGGCCCGTGGGGCGCGCGCGCCGCGATCGACGAGTTCGTCACCGACCTCCACGAGTGCGGCTGCCGCGGCTGACCCGCTCGACGCCTTCCGGGGACCCGGGGGGATGGCTCCGGGTTACGGTGACGTCGTGAGCGCGCCGCGGGGTCCCGTCGACTGGGCGACCGCCGCGCGCGTGGCGGGGCGGATCGCGCCGCCCGGCAGCACCGCGCCGCGACCCGTGCTCGAGGACCTGGTCGAGGGGCTGCGGGAGGTCGCGGGCGTGGCCGCGGAGCACGTGGTGCGCGCCACGCGGATGAGTCCTGCCGACGGACGCGACCCGGCGGCCGTGTCGCGGGTGATCGTCGTGGACCGCGCCGGCTGGGCGCGCGCGAACACCCGGATGTTCGAGGTCATGGCGGCCCCGCTCGCCGACGCGACGCCACGCGCCACGCTCGCGGGGCGGCGGGCCGGAGGGCTGCAGGTCGGCGGCGTGCTCGCGCTGCTCTCGAGCAAGGTGCTCGGCCAGTTCGACCCGTTCACCCCCGCTCCGGGCCGGCCCCTTGAGGCGCCGGGCGAGGGACGGCTCCTCCTGGTCGCGCCCAACGTCCTGCACGTCGAGCGCGAGCTGAAGGTTCCGGAGGACGACTTCCGGCTGTGGGTCGCGCTGCACGAGCAGACCCACGCGCTGCAGTTCGCGGCGGCGCCGTGGCTCGCGGCGCACCTGCGCGAACGGTCCGGGCAGCTGCTGACGGACTTCGCGCGGACGTCCGACGAGCCGGTCGGCACGCTCATGACCGGCCTGTCCCGCGTGGTGTCCGGCACGGGCAGCGTCCTCGACGTGCTGACCCCCGAGCAGCGCGACCTGTTCGACGAGGTCGGCGCGGTGATGGCCCTGCTCGAGGGCCACGCCGACGTCACCATGGACGCCGTGGGCCGCGGTGTGGTGCCGAGCGTCCGGGAGATCCGGCGCAAGTTCGAGGCCCGCCGCGACTCGGGCGCGAACGCGCGGGGCACCGGTCGGCTGGTGCGCCGCCTGCTCGGGATGGACGAGAAGCTCGCGCAGTACCGCGAGGGCGCGGCGTTCGTGCGCGCCGTGCGGCGTCGGGTCGGCGTCTCGGGGTTCAACGAGGTGTGGACGGCCGCCGCGCACCTGCCGACGTCCGCGGAGATCGCCGAGCCCGACGCGTGGGTGCGTCGCGTGCACGGCTGAGCCGGGCGTGCCCGGTCCCGACCCGCGGGTCGCCGCGATCCGCTCGGCCGTCACCGCCGCGGTCGTGGACCTGCCCGACGACGCGCTCGTGCTGGTCGCGTGCTCGGGCGGACCCGACTCGCTCGCGCTCGCGGCGGGCGCGGCCTTCGCGGTCCCCCGGTCGGGCCGGGCCGCGCGCCGGCGGGCCGGAGCGGTGGTCGTCGACCACGGGCTGGTCGCGGGGTCCGACGAGGTCGCGCGGCGGACCGCGGGCACGTGCCGCGCGCTGGGGCTCGATCCCGTGCTCGTCGTGCGGGTGCAGGTGGACGGTCCGGGCGGACCCGAGGCCGCCGCCCGGGACGCGCGGTACGCCGCGCTCGAGGCCGCGGCGGACGAGCACGGCGCGGCGGCCGTGCTGCTGGGGCACACGCTCGACGACCAGGCGGAGACGGTCCTGCTCGGGCTGGCGCGCGGCTCGGGCGCGCGCTCGCTCGCGGGCATGCCCGCGGTGCGGGGCGTGCTGCGCCGCCCGCTGCTGGGCCTGACGCGCGAGGACACGCTCGGCGCGTGCGCGGCGCTGGGGCTCGAGCCGTGGCACGACCCGACGAACGCGGGGGCTCCCGGCGACCCGCTGCGCAGCCGGGTGCGGGCCGAGGCGCTGCCCACGCTGGAGCGTGTCCTGGGACCGGGCGTGGCTCGCGCCCTGGCCCGGTCCGCCGCGCAGCTGCGGGAGGACGCGGACGCGCTCGACCACGCCGCGGCGGAGCTGCTCGCGACGGCGCGCGCCGCATCGGCCGACTCGTCGGACCGCTCGTCGGACTGCTCGTCGAACGACGGACCCGACGAGGCGATCGACGTGCGGCTCGACGTCGCGACGCTCGTCGGGGCGCCGGACGCGGTGCGGCGCCGCGCGGTGCGGTCGGCGGTGGTCGCCGCGGGCGCGCCCGCGGGCGCGGTGCACCGCGTCCACGTGCTCGCGGTGGACGCGCTGCTGACCGACTGGCGCGGCCAGGGCCCGGTCCACCTGCCCGGGAGTCGGGTGGCGCGCCGTGCCTGTGGCACGCTTGTCGTCGGGCCCGACGACGAGCCGGCGACAGACGAACCGAACGCGTGACGGGAGCGGCAGTGGACCCTGCGGACATGGGAGACGACCTCGAGAAGGTCCTGCTCACCCAGGAGCAGCTGCACACGCGGCTCGACGAGATCGCGGCGCAGATCGACGCCGACTACGAGGGCAAGGACGTGCTGCTGGTCGGCGTCCTCAAGGGTGCCGTCATGGTCATGGCGGACCTGGCGCGGCGCCTGCACTCGTCGGTCGCGATGGACTGGATGGCGGTCTCGTCGTACGGCTCGGGGACCAAGTCCTCCGGCGTGGTGCGGATCCTCAAGGATCTGGACACCGACCTGACGGGCCGGCACGTGCTGATCGTCGAGGACATCATCGACTCGGGTCTCACGCTGTCCTGGCTCGTCTCGAACCTGCGCAGCCGCGGTCCGGCGAGCGTCGAGATCGCGACGATGCTGCGCAAGCCGGACGCCGCGAAGGTCGAGGTCGACGTGCGGTACGTGGGCTTCGACATCCCGTCGGAGTTCGTCGTCGGGTACGGGCTCGACTACGCCGAGCGCTACCGGAACCTGCCGTTCGTCGGGACGCTCGCGCCGCACGTGTACGGCGCCTGACCGCGCCCACGCCGGTGCCCGCGCGGTGTGGACCCGGTGCGGACCGGGTGTGCCCTGCGCGAACAGGCCCCGGGAAGAACAGCACCACCGTGTACTTTCGAGGCGATCAGCCCGTCCGACGGCACATGCCGGTCGACCGACCAGGAGGATGAGGGGCCCTGCCCCGAACGCCTATGAACGCCAAGCGCCTCGTGCGCGGTCCCCTGCTGTGGATCGCCCTGGCCGTCGTGCTGCTGTGGATCGGCGTGAGCACGCTGACCCAGCCGTCCGTGAAGTCCATCGACACCTCCGACGGCCTCGAGCTGCTCGCCGACGGCAAGGCCGAGCAGGCCAAGATCACCGACGGCGTGCAGCGGGTCGAGCTCACGCTGAAGGAGGACTTCGTCAAGGGCGAGGACAACCTCGGCAAGCTCGTGCAGTTCCAGTACGTCGCGCCGCAGGGCGAGACGGTCGTGGACGCCGTGCAGAGCGCTGACCTCGACAAGGGCTTCACCTCGGAGAACCCGCAGACCTCCTGGTGGAGCAGCCTGCTGTCGCTGGTGCTGCCGTTCATCATCATCCTGGCGATCTTCTGGTTCCTCATGTCGAACATGCAGGGCGGCGGCTCGCGCGTCATGAGCTTCGGCAAGTCGCGCGCCAAGCTGGTCTCCAAGGAGTCCCCGCAGGTCACGTTCGCGGACGTCGCGGGGGTCGACGAGGCCGTCGAGGAGCTCACGGAGATCAAGGAGTTCCTCTCCGAGCCGGCCAAGTTCCAGGCCGTCGGCGCCAAGATCCCCAAGGGCGTGCTGCTGTACGGCCCGCCCGGGACCGGCAAGACGCTGCTCGCCCGCGCCGTCGCGGGTGAGGCGGGCGTCCCGTTCTACTCGATCTCCGGCTCCGACTTCGTCGAGATGTTCGTCGGCGTCGGCGCCAGCCGCGTGCGTGACCTGTTCCAGCAGGCCAAGGAGAACAGCCCGGCGATCATCTTCGTCGACGAGATCGACGCCGTCGGTCGCCACCGTGGCGCGGGCCTGGGCGGCGGGCACGACGAGCGCGAGCAGACGCTCAACCAGATGCTCGTCGAGATGGACGGGTTCGACGTCAAGACGAACGTCATCCTGATCGCCGCGACCAACCGGCCGGACATCCTGGACCCCGCGCTGCTGCGCCCGGGCCGGTTCGACCGCCAGGTCGCGGTGGAGCCGCCGGACCTCAAGGGCCGCGAGCGGATCCTCACGGTGCACGCGCAGGGCAAGCCCATGGCGCCGCACGTGGACCTGACCGCCGTCGCTCGTCGGACCCCCGGCTTCACGGGTGCGGACCTGGCGAACGTGCTGAACGAGGCCGCGCTGCTCACCGCGCGCCAGAACGCGCAGCTCATCGACGACCACGCGCTGGACGAGGCGATCGACCGCGTGGTCGCCGGCCCGCAGAAGCGCACGCGCGTCATGAACGTCAAGGAGCAGAAGCTCACCGCGTACCACGAGGGCGGCCACGCCCTGGTCGCGGCGGCCCTGCGCTACACCGACCCGGTGACCAAGGTGACGATCCTGCCGCGCGGCCGCGCGCTGGGCTACACGATGGTCATGCCGGTCGAGGACAAGTACTCGGTCACGCGCAACGAGCTGCTGGACCAGCTCGCGTACGCCATGGGCGGGCGCGTCGCGGAGGAGCTGGTGTTCCACGACCCGACGACGGGCGCGGGCAACGACATCGAGAAGGCGACCGCGACCGCGCGCCGGATGATCACGCAGTTCGGCATGAGCAGCGACCTGGGCGCCATCCGGCTGGGCCAGGACTCGGGCGAGGTCTTCCTGGGCCGCGACATGGGCCACCAGCGGGACTACTCCGAGGAGGTCGCGGGCCGCATCGACGCCGCGGTCCGCGGGCTGATCGAGGACGCGCACGACGAGGCGTGGGAGATCCTGGTCGAGTACCGCGACGTGCTCGACGCGCTGGTGCTCGAGCTGCTCGAGAAGGAGACGCTCAACGCGCAGCAGCTGGCGGAGATCTTCCAGCCCATCGTGAAGCGCCCGCCGCGCCAGGTCTGGCTCTCGAGCGACCAGCGCTCGGTCTCCGACCGTCCGCCGGTGCTCACGCCCGCCGAGATCGCGGTGCAGGACGGCCAGGCCGTCGTGCCCGAGGACGAGGCCGCCGCGGCGAACCCCGAGCGCCCGCCGGTCGAGGCCGTCGAGACGCCGCCGTCGCAGACGCCCGAGCTCGACTGATGGTCGACCCGATCACGGCCCCCACCGGCGCCGTCGGCGAGTACGACCAGGACCGCGCGGAGGCCGCCATCCGCGAGCTGCTGCTCGCGGTCGGCGAGGACCCCGAGCGCGAGGGCCTGCGGGACACCCCGGCGCGCGTCGCCCGGGCGTACCGGGAGATCTTCGCCGGCCTGCGGATGTCGCCGCAGGACGTGCTGACCACCACGTTCGACCTCGGTCACGAGGAGATGGTGCTGGTCAAGGACATCGAGGTGTACTCGACGTGCGAGCACCACCTGGTGCCGTTCCACGGTGTCGCCCACGTCGGCTACATCCCGGGCGAGCACGGCCGGATCACGGGGCTGTCCAAGCTCGCGCGGCTGGTGGACGTGTTCGCGCGCCGCCCGCAGGTGCAGGAGCGGCTGACGTCGCAGATCGCCGACGCGCTGGTCGAGGCGCTCGAGCCGCGCGGCGTGATCGTCGTGGTCGAGTGCGAGCACCTGTGCATGTCGATGCGCGGCGTCCGCAAGCCCGGCTCCCGCACGGTCACCTCGGCGGTCCGCGGCCAGATGCGTGACGTCGCCACCCGGGCCGAGGCCATGAGCCTCATCCACGCGCGCTGATCCCATGGACCTCCGACGCGCCGCAGCGCGCGCCTACTGGCGGGTCAGCCGCTGGCGCCTGGTCACCGAGCGCCCGCCGCGCGACGGTGCCGGCATCCTCATCGGCGCCCCGCACACCTCGAACTGGGACTTCGTCCTGATGCTCGCGATCGCCTGGGAGCAGGGCATCCCGTTCCGCTGGCTCGGCAAGCACACGCTGTTCTCCGGCCCGGCCGGCCCGCTCATGCGCGGCCTGGGCGGCATCCCCGTCGACCGCCGCGATCCCGCTGGCCTGGTCGACGAGCTGATCGCCCGCGTGCGCGACGGCGAGCGGTTCTACCTCGTCGTGACGCCCGAGGGCACCCGCAGCGGCCAGGGCTGGAAGTCGGGCTTCTACCGCATCGCCCGCGAGACGGGCTGGGGTGTCACCCTCGGCTACGTCGACCGCACGACGATGACCACGGGCCTGGGCCCGACCATCGAGCTCACCGGCGACGTGCGCGCCGACATGGACGTCATCCGCGCGTTCTACGCCGACAAGGCCGGTTTCCGCCCCGAGCGCCGCACGGAACCCCGCCTGGCGTCCGAGCAGGCCGCAGGGCAGTCCTCTCAGCCGACGGCCGACGGCGCCGAAGACCCGGAGGTACGCCCGTGAGGTTCATGCGCTCCCGCACCGTCTTGGTGGCCGTCTCAGTCGTCGCGGTCCTCGCACTGGTCGGCTCCATCGGCCTGGCCATGCTCGCGGCCTGATCGCGACCAATCGTTCGAGGCGTCCTCCGCGCCGGTGGGCGCGGTGCTTTGATGGGTGCGGAGATGCGACGTCGACGCGGATCTCGGTGAGCTGAGAGGACGGCTGAGTTGGCTAAGGGCGTCTTCAGCGGGGGAGAGTCAGGGGAAGACTAATGATCGATTTTCGATCCGGCTTGCTCGACAATGGATTCCGCCCGAGCCTCACCTGGGAAAAAATCCGGCTATATCTATTCGAACCGGACGGGCGAGCAGGTGTGCATCACGAGTCGAGGAGGCGGGTGGGATATCCGCATTCGCAATAGGGCAAACAACTGCTTGGACGGGCATGGCAATGTCGCCGGGAACAGTGGTTCGCACGGCATTCGGGTTCTTTCGAGATGAGAATCTTGGGACCCGGCGCCGTTGTCGAATGGCTTTACGGCGAGGGAGGTCTCTCAGAAGCGCTGTTGACCAGGATCGAGTTTGCCCACCACGGGTATTCTGTGCACCTGACGTTCTCGATGGTGATCGACGGCAAGACCGGTCGTCCGCGCCAGGTATCGCGCGCCGTGCGCATCGAGCTCGACGGCGTCCAGCTCTTTATGCTCCACGGCGGCCTAAACATATACATGCTGGAGCATCCTGAGAATATCGACTGGGGCTTGAGCGAGGTTGCGCACGTCAGCATCGCTGAACTCCAAGGCGGCATTCAATGCGATGTTAAATGGGAGGGCGATCGGAGCATCTCTGTGGAATGTCGCGGCGTAGTTCTTCAGGACGATTGCTAATGCCACGTCTCGTAAGTCACGCATCTAGACGCTCACGCTCCCGCAGATCACCAGGAAGGGGGCGTCTGGTGGGGCGCGGGTGTTGGGTGGCGAGACAGTCACGACGTACTTCGATGCGACGTCGGTGCCGGCGTGGATGGTCGGTGCGTTCGGGTGGGGCACGTATGTGGCGGAGTCTCGGCATGACCGGGCGGACTCAGCATGGATATGCGACCAACATGGACTACTTCAATGCACAGTGAACAGAATGTATGCTGCCGCGTTTGCGGCTATCTCCCCGATCAGCCGCCATGGGGGCAGTCCGGCAGCGACCCCTCGTGGGATTTCTGCCCGTGTTGCGGTGTCGAATTCGGATATGGCGACGCGACTGAAGTCGCAGCCAAGCGTTATAGGTACCGATGGCTAGCCGCCGGAGCGGTCTGGGCTGATGCCTCCGTCCCGTCCGACGGGCTGGACGTGCAGGTGAGGCTCGCTCGGATCCCGGATAGATTTCGCTGATTACTAGATGGGGCCGTCGAATCGCATAAGAATGGTCGCGGAAGACCCTGCCGGCGTCGATGTGTAGGCGAGTGTCCGAGGTTTCGACGACGCTTGCCTCTCCTTGGTCGGAAGGCGTGCAACGACGAAGGACGGTGTTCCCTTCGGCCTGGCGAGATGCAGTGATGAACGGGATCGGGAACCAGGGCGCGGTGCCACGGCACGGCCACGACGACCGTCACCGACGTGCGGGGTCGCACGGTCGAGCTGACCGAGCACAATCCCCGCTCCCAAGGTCGCCATCGATCCGCTGACGGGGGCGGGCAGTGTGCCCGGGTTCGACGGCCGTGCCAGGCCGGCCGGTGGGGTGGTGAGCGTGGGGCACGGCTACGATCCGGCGGGGAATCTGACCACGGTCGCCGACCAGGGCCGCAATGGCGTGGCGGGCGGTGACGACAACTCCTGGGTACTCCTACGACTTCGCGGGCCGGCAGGTCACGGCGAGCGACCCGGGCCGCCTGCGACCTGCTGGGGCAGGTGACCGCGGTGACCAACGGGCAGGGTCGGACGCTGCGGTACGCGTACGACGCTCTGGGTCGCAAGACGTCGTCCTCTGACGCCGCAGGGATCGCGCGGACCTCGTTCGAGCTCGGTGACCTTGGCGAGGGACTCGTCGATCGAGTCGACCTCGACGTAGCTGCGTGGCTGGGTGAAGACCTCGGAGCGCGGTGCGAGGCCGCCGCCGCTGATCTTGTTGGGCGCCTGCCACATGGGGTAGCCCTCGAAGCCGGGGATCTCCGCGATCTGCCAGCCGAAGAGGCCGCCGTAGAAGCGGCTGGCGGCCTCGTTGTCCGAGACCGGGATGTCGATGTGCGTGATGTCCCCTGCGGCATGACGTGATCCTCATCGAGTGCGACCAGCCGGTCCGCTCGGCGACCACCGTCGCCGCCATCGTCGGGCTCCCGCAGCAGCGCCCACACCTGGGGCTCCACCGCGTCGACCAGCGAAGGCCGCGTTGCACGCTCATACCTCGGTGGCGCGCCGGAGGCCAACGCCGCCCGCACCGTGTCCGCGCCATCCCCAAGCGGCGCGCGGCCTCCTTGATCGGAACGCTCTCCGCTCGACGCAACCTACCGATCTCAGCCCAGTGCTCCATCGTGATCACCCTCCAATGGTTCTTGGAGGGGTCAAGATGCAACGGGCCCCAGGGGTCAGCTTTCATGCGTCGGCGACATCCCCGGGGACCGATGTCTGATTATCTGATACTGTCGGTGCTATGCGGACCATGACAGCCACCCGCGTCTCGCGAGGCTTCTCGGAGGTCCTGGACGCGGTCCAGCACGGCGACACCATCACCATCACCCGGGCCGGTGTCCCCGTCGCGGAGCTGCGGCCCGTCCCCGTCGCGTCCGGTCGCGCCCTGAGCGACGCCCTCGACGCCTCCACAGTGTCCTTGGACGACACGTTCGAGGCGGACATCACCGCGGCGACGAAGCTGCTCTCGAACGGGAACCCGTGGCCCGACGCCTGATCCTCGACACCACCGCCCTCATAGCGTTCGAGCGCCGCACCCTGGACCGCGCCGCGCTCGCCGACGACGACGTCGCTATCGCGGCCATCACCGTCGCCGAGTTCCGACTCGGCGTCGAGCTCGCCGATACCCCCTCGAGGGCGGCGCACCGCCAGGCGGTTCTGGACGCGATCGTGTCATCCGTCCCCGTCCTGGACTACACGGCCCGGACTGCGAACATGCACGCACGTCTCCTTGCCCATACCCGCCGCACCGGACGCCCCCGCGGTGCACACGACCTGATCATCGCGGCGACCGCTGCCGAACACTCGCGCACCGTGATGTCTGCCGACGCGCAAGCACGGTACGACGACCTGCCCGACATCACCTGGGCGCCAACCCCGCCGCACGCGTCCCGCTGAGGGGTCTGCTGGCCACGCGCAGGCGTTCACCGGGTGTCACGAGTCGGCGCCGGGGGCTCCTTCGTAGAGGCCCATGACGTTGCCGTCCGGGTCCTCGAAGATCGCCCACCAGCTCTTGTCGTCGATGGGCTCCTTGCCGCGCAGGACCTTGCCGCCGAGCTCGGTGACCTTGGCGAGCGACTCGTCGATCGAGTCGACCTCGACGTAGCTGCGGGGCTGGGTGAACCCCTCGGAGCGGGGTGCGAGGCCGCCGCCGCTGATCTTGTTGGGCGCCTGCCACATGGGGTAGCCCTCGAAGCCGGGGATCTCGGCGATCTGCCAGCCGAAGAGCCCGCCGTAGAAGCGGCCGCCGGCCTCGTTGTCCGAGACCGGGATGTCGATGTGCGTGATGTCCCCGTGCGGCATGACTCTCTCCTCGCTCGTCGTCCCCCGTGCGACGCGCCTGCGGGCGCCGCTGCCCCGGGAGGGTGGATACGCCCGGATTCTCCGGACTCCCGCAGCGTAGGCCCGGCCGCCGACACGGGTCACGCGGTTCGCCGCCCCCTAGGCTCGGGGGGTGGACGTCGTCGGACCTGCCGTGCTCCCGCCCCCGCTCCGCGAGGCCGGCCGCACCCTGGTGATGGGGGTCGTGAACGTCACGCCCGACTCCTTCTCCGACGGCGGGCGGTGGTTCACGCCCGGCGCCGCGGTGGCGCACGGGTTGACGCTGCTCGAGCAGGGCGCGGACCTGCTCGACGTGGGCGGCGAGTCGACGCGGCCCGGGGCCAGGCGGGTGCCGATCGACGAGGAGCGCGAGCGCGTGCTGCCGGTGATCACCGAGCTGGTGCGCCGCGGCGTGGCGGTCAGCGTCGACACCACGCGGGCGCAGGTGGCGCGCGCGGCGGCCGAGGCGGGCGCGCTCGTCGTGAACGACGTGTCCGGCGGCCTGGCCGACGACGCGATGTACGGGGTCGTCGCGGAGACCGGGGTCGCGTACGTGGCGATGCACTGGCGCGGGCACGCGGACGTGATGGACGAGCTGGACGACTACGACGACGTGGTGACGGACGTGCGGCGCGAGCTCGCCGAGCGCGTCGACGCGCTGCGGGCGGCGGGCGTGCGCGACGAGCAGGTGGTGCTGGACCCGGGGCTGGGGTTCGCGAAGCCGGGCGCCAGCAACTGGCCGCTGCTCGCCCGGCTGCCCGAGCTCGTCGGCGACGGGTTCCCCGTGCTCGTCGGGGCGAGCCGCAAGCGCTTCCTGGGCCACCTGCTCGCGGCGCCGGACGGCACGCCCGCGCCGCCGCTGCAGCGCGACCACGCGACCGCCGCGGTCACCGCGCTGGCCGCGGCGGCGGGCGCGTGGTGCGTGCGGGTGCACGACGTCGCGGCGTCCGCGGACGCCGTCCGCGTCGCCGCGGCGTGGGAGGGTGTCCGGGGTACGACGAGCGGGGGCGCGGGTACGACGAGCGGCGCGGGTACGACGAGAGAGGAGTCGCGGTGAGCGACGCGACAGGGCCGGTGACGGACGCCCGCGGGAACCGTCTCGACCAGATCCGGCTGACGGGCGTGAGCGCGACCGGCTACCACGGGGTCTTCGAGCACGAGAAGCGGGACGGGCAGACGTTCGTCGTGGACGTCGTCGTGCACCTGGACACCCGACGAGCCGCGGCGGGCGACGACCTGCGGCACACGCTGCACTACGGGGAGCTCGCCGAGCTCGTCGTGGCCGTGATCGAGGGCCCGGCGTACGACCTGATCGAGACCCTGGCCGAGCGGATCGCGGCGACCGTCCTGGCGGACGGGACCGTCAGCGCGGTGGACGTGGCGGTGCACAAGCCGCAGGCGCCCATCGCGGTGCCGTTCGGTGACGTGGTGGTCGCGATCCGGCGGGACCGGACCAAGCTGCCCGCCGCCGAGCCGTACGTGCCGCCCGTGACCGCCCCGCCGACGCACGCGGTCGGCGCGGTCGAGCAGCCGCTCGAGATCGCCCCCCTCGACGTCGCGCCGCTCGTCGTGCCGCCCCTCGAGCCGCCGACCGGGACCGCGCAGCTGCCCGTCGCGCCCGACGACCAGCCGACGACCGCGTTCACGGTCCCCGACCTCGAGGCGCCGGCTCCGATCGCGGCGCCCGCCGACGACGAGGTCGTGGGCGAGGTGGTCACGGACCGCCTCGACGTCGCGCCCGACGCGCCCGTCGACGCGGTGCTCGCGTTCGGCGCGAACCTCGGCAATGCGCAGGAGACGCTGCGCGCCGCGATCACCGAGATCGGCCAGGTGCCGGGGATCGAGATCGTGGACGTCTCGCCGCTGGCGCGTACGGCGCCCGTGGGCGGGCCGGACCAGCCGGACTTCCTCAACGCCGTCGTGCTGGTGCGCACCTCGCTGGCCCCGCGGGAGCTGCTGCGCGCGGCCCAGGCGGTCGAGCAGGCGCACGGGCGCGAGCGGCTCGAGCACTGGGGCCCGCGCACGCTCGACGTCGACCTGATCGTGTACGGGACCGTGCTCGCGGTCACCGAGGACCTCGAGCTGCCGCACCCTCGCGCGCACGAGCGCGCGTTCGTCCTGCAGCCCTGGGCCCAGGTGGACCCGGACGCGTTCCTGCCGGGCCTCGGCGGCGGACCCGTCGCGGCGCTCGCGGCCACCGCGCCCGACCGCGAGGGCGTGCGCTGGCTCGCGCTCGACTGGCTGACCGCGCCCCTGCCGGCGGCGCACTGGGAGGCGGACGCGGGACCCCGCCCGGGTGGTCCGGGGGCCTGATGGGACGCACGCGCTGGCAGACGCTCCTGGTCGTCGCGCTCGGGGTCGCCGCCGCCACGTGGATCGTGTTCGACGCGATCGAGGGCAACGGCGGGCTGCCGCCCGAGGTGCCGTGGCTGGTCGCCGCGGTCGAGGTCGTCATCGCGGCCGTGGTGCTCTCGCTGGGCTGGGCGGTCCGCCAGTTCCTGCGCGGCAAGCGGCCGAACCTCGACCCCATCCGCGCCGCGCGCACCGCGGTGCTGGCCAAGGCGTCCTGCTACACCGGCGCGCTGCTCACCGGCTGGTACGCCGGGCAGACGATCGTGCTCGTGACGGACCTCCAGACCGTCGGCAACGGCGGCCGTGCACTGTCCGCCGGGGCCGCCGCGGTCGGGGCCGTGGTGCTCGCGGTCGTCGGGCTCGTCGTCGAGGGCTTCTGCCGGATCCCGCCGCCGGAGGACGAGGAGCGCGAGGCGGCCCCGCACCCCAGCGCGGGCTGACCCCGGCGCCGGACCGGCGCCGGCCGACCCCGCCTGGATGGGAGGATGACGGCGTGACCACGGAACCGACGCCCGTGAGCGTCCCGTTCGAGCCGGCCGGAGTCGTCTGGACCCCGGTCTCGCACCGCCTCGCCACCGCCCGCCTGACGACGCTCGCGGTGGTGCTCGGCCCCGTCCTGCTGGTGCTCGCGGTGATCGCGCTCGCGGTGCCCCAGCCGTGGCTGTGGCTGCCGTTCGGGATCGTCGCGGCGCTCGCGCTGTGGATCGGCCTGCTGGTGCCCCGCCAGGTCCGCGCGCTCGCGTACGCCGAGCGCGCCGACGACCTCCTGGTGCGGCGCGGCATCATGTTCCGCTCGCTCGTCGTCGTCCCCTACGGCCGCATGCAGTACGTGGACGTGTCGGCCGGCCCGGTCGCCCGCTGGTTCGGGATCGCGTCGGTCCAGCTGCACACCGCGTCGCCGCAGACCACCGCGACCATCGAGGGCCTGCGTCCCGACGAGGCGGCGCGCCTGCGCGACCGGCTCGCGTCGCGCGGTGAGGCCCGGCTGGCGGGCCTGTGAGCGCGCCCGCCGAGTCCGACGACGCCGTCCCGGCCGATGCCTGGCGGCGCATGCACCCCGTGACGCCGGCCCTCAAGGGCTGGAAGGTGCTCGTGGGTGTCATCGCGGTCGTCGGGTACCAGGTGGCCGACGACGTGCGGACCGCCTCGGAGCTGCTGGGCGGCAAGGGCTGGCTGCTGGTGCTGGGCGCCGTGGCGCTCGTGGCGCTCGTCGGGTTCGGGTACTCCGCGATCGCCTGGCGCATGACCCGGTACGCCGTGACCGACGAGGCGGTGCACCTGCGCACCGGCGTGCTGTTCCGGCAGCAGCGGCAGGCGCGGCTCGACCGGCTCCAGGCCGTCGACGTGGTGCAGCCGCTGCTCGCGCGCCTCTTCGGGCTGGCCGACCTGCGGCTCGAGGTCGCGGGCGGCTCCGGCTCGGCGGTGTCGCTGGCCTACCTGCGGGAGCCCGACGCGCAGGCGCTCCGCAGCGACCTCCTGGCGCTCGCGGCCGGCCTGCGCCGTCCGGCCGGCGCCCCCGCGCCGGCCGCCGGCGCGCCCGGGTCGGTCGACGACGGCGCCGCGCCCGGCGCCGCCGGGCTGGACCCGCAGGGGCCGGGCACGGACCCGCTGAGCGCCGTCCCCGGCGCCACCGCGGCCGGTCCGCGCGCGGGCTTCGAGGAGGCGCCCGAGCGCGAGGTGTACGCGGTCCCGATGCCGCGCCTGCTCGTCTCGACGCTCCGCAGCGCGACCGTCGCGGGGCTGGTGCTGCTCGTCGCCGCCTTCGTGGTCGGCGCGATCCTCGCGCGCGACGTCGGTCCGCTGTTCGTGCTGTTCCCCGCGGCGCTGGGGTTCGTCGGGACGCTGTGGGGCCGCATCAACGGGGGTGCCGGCTTCCGGGCCGCGCTCTCGCCCGACGGCATCCGGCTGCGGCACGGCCTCACCGAGCAGCGCGCCCAGACCGTCCCCCCGGGACGCGTGCAGGCCGTGCGGCTGAGCCAGGGCCTGTGGTGGCGCGGGCCGGACTGGTGGCGCATCGAGATCAACGTCGCCGGGTACGGCACCGGCGACGACGCCGCGCGCGCGACGGTCCTGCACCCGGTCGCGACGCGCGACGAGGCGGCGGCGGCCCTGTGGCTGGTCCTGCCGGACCTCGGGGTCGAGGACCCGCGGGCCGTCGTCGACGCGGCCATGTCCGGCCGGGACGACGAGGGCGGCTTCACGCCGGCGCCGCGGCAGGCCCGCTGGCTCGACCCCGTCGCGTGGCGCCGGCAGGGCGTGCGCGTCACGCGCACCGCGCTGGTCGCGCGCTCGGGGCGCCTGGTCCGGCACGTCGTGGTGGTGCCGCACGAGCGCACGCAGTCGCTCGGGTTGGAGCAGGGCCCGCTGCAGCGCCGGCTCGGGGTCGCGAGCTTCGTCGTGCACTCCACGCCCGGCCCCGTGCGCCCGCGCGTCGACCACCTGGACGGCCTGGTGGCCGCCGCGCTGCTCGACGAGCAGTCCGAGCGCGCCCGCACGGCGCGCGCCGCCGCCGGCCCCGAGCTGTGGATGCGGTCGACGCCGTGACCGCCCCGGCGCACCGGCCGGGCCGGCTCGGCGTGGGCGTGGTGGGCGCGGGGCGCGTCGGCGCCGTGCTCGGCAGCGCGCTGCGCGCCGCGGGGCACCCGGTCGTGGCCGTCAGCGCAGTGTCGCAGGAGTCCCGCGACCGCGCGGAGAGCCTGCTGCCCGGCGTGCCCGTCCTCGCGGTGCCGGAGGTCGTGCGGCGCGCCGAGCTGGTGCTCCTCGCGGTGCCCGACGACGCGCTCGCCGACCTGGTGCGCGGCCTGGCGGACCTCGGCGCGTGGCAGGCGGGACAGATCGTCGTGCACACCTCCGGTCGCTACGGGGTCGAGGTCCTGGCGCCCGCGCGTGCCGCCGGGGTGATCCCGCTCGCGATCCACCCCGCGATGACCTTCACCGGCACGTCGCTGGACCTGGCGCGGCTCGTCGGCTGCCCGTTCGCGGTGACCGGTCCCGCCGCGGTCCTGCCGATCGGGCAGGCGCTCGCGGTCGAGGTCGGCGGCGAGCCCACGGTGCTCGACGAGGCCGCGCGCGGGCTCTACCACGCGGCGCTGGCGCACGGCGCGAACCACCTCGTCGTGCTCGTCGCGCAGGCCGCCCAGGCGCTGGCCTCGGCGGGCGTGGCCGACCCGGGCCGCATGCTCCGGCCGCTGCTCGAGGCCGCGCTCGACGGCGCCCTGCGCGCCGAGTCCACGGGGACGGACGCCGCGGCGCTGGCGGGCGGTGGGCTGCCGGCGGTCGAGGACGTGCGCGGGCCGGGCGCGGTGGCCGCGCTCACCGGTCCGGTGCGGCGCGGCGACGTCGGCACCGTCGTCGAGCACCTGGCGGTGCTGGACGCGCTCGCCGCCACGACGGGCGCGACGGACGTGCCCGCGGCGTACCGGACGCTCGCCCGCGCCGCCGGTGCGCGCGCGCTCGCGGCGGGGCTGCTGCCCGAGCCCGCGGCCGCGGCGGTGCTGGACGCGCTCGCGTCAGGTACGTCACAACCGGTCTCCGGGGTCGCGGGCACAGACGACGGTGCGGGATGGTTGCAGCAGGAGGACGGGCACGACGAGGACGGGCCACCGGGCCGGGAGGACGCATGATCACCGCAGTCGGCACGCTCGCGCGCACCCGCGACGAGCTCGCGGCCGCGCTCGGGACGGGCCCCGGCGACGCGCCGGGCGAGGCGCCGGGTGAGGCGGGCACGCACCGCCGCCGCGCCGTCGTCATGACCATGGGCGCCCTGCACGCGGGCCACCTGTCGCTGGTGCGGCAGGCCAAGGAGCTCGCGGACCAGGTCGTCGTGACCATCTTCGTCAACCCCTTGCAGTTCGGCGCGGGGGAGGACCTGTCCCGCTACCCGCGCGACCTGGCGGGCGACCTGGCGCTCCTCACCGGCCCCGGGCTGCTCGACGACGGCGACGTGGTGTTCGCCCCGACGCCCGACGTGATGTACCCCGACGGCGACCCGCTCGTGCGCGTCTCGGCCGGCGCGATCGGCTCGGTGCTCGAGGGCGCCTCGCGGCCCGGCCACCTGGACGGCGTGCTGACGGTGGTGCTCAAGCTCCTGCACCTGACCCGCCCGGACGTCGCGATCTTCGGGCGCAAGGACGCGCAGCAGCTCGCCGCGGTCCGCCGCATGGTGCGGGACCTCGACGTCCCGGTCGAGGTCGTGGGCGCCCCGCTGGTCCGCGAGCCGGACGGCCTGGCGATGTCCAGCCGCAACGCCTACCTGACGCCCGATGAGCGGGTGCGCGCTCTCGCGCTGTCGACCGCCCTGGCGACGGGCGTCGCGGCGGCCACCGCGGGCTCGTCGGCCGACGTGGTGCGCACGGCGACGCTCGCCGCGCTCGTCGGCGGCCTCGCCGGCGGGTCGCCGGACGGGACCGCGGGAGCGGACCCGCAGCGGACGGCACCCGACGAGGTCGACTATGTGGCGCTCGTCCGACCCGACGACTTCCGGCCCGTGGCCGCCGACCACACCGGCGAGGCGCTGCTCCTGCTCGCCGCCCGCGTGGGCGGCACGCGGCTCATCGACAACACGACGGTCACCCTGGGAGGCCCGGCATGACCACGCTGATGCGCACGATGATGACCGGCAAGATCCACCGCGCGACGGTGACGCAGGCGGACCTGCACTACGTCGGCTCGGTGACCGTGGACGCGGACCTGCTCGCGGCGGCGGACCTGCTGCCGGGCCAGCAGGTCGACATCGTCGACGTCACCAACGGCTCGCGGCTGACGACGTACGCGATCGCGGGCGAGGCGGGCTCGGGCCAGATCTGCATCAACGGCGCCGCGGCCCACCTGGTGCACCCCGGCGACGTGGTGATCCTCATCGCGTACGGGCTGATGTCCGACGCCGAGGCGCGCACGTACGAGCCGCACGTGGTGCTGGTCGACTCGGAGAACAAGATCGTCGACCTGTCCGACGACCCGGGCCAGGTGCCGGACGAGTGGACCGCGGCCGCCGGCCTGCAGCCCAGCGGCGTGCCGTTCGCGCAGGGCCGCGACCTCGTCGAGCACCCGCACGACGTCGACCGCACCGCGGCGCACACCCACGCCGGCTGCGGCGTGCGCGAGCCGCACACGCACGGACCGGCGACGCCGGACGCGCTCGGTGGCCCGACCGGTGGACCGCTGGGCGGCACCGTCACGCGCGGCGCCGCGCGGTGACCACCTCGTCCCCCACCCTCCCGTCCGACGAGACCGCGCTCCCGGGTGCCGGCCCGCGCCCGGCCCCGGCGGTCGCACCCGGGATCGACGCGGCGCTCGCGCCGCGCATGGCCACGCGGCTCGCCGCGCCCGCGCCGGGCTGGACCGTGGAGGTCGACGCGATCGTCGTCGGCTCGGGCATCGCCGGCCTGACCGCGGCGCTCGAGCTGCGGGCCCGCGTGCCGCGCGTGCTGCTGGTGACCAAGGACCGGCTCGCGTCGGGCTCCACCGTCTGGGCGCAGGGCGGCATCGCGGCCGCGCTGGCGCCCGAGGACTCGCCCGCCGCGCACCTCGCGGACACGCTCGTCGCTGGTGGCGGCCTGTGCGACCCCCGCGCGGTCGAGGTGCTGGTCACCGAGGGCCCCCAACGCGTGCGCGAGCTCGTCGGGCTGGGCGCGGTGTTCGACACCTCCCCCGACGGGCGGATCTCGCTCACGCGTGAGGGCGGGCACCACGCGGACCGCATCGTGCACGCCGGGGGCGACGCGACCGGTGCGGAGATCTCCCGCGCCCTCGTCGCGCAGATCGAGGCCGTGCGCCACGACCCGGGCATCGAGGTGATCGAGCACGCGCTGGTCCTCGACGTGCTCACCGGTCCGGCGGGCCCGGACGGGCGCCCGGGCGCCGTCTGCGGCGTGACGCTCCACGTGATCGGCGAGGGCCAGCGCGACGGCGTGGGCGCGGCGCTCGGGAAGGCGGTCGTGCTCGCGACCGGCGGCATCGGCCAGGCCTTCCGCTCGTCGACGAACCCGCCGCAGGCGACCGGGGACGGCATCGCCGCGGCGCTGCGCGCGGGCGCCGTGCTGGGCGACGTCGAGTTCGTGCAGTTCCACCCGACCGTGCTGTGGCTGGGCGCGGGGGTCAAGGGCCAGCTCGCGCTCATCTCCGAGGCCGTGCGCGGCGAGGGCGCGTACCTGCTCGACACCGACGGCGTGCGGTTCATGCTCGACGTGCACCCGATGGCGGAGCTCGCGCCGCGCGACGTGGTGGCGCACGCGATCGTGCGGCAGCTGGCCGCCACCGGCTCCGACCACGTCTGGCTCGACGCCCGTCACCTGGGCGGCGACTTCCTGCGGCGGCGCTTCCCGACGATCCACGAGCGGCTGCTCGAGCACGGGATCGACCTCACGACGGACCTGGTCCCCGTGGCGCCCGCGCAGCACTACCACTCCGGCGGCGTCGTCAGCGACCTCGTCGGGCGCACGTCGGTACGCGGTCTGTACGTGGTCGGCGAGGTCGCGTGCACGGGGGTGCACGGGGCGAACCGGCTGGCCTCCAACTCGCTGCTCGAGGGACTGGTGTTCGCGCACCGCGCCGCGCGGCACATCACCGACCAGGTCGCCTACGGCACGCTGCGCCACGCCGACCCCGTCCAGCGGGCGGGGGACGAGGCGCTGGTCGCCGCGGCGTCCCGGTCGCGGGTGCAGCGGGCCGC